>NZ_AFEJ02000002.1:0-642500 GCF_000238775.2 Acaryochloris sp. CCMEE 5410 | reverse complement strand
CGTTAGGCTGGAACCATTGCGCCTAAACCTCATGGTGGTGGTGCTGTCGCCAAACTGAACGCTCAGCAGTTAAACATCCTTTAACAATTGGTTGACCAGCAACAAGATGCAACGCTCGAAACGCTGGCTAATCAGCTCTACGAGCGTACGCAAGTGCAAGTGGGTATTAGCACCCTTCATCGAGCGTTAGTCAAGTTGAAGCTCATACGGAAAAAAAGTCGTTCAAGGCGACCGAAGCCTACACAGACCGCGTCCAAAAGCTGCGCTGTCACTACTGAGAGCTGATGAATGATGTTGCCCTCGAAGATTTAGTCTTCCTGGATGAGACTGGGGTGAACTTGGCGATGGTGCCTCTCTATGGAAGAGCACAGCAGGGCCATCGAGTCTATAACATGAAGCCGAATAAACGAGGCATCAATGTAACCCTGATTGGGGCAATGGCGCTGCGAGGTGTGATGGCGATCTTGAGTTTCGATGGGGGTACTACAGGCGATATTTATCGTTTCTATGTCCGAACAGTGTTGGTACCTCAATTATGGAAGGGGGCGGTGGTGGTGATGGATAATCTGCCTGCTCACAAGGTGGATGGTATCAGAACACTCATTGAAGATGCGGGGGCGAAGTTAGTGTACCTGTCCCCCTACTCACCTGATTTCAATCCCATTGAGCACTGTTGGTCGAAGCTCAAAACCTATCTGCGTAAGGTCAAAGCCAGAGTTAGAGAGGGGTTAGATGAGGCGCTCACTGCAGGATTAGAACTGATTGAGAGCGAGGATATTCGCAATTGGTTCGCACATTGTTACTGTCATGAACCATTGTGAAAATTGCTGTATCTGACTGGAGCAATAGTAACCCCATCCAACCCCCAAGCTCTAAACGTCTTCCTTCCGCAGTATCGTCGCAGCGGATAAATGTGCAGGAAGTTTTACACCCACGTTCTTCCAAGTCATGGGATTACGTTGATCTATGTTGGTTATTGGCTATTGCGAGTAATGAAGTTGAAGTGTTCAAAATCTTGAAAAACCACTGCTTGAGAAATTCAGACTATCACAGCAACTATATCGAGCGGTTCGCTATTGTTAGGTTTATATTCTTATGGGCATGGCTATTCAGCCCCTTTGCCCTATGACTGTGATGGTCAGCCTATTCAGCCTTTGAAATTAGATGATTTACCTGGGAGATTACAAGACGTCGTAACTTGGAATTGGTTTGATCAGCTCCAATTCTCTCAAAGTCCAACCATTCAACCGATTGAGAATATGCGATGTGACACTTGGGGAAGGAGTAAATGGTGGGTGGACACTCAAGGCAATGAACATGAGGAGCATCCTCATCGTTAATAGGAGAGTTTGGTATTGATCTTGATGCTTGGTTAGGGTTGGTGAAGATCAGGGGTGATTATGAATCAATTTTTTGCAAAACGGTGACTATATTGAAGTTTTGGGAAGCCCTAATTCTCCAAATTCAAAATGTTTATGGCACTGTTCAGTTAAGAAGTGAGGTATTCAAAAGCTCTGACTGCCAACACTTCGCCAATCTTAACGGGCCTTTGGATAAATCCCATCACCATTGCTGGGGTTCGCTGGTATCCATGGCTGTAGTGAGCACGACACCAATTGTGAATCAATCGCTGCACATTCAGCGCTCTTTGTAATCCCTCAACGGTTTTGGCATAGTGGTTCTGGCGTCTACGATAACCGCTAGCCCGTCGTCTCAAAGAACTGTGGAGGGCTTCAAGATGATTGGCATGGACATCGCTCTTGGGGCTAATGGCCGTATAAGGATGCTCTCGATTAACCCACATTACCCGAGGTTTTCCTTGAGACCCTTTGATCTTCATCGCCACCTCTAAACCCGCTCGCCATACTTTGCGAAAAGGATAGGCCTGGGTCGTGGTACTCCTGGGCAAGTAAGTACTCGCTAGCTTCCACAATACCTTGGAGTATCGACGTTCTCCATCTGTGAACCAACGAATCGATGAACTGGGTTTAGCCCAATCCCAAGCAGCTTTGACACTTTCTCAATAATGATTCATCCTTAAGACCCGCGCGAGCCTCGAACCAATAGCGACTCTCACGGTCGATGAAATGAATGGTCCAACCTTCACTGAGCCAGGGGGGGAAGATTTTCACCTACGCGGGGGTACACTTCATCGCCTTCAATTGTGACCTCTGCTGCTTGGGGAGAAGGAGGGGAGAAGTTTGATAATTGCGCTGATAAACGCTTCTCCCAAAGGATGATACTGTTGGGTGATTTTCCGAGCACTCTCCCCGCAGCTCTAATCCCTAGGCCTTCGGTGCGGGCATTGATGGCCATTGATATCATCTCTACTGGCGTTCTCAATCTCGCCATCGGCGTCCCACTACGCTCGTTGAAGCGACGACCACAGTCTTTGCACAGAAAGTACTGAACCACTTGAGCTGTTTTCAGCGTCTTAGTTCCGTTCTTAACGACATTTTCGCTTTGACAATGGATGCATTGCATTGCTCTAAAACTGATACTGCAGAATCATCCTAGCAGTCACTTCTTAAATGAACAGTGCCATTTGTCTCGGATGAAACGTCACCTAGAGAGCAAGCTGTAGAGAAAGTCGATACTTGAACAAGGTCTCAAATCAGTCAGTAGACCAGAAATGACAGATATACTTTTACAAAAATTAATATTAATTTTTGTTCAACTTATTCGCGAACCTCTAACCTCAGATTATATGGTTAAGTTGCTCTTACAAAAAGATAGACAAGTGCAAGCTTTGAAAACTCACTTGTTAAACTCCTATTTACCCTTATCGTTACGGGATTTTAATTATGGCTAATTCAAAAAATAACGCCGCTGTTGACAATGGCTATATGTCTGCTTTTACAACTATTCTAGTTACAGTTGGAAGCTTATTTGTAGTAGGACTAATATTCGCAATTCTTGTTAAAACATCCACAGTTTGTGATGCCGATAGTGTATTTAGTTTAAGAACTCTGTCTTGTCGTTGAGTAACAAAAAAAGTTGTTTAAATAACAACTTACGAATAATTTTTTAAAAACTACTAGAGGTGAAAGAGTGTAACTTTTTAGCTGCTCTTAGCCTCTAGTTTTTTCTAATTTATTAGCAACTCACCACTAGTAATTGACATACTTTTTGCTAGATATTTTTCAGCCTAAGAAAAAAATTATTGTGGTTTCAAGATACTATTTATATTGATTAAGTCTAAAAAAATAGGTATATCTCCTTAGTAGGTTTTAAGCCTCAAGCTATTATGTTGGCCCCAGTCGGTACTCGCCCTAAAAAGCGTATAGACTTAGCATTGTTATTCTAGGCCTAGTTGTCATCTTTAGGGGCATAAGTCACTAACAACTAGCTCAGAACAGTCTGGTAATGGTTTAATCATGACTGTATGACGAGCGATATACTCTTACCTCGGGAAATGGTTGTGCTAAGAAGCGGCCGACGATACGCAAGCACCTGCACAAAATATCTTTCTAAGGTATTTGTGCTGCTTTCTAATCTCTATATAAGCTCAGAAAGGCAAGGCTGAAAGGGTGCTAAGGCCTTTGATATCAAAGGATTGGATGGTGTTGGTTTGAGGGAGCGTTCATAAAAAGGAGAATACTGCTGATAATCTTTGAACTCATAACTGATCTACAATCTCGAGCTTTTTCGGAGTCACTCAAAGCGATAACGAACTCTCATAGAGGACGTGCTCTCTAGAGGTACTAGTCAAGCTATTCCGAGGCTGGATTTCAGGCGTTATTTATGCCTTTTAGGATATGGATAGCAATGAAGTTTTAAATAAAAGTTCTGAGGATTGTTTGATATGTGATTGATTAAGTTCAGCTTTGTATCAGTTATGTATTATGCCCTTGGAAGGATGTATTCAAAAAATAGTGTGTAAATACCAATAATTTCTTGTGTTTGTAGAAATGTGCTTAACCCCTTCGAGTAGATGCTAAATAAAAATGGATTGATTATCGCTCTTTTTATCCTATTGACGACAATCCTAATGATTGGCTATGGATTTGGCGTAAAAGCTCAATATTTACCTTTCACAGAAGAACTTGGGTTTAATGCTAGTCAACTTCAATTTATACGAGGGTGGTTACTCCTAGCTTGGGTCGCTGGAATTTTGTTGCCTATTCTGCTGCTTATTCAGTCTTGGAAGCAACCTGCTGCACGATTATTCTGGTGCGGTTACTTATTGACGTTGGTGATTCAAATATTCTCAGAAGGTTTCTTGAGTCGACGGTTAGTACCCAGTATTGTGGTCCCGATTGGCTTTGTCTACACAGCTTTTCGGTTGTGGCAGCTAGTGGATGGATTTGGACAGTTAACATTGTCTTCTTTGCCATTGGTGGCTTTTCGCGTTGTGATTCTGTTCTGGGCTGCAAACTTAGTCATGTTGTTATTGGTCTCTTGGCCAACGGTCTTTACCGGGTTCAAGTCAAGCTAAGCTGTTACATGACCTTGTGACCTTAAAGCTTTCAAGAAGATTTTCAGATATGGGGGTTGAAAGAGAATTGGGTGACATGATCATCACCCACTACGGCTGGAGAGCGCTTTAGGGTTTGCCAAAGAAAATGCGATGGTTAGAGACCATCGCATTGTTCAATCTTCAGTATGGGTAGCTGATGCAAGTGAAGCAGCGTTTCAATGTATCCATATGGATAGCTGGATGTCTCTAGATTGCCTAGAAGTCATCGAATCCAATCGGATCCTGAACATTCACTAAATCGCCTCGGACCCAACCGCGAGCACCGGATGAAAACTCAACGTAATACCAGTGGTAGCCATCGTCACTATAGGTTGCATCAATGACTTGAACGCGATCGCCCACGATACCGTAGTGAGGAGAAGAGGCGGAAGTGCTAGGGGAGGACCGAACATTGATTCGACCACCAGATTGTCCCACTAAATAGGCAGGAGCTGCCAAGACGGGGGCGGCTGCCATAAGAGACATAAAGGAAATCGAGAGTACTGAAAGGGCTCGATGTGTTAGCTTCATGCTTTTCTCCTGGTTCGGTGTGGTTGCTTGCTATGGCTATAGTCCTCAATTTCTCCCTTTGGCACAGTGATCAACCCCTCAGTGCTTTTGTGATGTTCAGCACGGTATAGAGTGATTGAGGGAACGGCTGTTGAGTAAAAAGCTTGATTGCGGATGAGTTAATCCGTGGTGCTCTTAGCTCAAAATCACTTTTTAGTCATATTGGTCAAAAAACTTGTCTATCTTGAGTTAAGAGACTCCTCACTCACCCCTATCCAATGCAAAAATCTTGGCACCCCATTTTCACCGTTTCACTATGGATTGTTGCAGGGGGTGGGTGGCTGAGTGGTTGCTCTTTACTGGCGCCAAAGGTCTATGAGCCAACTTCGCCTAAGGTTGAACAGTTGGCGATCGATACCATGATGACCCAAAAGGCTCAGCAGCTGTTTTATCAGCAAGAGCCGAGAATTGAGCCGAAGAAAACATTCCATAAACTGTGCCGGAAGGCTAGTCACAATACGGAAAAGACTATTCTGCTGGGATGTTTTATTAGTAATGGCTATGAAGGTTCTATCATCATCCAGTCGGTGACTGATCCTCGGCTGGATGGAATGATGGAAATGGTGGCAGCTCATGAGATGCTCCATGCGGCCTATCAGCAGCTGAGTAACCAGAAGCGATCTCAACTGGCATCCAAGTTAAAACGTGCTGCTAAACGGGTGAAAGATGAGCATTTATTGGCGGTGCTCAATGAGTATGAGTCGGGTGATCAAGACCTGTATGTCAATGAGCTGCATTCCCACTTAGGAACGAGCTTAGGGGATTTGGGAGACCCAGAATTAGAAGAGTATTATCGGCAGTACTTTCGTGATCGCAAACAGGTCGTGGCTTTTTCAGACCGTTCTCGCAGGGTCTTAGCCAAAATTGAGTCCCAAGTTGATCAGTTAGAGCCTGAGTTGAATAGTCTTGAGATCAACCTGAAAGCCGAGAAGGACTATATTCAGCGAGCAGAAGATGATTTAAAGACGTATTATCGGGATTTAGAGCGGATGAAAACCAATCTGACCCGTTTAAAGCAACAGGCGGAAGCCTCTCTAAGTCGGGGGGATGATAGCTTGGTCAATGACTTTGAGCAGGCCCGATCTCGGTTTAACAGTGAAGTTGGGGAGTTTAACGGGCAAGTCCAGCAATTGCAGGATCGGATTCAGCAATTCAATCAGCAATATGATGCCTACTCTCAAAAAGTGAATTTCTATAATGAACTAGCCGCCACCAATCGGTCCATTCTCAGCTCTATTAAACTGGCTCCATCGGAGGTAAACGTAAAGCCAGTTGCTCCCTAATCCTCTGGCACTAGGGACAATCTGATTGTGGTCTAACTGGCTATAAGGGAAAAGATAGGTTCATTCGAGAGGATCACGCTGATCAATGGCTGTCATTGCATTTGACTTGGATGGAACCCTCAGTGACCCAGCCCAAGGTATCACAGCTTCTATCAACTATGCCCTGGAAAAACTGGATGCTGCCAGCATCGCCCCCAAGGACTTGACCCAGTATATTGGTCCACCTTTGGTGGGGACGTTCTCTCAGTTGCTGAATACGACAGAAGAGGCGGTTATCCATCAAGCCATTACGTTGTATCGAGAGCGATATATGGCCATTGGTTATACCGAAAATATCTTATACCCTGGTATTCCAGAGCTGTTAAAAGCACTGATATCTCAAGGGTATCGTCTGTATATTGTGACGGCTAAGCGGACAGATATTGCCCAATCGGTCATCGATTATTTTGAATTAAGCTCCTACTTTATCGATGTTTTGGGTTGTGGATTAAGTCGCCACAAAGCCGAACTATTGCATGATATTCAAAGGCATGAAAAGGCAGCCCTATGGATGATTGGCGACCGTGCCAGTGATATGGCAGCAGGGCAAGGGCTCTCTACCTGCGTGGGGGTTCTGTGGGGTTATGGCAGTGAAGAGGAGCTAACAGAGGCAGGGGCAGAAGTCTTAATCCATCAGCCCAAAGAGCTGTTGGCCTATCTTCAGCAGGAAAATCGATGACCAGGCGGGAAAATGAGTGATGCAGCGTAGAGCTTTGATCTGGATGCCAGTCCCCGCCCTGGTCATGATGCTGGGGCAAACATCCTGTGTCCCGAGTTGGGAGGCCCATGAACTGATCACCCCCACCCAGCTCCTAGCGCAAATCAATGCGGGCAATCCGCCCGTTATTTTGGATGTGCGCACGGTCGAAGAATATGAAGCAGGGCATATCCCAGGGGCAATTCAGATTTATTTCCGAGATGTGCCCAAACGGATCCAAGATCTGCAATCTTTTGCTAGTCAGGATGTTGTTGTCTACTGCGAGCGAGGATTCCGTGCCCAAATCGCGGAAACTGCCTTACAGGAAGCTGGCTTTGATCGACTTTACCATTTGGATGGGGATATCAAAGCATGGCGACAGGCGAAGTTCCCCGTAGAGAAAGGGCCAGGGACTCAGCTTTAGTGGGGGACTGATCTGGGATATGGTGATTGGGGTCCCAACCGTCGATTCATTATCTGAAAAGCTACAGGGTGGCAACCTTTAGGGATAGTTGACTAGGATTTTTGATAGCTCTCGATTCGCTTGTTTTAACTTGAGTCCAGCGGATGCAATACTGGCTTTGGATCGATCTAAAGCGATGTAGAGAAAGTAGCCTTCCACTTTCAACAGTTTCATAATATGCCACTGGCGAGTCAGACTAATCAAAATATCATCAATTTTGTCATCAAACTCTAGCGCCGCTGCAGCCCGCTGTTTTGCCCTAATCACCTCTGAATTATGGGTGACCGCGATTTCAATCTTAGACGTTGGGAAATCAGGCTTATTGAGACCTTCTTTAAATAAGCATTGACCTGTTTTCCAATTGCCAATGCCAGCAGCTAGCGCACCGTTGACGGTTAAAACTTGTTGCAAGCAATCACTAATTTGTTGGGATTCGTCAACCGTGACCATACGATTCTATTTCTGTTTAAGTAAAGGATTATCTGGGCCTATCATTAGGCTAGTGTACCCAAAATTGAGTGCCATTCTATTGTTTGCTCGAGAGTTGTGATTATGGATACCGTTATGAGTAGCAGATAATATTGCTTTAGTGTCGATGATGCCGAAGACTTAAAAGTAACTGACTGCAGTAGAGAAGAAGGACCCTAGCGCTTTTTCAAAGCTAATGCTCCTGGGCCAAAAGCAGCGGATACGGTACAGGCTGCCAAAATCATTAAATCTCGTTCTAGACCGGCGATAAATGCCCCTTCGCTAATGGCTTTGGGGAATTGAACCGTTGCGATCGCACCGGCCATAATCGCTACCAATACCCAGTTGGCCCAGAAGTTTTGAAAGCCGATCAGGATGAGGATGCTGGCAATCACTTCAACAATGCCTGTAATCGGCCCCAAAAATCCGGGTAAGCCAAAGCCGATAAATTTCTCGCTGGCCATTGCCCAATTAATGGCTTTGGGAAAACCGTGATAGAGAAAAATTGCCACGACCACGAGGCGCAAGAGTAATAAAGAAAACGCCTGCATGGAGAGATTGGAATTTGTAGACGTTGTAGTCATGATGGTCCTCGAAATAGTAAAAAAACTAGGATGATGTTTAGTCTGTAGGGCTAAAAACAGTAGAAAACGCTGGTCTGGGAATCGACAGGACGGCCCGGTTTAGAGCACAATGTCGATCCTTTATGGGAAGCGATTACACCTTGAATCGAGCAGGAGATTTTGACGGAGAACGCTTCAACAATTGCCGGGCTAATTTATCTCGGGAGCCAAAGGATTGCAGCCAGGTGACCAAAATCATCAAACGATTGCGATAGCCAGGGGAATAGACCCAATGGACTGCCAGCCAGAGAAACCACCCGAGAAAACCCCGAAGGGGAAAGGGGCCAATCTTGCCTACCCCAGAAAAGCAGCCAATAATTGCCAGCCGACCTTTATTGAAATATCGAAAGGGCTGGGGAGTGAGTCCCTTAAGCTGACGACGCAAATTGCGAGCCGTACAAACTCCTTGCTGTAAGGCTTCAGGAGCAACACCAGCTAAGGCTTGATCGGGAACTTGAGCGGCATCCCCCAGGGCATAGACCTCTGGGTACTGCTGCAGCTGTAAGCTGGAGAGAACGGGGATTTTATCTCGATGACCTTGAGGTAATGCTGCTTCCGTGGGCGGGTGGGCAGCTTTGACCCCAGCGGTCCAAATGGTCGTCGCACAGGGAATCCGGGTACCGCTATCCAGTTCTAGATGAGAGGCATGAACTGATGCGACTTTGGTCTCTACCTGAATGTTTACACCTAAAATAGCCAGCTTTTTATAGGTATAAGTTCGCAAGGAATGGGGAAATTCAGGTAGGAGTTCTGATCCTGACTGCACCAAAATTAGCTGCACTGGATCATCCTGGAGCCAGGGATAGTCCTTGGGCCAGGATTGGTGACACAACTCCACCAAAGCCCCTGCCATTTCTACCCCCGTCGCCCCACCGCCGACGATGGCGATAGTTAAGAGTTGCCTGCGCTCATCTGGATTTTTGGTTTGGGCGGCTTGTTCGATGCACTGTAAAAGATGATGCTTGAGTGCGATCGCATCCTCCAAAGTCCTGAGGGGCAGCGCATGTTCCTTTGCTCCGGGCACGCCCTGCAGATGAGTCTGACTCCCCGTGGCTAGCACCAGATAGTCGTACTGCAACATAACCTGTTCGGTTTGCACTCGCTGCGCCGTCAAGTCAACGGCTTCGACATTGCCCTGGACAAACTGAACATTTTTATATCGACGCAGCAGCTTATGAATCGGCAATGCAATCCACTCTGGCTCCAAGGTGGCCGTTGCCACTTGATAGAGCAACGGCACAAAGGTGTGGTAATTATTGCGATCGATTAATGTGACCCGAGCTGCTGCTCCCCCCAGGGAAGTAGCCGTTTGTAGGCCACCAAAACCAGCGCCAATAATCACAATAAGGGGAGGAGTGGAAGAAGCCATCGGTCACTTTAAGGGGAATCGCTCACTGTAAGGTTATGGCTTGCAGACATCTGGATCGTTTTGATTGAGCTGCCATGATACTCTGGCTCCTAGAAATAAAGTGATGTTCGGGGACAATTTTGTCCCTTTTTTTTGTGCTTATTTTCAATACGAACGAGGGAAGCCATTGGATGTGGTTCAAAAAGATGGGGCGATACCCACATCCGATCGCAGACCTGACTCGTATATAGAATGAGTGCAATGATGCTGTGGGCAGATGCTTTTGAAAGTTCCCCAACCCAATCCATCTTCAGAAGAGAACCGCCCCGTTCCCTCTTCTCAATATGCAGATATTGCTGACCTGGTTGCAGCGATTAAGCGACAGGAGTTAGACGCCCTTGGATATTTGTTCGACCAGTATTCCAGTTTGGTTTATACCCTGGCTTATAAAATTTTGGGCAATTCCTCAGAAGCGGAAGACTTGATGCAAGAGATCTTTCTGGGGCTGTGGGAACGCTGCACTTACAACCCCAGCCGGGGCAGCTTATCAAGCTTTTTGGCGACGGTGACTCGGTCCAGGGCCATCGATCGACTGCGAATGAAGGGAAATCGTCGGCGCATTTTGTCCCAGTGGCAAGACAGCCTGTCACCTAATCCTTCTCCGACGCCCTTGGACCATGCCAGTCAGTCCGAGAAACGCCAAGCCCTTCAGCAGGCTTTAACGGAACTGCCGGAAGAGTATCGTCAAGTTTTAGAACTCAGTTATTTCGGGGGATATAGTCAGTCCCAAATTGCCGAGCAATTGGACAAGCCTTTAGGCACGGTCAAAACCTGGGCAAGGAAAGGATTGATCCAACTTCGCCAGTCGCTACGAACGCAAATGGAGCTTTAGTCTTATGGTCGATCCAACCCCCCATCACCGATTTGAAGAACTCACCGCAGGCTATGTGCTGGGTAACCTCGACTCTGAAGAGATGGCTGAGTTTCAGCAGTTAGCGGTAGAACACCCCTCTCTATGGGAGGAGGTCGCTGGGCTGCAAGAGACCCTGGATTTATTGCCCTTTGCCCTGGCTGAATCCCAACCTCAACCCTCCGCTCGGGAGCGGATGATGCAGACGGCTCAGACTCAATCCGCTGAGCCCCTCAAATCGAGTCCCCATCCACAACGCCCTTGGGCCAAAATCTTTGGCGGTATTGCAGCTGTCACAACAATGGCTTTAGGGTTGCAAACCGTCCACTTTCAGCAACAATTGGCTCAAGTTCGCCAGGAGTTGGCTGAACAAAAAAGTCTGATGGCTACACTGCCCTCGACGATGCCTCAGACCGCACCTAGAAATGTGGTGATTACCACGACGGATACGTTTGTTAACCGCAACTGGCAAGGGGTAGAACAGATTCTAGTGGATCATCACAAGTCGCTCAAGAAGGGGCCAAAGGCGGTGGACATCCCCAGTAATCAGCCGATGGAGCTAGCTGCCTTACTCAGGGCGCAGGCCCCAATGCCCTCAGCGATGCCGATTCTTTCCCAGATGAGTTCTAAGTTGTTGGGGGGCAGTGTTTGCACGTTTGGTAAGGCTAAGGGCGTCCGGATCATGTACGATACGGAGCACCATGGCAAGGTCTCGTTTTACCAGATTGCTCGTTCTCAACGGCCAGAGCTGCCTCAGTTCACACCAGAGAAGCTCTATCTCGCGATCCAAGATGGACCGGGTGGGGTGTTCTGGAGTGATGGTGAGTTTCACTATGCGATCGTGTCTGATTTGTCGGCAGATGAGTTAAAGGAACTCACTTCTGCCGTTGAGATTGTAGAGAGCTAGGGGCAAGTAGAATGACTTGCTAGCTGAAGTATATCCATTGGCAAAGGTGCGGAGACTCCTAATCGTTACAGTAGGCACCCATTGCTTTCAAGGCCATCTCTTGGGCTGCTGTTAAACCCAGGGCACCACTAAAGTCCATGCCACCACATAAACCTGTTTGAACAACTCCTAAACATTTACCCGTATCGACCTCCCAGAGTCGGAGGGTTTTGTCATCACTGCCACTGACAATCCGCTGGCCATCGGGGCTAAAGGCCACCGACAAGACAGAATTCGTATGGCCTGTCCAGGGTTGGCCAATGGGGTTGCCCTGTGCATCCCAGAGTCGGAGGGTTGTGTCATCACTGCCACTGACAATCCGCTGGCCATCGGGGCTAAAGGCCACCGACCTGACAGAAGCCCTATGGCCTGTCCAGGGTTGGCCGATGGGGTTGCCCTGTGCATCCCAGAGTCGGAGGGTTTTGTCATCACTGCCACTGACAATCCGCTGGCCATCGGGGCTAAAGGCCACCGACCTGACAGAAGCCCTATGGCCTGTCCAGGGTTGGCCGATGGGGTTGCCCTGTGCATCCCAGAGTCGGAGGGTTTTGTCATCACTGCCACTGACAATCCGCTGGCCATCGGGGCTAAAGGCCACCGACCTGACAGAAGCCCTATGGCCTGTCCAGGGTTGGCCGATGGGGTTGCCCTGTGCATCCCAGAGTCGGAGGGTTTTGTCATCACTGCCACTGACAATCCGCTGGCCATCGGGGCTAAAGGCCACCGACCGAATAGCACCAGAATGTTCTTGTCGGATCCATAACACGCGCCCGGTACTGGCGTCCCACATCTGCAGTCTGCCGTTACTCTCCCCAATAGCCCACCACTGGCCATCGGGACTAACAGCAATGGTATAAATGACCGCTAGAACTTTATTGAAACGGGCTTCTGCCAAGCTAGCTCTGGCCAAATTCACTTGTAGTAAGCTGACATTGGCAAAATTAACCCCTTGTAAATGGGTGTTACTCAAATCATGGGTTTCCAAAGCCCAAGGATTCCTATCAACCAAAAGCTGCGTTAGGTTACCACCCCAATACCCTGCCTGTTCCTGAGTTTGTCCCCGAGTGGCTTGAATTTGGGGAAGTAACCGTTCCACCATTAGGTCTGAGTCGATCATGGGAACGGCCAAATCCAAAATTGCCTTAGCTAGTGGGGCAAGCACCAGTAGCGGCTGAAGACTCTCACGATCTTCTGATCTAAACCGAAGTAGAGGAGCAATCTCTTGGATGGCACCCTGCTCATCCACTTGCCGCTGGTAATAATCCCACCAGTCATATTCCTGGGCAGGCAATGCTTGATCAATATGGGGTTGTTCCCGCGCCACATCCAGAAAATCAGGAGCCAAAACCCCCAGCAAAGCCACCAGCTTGTAGGCGACAAAAAACTCTAGCAGCGATCGATGGGCAGGGCTGTAGTTCCCCTCCGCATCCCGAATCAGCATCGACTGTCCCATCATGTCGTAGTGCCAATGGTCCAGATCCGTTTGCTCTTGCACCACTGGGCCAAATAGCTTCCGAATCCGTTCTGGAAAAAGCTTATAGTTCAGCCGCATCTGATCCGACAGAATCATCTCCCAAGACAGCTCACACAGAAAATAAAGCTTATCCGCCAACGAGGTAAAGGTTCGCTCTGCCGTTACTGCCCAGGCTGAAGCACTGGTCTAACAGGATTGTCAGCAAAAATACTTTTGAGTGCATCCAGTACAGGGATATCTTGCTTTCTCAAAGTTGAAATATAACCGCGAATGCGGCAGAACTGCTGGGCACCTGCCAAGGAGCGAAAACATCCCGATATCTTCTGCTTCAACTTCATCATGCGGATATCGCGCTCAGCCTGATTGTTATCAAAAGGCACCTGAAATCATACATAAACGCCAAGACAGCAGCTTGGTGCTTTCGAAGTCGGTCGAGCAAGTTTTTGGGTGTACTCTGCTTCTGCTTGCCTCGTTTCTTGGGTGCATTTTCATCGACGGTTGGCATTGGATTATGCTTGAATCCATCGGCTAACACTTGGCGATACCGCTGCTCAAACGCCTCGACTTGTCTCGCATCGAGAACGCTTAAGTGTTCAGCTTTTGCCCGCTCTACCTCAGCTTTGATATCTAGCAGCAGTGAGATCATCTCCTCAGCCCAAGGTTGTTTGTAGCGTTCAACAATAAATCGGAGTTCGCGCAAATGATGGGCATTGCATAAGCTATGCGTACAACCATAGCGGGCATAGCTCTTCCAACCATCATGAATACTCGTGCCCGTAAAGTTTGGCAGAATATCCATTTCGTCCATCGCTGCTGTGCCGCGTTTGGCATGGACAAAGTAGTAGGTTAATCCACTCGTACAAGCGACATGCAGCCACCACAACTTGCTGTTGACTCGCAACCCCGTCTCGTCAAAATGTCCCACAGCTGCTTGCTCAATAGCGTCTTTGATCTGGGCTTCAATCGGTTCTAATTGCTGGGCACAGGTTGTACGGGTGTTGCACAGGGTTCCTTCAGAAACCTGACAACCCAAGAGGTCTTTAAGCAGTTCACGGGTGCGCTCAAACGGCAACAGTTGAGCCTCCATCAAATACACCATCAAGCCTTTGAGATTACTGCCATACTGAACCACATTGGTGACATCGCTGGGGAATTTACCCCGGTTCAAGGTTTGACAGTGCTCACAATATTTGACTTCTGCTTGATGCTCGATGACCTGTAATGACAAGGAGGGCAGCTCATGAACCTGGCGCAGTTCATACTCAAGGACGGCGACCTCTGTTAACGAGGCACCACAGCCTTGACATTGAGTGACTGGATGTAACACTACGGCATCGACGGTTTCACGCCATTCCAAGGTACTACCGGGATGGCCTTTTTGACCCCCACTTTTACGCTTACTCTTACCCCGTAGACTTTTGGTCCGCTTCCCAAAGCCATCGCTTGAGGGTGGTTTACTACTGTTCCGACTATCTTTGCCAAGATGCTCTTCTAGTCGCTCTATCCGTTTAATAAGAAGGGTGACCAGCTCAACAACTGCATCCTCTCCTTGATGGTAGATTGCTCGAATATCAGATTCACTAATTTTCTGGTCAGAGACTTTCTTGTTCAACGAATGAGTACGGATTGACTGCTGGTGTGCTTAAAACATAGTCTCAGATAGAGTTATACCTTCATTCTCAACACAATGATTTAAGCCTGGGCAGTAACGCTCTGCCTTAATATCCCGCTCCATCTTCCGCCGCACGGCATACAGATACACCCGCACTAAATCAATTGGCTTGCCCGCAGTAATCTCCGGCAACGCATCCAAAATTAGCTCCGTCATCACTGGGCGACGAGCCAAATCCAAAAGCTGGGGATAGCCCATAATTTGCTGCACGGATTCCTCATCTGCCCGAAAGGACAGCACTTGCCGAATTTGCTCCTCATTAAACTTTTCCAGTTCCAGGACTTCAAATTGAGGCGGTTCCCCTGTCAAAGCCGCTGTCGAAGCCTTTAGCTCGGCATTCAATAAATCTCGCCCTTCCTTAGCTTCAGGAAAATGCTCCGTCCGACAGGTCAGAATAGCTTTTGATCCTGGCACCACCACCTTGGCCAGCTCCCAAAAATTGTTTATCATCTGTTGCCGATCGACCCGCGCTGCCATCTCATCAAAGCCATCAAAGATCAGCAGCAGCTTCCCCATTCGATTCAACTGTTCAAAAGCTGAATAGCCCGGAATCGGAATCTCATGCTTGCGAAAGAAAAACTCTGAAAACAGCGACTCCACGCTTACCGCTTTGGCATAATCTCGCAGCGGAATCACTAAAGGTAATCGCGGTCGCTCAGTTCCTCGTTGCTGTGCTTCGCGATAGTCTTGTAAAGCCTTCCAGGCATAGTGCAGCGTAAACCAAGTCTTTCCCGTCCCAAACTCTCCCAATACAGAAATATGTTCCTTGGCAGGGTCATCCAGCCACACATCCACATAGCCATCAATCCAACCATTCGCTTCGCCATATCGACTTAACGCAATTCGTTGTTGGGTTTGAGGACTAAATTCCTCCTTTGTACAGGCCAGGGGCACATATTGCTCATCAATCTGCCGACGCTGAATCTCCGACTCCAACCAAGTCAAATAGCCACTAAAATCCGCATCCTGATCCAGCAATTCATCAAAGGTGTAGCACTCCAAATGCTCATTCTCAGTTTGCGCCACCTCTTCCCTGGCTGCCTCGCTCATTCGACGACTACTGACCAGCCATCCTTCATCAGTACGTTGGCCTTTAACCGATTGCGCTAGAGCCTCAACATCTGCAACCCCCCCTTCGCCATCTACCCCCCTCACCAGCACCCGATTAAATCGCCGCCGACTCACTCGATAGGTAATAATCCACTCAAAATAGTCTGTTTCCCAAGCCTCATAAGACTCAAACTCATAGTCCAACGTCTCAAACCACCCCCGCATTTGCTGAGCCAACCCATAGGCTCGACAACTCTCTTGGGGGGATGAGTCACTGCCCGTCAGCATAAGTCCATCTTGAGAAACCAAGCGAGCCATCTCTGCCCGCATCGCTTCCACAGTAGGTAGCCGATTAAGTCTTTCTTGTACCCGATCTAAGCCATCTCGAAGACTGGCAATATTCTGATCTCGTCTGACCTCTGCAGGCTTTCTCGTCCGATTTGCCACTTCAAAAAAAATGGCACTGAAACGGGCAAATTCAAGCGGATAGTCAATTTCCTCAGCCCTAATCTCAGGGCTGTTTTAAGTTAGCAGCGAAAAAATAATATCGACCCGATTAGCAAGCTTAGTCATCGCGGTTTTGAGGGATTGATAGTCGTTTAGCCGCAGGATATTAATCCCAATAGTTCTAAGCACTGACCAATTGAGCAGTGCTTGTTCATCTTCGAGTCGATAATCATCTTCGCCAAAAACAACATCCTTCGGCCAATGCAACCGATTTTCAATGCCCCAATGTTCTCGGACCAGAGATTGCCAATGATGGGGTGAGGTGGCAGCTGAACTGATGTAATAGGCGGTATTGTGATACTCCTTTCCTTTGCGAGTGCCCCATCGTTGGACACAAAGCACAGAGCGAATTGCCTCCCATTCTTGTAGGGCTATGCCGACAGGCTCATAAACCTGTATACACCGATGTTCATCTCGTCCTCTACTTTGGGCGGAGTGGATGTGCTCAGCCATGGGTTTAAGACACTCAAAGTAAGTCTGGAGGTGGTCGTAAAGTCTTCCCTGATTGGATTTGACCGCCACAAGATAGTCGTTACCCGAGGCCACAATCTTCTCAAGTGTTTTTTGGGCGTGTAAGGCATCCATGGTAATCAGCAAGCCATCGAGTTGAAGGGTTTCCAACAAAGCCTGGACGACTTTGATTTCGCTATTATCCTCCTGAGTGAGGGCTTCGAGCTTGAGGGTGATGCCTGCTTCCACCGCAAATAAACTCACCAAGCCCACAAAACGCTGCTTCCCCTTGGCATCTGTCAGCCCCTGACGAATCCGTTTGCCATCAATGGAGGCTGCATAATTATCGGGAGAGTGAGTCTGGGCTTTCGAGAGCATCCATGCTTCAAATTGGTGGCTCAACGCTTGGAAGTCAAGCCCCTTCATCACTCGACGAAAGGTACAGTGAGACGGAACTTCGAGGCTCTCAAGCCCCAATAGCTCACTTAAAGGCTGGCGATAATCGCTCACAAAGGTTTCTAACGGACGGTACCCTTGATATCCAGCAAGCATGCCCATCACCATCAATAGCAACAGCAGCCATAACGGATGAATACGGCCATGGGCACTGCGGAAATCCGGGACTTGCTTCAAAGTATCGATTAGATGGCTCATCGGTCTCTCTACTGTTGGTCAGTAGAACCATCCTATTTTTTCTAGGAGGAACGTAAAACAACCCTGGCCCTAATCTCATCCCCTAAAGCAAAATCATGAACATATCGCTCCCCTTCAGCTAGCAAAATATTGGGATTATTGTGCTCAAATGACTCCCTGAAGATCCGGCAAATTTCATCCTGCCGCAATAACTCCAACATTAACGGAGGTTTGCCCACACCATATTCCACCAGAGCATAGGCATATGCACCACTAAAGTCAGCAGGCGGGTGTTCAGGAACCAGGTCAAATTGCGTGAGCAGCTTAATCACGACCTCATTCCGTTGCAGTTTATTAGCTGCAACAGGTGCGGCAATTTTTGCAATTGCTCCAACAAGGGGACCTATTTCGATTGCTCCAACAAGGGGACCTATTTCGATTGGCACAAATTCGCTCCCAGAATATAGCTCAGGCCGTAATCTGCCTAGCTGTCATTATGCAAGCAATTTTTTGCCAACACCTTCAGTGCTTATTTTTGTTTAACGATGCAGAAACAAAACAATGAATAAACGGTCATGCAATATATACACTAAAGATATAAGTTTTTGGCTTTTACCTAACCATAATCAAATGCTAAACATTTTTTCGCAGACATGATAGAAATTGGAACTTAACAATAAGAACAACACTATCTCACTCGCTATTGTGAAGATAATCTCAACACTGTAGAGAACCCACAATTCGGCGATGCTTCCATCTCTCTTAATTCTTCGATAAAGCAGTTAGGCATAAGAGCTACCGAACAGCTGAATATCACATCAATAGGGTTAGCCAATGATATTTACTCTCTAGTGCTTATCAGTAAGGGCAAACTCTAAAACCACTTTCTCAAATGTGATGTTTTACAAATATCGCATAATTTTTTTGCTTGTCCCTGACAGCTTATCCAGAAGTATATAACTGACTACTCTACACACACTAAAGGAAGATTTCTATGACAGATCGTCGACAAGATTCCTATGCAGTTCGAGTTGAAGCCGCAGAGCTAGCTAGAAGTCGAAATCATCCTGACCATAAGGCCAACGGCGATGAAGAACGATACGCTGGTGCTAAATATTTCATGTCCTTTACTAAAGGACTCCCCCATAACCGAAAAACCGGACTCCTAGAAGATTCTCAAGATTTTGTCGAATTCCGCCGTGCTATTGATGATGGCTTTATCGATGCTTTCACTTCGCCTGTTCGACATGGTGCTAAGTTTGCACTAAATGAAGAATCAGGCAAAGTTGAGGAGATTTGCGAGCCAGAAGATTTCCGACAATGGGAAGCTCCTACGGCTGGCGTTGTTTTTGAGCTAGAAGGCCCAGATGCTCAGGCTGTAACGATGCCCCCAGCCCCACCATTGCTGGATGCCAGTGGGAAACCTAATCCAGAGCTGGTCCTAGAAATGGCAGAAGTATATGAATTGGCCATTCTTCGCGATCAACCTTTCAATAATTTCGAAAAAGATAAAGCCAATGGTGATATTGAAAGTTCGATTAATCGCCTCAACAAATTGAGCTATGTTAAAAATCAAACGGGACGCCCCCGAAAGGTTAATCTAAAGACTCGTGAGCTTGATGCTCAAACCGTATTCCGTGGTTCATCTCCAGGTGTAGAAGTTGGCCCCTATATATCTCAATTCTTATTGATAGGTAATACCGATATCAATGGGGGTGGAGGAAAAGTTGCAGAAGGAAAGATCACCTACGGTGTTCTCCAGATTGACCAGAGGGTCCCCGTTGCTAAACCCAGTGTTGATTATATGACTGAGATGGGGGAGTATGTCCGAATTCAAAGAGGCTTGCTACCTAAAACAAATCCAGAGATCTACATAAAAGCAGGTGGTACTGATGCGATTGCACCAGATCGTCCTGGTCGACGGTTTATTTCAACTCCCCGTGATTTAGCAACTTACGTTCACTATGATGCGCTGTACGAAGCTTATCTCAATGCCTGTATCATTCTTTTGGGAATGAAGACACCCTTTGATCCAGGGTTCGATCATTTATCGGGTGTAGGTGAAGCAGCAAATTCTCCCACTACTAAGCGCAATGCAGGTGGATTTGCATTGTATGGTGGACCTCATATTTTGAACTTAGTCACTGAAGTTGCAACGCGGGCCTTAAAAGCCGTCCGATTTCAAAAGTTCAACAATCATATTCGACTTCGTCCAGAAGCCCTTGCTGCAAGAATTGAGCTTGTGCGCCGTCTGGGTAGTCCCCCTGTAAGTCCCCCTGTAGATGAGAAAGAGCGTCTTTCAGAAAAAGAGAAAGCGGCTGTTCCTCAGCTACTCAAGAAACACATTGCTAATTTCTCCACAGAACTGAAACCAACACTAGATGCTCTTGAAGGGAATTATTTTCTACCAATGGCATTTCCTGAAGGTTCACCAATGCACCCTGCTTATGGAGCAGGCCATGCAACCGTGGCAGGAGCATGTGTAACGATCCTCAAGGCATTCTTTGATACGAGTGCTGTACTAGCAGTATCAGGTGATACAGTGGCTTTCAAACGTCAAGAGAGCGATGATTCCCCAATTGTTTTTAGGGCACCTGACCTATCAAGTCCAAGTGATGCTCCCTCAGGAAATTTAGTGGAAGATAGAGAGATTAAATATTTTCTAACATTGGAAGGCGAGCTGAATAAGCTTGCAGCCAACATCTCTATTGGTCGAGATATGGCAGGGGTTCATTACTTCACTGACTACTACGACAGTTTACGAATGGGTGAAGAAATTGCAATTGGGATTCTGGAAGAGCAGGCTCTAACCTACTCAACCGATCCCTTTGTCTTATCAGTGCCTACCTTTGATGGCGATGTTAGAAGGATTGGTCGCCGATGAGTCGTCCAGCCCGTCGTCCCTCTAGAATCCGACCACCCCACCGGGGGAGAACGCCATCAGTGTCATCTGCCAATCGGCTCACTCGTGAAGTGCAGCCGTTTGTGCGCCCAGTTCCTCCGCGAACTGGGGGTCGCAGAACGACTCCTGTCACTCCACCACCTGATGGACCTTGTGGGAAACTGTCTGTCCAAGAAAGAAGAGCACTGTTGCTGGTAGCGCTCGCAATCTTATTGGCTTTGGTTTTTATTCAAATGAACTCTAACCTAGTCGCTCCTTAAGTCGAGAAAAGATCAGCAGCGCTGTCTTTTATTAACGAATCAGGAGGGTAACCACAAGTAATTGAGGGTGCCCTCCTGATTCATTTACAGATGTCTTTACTGTTTCAGATGGTAACTATATCAATATGGCAATCGCGTTAGTAAATCTTCCAAGCTCGATTGCCACGCCTCAAAATCCTCGGATTCTTGCCATAAATCCTTAAGCTCAGAATTAGACATAATCACTTCCACCGCTTGCCTTGCCTTAGCCACCAACGTTGCTGAAGGGGAGGTGCGCTCCTCAACCCATGCATCAATTTCATCTGGGCAATCTTCGTGGGGTTCTCCTAAAAGGGCTGCAACGGCTTCTGCTGCTACTACAGCGCCTGAACATTCTGGAGCTTCGGGATAGTCATCTGCTTGGTCAATAATGGTGTTGAGCGTATCAATGATCATGCCATCGTCTGAGTAGCCTTCTAGGTCAGCTACCCAGTCCATCGCATCGTCATTTTCAAAGTTGCCATATCCCCATGCACCCATAGTTATCCCCTCTATTAATCACGGAATAATTTATACCGAGAATTGCAATTTTTCCAAGAAGAATACGATTTTTGCATCAATATCAGCATTATTCGCCTTGGGATAAAAAGCAACCCATTTAACTAAAAAAATGGTCTTTGCGTGATAGATGCTTGAATATGTTAATTTACACAACAATCTTGATAACATTCTGCGTCAAACCTTGCCAGCCGTTAAAAGCTGTTCATCATAAGCTTGTTTGATAAACGATTCAATATTCTCCAGATCTGAATGGTTATCCACTTTCAGGCGAATGCTATAAGTCCCGCCATGTTTTTTTTCAATATCGCGAATCTCAATCTCGTCCTGATTAAATTTGGTACATAGCGATTGAAACGCCTGCAAAAAAGCGAGCCAATCAATACCATCCATAAAGATCAAATCGAGGGTTGCTAGCTTCGGTTGCACGAGCTTTCTAAATGCATCAGGGGTAAAGTCTCCTTCGGATGGATGACGATCCTGCTGGTCAGCCTGTAGATAAATATGGAGGCACTCAATATCATCAAGCTTAGTTTCGATACTAATGTCCCAGTTTTGCAGACAAGCCCCCGTAAAAATGGCTTGAGTGAAATCTGCCGCAATAGCAATTGTTGATTCAAGGGCAGCCGTTCTCAGGTCAGCCCCTCGCAGATCGGCCCAAGTTAAGTCAGCCTCCAATAGGTCAGCCCCTCGCAAATCGGCCCAGCGGAATTCAGCCCGTCTGAAATCGGTCTCCGCTAAGGTGGAATGACAAAGATTGGAACCACTCAAGGTTGCTCCCTGAAGATTGGCTTGGGTCAGATTAGCAAAGGAGAGGTCGACCCAGCGCATGGTTGCCCCTTGCAGGTTGGCTTGGCTGAGATTGACATGTTCCAGGTTGGTACCGCTTAAATCTGTACCTGTTAGCTGTGCGCCGACCAGTTGGGCTTGGCTGAGATTGGCCCAACGAATAAAAGTACGGCTAAGGTTGGCTTGGGTAAGATTGGCTCCACTGAGGTTAATCTCGCAACAGTCTTTCCCGCTGAGATTGGCTGCTTGTAAGTCTGGACTAACCGTGGGATTATCCTGCCGCCATTGATTCCAGGCTTCTGTCCCTTTCTCCAGAATCTGAAAATGCTCTGAATTCGCCATACCTGCCCCCAAAGCTGGTTTGTTCGATCATTCATTACTAGTCTGCCCTGCAATACTTGAGAAGAAACCCTAAAAGAATATGTTTGAAGAACAGCCCCACTCTGTGCAAAATCGGGTTAAATCTTTAGCCTCCGAAGCCCAAGCCCAAAACCAGCCCTATGCTTGGTTTGAACCTCTATATGCTCAAGCCAATGGCAATGCAGATCAAGTGCCTTGGGCCAAAGCCACGGCTCATCCTTATTTACAAGCTTGGCTACCAGAACAACCCCAACCCCCAGCTCAGAGCAAAGCCCTGGTGATTGGCTGTGGGTTGGGAAATGACGCTGAGGCTCTACAAGACTATGGGTATCAGGTGACTGCGTTTGATGTATCACCCACTGCGATCGCATGGTGCCATCAACGCTTCCCGAACTCGGCAGTGGACTACCAAGTCGCCGATCTTTTTCACCTAGATCCCGACTGGAACCAGGCGTTTGATTTGGTCTATGAATGCCGCAATATTCAAGCGTTGCCCATCCCTTTACGTCCACAAGTCGTGGGTGCGATCGCACCGCTCGTTGCCAAAACAGGTCAGCTCCTCGTTGTGACCCGAATTCGTGCCAATGAACAAGCGTGTGAGGGACCTCCCTGGCCCTTGTCCCCCTTGGAACTGGCTGAATTTGAGAATTATGGGCTGGTCGAAATAGAGCGAGCCACCTTTGTAGAAGGCGAAACCATCACCGTTCAGCAGGCGAGAATACTCTACCAATATCCTCAGGGTTAATTGCTGCCCACACAGCGATCATGAACCCACATCATGTCTACGATTTGGGGTGGGGTTTGGTCTGAGATTTGACCTCGACGTTGATAGTAGTCAAAACTTCCTAAGTCTGTAATAAAGGCATACTTTGGGGCTTGCGGCTCTCGTCCAAAGATCACAGGAGTCGCTGATTTAAAGTCTGGGCTAAAAAAGTTCAAGCGGAAGCTTTGGATTTGTTGTTTAGTCTTTGGCTGCCATAGTAATGAGATGGAGCCATAACCATTCGCCTGGGTTAGGTTAAATCGATACAGCGGATCTTGTTGGGAATGTTGGATCGTGGCCGAGGCTAGAAAGGGTGATCCGGTTTTTGGAACCCCAAACACTAATTCAAAACCTTTGCCGTCAGCATCTCGGTAAACACTCTGAGAAATTTTACAGGGGGTTGCAAGGACTGACTCCGATAAAAGGAGTATCCCCAGACTGCATAGACAAATTTTCATCATCATTCCCTGTGCCTACACCCGTTCAATAAAGGCAGCGCTGTAGCCATCATGCCTCAATATCAAAGCATCTAGTTAAAACACAGCGTCAGTCCATGCAGATACCCGCCTCTGCACACCGTTCAAACGGTTCAAAAAGCCAATGCAAGAAATCAATTAGCATCTTAATTCGACATAATTGAAGCCCGCCTTTATTTGCTGAATACAAGCATGAAGTCTGTTCATTATTATTGAACTTTTATGACATAACGAGAGAACGTATCAGGTAATACATAAAGCTTGCTGTAATTCTCTTACATTCACTACAGGTAAAAAATAAAATATTGGTATTATCAGTCTTCTATAAAAAACATTATTATTAAAAAGTTTTATCTAGACTAAGATCCCTTCTTTATTAAGCCTGCTGACAGTTGTTAACCCCATATTCGGAGGTTTAGTTTGGTGGTAAAACGTCGCAGATTCCTTCAGTTTGCTGGACTTGGAAGTATTTCTCTTGCCTGTTCAATACAGGGTAAGCTTCAGGATTTAAAGTTTTTTCAATCACAACCCTTAACTTCAGTTGATTTACAGAACTTTGAGTATGAGACACCAAAAATTAATCGAAAGGGGCAGTTAGTTGGTCTTCAAAAGCTAAGTAACCAGTTTTTTTTAGAGTCCTTAGATTCTCAACAAGCATTAAACATGGTAGCCATCCCATCTAGTCAATCCTGGGTCAGATGGGTTCATTCTAAACATCGCAATTTCGCCCAAGCTCGGCATACTAGCGAACCAGCCTTTTTTATTAGTCAATGTCCCATTACCCAAGCCCAGTGGGCGGCAGTCGCAGCGTTACCAAAAGTAAAGCGAGAACTGGATCCTGCCCCCTCCCATTTTCAGGGTTCTCGCCGTCCAGTGGAGAGTATCTCTTGGCTAGAGGCGGTCGAATTCTGTGTTCGCCTCAGCCATCTAACGGGACGGACCTACCAATTACCCACAGAAGCTCAGTGGGAACAAGCCTGTCGGGCGGGTAGCCAGACCCCGTTCCATACCGGAGCAACTATCACCAGCGAATGGGCCGACTATGTGGGCACATACACCTATGCAGGAGAAGCCGCAGGCACGTATCGGCGACAAACCCTGGACGTAGGCAGCTTTGCCCCGAATGCTTTTGGGTTACACGACATGCACGGCAACGTGTGGGAATGGTGTGCGGATCGGTGGCAAAGAACCGATGCTCGAAATACCCTGGCACAGCGGTCTATTCGGGGTGGGGGCTGGTTAGATCCTCCAGAGCGACTGCGCTCGGCCAGCCGTTCCGGTTATGACCCCAATGCCCTCAACCGGACGATTGGATTTCGAGTCATGACGGTATTGAGTTAGGGCAGGAGAACACAATGGCATTGATCCAAAAGATTCCGGTTACCGTTTTGACGGGGTACTTGGGAGCAGGAAAGACCACTCTACTGAACCGCATTCTGACAGAAGAGCACCATCAACGGATAGCGGTGATTGTCAACGAATTTGGTGAGGTCGGTATCGATCATCAGTTGGTGATTGATGCCGATGAAGAAGTCTTTGAAATGAACAATGGCTGCATCTGCTGCACCGTTCGCGGAGACTTAATTCGGATTATTGGCAACCTGATGCAGCGGCGAGACCGCTTTGATCACTTGGTGATTGAAACGACGGGCCTTGCCGATCCAGCCCCCGTGATCCAGTCCTTTTTTGTCGATGAAGTGATGCTGCGGCAAACCCAACTCGATGCCGTCGTCACCGTCGTAGATGCCAAGCATATTTGGGACCACTGGGAGAGTAGTGAAGCCCAAGAGCAAATTGCTTTTGCGGATGTGATTTTGCTGAATAAGCAGGATTTGGTCTCACCGGAAATTCTGACGGCCCTGACGCAACAGGTAAGGAGCATCAATGCGATCGCAACCCTACATCCCACCACCCACTGCAAGATGGACCTCACTCAACTTCTGGGGGTCCAAGCCTTTAACCTCAGCCATGCCCTCAGCATCGACCCCGAGTTTTTAGACGAAGATGCCCACGAACATGATCAAACCGTCTCCTCTGTTGCCATTACCGAGACGGGCACCGTAGACAGCGTCAAACTCAATCGATGGCTCTACCAGCTCGTTCAAGCTCGCGGCCCCGATCTGTTTCGGATGAAAGGCATTTTGGATATGGATAACGCCGATCGTCGGTTTGTTTTTCAAGGGGTGCATATGACCTTAGACGGCAGGCCCGGTAAACCCTGGCGTCCGGGGGAAACCCGCCGCAATGAATTGGTCTTTATCGGCAGAAATCTTGATGAAACCAAACTGCGTACTGGTTTTCAGAGCTGTTTGGCCCAGCCCCTTTCCCCAGCCTTAACTGCAGAGGTATACGCATGAAACTACAGCACAATCTAGGGGGCCTCGAAGGGCTCGATCCCATTAACGTTGAAAAACAAGTATTTGTGGAACCCTGGGAAAAGCGGATCTTCGGTATCCACACTGCCATGATGGCCCTGAGCAATCACCTGGATACCGCTCTGCCGAATTATGAGATTGCCAAAGTCCCCACCCAATTTAAGAGCTTCTGGACCTGGGGGCATCTGCGCAAAGGGGCTGAAGCCATGCATCCCTTTGAGTATTTCCGGCTACGGTATTACGAAAAATGGCTGGGGGGGATTTCGGGCTTCTTTGTGGAAGAAGGCTACATTACCCAAGAAGAACTCGATACCCGCACCGCTGAGTTTTTAGAAGACAGCACGAAAGCTGCCGCTCCCCTCCCCAAGGGTGGCAAAGCTGGAATCGATACCCAGGTCGATAAATACTTGCGAGAAGGGGACTCACCGATGCGGCCCGCCCCGGCCCCGCCCAAATTTAAAGTGGGGGATCGCGTCAAAGTCAAAAATGTTCATCCTGGTGCCCATAGTCGCTTGCCTGGGCAGTTGCGAGATAGAGAAGCGGTGGTGGTCTTGGTCTATGAAGGGGCCTTTACCTACTTCTTCCCCACTGAAGATGGGATTGGTACGCCCATGCCGGTGTATAGCCTGCTGTTCCAGCCCCAAGATATTTGGCCTGAATCTCTGACTGAGCCCAATTCTGTTTACTACAACGATATTTTTGAAGTTTATTTGGAAGCCGCCTAGATTATGCCTAGCAATTACCCTGGATTTAAATATGGCGCCGATCGGGAAACTTACAGTGCTGCCAAGGTTAAGGCTTTGGAATCCTTGCTGATCGAAAAAGGGATTATCACTGGCAAGACCGTCGATCAAATCCTCAGCTACTTTGAAACGGAAATGGGGCCGTTTAACGGAGCCAAGTTGGTGGCCAAAGCCTGGGTGGATTCGGAATTCAAACAGCGGCTGTTGGCCGATTGTAATGCCGCCTGCCAAGAACTAGACTTTCCTGCAGGCATGTCCGGGGCGGAAGGGGAGCATATGCGGATTGTCGAGAATACCCCCGAGGTCCATAACGTTATTGTTTGTACCTTATGCTCTTGCTATCCTTGGCCCACCTTGGGCTTACCCCCCTACTGGTTTAAAGATCCAACGTTCCGGGCACGGGTGGTCAGAGAACCCCGTGTGGTCCTCAAAGAATTTGGCGTCACCCTGGACGATTCTGTAGAGGTACGAGTCTGGGATAGCAGTGCTCAGATTCGCTGGTGGGTCTTGCCCATGCGGCCAGCGGGGACTGAGGGTATGAACGAGGCCCAATTGGCTGATCTACTAACGCCAGAAGCCATGATGGGTGTTGCCACCGTGCAAGTCTAGGAGGAGGATGACAGTCATGTTTACCCAGTTTGAGCATTTTGCCGCAACCAGTTTGATGGGGTCGCCCGAAGAAGCTCCTCCCCGCCAAGACGGTCACCTTCATTTCGCACGGGATTGGGAAAAGCTGGCCTTTGGGGTCGCCATTGCCCTCTCAAAACAGGGGCATTTTGAATGGGAAGCCTTCCGCCAAACCTTAATCGAGACCATCGATGAGTGGGAAACCACCCATTCCCTAGATGATCCGGAATGGGACTATTATCAATGTTGGTTAACCGCTTTAGAAAAAGTAGCCGTTGAGTCTGGGGTCATTGCTGCTGGTGAACTAGAGGCCCAACTGGCCCAACTGTTGGATTGTAAGGGATAGCCCCCTATTGAAGTTGCATCATCTATCTGAGGAAAGCCAATCGATGACCATTTCCACCCGATCCCGCAGCCCCTTCACTAGCCGTCGGCTAGGACTGGGCATTACCCTAGGGATCCTCACCTTACTGACCTGTTCTTCCCCGGTTTTCGCCCATCATCCTTTGGGTGGGCGGTTACCAGCCAATGCCTTTGAAGGGTTTATGTCTGGGATGGGACATCCCGTGATTGGCATGGATCATCTGGCCTTTGTGATTGCTGCTGGCCTGGTGGCGGCCTTGATGCGCAAAGGGGTGCTGGTACCGATAGTATTTGTACTAGGGTCCCTAGCAGGCACAGGCATCCATTTACAGGCCCTCGATTTGCCTGCTCCTGAATTGTTTATTTCCGCTTCAGTCCTAGCATTTGGCTTAGTCTTAGCCCGAGGATTACAAACTAATATTTGGTTGATATCGCTGCTGGGTGCAGCTGCAGGTGTGTTTCATGGCTATGCCTATGGTGAAGCCATTGTTGGTGCGGAGATGACGCCTACCCTGTCCTACTTGCTCGGGTTTGTCTCCATTCAGCTAGTAATTAGTCTAGTGGCCTGGACCATGGGTAAAGCCATTCAGAAAAAGAATCAGAGCCAAGGTTTGTTGAATTTAAGATTTGCCGGATTTATCCTGAGCGGTATGGGAGCTGCGTTTCTGAGTTCTGTTGTCCTGGGTTAATTTAAACTGTAAGTCTGATTCATTAGGCCATTCGTCTGGTTTAAATCGGAAGAGCGCCGTGGGATTCCGCGGCGCTCTGTTTTTGATGCCAAAGTAGATCTGAATTAGTGAGAGGTACTCATCTGGGGCATGGAGGTATCTTGGCTGGAGAGACCCACCAGACCTTCACTCAAGTCCCAAAGTCGTTGTGCTTTAGCATCATCTAAAGACTCGTTAGACATCTCTTGCTCAAAGGAGGGGCGACCTTCCTTCTGGCGATTCCCCCAGCTCCAGTACACACCAGACTTGCCGAAAAGTGGATCAGAAACGACCTGGGCCACTCGGGTGCCAGCTAGTTCTTCCGTGACAAAGCCACCGGTGATAAAGCGCTGGAACTTTGGAAATAGGAATCTAAAGAGAGAGAAATGATCGCGGAATAATCCTGTGGTCGCCACACATCCAGGATAGAGGGCGCTAAAGGTAATTCCCGTAGAATCATGATAACGACGATGGAGTTCACGCATGGTCAGCATGTTGCAAAGTTTGCTGTCCTTATAGGCCTTACCGGGCTTAAATTTCTTGCCATTAATCATGGAGACAGGCGCTTTGAAGCCAGCTTCCAGACCTCTCATATCGCCCAAATCAGGCGGTGCAGGAATGGGGATTTTGCCGCCCAGCTCTTTGGGATTGGCGGTTACGGTTCCGAGGATAATCAGACGGCGCTGATCATACCCAGACCGCATTAAATCTTCCAGCATCAGATTACAGAGCAGGAAATGCCCCAA
The DNA here is from genome assembly GCF_000238775.2 of Acaryochloris sp. CCMEE 5410. NCBI lineage: Bacteria > Bacillati > Cyanobacteriota > Cyanophyceae > Acaryochloridales > Acaryochloridaceae > Acaryochloris > Acaryochloris sp. CCMEE 5410. The sequence goes on along the minus strand of NZ_AFEJ02000002.1, from coordinate 613,260 downwards.
ATGGTTGGTACCTACGTTTAGCTCATACCCTTCTGCTGTATGCAGCGGCTTCTTAAGCAGGGGCATATAGATAGCTGCGTTACAGACGAGAGCATCTAAAGAACGGCCCATTTCCCGAAAGTCTTTTACAAATCGGTGAATGCTCTCAAAGCAAGCCAGATCAAGATGGATGACAGTGTAGCTGTCGCGGGGAATGCCTACAGATTGGGCAGCCGTTTCTGCCTTCAGAAAATTGCGGCACGCCATAATCACGTGCCACTTACCGGTGAGGGCTAAGGCTTTAGCTGCATATAAACCGACGCCTGAAGACGCTCCGGTAACCACCACTGTTTGTTTTTGCTGTTGTTCCATTTGTCAGGCTTCTTAAGCTTTTTTGACTTAAATTTACTAATCTTCAGGTTCACACAACAAAAAGGGTTTCAGTGGATTCTGCAATAAACCTTAAGGAATCATCGACCAAAGACTGATAAATGGTTTCGGTATTTTGCTTATTGTCACTGTATTTATATGGGTATAATATAGTACAATTATACTATAAAGCTATCGAAGTCATGAAGACTGAACTTCTAGACCAACTCAAAGCTCCCTTCCCCGCCGCAGAGCATCAAGATCGAACTCTGCCAGGAGGCGGTAAGTGGTTCTTTATCCCTTGGCAGCGAATTCGCAAACGACTCAATGAGGTTTGTCCAGACTGGTCCGTTTCCTATAGCGATCCTGTGATCGTTGGGGAATATGTGGTGGTGCGTTGTCAGCTCACCCTAGAGGGATTAACCCGAGAAGGTGTGGGAAACGACAAAGCTTATCCCGAAAAGCAAACCTATGGCACACCCATTGAACGAGCGATTGCTGATGCCTTTAAAAATGCAGCTGAACAATTTGGCGTTGGGGCCTACCTGGACAATCAAGAATTTGTGATCAGGCATATGCAGAAGCAGGGGGACGGCAGAGCCTATGCTTATTCCGATATACGACAGCAAATTCGCACCCAAAAGAATCGTCAACCCCTGAAAAAAGCAGGGTAGCAATAGGGCATCCTATGCCAAAGCCCGACTGGCTACGGCAAAAAATCCAGGCTAGAACGGTAGGTGATAGCTGGCGTAGGTGGTTGATGGATATGACGAAACTTTTTGGCTATCAGCGTCAGGTTTGCTTGTTGTCAGCTTTTATGGTGGGATTGCTGGTTCAACCTGCTTGGTCCCGGTCTCATTCCCCTCTTTTGACACCCGTTGCCCAACCCTTTGTCCATCCAGCAGAGAAAACGGTTGACTATGGCCTGCTTGTTCGGGCCATGCGCCAGTTCTTAGCCAACGATCGTTATTTGCTCCAATCAGAATTGACCCTGGAGGCTAAAACGCCTGGGGCAGATCTCGTTTCAGTGGCTCAAATCCAAACCATTTCAGAAGAGCCTAACCGGTTCAGAACCAAGATTAGCTTTAGGGACCAAACGGGGGAAGTGGGGAGAGAATATCTGTTAGTCTCAGACGGTCAACACGTTTGGACCCACGATCTCAGTAAAAATGTTTACTCGGTTCGTGACTATCAACAGTTCCAAGATGCCAATGATAACTTTCTCTCGGGTATGCTGTCTCGGTTGTTTTCAACCATCCGTAATAGCGCTGGGAAAGACAATATTGCCTTGTTGGTGAATGTGCCAGAAGACAAGCTGGTGGAGATTTTGGAATCTAAGTTTGCACCGGATAAGGCTGGACTCAAGTCTGATACCCAACGGTTAGAGGGGGCTCAATACACCACCTACTCCTATTTGGATCAAACGAAAGGCTATCAGCTGCAGGCCTTTATAGATGAGTTGACCTCTGAAATTAAGTACTTGCAAATGGCCAGTCAGAATCCCCAAACCTTGGACTTCAATATTCAGGAGAAGGTGATTCAATACACCAATCCCCTTGCAGTTCCTGCCGACGCCTTTCGCTTTGTCCCTCCTACCGGGGCCAAGCTGCAAAAAACACCGATTTCGATCAATCCATTCCTTCAGTGATTGTTCATTTTTTTACTTCTAAACCAGAGTGGGATATACCCTAGCTTCTGGATATCTCTAACTGAGATGAAATTGCCGACCTAATACTTTGGGAGATTTTGTGGACTGTGAACACAGTATCCTCTTCAGATCAAGCACGGGTGCAAGAGCTGCGACAGTTGCTGCAGAAAGCAAGCTATGCCTACTACGGGTTGGATGCTCCCATCATGGAAGATGCCATTTATGACCAGCTTTATCACGAGCTGGTGGATTTGGAGGCCCAGTATCCCCAACTGATTACGACTGATAGCCCCACCCAGCGGGTGGGAGAACGTCCTGCCACTCAGTTTGTGTCGGTTCAGCATCGGATTCCCCTTTATAGTTTGGAAAATGCTTTTGACCGAGGTGATATGGACACCTGGGATGAGCGCTGGCATAAATTAGTCCCCAACCTCAGCCAAGAGCCGGGGTATGTGACCGAACTCAAAATCGATGGATCGGCGTTGGCCTTGACCTATGAAAATGGGCTATTGGTGCGGGGCACTACCCGAGGCGATGGCACCAAGGGAGAAGAGATTACCCAAAATGTGAGAACGATCCGCTCCATTCCCCTGCGCTTGAATATTGAACATCCCCCCGAATGGCTAGAGGTGAGAGGGGAAGCGTTTTTGGGGCTACAAGTATTTGAGCAAATCAACCGCGATCGCATCCAGGCAGGAGAAGCCGAGTTTGCCAATCCCCGCAATGCCGCCGCTGGTACCCTCCGTCAGCTTGACTCTAAAGTGGTGGCTGAACGCAAGTTGGATTTCTTCGCCTATACGATCCATATTTCTGGCCCCACGGATGATTTGGCCCTTCCCCAAACCCAATGGCAAGCCTTAGAAACCCTGAAACAGCTCGGTTTTCGGGTTAATCCCAATCGACGCCAGTGCGGAAGTCTGGCAGAGGTGCAGACTTACTATGATGACTGGTCCTTAAAGCGGCTCGATCTGCCCTATTTGACCGATGGAGTGGTGATTAAGCTGGATGATTTAGGGGTACAGGACGAACTGGGATTTACCCAGAAGTTTCCCCGCTGGGCGATTGCCTGGAAGTATCCACCGGAAGAAGCGGCCACTCGCATCGAACAGATTACGGTTAATGTCGGACGGACTGGCGCCCTTACCCCCGTGGCTGAATTTAAACCTGTCCAGTTAGCGGGGACAACAGTCTCTCGAGCCACGCTACATAATCGCGATCGCATCTCGGAACTCGACATCCATATTGGCGATACGGTCGTCGTCCGCAAAGCCGGAGAAATTATTCCTGAAGTGTTGCGGGTTTTGCCTGAGCTGCGGCCTGCAGGTGCTCAGCCCTACCAGATGCCCACAGAATGTCCGAGCTGTGGACAGCCTGCCGTGCAGCTCGAATCGGAAGCGGTGACCCGCTGTGTCAATGCCTCTTGCCCTGCCATCTTGCGCGGATCGCTGATTCACTGGGTCAGCCGAGGGGCTTTAGATATTGATGGCTTAGGGGAAAAGATTGTCGGTCAGTTGGCCGATTCCCAAATGGTTCAGTCTGTGGCTGATTTATATGAACTGAATGAAGACAAACTAATGGACTTGGATCGGATGGGGACGAAACTGGCTCGGAAGATTGTGAGTGCGATCGCAACCTCCAAACAGCAGCCCTGGCATCGAGTCCTCTACGGATTGGGGATTCGGCATGTGGGCAGTGTCAACGCTCAATTACTAACCGAAAACTATCCGACGGTAGACGCATTAATGGCCGTGGACGGCGATGCAATTGCAACCATCCACGGGATTGGTCCTGAAATTGCCCAATCTGTTTATGAATGGTTTAAAACCCCCACGAACCAGACCCTGATTCAACGCCTACAGGCAGCGGGTCTGCAGTTTGAGGCCATCGTATCTGAGCCGACTCAGCCTCAAACCTTATTGGGGAAAACCTTTGTGATTACCGGAACATTGCCGACCTTGAAACGCGATCAGGCCAAACAGATGATCCAAGATGCAGGGGGCAAAGTCACCGGATCTGTGAGTAAAAATACATCCTATGTGGTGGTTGGTGCAGATGCTGGCTCTAAACTTACAAAAGCACAATCATTAGGCATTAACCAACTATCGGAAGCCGATCTCCTGGCACTATTACAGTAGAAATTGAGACAGAACGGGCTTATCCTCAAATCCCAGATGGCTCTGTTGATAACGTATCAATTGGAGTCTGATTGACCTAAATAATCTCTAAGTATCCCTTCGATCTCTTCAATCTTGAATTGTTTGGATAAAATTATGAGCGGTTGGGCAAATGCAGCATACTGGGTGTCAGCTGCAACCAGCTGATCGAGTTGTTCGCGCAAGTCTTTGACAAAACCACTGGCAGCATATTCCAGCAAAACAGTCAGCTTCTCCGGAGGCGGCACAATGATATCAGTACTCGGAGTGGTCAACCCAGTCTGTTTAGATGTTTGTCCCTCGGGTAAAGCTTCATAAATCCACTCCAACTGCAGCAGTTCAGCAATCGTGTGATACAAATTCTGTGCATCAATGGGCTTTGGTAGAAAAGCATCACAACCCGCCTTAAATGCTCTGTTCTGTACATTTTGGTTAATCGTTGCCGACGTCGCAATCATCTTTATCGTTTTGATGGGTTCAGATTGGCGAACGGTAGCTAAAAAATCATAACCATCTATGCCTGGCATGATCAGATCAGTAATGACTAGATCGGGGGTTCCCTGATTCAGAATGTCGAGTCCAGCCTGTCCCTGCTCTGCCTCAAAGACAGTAAAGCCCACCAATTCTAACAACGTCGACAGGACGACTCGATTTTCCCATCGATCGTCGATGACCAACACTTGTCGCCGTTTTCCTTGGTAATCAACAATCACAGGATTACTCTGCTGTTAATCTTCCCCTGCTCCGCTAGGGGAAGATTAACCGTAAAGGAAAATTCGCTGCCTTGTTGAGGCTGACTGGTGACATGAATTTCACTGACCATCAGCCGGACAATACGCTGACTAATGGCCAGTCCCAAGCCCGTCCCTTCAGCTTGTTTATGTTGATCACCGACCTGTTCGAAGGACTGGAAAAGTTTGACCAAATCTTGCTCAGCAATGCCTACCCCTGTATCGATAACCCGGAAAGAGATGGAAACCTGCTGTTCCGAAAGGGGGGCGACATCGACGATAAAGGCCACCGAGCCATGATCCGTAAATTTGACAGCATTCCCCAATAGATTGAGCAGAACCTGTTGCAAGCGCTTGTCATCCACCTCAACCTGCTGAGGAAGCTGGGAACTGGGTTGATAGTGAAATTGAATCCCCTTTTGATCAGCCTTAACTTTGCACATTTCGACGACAGTCTGTAAGAGGTGAGGCAGATTGACTGCTTTAGGGGTCAACTCCAGTTTGAGCGCCTCGATCTTAGAAATGTCCAGAATGTCATTAATCAGGTTCAGCAGGTGGGAACCACACTGATAAATGGTGTCTATCCCTTCCCGTTCTTTATTCGATAGGGATTCTGAGCGGCGCAGGATTTGGGCATAACCCAGAATGCCATTGAGGGGCGTACGGAGTTCGTGACTCATATTGGCGAGAAAAAGGCTTTTGGCTTCGTTCGCCGCATCGGCTTTTTCTTTGGACTCAGCCATGGCTGATAGTAGCTCTGCTTGCTTGAGGGCAACGCCTAAATGACTGCAGACCTGTTCAAATAGCCTGACCTCACCGGGCTGCCATGCTCGGGGTTGGGAATGATTGTAGGCCGCCAGTAACCCCCAGAGCTTCTGGCCGACATAAATTGGGACTACCAGGTAGGCTCTGATATTAAATCGCTCCAGAACCTCAAGGTGACAGGGGGACAGATCTTTCTCGTAGATATCATCAACCTGGTAAGTGGTGTTAAAGACACAGGGATTCCCTTCTTCATTCACAAGGAAGGAATCATTCCACTCGGCTTGACGAGAGCTAAAAACTAACGGTTCTAGCGTCTCTTGTTTCGACTCGAAAATAAACTTTCCGCCCCAATACACATCAAATTTGTAAACCGTTACCCGTTCACACCCCAGAATGGGCCTGACGGCTTGGGTTGTGGTGGCAAAAATATCGTTGAGGTTGAGGCTTTGGCGAATGTCTTTGGTGATCCGGTTGAGTGCCTGTTCGTACTCATTGGCTTTCTCAACCTGTTCTTTGGCGGCTTGGAGGGCAATGGTACGTTCTTCTACTTTCTGCTTTAGGGTTTGGGAATACTCTTCCAGTTGTTGATTGGCTTGTTCCAGATCATCTTCAGCTTGTCGTCGTTGAGTGACATCAACGGCCATGGAAACGACTAAGCGACGTCCATCCGGTGAAGTTCCCAAGGGGGCAGAGCTAAACTGCCAAAAACAGTAGTCGCCATCCTGTTTGCGAATAACAAACACCCCTTCATCCCAACGCTTGGTTCGGCTATATTTGGATACTATGACTTCTTCGAGAATACGGATAGCATCTGGTCCATAGGCCCGCTGGGTCCAGTCCGCTGTCGTGGGGATGTCGGCGAGGGTATAACCAGTTAACTCGGTCCATGTAGAGCTAATCTGCAGAATCTCTCCGTCTTCGGCGTGAATCATGATCGGGAAAGGCGCATCTTCGATGGCGCGTCGGAATCGTTGCTCGCTGGCGCGAAGATTGGCTTCTGCCGCTTTGCGATCGCGAATATCTCGCATGACGGTCGAAAAATTCTCAATGGTCCCATCCACTGCTTTATGGGCAATAATGACTTGCGAAACGGGGATTTCATCTCCATTCCCATCAAGGAGTGCCAACTCTCCAGTCCAACTGCCATTTTCAATCGCAGCAGGTAAAGCCTCTTCAACAATAATTTGGTTGACCCAATTGGGATGACAATCTGCAATCGAGCGATGCTCCTGATGCCGCTCCAGATCTGAACGGAGGGTTCTAAGCTGTCTGTTATGCCATAGGATTTCTCCTTGAGCACTGGCAATCCCAATGTAGTCCGGGGTCGCTTCTAGAACAGCCGTCAATCGTGCTTGATCTTGCTCCAGTAGTTTGCGATCGCTAATATCTCGGCAAATACAAATCAGTGTGTTATCTTCTAATGCCGACAAACTCACCTCTTGAGAGAAGTAACTCCCGTCTTTCCGTCGAGCCGTTGCCTCCCCTAACCAGCGCCCCTCCCGCGCCATAAGCGGGAAAACCTGTTGTTTGAATCGTTCCATCTCTTCCAGGTCATAGAGTATTTCCCAACTCTCGCCCAGTAGTTCATGTTCCTCATACCCCAGCAAGGACAGATGGCTGGCGTTGAGATAGATATATTTCCCATCCTTTAGAATTGCGATGCCAGTATCTGATGCCTCGATAGCAGAAGATTTGAGGGCGAGGGATTTATACAGCTGGGCCTGTTCTTGTTCAAGCCGTTTGCGATCGCTGATATCTCGGCAGATACAAATAAGCTTGTCATCATCCAGTAAAAATAGACTGACTTCGGGCGTAGCTAATGGATCGGGGATGCCTTAGACTTCGGAATGGTTACCCCTGGGAATAGGGAGTCAAACCGTTGATTGACCCAGGCAAGCCGCAGCATGAGTAGATGATTGAAACCATCCTCACTCCAGCGCATACCAACCCCCTTAAAGCGCTGTTGAATCAGCCACTTACAAGCACTTTCGACCATTCCTGACCCCAGCGGTATCTGTAGTTGTTCAAAGTGGCGATATTGGATGTGTCGCAGATGGCGCTGGAAATAAGCCTGTACCTGGAGCAACGTCGTAAAAGATTTGCCCGTAAACAATTGTGAGTGAATCAACATCGTCAAGGACCGCAATACTAATAGGTGTTGCCCATGTCGCAATTGGTGTCGCCAGCGCCGAAACCAGGCTTGGGCTTGAGCAGAGCGAACATCCCCAAACATCACTTTTGTTGCTCGTGCAAGATGGCCTGCTGCATGAAAAAATCGAGAACTGCCACAGCACAGTGAGAGAACAAGGTGCGGTAGACTCGCCAGAAGCCTCGCCCCCCATCACTCAACCAGATGACGCTTGGGGCCGATTCAAAGTCTTGTTTGCGGGCTTCGAGTTGCAGTAAGGGGATGAACTGGTCGATATCGCCCAATACTGCTACCAGTCTTCGACGCAGTAGTTGGGGGACACTCTTTTTAGCTCGGGTGAGCCGTGTTCCCAGGCGGGCTAAGATAGCGACTTTAACTTCTCGCCACTGGATTTTTCCCTTGGGGGTTTTCGGAGTGGGGCGAAAGGGCACCATCACACCGTCAGCAGCAATGGCCAAAGGCAGAGCAGACAACACCTCTGAAATCGCTTCACTAGGAGCCTGTTCACCTGATGCTTGAGCTTTGAGTTGAGCCTCTAGCTCCTGATAAGCTTTGTTGCCCATGACTTGCACCCAATTCCACAAGCTTGATGAACTGACGGATAAACCACTCCACTGACTCAGCATCCAACTGGCCAGTTCATAGGGCATAAATAGACTTAACAAGCAGCCTAGACGCACCAGTTCTTTACTGCTGTGCTGGTAAGAGGTAATCCCAATGGATTGGTCCAGAGGAGCTGATAGACTACCTGGACACCCTTTTGGACAACGACCCACCCGTCGCTTTCAGTAAATATTTCCCACCAGTGTCTGCATCTGACGAGATTCCCATCCCTTCGAGTGCAAGCGGGTTCCGCAGGTGCTACACCTAGGCCATTCAAATACTGTTTTTGCTCGCCGTGAGAGTTCATCCTCCAGAAGCCATCGAGCCAAATACAAACCCATTTGCAGAACGATATAAACCATCTGACTCAGGCTGGGTGATTCTTTGAGTGCTTCGACCTGTTCTAGAAATTCGTGATGCTCTAGTACGGTTGGCAATTGCGATGTTAGGCTCATGACAAGTTTTTGATTCGGGTACAGGATCTATTGTCCTTGACCCGTTTTTCTTTGAGCCATACATCCCCGATTCTGTGCTTACGCCCACTGACTTCTTCAGCGAAAGAACTGCCATCTTTGCAAGTTGCGGTTGCTTCTCCCGTCCATTGCCTTTTCTTTGCCAATGATGAGAAAGCTGTTTCCCTTAAGCGTTCTACCTCTAATGGGGAATAGAGTTTCTCCCAGCTTTGCCCCTTCAACTCTTCTACTTCATAGCCAAATAGAGAGATATGGGCTTCATTCAAATACACATATTTGCCATCTTCTAATATCGCCATGCCATCAATCGCCGATTCGATGATGGAGGATTTGAGGGTTGCCGATTTATAGAGTTTGGCATTCTCTAGGGAAATCGCAGCTTGGGAACAGAGGAAGTTAAGGACGGTGATGCGATCGCAAGTAAATACCCCAGCCATTGCTTGATTCTCTAGATACAGAAGCCCGTTGAGGCTCCCTTGATGCAGGAGAGGAAGACAAAGGACACTCCGAGGTTGACAGCCTTGCAGGTACGGATCAATGATGGGCAATTCTGCTTCCAAGCCATCAATACACAGAACTTCCTGGGTATGTTTGACGTATTGAATCAGTTGAATCGGTAGGTTAGTAGGAGCGGTCAGAGGAGTAGCATCCAGTTGTGTGGTCTCAGGCGTAGCGTTGACTCTGATTTGCCAAGAACCGTCCTCTTCCGGTAGCAAAAGATTCAATCTATCTGCGCCAGACGTCCGTAGCCCTATTCCAGCCAGTTTTTCTAGCAGCTCATCCAGATCAAGGCTGGTAGACAGCGCTTGGCCAGATCTCAAAATGGCAGCGAGATCCAGAGTTTGATTAACGCCTTGGGTGGACGGTTCAGATGTGCTGGTGGACGAATGAATGGACAGCTTCAGCGGTGCAATATTGTTTAAAGTGCCCAAAGAGGTGGATGCTTGACTGGCCTGTTGGAGAATCGGTTGGAGGAGGTCGGGATAACACCATTCCAATTCATCCGTTTTAGCGGTGGCTCCCCAACGGGCATAGCAGTAGTAAGCTGCCTGCAAGTAACCGACTGCCGCCTGTTCTTTTCCCCAATTCAGATAAAACTTGGCGGTCAGTTCATGGGCAAGGGCTTCTTCTTGGATATACTGGTTTTCCTTCGCCCCTTGAATGGCGCGGTCATAATGCTCTATCGCTTCCAGCTTTTGCCCCAGGCGAGCGTGATACTCTGCGTTAATTAAGTCCAGTTTGTGCTGGAAGTTCTCTGGGCAAAATTTTGCCCAATGCTCTAACTTGGCACGATTCGCGTGAACGACCTCTAAATCTAAGCTGGAATCTGACTGGTCTGGGGTGGCTAGATGGCTATCAGAGACTGACTCAGATAGCCTCGCCAATGAATCATAAAAGTAGAAGACTGGAACGGTTGCCTGAGCCGTTACCCCAGATAGATAGTCCACTCCTTGCCGGGCATGGGCTATGGCTTGCTCTGGTTGATTAAACCAATAGCACAGCATCAGTTTGTGAAGATGGAAGCAGAATAATCCCAACAGATTATTGGTGGCTTGATACTGTGGCAGCATCACCGTTTCATCAAACGCCTCTCCAGCTAACGCCCAAGGATCGTCTCCCTCTCCCATCAAGTTCAAGGCAACTTGACGGAAAAGCTCGTTATTCTGCAGATGGACCGCCTGCTTAATTTGACGAATATGTTCGCTGTAGAGCCGAGTTTGTTGCTCAAAGTCCCCCAGCTCTTGACCCACTAAATATGCAGATTGACTTTCGTAGTAATGACTCAGGGCCGCCGCTTCTAGACTGCCAGATTCCAGGCCATCGATATAGCCCTGTTGCAGAAGCGGAATGGCCGTATTCAAGTGCTGCTGCCAGGGCAATGTTAATGCCCCCACCATCAAAAGAACACGGGTGTTGATTTCTCGATTGCCGAACCGATCTGAGAGGGTTAAGGCTAATTGACCAAAGGCATAGCCTGCTTCAATATCATTGACCTTGCCGCACAGCACCAAACTGTAGCGAGCGTATGCTCCGGCCGAGATAGGGGCATTGCCATGCAAGATCGACAGTTTGACTTGAGCAAGAACAATCAGAGGAAAAAGCTGGGGCTGAGCCAAGTAAACGCTGACCGCAATGCTATTGAGAATGCGCAGGGCAGCCAGGGACTTCGGATCCGTCATCTCTGGTAAATCCACCAGAGACTGAATTTGAGCTTGAGGAACTAGCTTAGCTGTAGCGTCAAGAGCCTGTTGGATCTCCTGGGTATCAGGCTCCCGCGGAATATCGATATCTAACGGTTTTAGAACCTGTCGCCCTAATTCAATCGCCTCTAAAAACTGCTTTTGGGCAACCGTTGCCAGAATCTTGATTTCATAAGCTTTTGTTTGATCCAACCGCTGCACATTCTGCAATATCTGCTCAGTCCAGTGAGTAACTTGGGCAAAATCGCCATTGAGGTAGGCTACTTCAGCGGACAAGTTATGGATGGCTAGTGTTTGGGCATAATCCGTTTGCCAACTCTGGGGATGGAGGAATTGAACCGCCGTTGCCGCGTAATGCTGAGCCATATCATAGGCAATTGTCCCCTTGGCTTTTTCTCCTGCTCTGAGGTTGAGCTGGCAAAGCTGCTCTTGTTCCGTAGGATCCTTGAGGATATCAATACCGACATTCCAGTGATTAACGATATCAAAGAGTCGGTCTTCGATCTCTGTGGGGGATAGTCGGTTGAGCAGCGATCGGCCAATATCAATATGGGTGGTTTGCTTTTGCGTCTCTGGAATCAGAGCGTAGGCGGCTTGCTGCACCCGATCATGCAAAAAACGGTAGGAAGTCGTTATGGCTACTGTATCCGTGAGGTCTCGATTCTCACCCTGGAAAAACTTGTATAGGGCACTTTCGGGAATAACAAGGCCCGCTTGCAGGGCTGGCCATAGATCGGAGGCGACGGTTTGGGAGTTGCGATCGCAAACCAGTGACAAAGTAGCCAAGTCAAACAGGTTTCCAATACAGGCTGCCAGCTTTAAAACATCTTGGGTGGGAGTGGGGAGCTTTTGGAGTCGCGCTTCCATAAACGCCACGACATCATCCGTCAATGCCAGTTGTTGCACCTGGACCAAATCACACTGCCAATATCCCAGATCACGGTCAAAAGTCAGATGACCATCACTCTGCAACCCCAGCAAGAATTGGGTCATAAAGAAGGGATTGCCCTGGGTCTTTTGGTACACCAGCTTAGATAAGGGGACTGCTACTTCTGGTTCACATAGCAGGGTGTCCGCAACCAGTTGATTGACATGGAGCTGCCCAAGGGGGGCCAAGGTGATGGTGTGGACTGCGGCATGTTGCTTCTTTAGCTCATCTACCGTCAGCATCAACGGATGAGCCGGGAATACCTCATTATCTCGATAAGCACCGAGGACAAGCAGGTGGCCTGCCTGGGCTTCGACCATTAGCAATTTAAGCAGACCCAAGGAAGCCGAATCGACCCACTGCAGATCATCCAAAAAGATAACTAAGGGATGTTCTGGCGTGGTAAAGACCTGGACGAATTGGCTAAACAACCGATTAAATCGATTTTGGGCAGAGAGACCAGACAATTCTGGGACGGCGGGCTGCTCACCAATAATATGCTCCAGTTCCGGAATTACCTCCAGTAGGACCTGACCACTCTCCCCCACAGCCTCTAGAATTTGGGTTTTCCAACGGGCTAAGCGATCGTCCGTTTCACCCAGGAGCTGGGCCATTAAGCCGCGAAAGGCTTGGACAAAGGCGGAGAAGGGGATGTTGCGGTTGAACTGGTCAAACTTTCCTTTGATAAAGTAGCCCTTTTTCTGGGTGATGGGCTTATGTACTTCATGGACCACCGCCGTTTTGCCAATGCCTGAAAATCCAGCCACCAGCACTAACTCTGAATTCCCCTGGGCCACTCGTTCAAAAGCATTGAGCAACGTCTGGACTTCCGGTTCACGGCCATAGAGTTTTTCCGGTATCAAGAAGCGATCGCAAACATCTCGCACCCCCAACTCAAAGGTTTCATCGCTGTCCTGGTCGTGCCTCAGCTCTAAACACCGTTGCAGATCATGCTTTAGCCCCAACGCACTTTGGTAACGGTCTTCCGCATTCTTGGCCATCAACTTCAACACCACTTGGGAGACCGACATAGGAATCTGAGAATTCACCTCGTGGGGCGGCTGTGGTGGCTTCGCTAGATGGCAATGAACCAATTCCATCCAGTCATCCGTAGCAAAGGGAAGCTTGCCAGTCAGTAACTCATAGAGCGTTATCCCCAATCCATAAAAATCGGTTCGGTAGTCGATACCTCGGTTCATTCGTCCGGTCTGTTCGGGGGCCAGATAGGCCAGGGTCCCTTCCAAATTCCCTGGACTTTGGAGAACCTGTCGTTCTTTCGGTAAGAGGGAGGCAATGCTGAAATCGATCAGCCAGACCTGCTGAGACTGAGGATGAATCAGGATATTGGCCGGTTTAATATCCTTATGAATAATTCGCGATTGACTGAGATGGTGGAGAATATCAGCCAGTTGGAGGGCTATTTCCAGCACCTGGGGCCAATCAAGGGGCTGATGGAGGGAGTAGTGGTGAAGGGGGAGAGCATGATGATCCACCATCACCAGAACATAGCTGCTGTTCCAGGGCACCAAGCAAAGTGGTTTAACCACCCCTGGGATATTGAGATGTTGCGTCAGGGTGAACTGATTGCGAAATTTGACCAGCTCCCGCAAGTGGGGCAACCGCGACCGTAAGACCTTGAGAATGACCGATTGCTGCTGTTCCTTAGAAAAAGCTCGATAGACAGCAGAATGATGTCCTTCGTGGAGCTGTTCTGAGATGGTATAGCCTGGGATGGAAGGGAAGGGGGCATCAAGATTGGGTGCCATATTCTGCTAAGCCTTGGCCTCAGCAATAGATGAATCTTTTGGGCTGATAAATATAGGGAATGAACACCAGAAAATGAGATCAGATTTCAACTCTCTTATCTGAAGAAATTAGCCTAGTAAATAGGGCGATGAGATAGACAACTTTTTCTATCTACTTTCTTGATGATTGTTGTAAGCATCTTGTAAAAAAGCTTGAATTTTATTCAGTTCAAAGTGGTTTGACCAATGTAATATTTTCTGGCAAAAGAATTGATATTTTGGGCAGGACATTTGAATGTCTAATAACTCATCTTTGATTTCAAATATACTACCTTTATTGGCCATGCCTACTAGTTTGTCTAAGATCTCTTTAGGTGGGTAAACTAGGTTTGAAAATGATTCTTTTTCCTTGGTAGGAGAGTTAAGAAGGACTGGAGATGTTCTCTCCCCATCAACGTCTGACAAGCCTGACGGGTCGGTAATTAAGTTCGGTTGAGCCGTTGGCGAAGCGCTTTTTACGGTTTGGGTTGCGTTAGACATTATTTCTGGTGAAGCAACCTCCATCTGCTCGGGCGAGGGGGCTAGCGCTTCGTAAATCCAATCCAAATTAAGCTGTTCGGAAAAGGTCTGAAATAAAGCTTGGGTATCAATGGGTTTAGCGAGAAAAGCATCGCTACCCATATCTAACGCTTGTTGATGGTGAATGGGATCAACTGAGGCTGAAGAAACGATGAACTTGAGGGTTTGGAGATCGGCCTTGCCACGAATATGGAGTAATAACTCAAATCCATCCATTACGGGCATGGATAAATCCGTGAGGACTAAATCTGGGTGATGGCTGAGCTTTTCCAATGCTTCTAAGCCATTATGGGCCACGTCTACATTAAATCCGAGGGGTTTCAAGAGATTGGCTAGCATCACGACATTGTCCTCATGGTCATCAACCACGAGAATCCGTTTGCGCTCACCTTGGTAGCCGATAATGCGATCGTGGTTGTTGAGAATAACTTGGTATTGAACCCGATTCTCCGTGAGAGGGAGGTCGACCTTAAAGGAGAACTCGCTTCCTATTCCCACTTGGCTTTTGACTTGAATATTGCTGCCCATCAGTTGAACAATACGCTGACTGATGGCCAGTCCTAAACCTGTGCCTTCTGCTCGTCGTTCACGGGCTCCAACTTGTTCAAAGGCATCAAAGAGTTTGGAGAGATCTGCTTCAGCAATCCCGATACCCGTATCGATGACCTGAAATAGAAGTGACGTTTCCAGGTCAGTGGTGTTCAAAACTTCAACTTGGAGAGTGACCGAGCCATAATCCGTAAATTTGATGGCATTGCCTAATAAATTGATTAATACTTGCCGCAGACATTTTTCATCAACCTTGACCCCTACAGGTAGGCCCTGGGGAGTATAAACAAAATCTATCCCCTTTTGCTGAGCTTTGATTTTGCACATTTCGACCACGCTGTGAAGCACCGTGGGTAAGTAGGTATCAACTGGCACTATTTCCAACTTACGGGCTTCAATTTTGGCTAGATCTAAGATGTCATCAATCAGGCTGAGTAAATGGGAACCACATTGGTGGATAACTTTAATGCCGTGACGTTCTTGTTCCTTTAATGTTGAAGACCGATTGAGGATTTGGGCATAGCCTAAAATGCCGTTGAGAGGGGTGCGAAGTTCATGGCTCATATTGGCTAGGAATTCACTCTTCGCTTGGTTGGCCCCATCCGCCTGTTCCTTGGCTATTTGGAGTGCCTGGGTTCGTTCCTCAACTTTTTGCTCCAGAGTGTGGGAGTATTCCTCGAGCTGTTGATTGGCTTGTTCTAATTCATCTTCAGCTTGACGTCGTTGGGTAACATCCACTGCCATGGAAATGACAATTCGTCGACCATCCGGTAAAGTCCCTAAGGGCGCAGAACTAAACTGCCAACGGCACTGATCGCCCGCTTTGGTGTGAATGGTAAATTCACCTTCTTCCCATCGAGAGGTTAAAGCGTACTTTTTGGCCATCACCTCTTTAATCACCCGGTCCGCATCTTCTCCATAGGCCCGCTGAGCCCAAGTGGTTGTGGAGGGAATCTCGGGGTGAGTATAGCCCGTGAGTTCTGTCCAGGTGGTGTTGATTTGAAGAACTTCACCATCTTCGGCATGCAGCATAATCGGGAAAGGGGCATCCTCAATCGCCCGCCGAAACCGTTGTTCACTAAAGCGCAGGTTCTCTTCTGCAGCTTTGCGATCGCTAATATCTAGAGCAACGCCGTCCCAGACGGTATCGCCATTATCCAATCGTTCGATGCGAGCGATCAGTTGAATCCAGCACAGTCCTTTTTGGGGCAGGAGAAGACGACATTCAATCGGCGTTGATTGCAAGGTTTGGTGAAAGGCTTGAACCTCAGATTGGACAAAAGCAAGGTCATCGGGATGGACCCGCTCCCAGAGCTTGCTCGCATCCTGGCGTGCCACTTCGGGTTCTATTTCAAATATTTCCCGAACCTGAGAACTGATATAGGTCAGCTCATTCCGACCATCCGGGTGTAAGACGTAGCGATAGATCATCCCCGGTACGTTTTCGGTCATCCGTCGAAATTGAGCCTGACTATCCTTCAAGGCCAGTTCTGCGGCTTTGCGATCGCCAATATCTTGAATCATCCCTAGGGAATACTGGGCTTCTCCATTTCCCATTTCCACGAGGGTAGCGGTGGTTGATGACCAAATAATGCCACCGTCCTTTCGGAGATATCGTTTCTCGGTTGTAAAGTCACCAATTTTTCCCTTCTGAAGGAGCTGCATCAATTGATGAGATTCGGACAAATCATCAGGATGGGTGATGTCGGCAACGGTCTTTTGTCGTAGTTCAAGGTGACTATAGCCCAGCAAGCCGCACATATAGTTATTAACCCGGGAAATCTTACCCGTTTGATTATTGATTTCCACAATACCCAAGGCAGCCTGATCGAAGGCTGCATTGGCTCGGGCTTCGCTGAGTTGAAGGGCCAGTTCTGTATGTTTGCGATCGCTAATATCAACGATCACACCTTCTAAATGTTGGAGTTGATGGTCGGCATTAAAAATGCCCTTCCCCTTTTCCGTCACCCAGCGAATTGAACCATCTCGGTGGATCACACGGTACTCCAGGGAGAAGGGTTGATGGCGAGTCAGTTGTTCGTTAATGGCTTGATCCACCCATTCCATATCATCGGGATGGATAATGCTAGTGTAGCTGCGGTGGCGATTATCGATAAAGTCTGCAGCCGGATAGCCAGACAAAGCTGTAACTGCATCACTCATAAACTCCATGGTCCAATTTGCATCGTTTTGGCAGCGATAAACCACGCCATCTAAATTTGTGAGCAGGTTACGGAATTTACTTTCACTTTGTCGTAAAGCATCCTCCGCAATTTTGCGTTCGCGAATATCTCTGACGATTTTTGATGCCCCTATTACCTCACCCTGGCCATTTACCAGAGGGGAGATGGTGACTGATATATCAATGGGATACCCCTGTTTGTGAAGTCGAACAGTTTCAAAGTTCTCAATGCTTTTTTTCTCTTTAAGACAAGTCAGAATGTGGGTTTCTTCATGATGTCGATCCGGTGGAAACAACATTAAGATAGATTGGCCAATCGCTTCTGCTTCCGAATATCCGAACAAGTCGGTGGCTGCTTGATTCCAACTGGTGATGGTGCCATCTAAGGTCTTCGTTAAAATCACGTCATTGGAAGATTCAACCACGGATGCCAGTAGATGAGAGTTGGCCTCCGCAATTTTGCGATCGCGAATATCTCGCATGATGGTTGAAAAGTTTTCAACGGTGCCATCCGCTGCTTTATGGGCAATCACAACTTGAGAAACCGGTATTTCATTCCCCTCGGTATCTAAGACGGCTAATTCTCCAGACCAACTGCCATGCTGGATTGCGGTCGGTATGACTTCGCTGGCTACTAATTCGTTCACCCATGGGGGATGAAAGTCGGCAATACATCGTTGGCTTAAGGCCATCAAATCAGGGCGAAGGTTCGCCAACTGACGATTACACCATACGTCCCCACCTTTAGCATTGGAGATACCAATAAAATCGGGTGTGGCTTCGAGAACGGCAGTAAGACGGGCTTGTTCTTGCTCTAGCTGTTTGCGATCGCCAATATCTCGAAGGGTACAGTGGAAGATCATTTCTTCCTGATATTGGATGGGCGTGAGGGTCACTTCTGCCCAAAAGTGTTCTCCACTGGAACGTTGATGGACCCACTCAAATCGGAGAAAACACTGGTCTAGGGCGGCCTGCATGATCGCCTGAACGTGATCAGCAGACCGTTGACCATTGGGCTGCCTCTCTGGCAAGATTTGGCAGGGGTGGAGGGATAATAATTCAGATTTATGGGCATATTGCAGCAGATCAACCGCCGCCTGATTGCAGTCAATAAAGCCTTGATCGCCCAACAAGAACACCGCATCTGCCGCCTGATCAAATAAAGTTTGCAGACGGTGTTCTGATTCGGCTAATTGCGCAGCTTTATCTTGTTCGAGTTGGTACAAACGAGCATTCTCTAGAGAAATAGCCGCTTGGGAACAGAGGAAGTTAAGGACGGTGATGCGATCGCATGTAAATACCCCCGACGCCAATTGGTTCTGCAAGTACACCAGTCCATTCAAATGCCCTTGATGCAGAATCGGCAAACACAGAACACTTTGAGGTTGATGGGTTTCAAGATAATGATCAATGATCGGTAAATCGGTCTTTAAATCATCAATCGCCAGCGCTTCTTGAGTATTTTTAACGAACTGAATCAGTTGTAGGGGTAGATCCGGGTGATCCGCCAGAGGAGCTGAAGACAGTTCCATCATTTCAGGGGTCGCAGTGGCTCTGACATGCCAAGTGCTATCGGCTTCAGGGAGCAGTAGAATCAATCGATCTGCACCAGAATTTTGTAGCATCATCGGCGCGAGTTTTTCTAGTAATTGATCCAGGTGTAAACTCTCTGAAAGGGCTTGAGCACCTTTGAGAATCGCGGCCAAATCGAATGCTGTATTGATGCTGTTGTGCGTTGATTGAGCTGAAGCAGAAGAATGAATGGATAGGCTAGGTGAAGAGAAGCTTGTAAGGGTGTCCAATGGGCTGAAAATCTGAGAAGCTTTCTGGAGAATGGGTTGGAGCAACTCAGGATAACGCTGTTCAAGATCGTTGCTTTTAGCTTTGGCTCCCCAGCGGGAATAACAGTGATAAGACTCTTGCATGTAGCTAGCAGCCACTTTTTCTTTCCCCCAGGCGAGGTAAAACTTGGCAGCAAGTTCATTTGCAAGGGCTTCTTCCTGTTGAAAATGGTTAGCCTTAGCGCCAGATATTGCCAGATCATAGAGATGAATGGCTTCAGCATATAGCTGCTCTAATTCAGCTTTCTTGGCTTCAACTAAATCATATTTATGTTGATGGTTAGCGGCACAATGAGTGCTCCACATCTTAAACTTCTCTTGATTCCCTTTAACCCTCTGCATCAGCTGCTCTTGTCTTTTGGAATCTGCTAGCAATGCCGACCGTTCTAGCTGCACAAGAGAATCATAAAAGTAGAAAATAGGCTGGATGACCATGGCGGTAGCACTAGCCGTATGTTGCTGAGCCACATCAGCATTATCAGCCGCTACCTCTAAAGCCCCAAACAAGTAAGCCAGCATCATTTTATTGGTATGCAAGACGAACGTGCCTAGTCCTTCTCCTTCTGCCTGATAGCGCTTACAGAGAGCGGATTCATCAAATTGATCGTCTGTTAAATTCCAGGGGGTTTTGTTGCCTGCTATAAGTACGATGACTGTTTGGTAGTAAATTTGACTCCACCCATGTTGTGATTTCTGGCGAAGTTGAGTGATGGCATCACAGTAGGTAGTTATGGTTGGTTTGATCTCATCGAGGCTATTTCCTGCCAGAAATGAGGTTGCACAAATTTCAAAGGCTGCGTAGGCTGCAAACTCTAAATCCCCCGATTCCAGCGTTTCCCCATAAGCTTGTTTGAGGGGGGCGACGAGTGAGTTTAGAGGTATTTTCCAATGGGCAACACCGAAAAAATGTACCACTTTAGCCCGAGCCTGTATTCCAGATTGGGGGAATTGATGGGTGATCGCCAGAGCTAACTCTCCGAACTGATATCCAGAGTCAATATCGTTCAAGACTCCACATAACAGCAAACCATAATCTACATACGTATGAGCTGATTCTGGGCAGTGACCATACTGCAAACAAATACCGAGACGGGTACAAATTTCTATAGATATCAGTTGAGGTGCGGCAAAAAAGGCGGCGGAATGAACTACACCTAGAATCTCGACGATAGCAAGTTGTCTACGGTTTTGATTAATGGGTTGGTCTAGTAATCGGTCTATGGATAGATCCAACAGCGCCGTTTGAGTCTTGTTTAATATCGCCTCAATATCTGCATCAGATGGATACAGAGGAATCTTCACGCCTAATTCGTCTAGAATTTTCAAGGCCGTTCGAACCGCTAACAAGGGTTGACGACTAGCGGTTTGAGCTTGAATTTTAGTCTTATATACACTGACTTTTTCTAATGTCGTGGTTGCATGCAGCAGAACCTCCTCAATACAAGCGTCCATAGTGGCGATGTCAGCACTGAGATACGCTAATTCTGCTGCTTTCTCATGCAACAACAATGCCAACTCACGATTAACAGACCAAATATCATTTCCTAATTTGTGCAGTAGCGTGATGCTAGTGCAAATACATCTTAATCCTGTGGAATATCCGGTTGATATGAGTGCCTTGTCAGCCGCTTGCAAATTCAACTTAATGAGTTCACGTATCTCCGTCTCTGTATTCAATTGTTCGCTACTGATATTGAGGTGAGAGACAATCTCAAATATGTTGTTGTCAATTTGATGCTCTTGGGTGCGGGCTAACAGTAACTGGCCGATCGTGTAATGAGTTTTTATCCTCAGTTCATCTGGTAGCAATAAATAGGCAGCTTGCTGAATCCGATCATGGGCAAAGTGGTATGTTGATGGGGCTTCAATCGCCAGGGAAGATACACTATTCCCATAGAAAAACTTATAGTTTTCTGACGCTGGAACGATAAATCCTCCTTGTAAAGCAGTCCACAAGTGCTCAGTTATCTGACCTGGAGATTGCCTGGAAATAGTGGCTAGAGTGTCTAAATCGACAGTATTGCCAATGCATGCTGCTAGTCTTATGATTTCTTGGGTAGATAGTGGTAGTTTTCGAAGCCTTGCTACCATGAAGTCTAGTAAATCAGTATTGAAAGCCAGCTGATGTACTTTGTGTAAGTTATATTTCCAATGCCCTACCTCATAGTCAAAGAAAATTTGACCTGCTTGATAGAGTTCCTGTAAAAACTGAATGCAGAAAAAAGGATTCCCCTGGGTTATTTGGTAAATAAGTTGGGAAAGGGGGATAGCTGTTTCTTCTGGACAATGCAGTGTATCTACCGCAATCTCCTGAATAGAAAGGGCTTCGAGGGAAGGCAAAGTAAGGGTTTGAATGGCCACATATGAGTCGATCTCTTCCAAGGCCAACATAAGGGGATGAGCCGAGAATATTTCATTATCTCGATAGGCCCCTACCATGAGCAGGTGTTTTGTGTTTATGTCTAATCCAACACCCTCCATAATCAATTTGAGTAAATTCAGCGAGGCTGCATCTGCCCACTGCAAATCATCCAAAAAGATCACAAGAGGATGTTCTTGGGTAGCTAATACCTCTACAAACCTGCTAAATACTAAGTTGAATCGGTTTTGCCCTGCCTCCCCTGCTAATTCCTGCACAGCAGGTTGTTTACCAATGATCTGCTCAAGTTCTGGAACCACCTCAATCAAGATCTGACCACTATTGCCCACCGCAGCTAGGATTCTCGATTTCCATTGGTCTAGTGCTGCATCTGATTCACCGAGGAGTTGTCCCATCAGGCTACGAAAAGCTTGTACAAATGCAGCGAAAGGAATATTCCGATTGAACTGGTCAAATTTGCCCTTAATGAAATAGCCCTTTTGTCGAGTAATCGGTTTGTGGATTTCATTGACGACTGCCGTTTTGCCAATGCCAGAGAAACCTGCCACCAACAAAAGTTCTGAACTACCCTCAACCACACGGTCGAAGGTGTCTAGCAAGGTTTGTACTTCTTTTTCCCGACCGTAGAGTTTTTCGGGTATCAAGAAGCGATCGCACACATCTCTCCGCCCAACCTCAAACGGCTCAACTGCTCCTTTATTAGTCCACTGAAAAAGACAATGTTCCAAATCATGCTTCAACCCCAACGCACTTTGGTAACGATCTTCAGCATTTTTAGCCAGGAGCTTAGCCACGATAGTTGCAATAGCTTCTGGTACCCCAAACTGAGTCAGGGAAGGGGGTTCTTGAGCAATATGGCAATGGAGCCACTCCATGGGCTCATCTGCTTGAAACGGAAGCTGACCTGCAAACAATTCAAACAGCGTTACACCCAAGCCATAAAAGTCACTTCTAAAATCAATTCCCCGGTTCATACGTCCCGTTTGCTCCGGGGCCATATAGGCTAAAGTTCCTTCTAATGAATTAGGATTTTTGATCTCTTGAGTCTCTTTGGGTAAAAGGGACGCAATCCCAAAATCAATCAGCTTAACCTGAAGCGTTTGAGGATGGATCAGAATATTGGCAGGCTTGATGTCTTTGTGTAAGACACGCTGTTGACCGAGGTAATGAAGTACGTCTGCCAATTGCAGGGCAATCTTTAACCCAACTTTGAGAGAAATAGAAGACTGTAAGAATTGTGAAAGGGGAATCCCCTGGATATCTTCCATCACCAGGGCATAGGTCTGATCGTAGGACTCTAGACCATAGGTCGTGATAATCCCAGGATGATCTAAGTTGTGACTGATAGTGAATTGATTCCGAAAGGCAAGGTGATCGGAAAAACTTAAGATCACTTGAGGAGGCGTAGTTTTGATGACTACAGGTTGCTGATCAATGACCCGTAAGGCCCGATAGACCCGCGTCTTCTGTCCCTCATGCAGCATTTCAAGGGGAGTATATCCGCTCAAACGAGCACTTGGAGTCAGGCGCATGTCAGAAAGATCCATTTTTCCCACAAGGTCCATTACTTTTGAGCATGCCCACAAAGGTATACTTTCAACCCTAATTCCTGATGCGAGTTAGATTATTATTTGGAGCCAATCAATTTCCCAACTCATTTCTGACCTGTTTCGGCCCCCTGTCAAAGCATCGCTCTAAAACTCTCCACTTTCTCCAAGCACGAGAGGCGAGCCTCTATCCCTTAGTGTCCCCTCTCTCGATATGCATTTTTATCAGCTCTATGGTCTGATTTTTCAATCAACCTTTTCTATTCCAGACTTACCAGAATTATTGCCTACAGACCAGAAGCCAGATGCCACGATTCAGCTGGTGACGGATGGCTGTATCCATGACTTTATCCCCCCAGGGGTTGCCCAACAGCCCATTGCGATCCAAATTGATCCAACGGATGCCTTAGTTTATCTACGGGGTATCGGTGTTTTTATTGTTCAAGGGGGGTGCAAAATAGTCCTCGTTTGTACCCAAGGTGCAGAACAAGAATCCATCTGCCAGGCATTATTGGGTGTTGTGCTGGCCGTTCTGCTGCATCAACGAGGACTCTATATTTTGCATGCGAGCGCAGTCGCTATTAACAACATAGCCATTGCCTTTCTTGGAGACTCGGGGGCGGGTAAATCATCCGCTTTGGCCGCATCGGTAGATCAGGGATGGATCGGTATCACGGATGATTTAACAGCCGTTCATGTCAATATAGACAACGCCTCGCTCTATTCGGGTGTCCCCAAGATGAAGTTGTCTGCAACCGCTGCCGCTCAGCTCCAGTTGGTCTCCTCGATATCGACGACTGAAGAATCTGCTTTCGCATTTTCGATAGCCAGCTCCTCCAAAGCTTATGACCTTCAGAATTTGTACATTTTGGAATATGGAGAAGACTGGTCTATTGAACCCGTGCCCCAGCAGCAAGCCATTATTGAACTACTCAGGTTTTCTGGCTTAAAGTCCGTGTTGCCGGTTCGAGACCGCCGCCATTTTAAGCAAGCAGCTCAACTGGTCAAGCATGTAAATCTGTATAGACTAAGGCGTCCACGGGACTTGAACCAGCTTTCGAAATTAGCTGAATTCTTAAAAGACCATATAAAGAGTACCCATTCTGGGAAATATTCGCTAAAGTGTGAAGTGGTAAAATAGAGTTCCGTCGCGGAACAAGTGAAATGAGCATGAAAAAAGCCTGGACTTCCCCTAAATTAGAGATTCATGGAGCGATTGAAGAATTAACTCAAGTCAGTATGGATGACTTGCAGAAGATGGGACCCTTCGCACTTCCCGACCAAGCTTATGATCTATTGGCTAGCTTAGGCGGACTAAACTAAGCGTCACCATTGGCCTTTTGAATTAATAAATTAATTTAGATTCCTAGCAAATTCTTTGTTAAGAATCCTGGCTTCATTGAATCGAGCTTATTTCCGCTTCAAAGCGATTAACACTCTAAATAACCTTTATGTATCTCCTGGTTCTGTACTGGACCGGGAGATTTGTTTTGTCTGCTAGCCTGGCCCCCGCCTTGCCACTATCAACTCAAACTTGCGACGATTGAGTTTTTGCCGTTTGGCCGAATAAGACTTTTCTCTTTTCGGCGGTCAATTGGGCTGATTGGCTAATCTGCTTGCCTTTTTCATAAGCGGTGACGGTAGCAGGTCTCTGTTCAATTTGCTGAAACCAGCGGTCAATCTCCGGAAAGTCCTCTAACTGTTGACCTTGCCATTTGTAGGGCACAACCCAGGGATAACAGGCCATGTCGGCAATGGAGTAGTCACCGGCAATAAAGTCTTTCCCTTGGAGATGCAGATTTAAAACGCCATATAATCGATTTGTTTCATTCACATATCGGGTAATGGCATAGGGTAGCTTTTCTGGTGCATATTGAGAAAAGTGATGGTTTTGCCCAGCCATTGGCCCTAATCCCCCTACTTGCCAAAATAGCCATTCCTGCACAATATTGCGTTGCCGTATATCGTTCGGCAGAAATTTTTTGGCCTTTTCTGCTAAGTACAACAAGATAGCGCCAGATTCAAAGACTGAAACAGGTTCACCGCCATCCGCAGGAGCATGGTCAATGATGGCAGGAATCCGATTATTGGGAGAGATTTTGAGAAACTCTGGCTGAAACTGATCTCCAGTCCCAATATTGATGGGCTTAATCTCGTATTCTAGCCCAGTTTCCTCTAGGAATAGGGTTATCTTATGTCCGTTGGGAGTGGGCCAATAATATAGCTCAATCATGGTGAAAACAGGCAGAACGGCGAGGGGCGTTAGGGAATAGAGTCTACCCTGTTCTAGATCAGGGCAATGATGATGTATGGATGCTAACTTATTCCTCTGGCGAAAAAAGAGCAGTCGCGGCCAGGATCAATAATCCTGCTGCAGCCACAAATGGGCCAAGCAGCTTCACCCAAAAAAGGGTTTGCTTAACGCTGTAGGCAAATAAATAAATTCGTAAATTGGTAAAGGTATTGGGCACAACCGAAATTTTGGCAATGTCACCCCGCAGGATCTCAGATTGTTTAAAGACGATGTGGTGGCCTATTGGTGTTTTAATCCAGAGGAAATAAGCGAGTACCCCTAAGATTAAAGATAAGAAAACCGTGATGGGTGCTTTGCCTTGATCCATTCCTGGGTGAAATTAGGTGTCTATCCATGGGGACATTCATACCCCCTACTTATGATAGTCATTATCACTAATCCAGATGGCAGGAATAGGCATCAGCCTGGAACTTTGAATTTATGGAAGGATGCCTCATAATCGCAATATTGGCCTTTCAAAAACACGATAACTCTAGATAAGCTGAATCTTCTTAAAGCTATGGCTGACAATGAGCTAGGATCCGCTTTTCAACATGAATACATCACCACTAACCAGGTGCGGTTACATTATGTGACCCAGGGGGAAGGGCCATTAATGCTGATGCTCCATGGCTTCCCAGAATTTTGGTATTCTTGGCAACATCAAATTCCTGTTTTTGCCCAGGACTATAAAGTTGTGGCCTTGGATATGCGAGGGTACAACGATAGTGAAAAGCCCCAGGATATCAGTGCCTATCGCATGGCAGAGCTGATTAAGGATGTGCAGGGGGTGATTCAAGGGCTGGGCTATGACCAGTGCATCTTGGTCGCTCATGATTGGGGTGGTGCGATCGCATGGCAATTCGCCTATGCTCACCCAGAGATGCTGCACAAACTGATCATTATGAACTTGCCCCACCCCGCCAAGTTCCAAGAAGCGCTACGCAGTAATCCCCAACAAATGCTGCGGAGCTGGTATATCGGCTTTTTCCAAGTGCCGATGTTGCCGGAGCTAATGTTTCAGGCTAATGACTACCGTGCGATCGCATCTATGTTTTCAGAACGGGCGACCAATAAACATGCCTTTAGCCCTGCCGATTTAGAAGCGTATAAAAACGCTGCGGCCAAGCGAGGTGCCCTCACTGCCATGATCAACTACTATCGCAGTAACCTTGATATGCTCTTGAAGCCAAAAGAGTGGGGAGTCTTGGACGTTCCTACTCTGCTGCTATGGGGAGAAGATGACTTTGCCCTGGGTAAGGAACTCACCTATGGTACTAAAGATTATGTTCGCGATCTTGAACTACACTATCTCAGTCAGTGTAGCCACTGGATCCAACAAGAACAGCCGGAGCTGGTCAATCAATATATGCGCACCTTTTTGATGGTTTGAGCCGAGTGGAATCCCACGAAAATATCACCATTGCTGAATATCAGGCTACTGCCAACAGCTTCCGAGAAGGAACTTGGGACCATGATGTCTCCCAGAACCGACAGGCGTTAGTGAAATGGATGCCCCACAATCCGGGTCGCATCTTAGATTTAGGCTGCGGCCCCGGTCGCGATCTCTTGGCGTTTAAATCACAAGGGCATGAAGCAATTGGTTTAGATGCCACTCCCGCCTTTGTGGAGATGGCTCAGCAAATAGGCTGTGAAGTTTGGCAGCAAACCTTTCTGGATCTAGATCTGCCAGACTGCTATTTTGACGGGATTTTTGCCAATGCGTCTTTACTGCATGTCCCCCAAGCTTCAATGGAGTCGGTCCTCAATAACTTGTGGCAATCCTTAGTGGTTGAAGGGGCCATTGTGTTATCCATGGCCCGAGGTAAGCAAGAGGGCTTTGTCAATCGCCCTTCCGGTCAGCGGTTTGTCTCTTATTGGGAATATGCAACCCTCGCCCCTTTGGTGCAAGCAGCTGGGTTCACCGTAGTGGAGCATTACTACCGACCGCCGGGACTTCCCCAAGATCAACAGTCTTGGGTGGTGATTGTGGCGGTTAAACCTCAGGCTGGGGGGTGATGATGTTTAGCTAAAAATCGATCGAGCTGATTGGCAAACAGTTGTCGATCTCGTTGATTTAATGCCGGTGGTCCACCCGTGACCAGTCCACCTTCTCGCATCTCTTCCATAAAGTTACGCATCGAGAGTCGTTCTCGCATGTTGTTTTGCGTATACAGCTCACCTCGGGGGTTGAGGGCATGGCCTAATTTTTCAATGACAGCAGCGGCCAAGGGAATGTCAGCCGTGATCACGAGATCGCCAGCCTGGAGATGTTCCACAATATGGTTGTCAGCGCCATCAAAGCCCGTAGGGACTTGAACCGCATCAATATAATCGGATGCAGGAGGGTTAATATATTGATTCGCGACCAACGTTACGTGAATTTTGACTCGCCTTGCAGCTCGATACAGAATTTCTTTGATTGCATTCGGGCAGGCATCGGCATCAACCCAAATTTTCATAATTTCTTTCCCGTTCTATTTCTGATGTAGTCCCTGCTATCTGATGCGTATCAGCATTATACGGATTAGGAAAAGGAAGTATGGAGATATACAGCTAGTCAAACGTTTTATCCTATTAGGTCTTTACCCCTTATCACATTTATATGGACAGGTTGCTTGGATAACTATGTTTGAAATACCTTACTTTGGGAAAATCGATCATCAGAACCTACCTGACTATCTTGAAACCAAAATTCAATTTGACGAAAAACCAGTTGAATTGGACTTAAACTTTGAGATATCAAGTTTGGAAGAGGTTAAACTCCACCAGATAAAAGTCTTTTTGAGTCTCCTTCCACAGAATATAAGAATTGCCCAGAAATATCTAAATCACTTAGCTAAAGATGATGAGTTAATCGTTGAATATTTTGAGTGCCACCAAGACTTGATTAAGGATTATGGACTGAGGTTAGAGCTTGGTACGCTTGTCCTCATGAGAGTAGGGATCTACCCAAGCAATGAGTGCTACTCAGTATTTGACTTCACATTCCCGAATGATTTAAGTGATAGATTCCTGTCTGTCATGCTAAATCATGATAGCTCTCTAATTGATATTACCCATGAGAGCTAAAAAGAGCGCAAGAAGCATGTACAACACAGGGCTGTTTTAAGTTAGCAGCGAAAAAATAATATCGACCCGATTAGCCAGCTTAGTCATCGCGGTTTTGAGGGATTGATAGTCGTTTAGCCGCAGGATATTAATCCCAATAGTTCTAAGCACTGACCAATTGAGCAGTGCTTGTTCATCTTCGAGTCGATAATCATCTTCGCCAAAAACAACATCCTTCGGCCAATGCAACCGATTTTCAATGCCCCAATGTTCTCGGACCAGAGATTGCCAATGCTGGGGTGAGGTGGCAGCTGAACTGATGTAATAGGCGGTATTGTGATACTCCTTTCCTTTGCGAGTACCCCATCGTTGGACACAAAGTACAGAGCGAATTGCTGTCCATTCTTGTAGGGCTATGCCAACAGGCTCATAAACCTGGATACACCGATGTTCATCTCGTCCTCTACTTTGGGTGGAGTGGGTGTGCTCAGCCAGAGGTATAAGACACTCAAAGTAAGTCTGGAGGTGGTCGTAAAGTCTTCCCTGATTGGATTTGACCGCCACAAGATAGTCATTACCCGAGGCCACAATCTTCTCAAGTGTTTTTTTGGGCGTGTAAGGCATCCATGGTAATCAGCAAGCCATCGAGTTGAAGGGTTTCCAACAAAGCCTGCACGACTTTGATTTCGCTATTATCCTCCTGAGTGAGGGCTTCGAGCTTGAGGGTGATGCTTGCTTCCACCGCAAATAAACTCACCAACCCTACAAAACGCTGCTTCCCCTTGGCATCTGTCAGCCCCTGACGAATCCGTTTGCCATCAATAGACCTCTTGCAATATTCGTTTCATGATGTGCTACTTATGCAAAAAATGTCGCGATCTGACTCGAATTTTAAGTCCTCTACCATGTCGTTAGTTGAATTATGCAAGAGGTCTAATGGAGGCTGCATAATTATCGGGAGAGTGAGTCTGGGCTTTCGAGAGCATCCATGCTTCAAATTGGTGGCTCAACGCTTGGAAGTCAAGCCCCATCATCACTCGACGAAAGGTACAGTGAGACGGAACTTCGAGGCTCTCAAGTCCCAATAGCTCACTTAAAGGCTGGCGATAATCGCTAAATCCCCCATTCTGGGGGACTTTGAGATTTATGATTATCCGAGATGGGAGACAGGGTTAGGGGTAACAAGATGCGAGAATAGCAGACGCAACACCACCACATTCGCGGCACGACCCCAGCCATTGCCGCCGCGCGACGACTAAGAATAAATCCGGCGACCGCAGAACAAAAGCTGTGGAAAGCACTGCAAAAACGTCAACTCAGCGGTCTAAAATTCCGCTGCCAACACGCCATTGGCTCGTTCATTGTCGATTTTCACTGTCCCCAATGCCGATGAGTGATTGAGCTAGACGGCGACATCCACAATCAGCAGGTGGAATACGATAAAGCCCGTACTGAGCAGCTCAACCAGCTTGGTTCCCGAGTAATCCGATTCCATAACTCAGACGTTATGCACCACCTAGATCCTGTACTTCAGCATATCCAATATGCGAGTAAGAAAAGTATTGATCGATAGTCAAAGTCCCCCAAGATGGGGGAGTTAGGGAGCGAATGCAAAGTTTAACTGAGCGTCCAAAACAGCTTCTCAACGCGGCTCATGATGACGACAGAGGGCAACGGCTTTAATTTTTATCCTGTAAGAAATTACTTGGACGTAACTTTAGGCCGCTCTTGAGGGACAGGAATAGGCACCGCAGAATCCAACTTGGGTGAGAAGCGAACACTCAATTTTTGGATAAACATCCACACCGGTAATCCAAACAGCTGGTAGGCATGAAACATCGTGGCAATCACGACACTTTGTGCCAAAGGAACCCCCATACCATTCAGAGAAAACGCCAAGGCCGCTTCATAGGTGCCCAAGTTCGCCATCGTGGTTGGCACCGTCAGCCCCAGATTCAGAATAAACAGACAAATTAAAAGCTGTGGTAAGGACAGAACATGGCCTTGAGCCATACACAATAGCTGCAGCAGCAGACATTCCGTAAACCAATCCCCCAAGTCCATGACCGCAGCATTGCGAATTTGGAGAGGATTACGAATCACTGCCAGTCCGACCTTAAACTTACGAAGCCACTGCCGTAGTTTGGGGAACCGTTGGCGCAAACTTCGCTGAAGTGCCCACAAGGCAATCCCCAGAAAAGGAATGCCGATCAGAACAATAATGCCTTTCTCCCACCAATCAACCTGGGGTAGCCCGACAGAGACTTGTAAGGCGGATAGCACTGCTAAGGTGACCAAGATGCCAACATCCAGCACCTTATCCACTAAAATAACCGCCGTGGCTTCAGCCGCATCAATCTTGCGGCCCTTCGCATCTTTATCCTTGCGCAACAGGGCAATTTTGACGGCATGTCCAGCTTGGCTAAGCACAAAATTGCCAATAAACTGGCCTGATACATAGGTATTCGCCGCTTGTGCCCAACTCACCCCAGCCGCTTGGGGACAAAGCACCCATAAGCGAGTTACCTGAAACACCATTTGCACTAATGTAACCCCTAGCATTAGCACGAGCATTTCGGGACTAAACCGTTGAAATGCTTCTAGCAAATCACGGCCTTGGAGATTGATTTTTTGAAACAGAAAAGCGAGTCCAAGTCCAACGCAAAACAGCATTAAGAGACGGACAAACGTTTTCTTATGCCAAAACTTATTCATTGGTTTGCAGCAAGATGAGACTTGGCATGAGCGGTTGAATGGGGGAATAACAACTTTGATATCTGCAAGATTCGTCTCCTTCTCCACTGATGGGTCTAATACTCTGCCTAGAGATGCTGATCGCCAATTCTCCAATCATTCTTTTTACTTTGGGAAAAAGTTATCTGCATCATC
The DNA here is from genome assembly GCF_000238775.2 of Acaryochloris sp. CCMEE 5410. Classification (NCBI taxonomy): domain Bacteria; kingdom Bacillati; phylum Cyanobacteriota; class Cyanophyceae; order Acaryochloridales; family Acaryochloridaceae; genus Acaryochloris; species Acaryochloris sp. CCMEE 5410. The sequence continues at coordinate 582,205 of NZ_AFEJ02000002.1, read as the reverse complement.
TCTCTATGCAAACGCGTTGAGGTTTTGAGTAGAATCATTCTGTGGCCTGGACAATCAAAGCCTAGATTAACCAATAGAAATGGATTGTTTTTTTAGATCTAAACTTGTCCCTCGTGAATCCAGGGAAGTCATTATTTCTAAGGGTTGATTTCTCCAAGGTGAACAGACTTTTAGAGGCTTAATCCTCCTTGTATTTTGTTGCCATTATCCCTTTTTAGGGAGCATTTGTCTTGGCAGCAAGGTCTGAGAAGTGCGATGCAACAGCTTCAAAACTGAGGAATTCCCTGCCTGGGACTTAAGCCAAAAACGCATCCTCACTCATCATTAACTATCGCTAGTATGGACAGTGAAAATGTGATTTCTGGGTCGCATATGCAACAAAATTGACCGTCACAGTTGATCGTCAAATCCATCTTTTAGAAGGAACTAGAGGGGCAATGGCACGTCCAAGGAAGAGCCATTCACTGCCAACTGTACGCCAGAATACTTGAAGTCTAAAGCATCCCTAAACTACAGTAATGTGATGCAGATCCGCCTTCATTGTGATGTAAGTACTAGCGGGTTTATATGCTCAAATTTAGGATTTTGCTACTGCAGATTTTGACCCTATGACCCAACCTTCAACCCTAGTCGACTTACTGCGAGAGCGGTCTCAGCTCCAGTCTGATTTAACGGCCTATACCTTTTTGGCCGACGGCAAAAACGAATCCGGGACCCTCACCTACGCCACCTTGGATTTGCAGGCTCGGGCAATTGCAGCCGCAATACAGGCCCTAACCGCCCGAGGCACCAACGTTCTGGTCGTTTATCCCTACGATGCCGGACTGGAATTTGTGTCCGCGTTTTTTGGCTGTCTCTATGCCGGAGTGGTGGCCGTCACCGATAATCCACCCCGGAAGCCCGAAGCCATTGCCAAACTTCAAATCCGGGCCAAAGCCTCAGAAGCCACGGTGCTGGTCTCCACGGCAGGATTTTTAGAGCATCTGAAAAACCAGCTCAAAAAGAATCCTGATTTAGCCCCGTATTTGAATCAGCTCACCTGGCTGGCAACGGATACCGTACCCACGGATCAAGCCTCTGCCTGGACTCAGCCGGAGTTAGAGACCGATACCCTCGCCTTCTTGCAGTACACCTCGGGTTCCACCGGAGATCCGAAAGGGGTGATGGTCACCCATGGCAATATGCTCCATAACTCCAAGATGATCTATGAGAGCTTTGGCCATTCCGACCAGAGTCAGGGGGTGATTTGGCTGCCCCTATTCCACGATATGGGGCTGGTCGGGGGCGTCCTCCAACCTTTATATGGTGGCTTCCCGGTCACCCTGATGTCGCCGATTGCCCTGATCCAAAAACCGATTTTGTGGTTAGAGGCCGTATCCAAATATGGGGCAACCACCAGCGGCGGTCCCAATTTTGCCTACGATTTACTTTGCCAGAAGGTGAAGCCGCAGCAGCGAGACCAGTTGGATCTAAGCAAATGGGAAGTGGCCTTTTCCGGGGCAGAACCGATCAAAGCCGATACCCTGGATCAATTTGTGGACTTCTTTGGTCCCTGTGGTTTCCGGCGAGAAGCCTTTTATCCCTGCTATGGTATGGCTGAAACCACCCTCTTTATCTCTGGGGGCCTAAAGTCGGAGCCCCCCATCGTTCGTTATCTTGACAGTACGGCTTTGGCCGAAAACAAGGTGGTTCCTGTAGAGCCAGCGTCAGACAAGGCCCAGGCGATTATCGGCTGTGGTCGTATGTGGTTAGGGGATCAGGTTGCGATCGCAAATCCCGATACCCTGACTAAATGTGCGGAAAATCAAGTCGGTGAGATTTGGGTTGCCGGGGATGGCGTGGGCAAAGGCTACTGGAACAAACCCGACGTCACCGCCGAGACCTTTCAAGCCCGCTTAGCCGATACCGGAGAAGGCCCCTTCCTACGGACCGGAGACTTAGGCTTTGTTCAGGATGGCGAAGTTTATATCACGGGCCGGATTAAAGATTTGATGATTATCTGGGGTCGGAACCAATATCCCCAGCTGATTGAACAGACCGTGGAGCAATGTCATCCTGCTCTCCGACCCAATCATGGTGCCGCTTTTTCCATTCCCCTGAATGGTGAAGAGCATTTGGTGATTGTCCATGAGGTGGAACGAAACTTTTTCCGACGCCTCCCCGTCGAAGAGGTTATCGGAGCGATTCGTTTAGCCATTGCCGAGGACCATATGGCTGAAGTCTATGCCGTATTGCTCCTCAAGCCAGGTGCAATTCCCAAAACCTCTAGTGGCAAGATTCAACGCCGTGCTTGTCGGACTAAATTTTTAGAAAGCAGCTTTCAACCGGTTGCCGAGTGGAAACAAGAAACCCAAGGTAATATCTCCGATTTGATGGCGCCTATGGCTGCGAATCAACCGTAATTTAAAGTTCCCCGAATATTGTCCTCCTTGGTGCAAGCCAAGGACCGATTGTCTACCCCAAAACTCCAGTGCTATGAATGTTCTCAGTCAACCGGATGGAAATTGGCAGGCCAAAATTCGCCAACGCTTTCTCAAGGCAGCCGAGCAGCTCCTGCGGCGGTTCGAAGGTCTAATCGAGTCCCACTCCCTAGTGGGCAATACGCCGTTTATCGAGACTCAACCGTTCCCCTGGGTCAAGCAGCTAGAACATAACTGGCCCACCATTGCCCAAGAATTGGAGGATATTCTCCAATATCAAGATGAGCTGCCCAATTTCCAAGATTTATCGCCGGATCAGTATCGTCTCACCCAAGACGATCGCTGGAAGACCTTCTTCTTCTATGCCTTTGGGGTGAAAGCGGCCCAGAACTGCGCCCGCTGTCCTCAAACCAGCCAGCTGATTGAATCGATTCCGGGCATGAAAACGGCCTTTTTCTCTATCCTGCTGCCCCATAAACATATTCCCGAGCATTGCGGGGTCTTTAAGGGGGTGGTTCGGTACCATCTGGCCCTGAAAGTGCCTCAACCAGAAACTCAATGTCGTCTCCGGGTGGCAGACCAAATTCGCCATTGGCAGCAGGGGCAGGGGTTAGTCTTTGATGATCGATTTCCCCATGAGGTTTGGAACGATAGCGACGAGGTGCGGGTTGTCCTGATTATTGATGTGATCCGCCCCCTGCGATTTCCTGTCTCGCTGCTCAATCAGACCCTGATTCGCCTAATTTCCTGGTCGCCTTTTGTCCAGGATGCTAAAAAGCTTCAAAACCAGTGGGAACAGCGCCTAGGCGCGATTATGAAACATTCTGATGCCAGCGTTAGGCATCAAACGTTAAGGATTGATTAATATAGTCAACACATCATTGGAATACAGTCCTGTGAAAGAATTTCTCGAAACTTTAATGCGCAAGCATATTGGGGGTTTGGTTTCGCGTTCGTCCCTTGTGGGCCACAAAACCTTCTTTGACCCCCAAATATTTAGCTGGGTCCCTCTTTTGGAACAGAACTGGCGAACCATTCGTCAGGAACTGGAACAGGTTCTTCAATATCAAGAGGCATTGCCCAATTTTGAAGAGTTGGTGGAGTATGACGCCGACCTCACCAAAGATACCCAGTGGAAAATGTTCGCCTTCTACGCCTACGGGATTAAAGCCGAAAAGAATTGCGATCGCTGCCCGGAAACCACCCGGCTGATCGAACAAATTCCGGGGTTGAAAACTGCCTTTTTCTCGATTTTGCTGCCCCATCAGCGCATCCCGCCTCATCGGGGGCCCTATAACGGGGTGCTGCGCTATCACCTCGGGTTGATGGTGCCGGAGGCCACAGACCAATGCGGTATTCGTGTCGGTAAGGATATTCGCCATTGGCAAGAAGGCCAAAGTCTCGTCTTCGATGATTCCTTCGAACATACGGCCTGGAACGACACGGATAGTGTGCGCGTTGTCCTGTTCTTGGATGTGGTCCGACCCGTCAAATTTCCCATCTCTCTGCTGAACCAAGCCGTGATTCAACTCTTCTCTTGGTCCCCCTATATTCAAGGCGCAGCCGCCAATCAAAAGAAATGGGACAAGCGATTGGATGCCGTATTGGCTGCGAAAGGGACCCAATAGCGTCGTGACAGATCATGGTGTACATTGGCTGGAGTGTTAATGCGCCCGATTGTTGATTTCTAAGCCCTAACTTATGAGTGCATTGAGCCAGTTTTACACCGATTTCAAAACCAAGAACCGTGAGGTTGCCCTCAAAGCAGGAGAAGGCTTGTTGCGTCAGTTGGAGCGGATCATCCGAACCTCTTCTTTAGTGGGCAACTCAACCTTCTTCGATCCTGATCAGTTTGCATGGGTCAAAACCTTCGAAGATAACTGGCAGGTGATTCGCAAGGAACTCGATGAGATTCTTAAATATAGAGACGACCTACCAAATTTTCAAGATATTTCCCCGGATCAGTACAACATCACCAATGATCAGCGCTGGAAAACCTTTTTCTTCTATGCCTATGGAGTGACGGCAGAGCAAAACTGTCGCCTCTGCCCGGAAACGGCCAAGCTGTTGTCCAGTATCCCCGGGGTGAAGACGGCTTTTTTCTCGATTTTGCTGCCCCAAAAGCAAATCCCACCCCACCGAGGTCCGTTTAATGGGGTGCTGCGCTACCATTTGGGCTTGATCATTCCTGAGGCTGCCTCAGACTGTGGGATTCGAGTGGGAGAAGATGTCCGCCATTGGCAAGAAGGCAAGAGCCTCGTGTTCGATGACTCCTTCGAGCACGAAGCCTGGAATAATACCGACGAAGTTCGGGTGGTTCTTTTTGTTGATATTGTCCGTCCCCTCAAATTCCCTGCATCCCTGCTGAATCAATTTATTATTCAGCTGATTGCCTGGTCTCCCTATATCAAGGATGCCGAGACCAATCAAAAGAAATGGGACCAGCGGTTACAAGGGCTGTTCAAATCGAAAACGAATTCATAATCCTGTAGTCAGGATGGAGTATAACGTGGCTGAAACAAAAAATTGGGATGCCAAGGTCGAAGCAACGGGTCCGCCAAAGGTGGACAGTTTGGTGGATTTACTCCGCTATCGAGCCGCTCACCAGCCTAGCCATCAAGGCTTCACCTTTTTAGTGGATGGCGAGGAAGAAACCCTCCATCTGACCTATGCGGAGTTGGATGCCAAAGCCCGTGCGATCGCAGCTGCGCTACAGTCTGCCTGTCAACCCGGTGATCGCGCTCTACTGGTCTATCAGCCCGGATTAGAGTATGTTGCCGCTTTCTTTGGCTGCCTCTATGCAGGCGTTACGGCGGTCCCCATTTATCCACCCCGCCCGAATCGCTCCCTGATGCGCTTGCAGAGTGTGATCGCGGACTCCCAAGCCATTTTTGCCCTGACCACCTCTCAAATTCTGTCGAAGCTAGAACGACAGTTGATTGATGCCCCAGAGTTAAGGGCCCTAAAGTGGTTGGCCACCGATAGCCTTAGCGTCACCGAACCCCGTCAAGCTTGGCAAGAGATTCATCCCCAGGGCCAAGATTTAGCCTTTCTTCAATACACCTCTGGCTCAACCGCAACGCCCAAAGGGGTGATGATTACCCATCACAATCTGTTGCAGAACCTGGCGCTGATTCACCAATGCTTTGAGCACAGTTCCCAGTGCCAAGGGGTGATTTGGCTACCGCCCTACCATGATATGGGTTTAATCGGCGGGATTTTGCAGCCCTTATACGGCGGATTCCCCGTAGCCCTGATGTCTCCCTTTATGTTTTTGCAAAGTCCGATTCGCTGGCTCCAAGCCATTTCTCGCTATCGAGCCACCACTAGCGGCGGGCCAAATTTTGCTTATGATTTATGTCTGCGCAAGATCAAGCCAGAGCAGCTTGAAACCCTGGACCTAAGCTCTTGGCGGGTGGCCTTTAATGGCGCAGAACCCATCAGTGCTCAAACCCTCGAAGATTTTGCCACCAAGTTCGCTCCCTGCGGATTTCGGCCTGAAGCCTTTTTCCCCTGCTATGGCCTTGCCGAAGCCACCCTGATCGTTTCTGGGGGACAGAGACAGGCCAAACCTGCGCTTAAAACGGTCCAAGGGGCAGCCTTAGAACAACATCAAGTCGTCTCTGCTCACTTAGGAGATACCGATGCTCGCACCTTAGTGGGCTGCGGCACTGCCCTCCAAGGTCAAGAAATTGTGATTGCTAATCCTGAAACCCTCCAACAATGTCCAGCCGAAGAAGTCGGCGAAATTTGGGTGTCTGGCCAAAGCATTGCCCAGGGATACTGGCGGCAATCGGACGTATCTCGGCAAACCTTTCAGGCTCATTTAGCCGATACCGGAGCTGGCCCCTTTTTACGCACCGGAGACTATGGCTTTTTGGTGGGCTCCGAGCTGTTTGTGACCGGTCGCTTAAAGGACGTGATTATTATCAATGGCCGTAATCATTATCCCCAGGACATTGAGTTGACCGTCGTCCAAAGCTATCCGGGTATTCGACCCAATTGTGCTGCAGCATTTTCGATTACGGAAGCCGGGGAAGAACGGCTAGTCGTGGTGGCGGAATTGGAGCGGAATTATATCAACCGCTATCAAAAAAATGGCAAGAAGCCCTCTTCCCAACCGCCTCAGCTCAATAATTTTGTCCCCCCCACCAGCCTGACGGGAGAGTCAGAACCTGCCGCCGTCGAAAAAGATATTCTCACTCAAATCCGTCGAGCTGTTGCCAAAGACCATGACCTGCAGATTCATGCCCTGTTGTTGCTCAAACCCGGCAGTATTCCCAAGACCTCTAGTGGTAAAATTCAGCGGTTTACCTGTAGAGCCAAATTTCTAGAGGGAGACTTAGAGAGCGTGGCCAAGAGCGTGCCCCGCGCCTAAAAGAAAACAGCAATTCTTGGAACTTTTGCAGGCAAAAAGTCAGTCTCAACTTACACACTTATCTCAGGAAGGACATCAGCCATGCTTACCATGAGTCGGTTCCGACTAACGCAACCTTGATCACTTTTCCCCTCTCTGGACTAAGTTATAACTACCCTATAACAGCAAGGGGATAGACCGATCAGCGGCATTACTAAGGAGATTGGAACATTTAGTTTCTGAGACTTTTAAAGAATGGGCCAATTGATTAATCTCTACATGCCACCTTGTTGCTGTTAAATAAATCTTTTATGATGAACCGAAGTTTTAACTTAAATTCACAATTCGGTTTAACCTGTTGTCTAAAGCAATTAGAGTAAAAACAATATGCCAATCCAGGATAACTATCAAAGCACGGTCGCTGTAGCGGAAGCGCAGCCTCAGGGCGCTGTTTCGCCCCTGGAGACTTCCCCTAAATTAGCAGACATTCAAGCCTGGTTAAAAAAACACTTGGCAACTTCCTTGGAAATGAGTCCAGAGGAAATTGATATCGATGTGGATTTCATTGATTACGGAATGAACTCTGTAGAAGTCGTCAATATTTCCGGTGAACTAGAACATTTTCTGGGTCGCCGTTTGGATCCCATGCTGGTTCTAGATTATTCCAATATTCGTGAATTATCAGAGCACCTAGTAGCCGATAATGAAGGCAGTTCTCCCACTACTTCAGCATTACCCGCAGATGCCGATGAACTCCTATCCAAATTGGATGTACTGAGTGACGATGAAGTAGATGGCCTGCTGAACGCGATGTTGTCAGAGCATAATGTTGCCCATGAGTAATTCCTCTAATTCCCTGGATCATCTCTCCGCAGAAGAAAAGCGCGAATTGCTGGCGGAATTATTGCAGAAAAAAGCCGACGCCGAACCTGAGATTCCTCCCGAGCACTATCGCTTCGATCTCTACCCTGAATATCTCCAGCTCAAAGAGCAACAAGCCCAACTGCAGGCGAATGATATCCGCAACCCTTATTTCTCTGTCCATGAAGGGATTGCCCGAGATACCACCCGCATTGATGGCAAAGAGCTGATCAACTTCTCCAGCTACAACTATTTAGGACTAGCCGGACATCCGACGGTTTCTGAAACCGCTAAACAAGCCATTGATCGCTACGGCACTTCGGTGTCAGCCAGCCGCCCCGTTTCTGGTGAGAAACCCTTACATTTAGAGCTTGAGCAAGGAATTGCAGACTTTATTGGTGTAGATGACGCCGTTCTCTATGTCGCTGGTCACGGTACCAACGTCACAACCATTGGGCATTTATTTGGCCGTAATGACCTGATTCTTTACGATGCCTATAGCCACAACAGTATTTTTCTTGGCTGTATGCTGTCGGGCGCTCGGGCCATGTCCTTTGCCCATAATGATGTAGCCGATCTAGAAAGACTCTTAAAGCAGCATCGTCATCGCTATCAGCGAGTTCTGGTGGTGATTGAAGGGGTCTACAGTGCCGATGGCGACATTCCTGAATTACCTAAATTTATTGAACTCAAAGAACGCCACAAGGCTTTTCTGATGGTGGATGAGGCTCACTCGATTGGTGTTTTGGGCGAGCATGGTCAAGGCATTAGCGAGCATTTCGGCATTGACCCTAAAACCGTTGATATTTGGATGGGCACCCTGAGTAAGTCCTTTGCCAGCTGTGGCGGATATATTGCCGGTTCTCAGCCCCTGATTGAATACCTCAAATGTACGGCACCGGGATTTATCTATAGCATTGGCATTACCCCTGCCAATACGGCGGCCTCTTTGGCGGCGTTGCAGGTGTTGAAACAAGAACCTGAACGCGTGGCTCGGCTCCATGCTCGGGCTCAGTTGTTCCTCGACTTGGCGAAAGAGAAAGGACTCAATACCGGTACTAGTCATGGTTCAGCGGTGATTCCCGTGATGGTGGGTGAGACCCTCAAAGCCCTGCATTTGTCGCAGCAGCTATTTCACCAAGGCATTAATGTTCAGCCGATGACCTTCCCGGTGGTGCCCCAAAACGAAGCTAGACTCCGCTTTTTCCTCAGCAGCACCCATACGGAGGCGCAAATTCGCCAAACCGTAGAGACCCTTGCCACTGCTCTAGCGCATATAGAGACTGAAATCCCTGCCTAATTGGGGGTGCCCATATGTCTGAAGTAGTATGGATTGCGCGGCATGGCCATCGGCAAGATTATGCTGACTTAGGCTGGCGCAAACAGGCAGACCGTCCCCATGATCCAGGCCTTTCGGCTGCAGGGGTTGTGGAGGCCCAGGACTTGGCCCAGTGTCTTAAGGCAGAATCCATTGCGCATATCGTTGCTTCCCCTTTTTTACGAACCGTTGTGACAGCCGCCCATACAGCAACGGAGCTAAATTTGCCCATCCACTTAGAGGCTGGGTTAGGAGAACATATGAGTTCCCATCTGTTCAAAAGCCGTCCCGAACCACTGCCTGTCGGTGAAATGGCCGATCGCTTCCCTCAGGTTGATCGACATTACCAGAGCCAAATTATTCCGCTTTTTCCAGAAACGGAAGAAGAAGCCCTCGCTCGAGCCGGAGAAGCACTTCAGCAATTGGTGGGCACCTTTTCAGGACCGTTGCTGATTGTTACCCATGAGTTAATTGGCAAGGGAGCGGCTTGGGGGCTGATCAATCAACGCCCTCCCGTTCGCTTTCCCACCTGTGGGTTAACCAAACTGGTTCGTGAACAGGGAGAATGGAAGATGGCTTTTACGGGCGAAACCTCCCATCTCAGCCAGCCTCGCCACCCGATTCCAGAGATATGGAATTATCTATTACGGCAAATTGTTCATCGCTAAGGGTGAGGGTTCCAGGGCAATTTCTATCGTTAAGGACAATCTTTGAGTCAGCGAATGGACTTTAATCAGCGCCATGTCATGATTACGGGTGGATCGAGTGGCATTGGTAAAGCCACTGCCTGCCTCCTTGCCAATCAGGGAGCCAATCTCTCTTTGATTGCTCGTACACCGAGTCAATTAGACGTCGCAGTCCAAGAAATTACAGCGGCTCAGGTCCAGTCAGACCAGCAGGTTATAGCGCTCACAGCAGATGTGGCTGACCAAGAAGCCTTGACCCAATCTATCCAAACTGCAACGACTCAACTGGGGCCACCCGATGTTTTAATTACCGCTGCAGGCATGGCTCGTCCTGGCTATTTTCAAGAAATACCGCTAGACGTTTTTGAGCAAACGATGGCGGTCAACTACTTTGGCACCTTGTATGCGATCAAAGCGGTTTTACCCCTTATGGAGGAACGTCAGCAAGGGCATATTGTGTTGATTTCATCAGGGGCAGGATTGGTGGGACTCTTTGGCTATACCCCCTACAGCCCTAGCAAGTTTGCCCTGCGGGGGTTGGCCGAATCTTTAAGGGGAGAACTGAAAGGGACTGGGATTGGTTTATCGATTGTTTATCCCCCCGATACCGATACACCCCAACTGGAAGCAGAGAATAAAACCAAACCTCCAGAGACCAAAAATATCACCGCCTCGGCGGAGATGTGGCAGCCGGAAGCTGTGGCCCAAGAGATTGTCAAAGGGATTAAACACCAACAGTTTGTGGTGGCTCCTGGTTTGGAAATGGGGCTATTGGCCAAGCTGCACAGTGTTTTAGCCCCAGGGCTGAACTGGTATTTTGATCGGATTGTTACGAAGACGAGATCGCAATCCTCTTAATGGACGTTTCTAATCCCAAAGACCTGAACCTGAACCGCTTGCAGGAGTGCGATCGCAGTTTCCATGATTGGTATCGCTTTATCTTGTCCTTTCCGCCCCATTTAGTTCGCACCTATATCAATAAGTTTGGTCTGACTGAAAAAAGCACGCTGCTAGATCCCTTTTGCGGTACCGGGACGACCATTGTAGAAGCCAAGAAGCAGGGTATTCCTGCCGTTGGCACCGAAGCGACACCCATGTCCTGGTTTGCTTCTCGGACGAAAACCACCTGGACTGTTGACCCGGATCAGGTGCGAAGGGCAGCAGAACGGATTTGCGATCGCATTGCTGCCGACATTACACCTAAAAATACAACCCACCTAAAAAAGCTGGCACCAGACGCGCGATCTCTCCTGCTTAAAAACTCCATTGGCGATCTGCCCCTCCATAAATGTCTGGTCCTGCAAGAGGCTATCGATGCCGAACCCAATCTGCCACTACGACATCTTCTTCAGCTCGCCCTTGCCCATACCAGCGTCCACACCGCCAGCAACCTCCGATTTGCCCCAGAAGTGGGTATTAGCCGCCAGCGAAAACAAGATGCCCCTGTCTTGACGGCTTGGCATCAGCAGGTTTTGGCGATGGCAGCGGACTTAGCAACCATTGATTGCTCCCCTCCAACGATTTGTTATCACCAAGATGCTCGAGATTTAACCCGAATTCTGCAGCCAGAATCCATTGACGCGGTGATTACCTCTCCCCCTTATCCCAATGAAAAAGACTATACCCGCACTACGCGGTTAGAGTCCGTACTGCTGGGGTTTCTCAAGGATCCATCTGACTTAAAAGCCTACAAACAGTCGCTGCTGCGCTCCAATACCCGCAATGCCTTTGCAGCGGATCGGGATGATTTATGGGTGGCAAATACACCGCAAGTCACCCAGCTCGCTGCCACCATCGAACGCCGCCGACTAGAATTGGGCAAAGATTCTGGGTTTGAGAAGTTATATCATAGGGTCACCTCCCTCTACTTTGGGGGCATGAAACGCCATTTTGCGAATTTGCGCCCCATCCTCAAGCCGGGAGCCCAACTAGCCTATGTTGTTGGTGATCAAGCCTCTTTTCTCCAGGTTTTAATTCGTACCGGAGAGCTGTTGGCGGCCATTGCTGAAGAACTTGGCTATACAGTCCGGGACGTAGAGCTGTTTCGAACTCGCTTATCCAGTGTCACGGGCGAACAATTACGGGAAGAAGTCGTTTGGCTGGAATGGCCAGGGTATGAGCGGCTGTCCTCCCCCTAAGCACAGATGGACAGCGAAATGCTAGCAACAACATCAACCCCGTCCGATCAGGGGTCGCAAGAACAGTGGGCCTTGACCCTTTCGATTATGGGATCCGCCGTCTTTGCCGTTCTGGGTGGGGTGTTTGGACTCTATACTCATTCTGGCGCGATCTTGCTGGATGGGTTCTATTCCCTGATGACCATGACCATGAGCTTTGTCAGTCTCAAGGTGGCAGCCCTAATCCAGGAAGGTCCCAGTCGGCGTTACCAGTTTGGCTATTACGGCTTTGAACCTTTTATTAATACGATTAAAGGCATCATCGTTCTATCGGTTAGTTTATTCGCCTTTGTATCCGCGATAGAAGACTTGCTACATGGTGGCCGAGATCTCGTCGTGGGCCTGGCTTTGGCCTACGCGACCCTATCAACGGTCGGGTGTTTTACCTTTGCCATTTTGATGCATCGCTATGCTCAACGGTTAAACTTACCGTTGCTGGAGGTGGAAGCCCGAGACTGGACAGTAGATGGCTGTATCAGTAGCGCGGTAGCGTTGACCTTTGTGGTGACGTTGTTGCTGCAAGACACCTCCTGGAATATTTATCTTTCTTACGTTGACCCGCTGCTGGTTGCCATACTGGTGCTGGTAATTATCCCGTTGCCTCTACGCACCGTATTTGAAGGCGTCAATCAGCTACTGGGCGTTGCCCCAGAAAGTGAGCTGGATCGTGAGATTCGCAAGACCATTTCCCAAGTCGCCCGTATTCAAAAACACCCCATCGATCGCTTTCATTTGCAGATGATGGTGCAAGGACGGGTGTTATATGTCTTTATCCAGATCTTGGTCCCTGCTGAGTTTGTGGTTGATCGGGTGCAAGAGCTAGACCAGTTGAGGCAGAAATTTGCGGATGCGATCGCAGATTTACATCCATTTCCAGAAGTCGATATCGTATTCACGGAAGATCCCTATTGGCTCAAAGATGGCCAATAGAAAGGACTTTTGACTCTTTAAGTGAAGTATGGAGGAACATGAGTTAAGATTATTCCCTCTCATTAACAAGGAGAAGTATGGCAGCTGTCCATCCATTGAATTTCTAGATGAACTCAAAGATTAGACTTGCTGATTCGTCCAAACGACTGAAACTAGTTACTCCATTCATAACCCAGAATCTTAAAGCTACCGTCTACACAATTTTGAATAGGAAACTTAGCAATATTCTCTAAATACAAAATTATTGAAGCTATATCGTTACTCAAATCAGGAAGGGGACGATTCAAATCCGCTTTTGGATGTTGAACTGCGTTTGGGATCAGTACAAAATCTATTTCTCTAAATGGAATGTATGGAGATGGCATTTCATCTCTAAATCCGAGCTCATTTGCTTTATATGGCCCTGGAATGCTGTCCAATAGCAGAATTCGCTCATCATTGACGAACTTTAGATATAATCCATGGATATTCCCGGAATAGCTGACAAGAGCGTTGAACAGTTTACGCCACTTTGCATCACTCATATAAGCAACAGCTGCAGAAGCTATTTTCCAGTTAATACGTTCCTGTATCTCATCTGGATGGTTCATGAAGAACGTAAAAAAAATCACTTTAGAAGTTCGCTTTATATCATTAACAGTGTTTCTTATCTTCTTCTATTCTCTTTGAGAGCATGAGCTGTCACTTGATTACTCCCGAGCACCAAAGTTATTTAAGAACTTGCCTAGCTGAACTGCGAGTTAACTGGGCTGAATACTGTAAGCCACCAATATATTCTCAACGTATCAGACCTCTTGCATAATTCAGCTAATCGATATGGTAGAGGGCTAAAATCTGAATCAGATCGCAGCATTTTTTTCATAAGTAGCACCTCATGAAACGAGTATTGCAAGAGGTCTATTAAAGGAGCGACAGGCCAATCACAATATTTTTAGCTTTAACGGTTTAGCTATCAATACCATGAATTATCAGCAACCAGAATTCTAGACTCACCATTATTAGGGGAAATCCAATTCCGGCCAAACCAAGCCAGCTCCCCATATTCGCGAAGGCAACCATAAGCTTTTTTTTAGGATCGGTTTTATGCAATCGCACATGGCAGTATTGCAACCAGCTAGAACAAAGACCGATGATGATAGATCCAATAATTCCTAAAGGAGCACTGATCAAAACCCAAGTCAGGGTTTTATTTTCCCCAGTGATCAGTGTGAAGTTGGGCAAGAGAATAAAGCTAAATCCTTCGAGAATCACCCAAACTACTAAGGCACTCAAAATATCCTGCTGAGTGAGAAAAGAATCAATTACTTGAACGGGGGGCTTAGGTTTAGTTGGAGCCATATTCCCTAGTTTGTATTGGATAAAAGGATTGTCAAGTAGCCAAATCATATCTATTTGGCCCTAACAACAGGTTTCCCATTCACTTGTCAGATTTGACACGGTACGTTACAAGGAAGAGTAGTTTGATTCGGGGAGAGCCTGAATGGCACAAGCAGTTTGGAATGGTGTGGTTGTGGCTGAAAGCAACCAATGCGAAGTGGTAGAAGGGAATCAATATTTCCCACCCGATGCCATTAAATCTGACTATTTCAAGGCCAGCGACACCCATACGACCTGCCCTTGGAAAGGTGTTGCTAGCTATTACAGTCTTGAAGTGGACGGTCAGGTCAACAAAGATGCCGCTTGGTATTATCCTGATCCTAAAGATGCCGCTAAGAATATTAAGGGGTACATTGCTTTTTGGAAAGGCGTGCAGGTGACGGCCTAATTGGGTTGTATTGGGCTGTATCCCAAGTAAGCTTTCCTGGCTGGTTTACTCTGACACTTCTCGAATGATAGTGGCATCGATTTCGACTAACTGATCGGCATACCCTAACTGAGCAACACCTAACAATGTTGCAGGAGGTACGTTCCTGTTAAACCACTGTTCGACAGCACTCCAGGCACTCGTAAGATTGGCAGCTTCGCCGACCACATAAATGGTGAGCTGCTGAATATCGACTTCGCTAAATCTATGCACGATCAGAAGCTGCCGAAGATTAGCTAAGCATTGAGCTGCTTGAAGGGATGGATCAGATTGACCCACCAGTTGGGCACTGGAATTGTGCGGAACTTGTCCAGCCACAAATAGCTGGTTGCCCACTTGTTTGGCATAACGATAGTTTGATGTTTTCGGGAGTCCCGCTGCTTCTTCTGCGTCATTCATTACTATCTATCAACATCCGAATCCATTTAAATCGCGATATGAATAAACGCGATACCCCTCTTCTTGTTGAAAACCGTTAGGTGTCCATCCCTTCGCCAAGATTCGGTCCGTGATAATTGCCATGTTGATGCCAATCTTATCCATGAGCGATTCTGAGATGGGTAATTGAAATTCAGCAGCTTCGCCAGAAAACGTGTCTATCTTCTGTAAAACCGCTTCAACAGTTGTGATGGGTTGCATGCCTGATGTAAAAGTTTTGCTTCTTAATACCCTAACGCTTATTCTCCGGTTGAATAGGGTGGAACTTGGGGCAGAATGAGCTGCATGATGGTAACATCTTGCCAACGATCAGCAACATGTCCAACCTCTTTTTGCACGCCGACCATCTCAAAACCAAAGCCTTTGAAGAAGAAAATGTTGTCATCATTTGTCGCGGAATCAAACACTTGCACCTTTAATCAACTCAGGACTTACGCATTGAAATAGACTCAGTAGATCGTAAAGGTCAAGAAATGTCGTAAACGATGGAGTCTGTATTAGACTTCGCGTCCTTAATAAATTATCGACTGCTATGTTGTCAGCAATAACAGTATTGTTGCTATCAAACTAAGGTCAAAATGAGGGCAAATCCACCTGGTGAAATATCTGGTCCATCTGCTAAACGCCCACCCCGTAAGAGAAGGGCTTAATTCTCACTCTTGAAGGCGTATCCATCATAACCTCAAAGAGGGAAACGCCATCAGCGATGCTCAACATTCCGGAGAAGGACCAAAGTATGAGGGTTACAGCTTTAACTGGCAGTGTCCAAAGGGTAACCACACCCCCGGATAGAAGAGTCTGGAGTGAATGAGTCAGTATCATTTGAGAATTACCTGAGGTCGTCCTTGATGGGTTAGACGGCAAAACGAAGCTAGAGCTAAGTATTCAATATTTTTTACTGCTTTTGCAATCAAAAAGCTTTTTATCTTAATTTATGCAGGATAAGCGGAGAAAATTCCCAATTTATCTCACGCCAACTTTTTCTTACATAATTTAAACATGTTCCACAACAAAAAAATAGTTTGGGGTCCTGCTGCTATTTGCTGAGTTAATTTCTCCTCCATCAATCGCGTGAAGGTTCAACCTGATTGATGTTCACTTTGGGAACCCCCATTTCTTCGAGTCAAGCTAAATACTTAAGGTGCAAGGTTTGAGAGGTTTCAGCTCTATGAGTAGGGTTTTAGTTATTGGCGGAGGGGGGCGCATAGGGCAAAGTGTCGCATCTGATCTTGTAAAGCAACCAGGTGTTGATGTTACGGTTACCAGCCGGGATATACAAAGCACTCAAGAGGCTACTGGCCTTGGCTCAAATATTCACGCTGTGCAGTTAGATTTGGATGACTGGGTGACATTGGAGGATGCGATCGCATCCCATGATCTCGTCATTCACTGTGCCGGTCCATTCCATGATCGCGATGCCCGAGTCTTGAAAACCTGTATTCAACACCAAGTTAATTATCTGGATGTCAGCGATCATCCTTCTTTTACAGAAAAAGCACTTCAGTATCAGGGGCAAGCCCAGGCTGCAGGGGTTACCGCGATCATTAACACAGGGGTTTTCCCAGGGATTTCCAACAGCATGGTCCGCCAAGATGTGGAAGCGTTGGATCAAGCCGATACCATTCACCTTAGCTATGTCGTCGCTGGTACGGGAGGTGCTGGAGTGACGATTATGCGCACTACTTTTCTGGGATTAATTGAGTCGTTTCCTGGGTGGCTCCAGGGGAAATGGCAGCCCATCCAGCCCTATAGTGGTCGGGAAACGATTACGTTTCCCTCGCCCTACGGTCGGGTCAATGTCTTTTGGTTTGATGTGCCGGAGCGACTCACCTTACCGCAGACGTTTCCCGTACAGTCTGTCATCACTAAATTTGGATCAGTTCCTGAGATTTATAACGGGATTACCTGGGCTTTAGCCCATTGGATGCCTAAAGCTTGGCTACAAAACCGACGCATGATTGAATTTCTATCCTGGGGCGGCTTTGTGACAACACAATTTACGGATCGCTTTAGTGGTGTGGGTGTCGCCATGCGCTCTGCCGTAACGGGTATCCGGCTGGGGAAGCCAACGCAGGCTATATCTACATTGGTGTTGCCTGATACTGCGATCGCAGCTGGATACGGTACAGGTAGCATTGCCCAACTGATTCTGACCCAGGCGTTAGAGAAACCTGGGGTGTGGCCCGTGGAAGCTGCTGTGCCGACGTCTTTATTTCAGCAAACCATGGCCCAACGCCAGGTCCAGATTGAGCAAGTGATATCTCCTATTTCGTGAACTGCAAACCTTAACGGGAGATTACAAATTGCCTGATCGGCCTTAGTCTCAACCAACGAGGCGAAATTTTAGGATTAAGATGGTGAGAAACTGACCTGCCCGAATCCTTCCCATTGCGTCAATCTAGGATCAAAGTTCTGTGGTGAAGATTACTCAACGTCGCTCCCTTGGCCTCCAGTCTGTTTATGATATCGGTCTTGCCCAGGATCATAATTTTGTGATTGCCAATGGCTGGGTCGCGGCCAACTGCTTTAATAAATCTCACTCCACCGCCTATGGATATGTCACCTATCAAACGGCCTATTTAAAAGCCAACTACCCTGTTGAATATATGGCGGCCTTGCTCACCGCCAATAGTGGTGACCAAGATAAGGTGCAGAAATACATCGCCACGGCCCTCAGCATGGGGATTGAAGTGGAACCGCCTGATATTAACCGTTCTGGCGTGGACTTTACTCCCTTAGATAAAAATATTCTATTTGGCCTGTCTGCGGTCCGTAATTTGGGTCAAGGGGCCATTGAAGCTATTTTGGCGGCTCGGGATGAGGATGGGGGATTTGAGTCCTTAGCAGAGCTTTGCGATCGCGTTGATCCACGAGTGGTTAATCGGCGGGCCTTAGAAGCGCTAATCTATAGCGGTGCTCTGGATGCCTTTGACACTAATCGCAATCAGTTAGTCCATGATTTAGAACTCATTCTGGAATGGGCTCAGTCGCGGGCGAAGGATCGAGCTATCGGCCAGGGCAATCTCTTTGACATCATGGGCGGCGAAGGCGATGCACCTACCTCTTTAGAGACAGCCCCCAAGGCTGAACCCGTTGAAGATTTTCAAGAATCCGAAAAGCTGAAGCTGGAAAAAGAAATCCTCGGCTTCTATATTTCTAATCATCCCTTGCGAGAAATTGAGCGGCCTGCTCGGCTCATGGCTCCCATCAGTTTGGCGAATTTAGAAGAGCAGCCAGAAAAAACGACCGTCAGCGCCATTGTGTTACTGACGGAAGTCAAACCGATTATTACCAAGAAAGGCGATCGGATGGCGATCGTGCAGATGGAAGACTTGTCGGGGAAGGCAGAAGGCGTCGTCTTTCCTCGAAGCTTTGAGCGGATTGGCGAATATATTGAGACAGACCTTCGCCTGATGATCTGGGGAAAAGTGGATCGGCGAGACGATCGCATTCAGATCATCGTTGAAGATGCCGAGCCGATCGAAGAGGTGAAGCTTGTTATGGTGGAAATTCCGGCCCAAGATGCCGGTAATATCCAGCAACAGCAACGGCTCAAGGAAATTTTGCGACAGCAGGCTGGAGAGGAAAACGCCGCCAAAGTATCCGTCATTGCCAAAATTAAGGGAGATGAAAAAAGTCAATTGGTTCGTCTGGGGTCCCAATTTCGAGTCCAAAATGAGCATATGGCGGTTCAAGCTCTTGCCAGCGCTGGCTTTCGAGCATCCTCTTCGGTATTGGTTGACTTAAAAACCTGAAAAAAATATTTGTGGATAATTTTAATTTCGCAAAAATATGCATAATATATCTGGTGGACATGAATATTTCACCGCTAGACCTAGGCATATGCAAATTTCTGCGCCATAATTGGCTTTATAGGCTGGGGGTATCTAGCATACAAACCAAATCTGCAAGAGAACGCCAATGAAAAACCTATTGACTGGAGCAGGTGTATCCCTACTAGTAACCACTATTGCCTCTTTCGGGTCGGTGAATGTCAGCCTTGCCCAAGAAACTAGTATTGATCCACAATCTCTACCCGGAAACTATGGGCTTGTCCGCTCTTATGATGGCCAGAATCTAGAGGTTCGCCTATTAGACGGTACCCAAAAAACCTACTCAGTTCCTGAAGGTACTTCTCCAGCCTTAAAGCAAGGCGATCTGATTGGGTTTGATCTTGATAAAGAAGGCACTATGGTGTCTAATGTCCAGCCCCCTGTTGTAGACGAAGTCATTCGCGGTACAGTTACGGATGTCGATTTAGAAAGCGAAACCGTTACCCTTTTACCGGAAGGCGCTGACGCACCTATCGACACACGAGTGTCCCAAAGCACGATTTCTCGCTTAGGCCTAGAACCTGGCAAAGAAATGATGGTGACCAAATTCGCAGACACTTGGGCTACGAAGGTTTGTCTACCCAGAGCTGCAGCTCCTGTGGTTGCCCCGCCCGTCCAAGAGCCAATTGTTCCTTTTGGTGGTGCTGAGCCTGACCCCATTCCCTCTGAGCCTATTCCTGCCTTGTGGTAGTTATGGTTTGAACGGATAGAGTCAACCTCCAAACCTAAACTTATATGATTGAACAGGGATAGACTAATAGGCTATCCCTGTTTTGGTTTGAGCTAGTTTTATGAAACAGCTATTGATTGGGATGATTCAGGTGTATCGACGACTGATCTCCCCTCTTTTCCCTCCTTCCTGCCGCTTTCATCCTACTTGTTCTGCTTATGCCATCAAAGCCATCTCTACTTGGGGAACGTTCAAAGGCAGTTGGTTAGCCGCTAAACGGATTTGTCGCTGTAATCCCTTTCACCCTGGTGGCTACGATCCTGTGCCAACAGTTGCTACATTATCGGATTCAGCTCATTCTGAAACGATTGATTCTGAGGCAGATCAGGGCAATAGCCCTCACGGTTCTGAGTAAAGCTTGAGTTTCATGAAGTAAGATTACAGTTAATGTAGTCTCTACTACTTGAGAAAAGATTTGCTAACAGAAGATCGACCGTTAATTCAACTTGAGGACTTTAAACAGCCCTTAAAGCAGGGACCAGACCAACGATGGTCTGCCATCGCCTTAGTGGCTGGAACCACGGTTGGGGCAGGTATTTTAGCCCTACCGGCCATGACTCACCCCGCTGGATTTCTGCCCTCAACGGTGATGCTGATGGTGGTCTGGGTGTATGCCCTGGTGGCGGCCCTGTTGCTGGCTGAAGTCAATGTCTTTTGTATGCGCCGATCGGGGCAGGCCAATATGGGATTGCTGGGGATGGTCGAACGTACCCTGGGTAAACCTATCGCTAATGTAGCGGGGGGCGCCTATTTGTTCCTGCACTATGCGTTACTCGTTGCCTACCTATCTCAAGGGGGAGATATTCTTTCCGGTGGGTTGGCTCATCTTGTGGGTGGAGCGGTTCCTAGTTGGATAGGACCCTCGGTATTTGCCTTGATCTTTGGGGGACTTCTGTATTGGGGAAGTGATCATCTGGTCGCCAAGTTTAACAGCACCTTTGTCGGAATCGTAATTATCACGTTTGTGGCTTTATTGGTGCTGAGCGGTACTCAGGTTGATCCGGGAGAATTAGTCCATCAAAACTGGCCCGCCATTAGTCCTGCCATCTCGGTCATGTTAGTGGCGTTGTTCTATCACAATGTAGTGCCGGTGGTAGCAACCCAACTGGAGGGAGACTTAGGCAAAATCCGCCAGTCGATTGTGGTGGGTTCTGTGATTCCCTTGCTGATGTTTCTCATTTGGAATGCAGTCATTTTGGGAAGCATAGGGGGCCTAGCTAGCTTAGGCGCTAGCAGTGAAGTGTTTGACCCCTTAGAAATACTGCGCAACAATGCTGACTTACCGGGGTTGAGTATCGTGGTATCGGTGTTTTCGGAATTTGCGATCGCAACCTCGTTCATCGGCTTCACCTACGGGCTACTAGATTTCCTCAAAGACGCGTTTCAAGTCCGGGAAATAACATCCGACAATCGCCTCCCCTTTTATTCGATTGTTTTTCTCCCCGCCTTGGGCCTGTCCACCTTAAATCCCAATATCTTCTTTACGGCCCTTGATTATGCGGGAGCCTTTAGTATTTCGGTTCTAGGGGGAATCTTACCGGCGATCATGGCCTGGACGTTACGGTATCGTTCTCCTCTGCAGACTTCACCCCAAATGTTAGTACCAGGAGGCCGGGGGACGCTGATTATTATGGTGGTTCTGGCCGTGGCCGTGATTGCCATCCAAATTTCAACGATGGTGACGGCTTAAAGTTATCTTTTTTCCTACTCCTTTAAGAATGTTTGGTATTTCCGACAATTGGGAAATCTAGTGGCTAAGATTGAAATAGCCTACTAGGTGTACTCAGTAATGCTGACCCTGTATTGGTCTTGTTTTCTGATCGGTGGTGTTTTTGTTTTTCTAGCTGTTATTGGTGGGATTGATGGAGTTGAGTTTGAACTAGATGAGTTAGGACTAGACTCAGATGTAGAAATCTTTGATCAAAGATCTCGTTCCTCCTCCACCTTCGACTCCATCTCTAAGAAACACCGAAAGTTCCCCTTACTAGGTCTGATTAAAAGCCTCAAATTCTGGACCTTTGGCAGTTGTTTTTTTGGTCTAACCGGCGTCCTGCTGAGTACATTACAAATAGGGTTGCCGACCCTAGCGATTACGTTGATCGCCATGGCAATGGGCCTGTTCTGTGGAACGGCCATGTCTGGGTTACTCCTATACCTCCAGCATCAGCAAACGGATAGCCTAATTAGCCATGATGATTTGGTGGGGTTAGCAGGCACGGTTGAAATCCCCTTTGATGCCCAATCCCGAGGCAAAGTCCGCTTAAAAGTAAAGGGTAGCATCCTGGAAGTTGTAGCCTTTACCGATGGCAATGGTTCTTTTCGGCCCGGTGAGCAAGTGGTCGTCGTGGGTACCCAAGAGAACAGAGTTTGGGTCGTCTCTAGTGATTCGTTTAATCAGCCGCCAGATGCGTTGAGCAGCGGTCAACCCTGAGTTTTAGCGTTTTTTGCAACACCTAGTAGCGAATTTCTGTTTTGTGTTGTCGTTACATTGTTGTGTTTTTTGACATGGTAAGTAGCAGGAAATTTCAATCTATGAGTGAGTCTGTTGATCAGCCCATTTGGGAGCAATCCCAATTGATTGCCCAAGTTGAATCTTCAACTAGAGTGAATCAGGAGGAAGCTGGTATACCTGCGGCAGTGCCGATTGCGGTGTCCATTTTTGGTGTCATTCTGGTCGTTTGGTTTCTCAAGAATTTTTTGCGAATTTGCAATCCCAATGAAATCTTGATTTTATCGGGGCGCAAACATCGCACTAAAGACGGTCAAACCGTTGGCTATCGGGTTATTTTTGGGGGCCGAGTGATTTCGATTCCCATCTTGGAATCTGTCAAAATCATGGACATGACCACCATGCCCGTCCCCGTTGAAGTCAAAAATGCCTATTCTCGGGGAGGGACACCCCTCGATATCCAAGCCATTGCCAACGTCAAAATCTCCAGTGATCCGGCGGTGGTTGGGAATGCCATTGAGCGATTCCTCGATCGCGATCGCAAAGAAATACTTCGGGTGGCCCGAGAAACCTTAGAGGGAAATTTGCGAGGTGTGGTGGCTTTGCTGACCCCCGAACAAATCAACGAAGACCGACTGGAATTTGCCGAGCGCATTGCCCAGGACGTCTCGCGAGAACTGGCAAAGCTGGGGTTACAGCTGGATACCCTCAAAATCCAGAGCGTCGCCGATGAGGTTGATTATCTTAGCTCCATCGGTCGGAGACAAATTGCCCAGATTGTCCGGGACGCCGAGATTGCCGAGTCCAACGCCATGGGAGAAGCTGAGCGGATTGAAGCTGACTGTCAGCAGCAGTCAGAAGTCGCTCAAACCCAGGCCCTAGCCATTGTTCAGGAAAAGCAAAACGAGCTACGCAAAATTAAAGCGGAGCTAGAACAGCGAGCCAAATCTGAAGAAGAACGAACCATTGCTGCAGGGAAAGAAGCCCGCGCCCGGGCCGAACAGCAACTCCAAGCCATGCGGGCCGATTTAGAGCGGTTGCGCCTAGAAGCAGATGAGGTGCTTCCCGCAGAAGCCCAGCGGCAGGCCAAGGCATTGCAGGCTCGAGGAGAAGCAGCCAGCTTAGGAGAAAACGCCAAAGCCGCAGCCCAAGTCAACGATATGTTGTCCAAGGTCTGGGAAGAAACCGGGACGGATGCTTCAGAAGTCTTCTTAATTCAGCAAATTGAGATGGTGCTGCAACAGGCAGCAGAGATTCCCAATCGGGTCAAATTAGAACGGATCAATGTCATTGATAACGGGGATGGACAGTCCATTGCCAGCTTGGTAAATGCTTACCCAGAAATGGTGCGACAATTCCTCGAGCGGGTCGATCAAACCCTCGGCATTGACGTCACTGGCACCCTGAAAGCCCAGCATGAGGATAAAGGAGAGTAGACATGGAATTAGTGATTGCCCTGTTGGGCGTGATGGGGTTAGGAACGGGGGCCGTTGCTTTAGTTATCCGCAATCTCCTGTATATTTGCCAGCCCAGTGAAGTCCTTATCTTTGCGGGGAGTACTCAGCGATCCGCCGATGGAAAGCGGGTCGGGTATCGCCTCGTCAAAGGTGGTCGCAGTGTGCGTAAGCCCTTGCTGGAAAGGGCCTTACGCATGGACCTCACCAATATGATTATTGACTTGCGGGTTTCTAATGCCTATTCCAAAGGGGGCATTCCGCTGCAGGTGGAAGGGGTTGCTAACATCAAAATTGCTGGGGAAGAACCTACCATTCACAATGCCATTGAACGACTGTTGGGGAAAAGCCGCAAAGAAATTGAGCAAATTGCCAAGGAAACCCTTGAAGGCAATCTACGGGGCGTTTTGGCTAGCCTAACCCCTGAGCAGGTGAATGAAGACAAAATTGCCTTTGCCAAAAGCCTACTGGAAGAAGCTGAAGATGATTTAGAACAGCTGGGGTTAGTCCTAGATACCCTACAGATTCAAAATATTTCTGATGATGTGCGCTACCTAGATTCCATTGGTCGCAAACAGCAAGCGGATCTGCAGCGAGATGCTCGGATTTCGGAAGCGGAAGCCCAGGCCGAATCCACCATTAAAGCCGCCGAAAATGAACGGATCACGTCTCTCAAGCGATTAGACCGCGACATCGGCATTGCTACTGCTGAAGCGGAACGTCGAATTCAGGATGCTAAAACCAAGCGCGGCGCGGTTGTTGCAGAATCCGAAGCCGAGATTGCCTCAGAGTTAGCTCGAATTCAAGCGGAGATTCCGGTGCAACAGGAGCGGATCAAACAGGTGGAACAACAGCTCCAGGCCGATGTGGTGGCCCCTGCCGAAGCGAAATGCAAACGGGCCATTGCCCGCGCCCAAGGAGATGCAGCCCAGATTATTGAGGATGGCAAAGCCCAGGCAGAAGGCACGTTGCGACTCGCAGAATCCTGGCAGAAAGCAGGTAGTAGCGCTCGCGATATTTTCCTATTGCAGAAACTGGAAGTACTGCTCTCGACCCTAACTGCTACAGTGCCGGATGTGACGGTTCAAAATGTCACAGTTGTGGATACAACGAATGGCGGAGGCGCGACGAAAGCCGCTGCATTTCTAGAGCAGATTCGCCATACCACGGGTATGGATATTGCGGGGGCAGTCCAGAACATCGTCAAATCAGACCCTGCTCCAAAGCCCATTGAGCCGCAGATGTCAGAAAACGACTTTATCGCTTTGCGTGCCGATGTCCAGAATGTTCTAGGAATCGTGGCCCAATCGAAGTTGGGTGGGATTCAGGCCGAACGTTCTGTAGAGGCAGCAGTCAAAATGGATACTTCCCTGCAAAAGCGTCTTCAACGCGCCCTGCAGGCCGGGGGGGATGCTGCCATTGAAGCTCTCTTTGAGCATCCTGTGATTCGCATTCCCTCACGGATTGTTGAGGCCTGGATTCAGGAGGATGATTAATTTCTCCTGTTCTCACCACAAGGCCTGAGGGCCATTGATAGAGGCAGATAAGGGGCAAATTGTCCCATCGGCCAAAACCATTGGGAATACTAAGTTTGGCTGTCTCCGAACTTAGTATTCGCTTTTGTGAGCCGTTTAGACACTATTCTTCCTCCCTTGGCATCGGCAGGATCCATAGATGAATCGAGCCCTGTAGCGGAAGACTTAGCCGCAGGCTCATTCGCTGATCGGATACAGACCCTGGAGGCAAGTCAACCCCCGTCTGACCTGTCTCAGTCGTTTGCTCTGAATGCAGAAGAAGAGCAACGATTCTCCTGGTTGGGAATTCTGGCTAAAAACGCAACCTTTACGGCTAAAACTGCCGCGACTCTGTGGTTCTGCCCCATTACCGAGGCTGAAGTGCTCTTGCAGCGATGGGTTGAACAGCAGATCCTCATTGAACAGCAATGGTCCCAGTCCAGCCTCAGTCCTTTTCCGCATATTTACCAACTCCCCGTCTCTTTGCAGCAGGTTGCCTATGCTGGCTTACTGCAATTGAACCAGCTTGATGCGCGGGAAGCTCATGGGGTTCTGGTGGAGCGCTATCAGGCCCTTACCCATAAACGGTTGTGGCATACCCTGGAAGATGATGGTTATATTCATGCCCATTTAACCTGGCACTTGCAGGCCGCGGATCGCTGTGATGAAATCCACATTCTTCTGCAGGAAGAAGCGGAGTCCGGGGCAAATGGTTGGTATGAAGCGTGCGATCGCAACGGCTATACGGCTTTCTATTGCCGGGATGTGGACTTAGCGTGGCAACTAGCAGAGGAGCAATACGAGCAATCCCCCACTCAAGCCATTCAATTGCAGTGTCGCTATGCCATGATGACGGTTGCTCATCACCGTGTGGTTCGTCGACTACCAGCCCCTTTGATTGGAGCCTTTGTCCGCCAACAAGTCTGGACACCGACCCAAAGCATTACCTATTTTGAGCTGATTCAAGACTCGCAACATCAATTTGAGGTTCTGCAGGGCTTAATCCCAGCTCTGCCCACCACCTATCACCCCTATATCCTCTCAGTTATCCAACGTCAGTCTCATGCCGCCCACCAAGCGCAGTTATTGTGCCTTCTAGCTCCCCTTTTGGAGGCAAGGCTATTTCCAGAGCTGTTAAAAATCATCCGATCCTTACCGGCTGATTTTTACAAAGCGATTGTGCTGCGTGAGATATCAGCCCAGATACCCACTTCCCTGTTAGATCAAACCATCACCATTGCCCAAACCCTTTCCCCGTCGGATGAAATGGTTGCTGCCTGCGGAATTGTGACCCGTTGGCCCCAAACCACTTCCATTTACTTGAATCAGCTAATCAATCGCCAAACGGGTGAAATAGAAGAGAGTGTTTGTTCAGAATTCTTGGTGGCAATTGCACCGACGATTTCTAATGCTCAAAAAGCGCAGGTCTTGGAAGTCATCAATTCTATTGACCAACCCGCTACAAGGGCTAGGCTTCTCATTCACCTACTTCCCCATCATCTTGGTCTGCTTTCGGTGACCTTTCGCACAGTATGTTCCATTGAGGATGAACGATCTTGTGCATTCGCCCTCAGCAAAATTGTTCCATATTTAAGTGAAGTTGAAATTCAACTTGCTTTGAACATATTGGAAAAGTTTGAGGATCCACTGGCCTACAGCACTGTCCTTCCCCCCATTTACGAACATCAATTTGCAGCTAACATTACGACCAAACTGCTCAAAATAATCAACACTTTGCCGGATGAACTAGACCGGGGGCAAGCGTTGGGAACTCTTTACCCCCATTTCTCCCCATCGGTCCAAAGCGAAGTGCAAGGTCAGATTAGTGCTTTCACCAATCCAACAGCAAAAGTACTCTCCATTTGCCAACTGGCCAGTACAGAGACATCTACTCTGCCCACGGCACTTCACTGGTTGTCGCAATGCCAAGATAGCCAGCTTCAATTTCGAGCCTACTGGACTTTAAGTCAACAGCGTCCCAAACTGCTGCCTGCGGCATTGACAGCGGCCTGCCAAATCACCGATATAGATGCCCAGATATTGGCCTTTCAGCAGTTAGCCCCACTGTTAACCCATGAGCAGATTCAGCATGTCTTAGCCATTGCTCAAAAAGTAACCAGCAAAGACAAACAGCAGAGAATCCTTGAAATTGTGATTCCCTACTGTTCTCCAGGATTACTGTTAAACATTCAGGCACTGAGGAGCCCACACCCTAAGAATCAGGTTTATACATCAGTCATAAGTACCCTTAAGGCTCAACTGACCTCCTCAGGGTTGAAATTAAGTCCATGGGAAGCCAGAAAAAGGACCCTGGATTCTCTCAATGCCTTGCTTCCCAATGACCTATTGGGGCAGACCCTGGCTGCTACCTTTGAATTTACCGATAAAGTCGATCGCGCCAAGTCCTTAAGCCGATTGCTTCCTCAAATTCACCCTTCGCAGATCGATTATTCTCAGTGGTGTAAAATCCTACACCAATTGACCGCACTCGATTACGATGCTTTTCTTCTCAATATTCCCAAGCTCAGTCCATTGATGGAATATTTAGCAAGGCCCGAGATTCTCCACTGCACTGTGCAGAATATGGAGTTAATTCATCGACAATGGCAGCACTAGTTAGAACAACCTGCTTCCTAACTGAAATAGACTTTGTATTTATTGTAGAGCGCAATTCCTGGAATCGTAGTTCCAAATTCCTTCACCCGTTTATATTTTTTGGGATTATATTCATTGCGTAGATTTTGGGCGACGGTAAAGTGTCGATACCACTCTTCAAGCAGTACTACTAGCTCCTGAAATTTAGGATAAGCCGTTTTATATTTTTCTTCTAAAGCGACATACTGCAGCATCCGACCAAAGGTTTTGGGGTTAACCAAGGGTTCTGGCATGCCGATTATTTCACCCAATCGTTGAAAGGTTTCATAATGGGCAATCACTTCCGTATTGAGGATGCCTAAGTCATGCAAGTCCAATCGATCTAATCCATCAATAATATTGGCTACCGTATTGAGCATGGAATAGTTGGTCATTTTATGGCGTTTAAAGGAACGCAATAGCCGAAATCCAAACCGATGCTTGGTGATTGTCTCTAAATTTTGATGATATTGCTGTAGTACTTCTTTCCCCACCTCTGTCCGGAGTTGCGGTTGGACCTCAACAAATTTGGCCTGTAAGCTCTCTAGAAACTCAGCCTGAGGAACATTGCTTTGAAATAAAGCCTCGACATAGTCATACAAGAGCCCATGTTTAGAACCATAGAACTTAAACTCCATGCGTTCCAGAGCTACAAATGTGTTTTTGGCTGAAATACCCGCATGCAGCAACTGTAGATATCGATCTAGATTCTCATATCCTTCATGGCCTTCCGCAAACGCTCGCTTAAGCTTCACAAAAGCAAGGAACTCAGGATTTCCATATTTGCCATTGTCAATAGACAATGCTCGCTTCACCAATTTATTGATTGCCTGTAAAGCATCCGTATGGGTTTTAAGGACTCGCTCAGGGACTTCTTCTCTCTTTTGCCGTTTGATTAAAGAGCCCACGCGCTCTGTCATACTCCGGTCACCGACTAGAGGCCGATTCCACCAAGCTCGGTGTTGTTTTTGTTGCTGTGTACTATTTTCTTGGTCTAAAAAAGCCATAGTGGATACCTATTCGCAATCTTCTTCTCTCTTCGGTTAAGAACCCAATTACGGGATCGTTAGAGAGGAGCACTCAGATTTATGGATATGTGGAGCTACACAATGATTCCCAATTTAAGATACACAGATTTTAGTGAGAACTATCATGAGTACTGTCATGATAGAAAATCAGGATTTAATTATCAATCTAGAGAAAAGTATATTTACTTTATTTTAAATCTGAGATGAATCTTCAAAGTACCTTTTTTTGTTCTTGCAATCTATGCAATCTCTCTAAATAACCAGCCTGATTAAATTGATAGTTAACCCCTAGCTCAGTTTTTATCCTCAGTGAAAATTATTCAGAAGACTTAAATCTAGTGGTTATGCATGAGTCAATTAGCCATTGCTCTTCAACAAAGATACAGAAAAGTCGATAAATATTTATATATAAATACATATAATTGAAGTTATTTTGGCTTAAACTCTTAGATAATAAAAAAACTATTAAGAAAGCGCAATCTATCATTTTCTTCCTAATAATAGAGGCCAAAATATAAAGTCAAGTGAGGATAACTTAATATGGCTTCTCGAAAAGGGTTCTTTGCTAAGCTCTTTGATCTGTCCTTCTCCGAATTTATCGCGATTCAAATCGCAGGAGTCCTTTATGGGATAGGAATTTTATTTATTGGTTTAACTGCTTTAGGCATTTTATTCGCAGGGTTAAGTCAAGGTGCCCTACCCGCCATTGGCGCTTTGATTATTGCACCACTCGCCTTTGTACTGTATGTTATTTTCTTCCGAATTGTTTTGGAATCGTTTATCGCTTCAATTAGAACCGCTGAAAATACTAGCCGAATCGCAAATTCAATTAATCGCTAGCCTGTAGCATTTTCTGTCTTTATTATGTCCATAAAGTCCCATTTAAAAATCACTCAAACTCACTCAAATCTATAATAAAGAGTCTCGATGGACATGCGATTATCTTCCACACTATTAAAGGCTGATAAAGCCTATTAGGGAATGAATTTGAACGTCATTGGGTAGATCATGCTAGCGTCAATAGTCAGAGAGTATTCTGCATTAAATCTTATACCGTGTACTCTTTGTGACAAGACAACCGTTCTATCTTCATGCAGTTCTCATTTATCCTGGTTGAATCAGAAGTTCCAGAAAACCTCGGGGCTGCCGCCCGAGCTTTAAATACCATGGGCCATACGGATTTGCGGCTAGTGCGACCCCGATGCGATCGCAACTCTGAAAAAGCCCAAGTCCTGGCCCACGGCTCCCAAGCCGTCCTCAATGCAGCCCCCATTTATCAGAATTTGTCCGATGCGCTGCATGACATTGATTTTGCCTGCGCCACCACCGCCCGCCATCGCTATGAGAAGTATCAGTATATTTCCGTCCGGGAGGTGCCCCAGCGCTTACAGGCAAAGGGAGAGAATCTGCAACAGGTTGCGTTTGTGTTTGGGGGAGAACGGTCTGGCTTGAATCGCCAGGATATCGATTGCTGCGATTTGATCACGACCATCCCTCAAGGGAATCCCCATCCGTCCTTGAACTTAGCTCAGGCAGTGATGGTGTACAGCTTTATGCTGTCTGAGTCGGCGGTACATATTAAAGACCAACGCCTTAATCGTACCCCCATGCCCCCGCTAGAATATGCCAATCTCAAACACTCCTCCCTTCAGCTTATGGAGCGCATCGGCTTGGCCGAACGCTACCAGAAATACGTTACTCGCGGTTTGGCCCGATTGGGTTCTGAAGATCTCTATTTATTGCATAATATTCGAGCCTGTATTGACCGCACCTTAGATTGCCTGGAAGCCAAGCAGGGGAATCATCATCATGCCGACCCCTAATCCCCTTTCCAACTTGGATACAGTATCTTTAACCCCGATTGCCTATATTCGATCTTGTTACCCTGAACGATTTGGCATTCCCCGACAGGCAGGCTTGGTGGCGTCGGCCAAAGCAGCCATTGTCTTTCCCAACACCGATTTGCACTGGCATTCATTGCGAGGGATTGAGAGCTTTTCCCACATCTGGGTGATCTTTCTTCTGCATGGTCAATCCTTTACCAAGTTTCGTCCCCTGGTGCGTCCACCCCGTTTGGGTGGGAATAAAAGCATGGGAGTTTATGCAACCCGCAGCCCCAATCGTCCAAATCAGATCGGACTGAGTGTGGTGCCTTTAGATCAAGTTGAACAAACTTCAGATGAAATTTTGCTCCATATTCATGGCGGAGACTTCTTAGATGGCACACCTGTGTTAGATATCAAACCCTATGTACCCTATGCAGATGCAATCCCATCTGCAACCAGTGCTTGGGCTGATGATGCGGATCCACTCTTGCCGGTGGAATGGAGTCCCGAAGCAATGGCCAGCCTGACCTCAGCTTTGACCCGTGATTTACAGGAAACCCAACAGGTGATCTCAGAGGTTATAGCCCAAGATCCTCGTCCGGGCTATGAACGGCGGAAAGATGGTCAACCAGGGCAAGAGTGGAATATGCGCCTAGCAGGATTTGATATTTTCTGGAAAGTAGAAGCTGGCATCGCAACTGTGACAAAACTATTCCCAATATCCATCCTTAACCAGGATCCTGATTGATGTGGTCCTGAACCATAGGCTAT
Organism: Acaryochloris sp. CCMEE 5410; assembly: GCF_000238775.2. Taxonomy (NCBI): domain Bacteria; kingdom Bacillati; phylum Cyanobacteriota; class Cyanophyceae; order Acaryochloridales; family Acaryochloridaceae; genus Acaryochloris; species Acaryochloris sp. CCMEE 5410. The sequence goes on along the minus strand of NZ_AFEJ02000002.1, from coordinate 550,975 downwards.
AGGGACAAAGACGATCCATACTTCTGCAGAATTCTAGGTTAATTTCATATTTTCGCTTGTTCAATAATCTTATGGCGGGAAGGGAGTAAATCACAATCTTTATGGATGTCAAGCATAAAAAAGAGAGGCCTATAGGCCTCTCTCGAATAATTTTCTAAAGATAGTATTTTGCTGTTGAAATCAACTTCTCAATTAAAGTTTAAATATTAGCCAATACAACTTTGGCTGCTTCTAAGGTTTGGTCGATATCTGCATCAGTATGAGCTAAGGAGGTAAAACCCGCCTCAAATTGGGAAGGCGCTAAATAAACACCTTGTTCCAACATTCCCCGATGGAATTTAGCGAACTTAGCTGCATCAGCGGCTTTCGCATCGTCATAGCTATGAACCGGGCCAGGGGCAAAGAACATGCCAAACATGCCGTTGATATGTCCCCCGCATACCTCATGGCCTGCTTCCTGAGCAATCTGCAACAATCCAGAGATTAACTTACCAGTCACCCGATCTAATTGATCGTAAGTTCCTGAACGTCTGAGCAATTCTAATGTTTTAATACCAGCCGTCATCGCCAAGGGATTACCGGACAATGTACCTGCTTGATACATGGGGCCTGCCGGAGCAACCATACTCATAATGTCTCGACGTCCGCCATACGCACCCACGGGCAGGCCGCCCCCAATGACTTTACCTAGGGTCGTTAAATCGGGGGTAATGCCAAACTTCTCTTGAGCACCGCCATAGGAGATGCGAAAGCCGGTCATAACTTCGTCAAAAACCAGTAAAGCGCCATTCTCTTGGGTAATTTCTCGGAGGCCTTCTAAGAACCCGGCATCTGGCGGGATAAACCCAGCATTACCGACGACTGGTTCTAAGATCACCCCAGCAATCTGATCGGGATGTTGGGAGAATAGAGCTTGTACGGACTGTAAGTCGTTGTAGGGTGCCGTTAGGGTATTTCCCGTTACAGATTTGGGCACACCGGGAGAATCCGGTAGCCCCAAAGTTGCCACACCAGAGCCAGCCTTGACCAAAAACATATCAGCATGGCCGTGATAGCAGCCTTCGAATTTGATCACTTTTTCCCGGCCAGTGAAGGCTCGCATCAGTCTCAAGACGGACATACAAGCTTCAGTTCCTGAGTTCACAAAGCGGACTACTTCCACGCTGGGAACGGCATCAATGACCATTTCAGCTAGTACGTTTTCCAACAAGCAGGGAGCGCCAAAGCTAGTGCCTTTGTCTAAGGCTTCCTTGAGAGCTGTGAGGACTTCAGGATGGGCATGACCGCAAATTGCGGGTCCCCAGGTGCCGACGTAATCAATATATTGATTGCCATCAACATCCCATACATGAGCCCCTTTAACCCGATCAAAAACAATGGGTTGGCCGCCCACAGATTTGAATGCGCGGACCGGTGAACTTACGCCACCAGGCATCAATTTTTGCGCTGCCGCAAAAATCTCCTCTGACTTTGTTGTATTTAAGGTGTCAGTAAGCAACGTTTTCTCCTTAAGGTCAGCTGACGTGCTGAATGGTTGAATTATCAAGGCTTTTGAAAGGTGCGTTTAGCAAATTTATGCTTAAGCCCTATCAACATAGTCTTTCATTCTACTGTTTCACTCTATATGGATCAAAACTATTGAAGGTTGGTCTACATTCTTCAAGTTTGAAGCGGTAAAACGTAAACAATTGAAAAAATTTATACATGCGTAGTAAAAATGCGATCCAGCCCCTGACTGGCCTCAAGGCAAAGAATGGTGCTCACCAGGTCACTTTATTCCGTAGCTGTTCCAGCAATTTCGGCCCGATGCCAGGAACTTGATCAAAATCTGCAAGGGAGGTAAAAAGACGCTTTTGCCTCACCTCGATTATTCGGGCCGCCAACTTCGGCCCCACACCAGGTAATGCTTCTAGTTCCTGTTGACTGGCAGTATTCAAGTTGACGAGGGAGTCAGTACCCGGAGCGGTTTGTCCCTCTCCTAGCCAGATGGTTTGGGGGGTATCTCTGGTATTGAGCTGTAAATCACCACATTGGCGTTGATGGTCTTGGACTTTGTTGTGGAGAAAGGTCGGAATGCCGAGACGACTACTGGCATATAACCGCTCAAATTCCCGATGATAGTGATCGGTAATTTGAGGATGTTCAATCACTAGTAAGGTTTCATCATTGCGACGATTGGCAGCATCTGACCAATTGTGAGATCCCACAATCACAATCCGGCCATCTACAATTCCAAATTTATGGTGCAGCACATCGCCTTTGGGGAGTTGAGGTGTCCCCACGGTTTGCAAGGGTTGAGACCAAGGTCGATTTTGGGGTTCAGCCTGACACGTTAACGTTCCACTGCGAGAGGAACTGAGGGTCACCCCTAACATATCGAGAATTTCGCTATAGCTTTGATAGGCAAACTGAGGGTCACCCAATACCCGAATTTTTACCCCTTGATGGTCTTCCACGGCTAGCTGATCCACTAGGGGTTGCTCTGAAAAGACAAATAGCGCCAACGCAATCTCTTGTTTCGCTTTCGCTAAGGTTTGGCGAATCAGACCGTTGGTACTGCGAGACCAGGGCGTAGAGACGGATGTGGGAGAAAATTGCACTTGCACTTTGGCATCACCAACCTTAAGAGTTTGGGTTGGACGCCAGGGCTTGTTCACCCCAAATTTGCTATCGGTTGCTCGACCGGGACCATCTCCCCACATCACCTTAAATTCCTCGGTAAATAGCTGAGCGACAGCTGGGTTCTTAAGGACGACTAGAGAATTGGCATTTCCTCGACTATCTGGCTGATCTAAATCGCCGAGCAAGCCAGACAACGTAAAGTTGGCCGTTGTCACAAGGATGGCCTGCCCATCAATGACCACAAACTTATGGTGCATCAGTCCACTGCCAGCAGATCCATCAGCTGTATCGTCTAGCCAAGGGATACCCGCCTGACGAATCACCTGTAGCGCATCGTAATCATTGATTTCAGTCGAACTCAGCTTGCCATCTCGATCTTGGTCGATCAGTTGAAAGTTGGCTTGGTATCGGTCTTTTTGCCGTGGATCCATCTGAGCCACTTCTTGGGGCGTAAAGCTACTCCAAGGTCGGCTGTAGGTGTTTTCTAAGATGACTCGGACCTGAACACCGGCTTGTTTGCGATCTCGGAGGGCTTGGGCAATCCGGGGCGATCGCAATTCCTGTATTGCTACATCCACTGTGGATTGTGCGGCCTGGATATTCTCGACAATAATCGACTCTAAATCATCCCCTGGGCGGTGAATTTGTCGATACGGATCCGTAAAAGAATTAGCCAGACTCTGGTTCATATACACCTGAATCTGGCTATGTTGTGGGAGAGGTTCGATGGACTGGAATTGCGGTTGCGATCGCTGCCAACGATTCACTCCAATCCCCAGGGCACCCAGTAGGACAAGGGAAGCTAACCCCAATTGCAGACGCTGCATCAATAGAGAAGCTAGAAGCGGCTAAAGGTCCCTAACTCGGACTCTTCTAACACCTGACGGAGAGAATCAACCACCACAGGTGCTTCTACATCTGGATCTCTAAAAATTCGGCGCGGGGTAATGGATTTGCCGTATAAATCGCGGTTCTTCCCTTTGTTAAAGCCGAGTTTAGAGCCATCAATGGCTACACCACCAAATAGACCACTGCTGCGGGCATAGGTCAGAATCGGGGACTTGCTGTAATCTTTAGTGGGATCAACCGCCGTTGCCCCCACGGGGCCAGCCGTTCCCGAGATACTACCGCCGATATCGAAAGACTTGGACAGCACTTCATTGACCGTGCTGCGGTTGGGGAACACCAAGACAATATCGCTGGATTTAGCCCCAATTTGGAGACCAAAACTGCCCCCCGTGATGTTGATAAATGCAGGGTTACTCCAAGTGCCATCTTCTTGTCGCAGCATCATCACCCCCGTGCCTCGGCGAGCGCCAAACAGGAACCCTGCTTGGATGACACCGGGAAAGATGGCAATACCTTCGCTTTGTTCTAGCAGTTCTGAGGGAATTTGAGTCTTGGGATCACTGAGAATTTCTTCTAAGACATTTTGAGAAGAGTAAATAATTTTTTCGGCATGGGCCTGCTTTTCCACATCTGTCGCGGCCATGGTCGGCATCTTGGTGGTGACTACGAGCACTGCTGTTACGGGCACAGCCACTATAGACTTAAATTTCATCGCTATCTCTCCCTAGACAAGACGAGCATATGGGTAATGACCCTGGGTTTACCGGAAAGTTTCAGCCGCTTCATCCATCTAAATGGTGCCGAAATTGGGATACCGTGCTTAGTTACAACTACGGTAGAGGGCAAACTGGCTTCAGTCCCTTATTTTCTAGCCTTTTAATTAGCACCGAAATTATAAAATGGCAAGGTTTTCGAGATGAAACTTGTTGTTTGCTCTAGCCCACCCTGCTTTTTGATATTCCCCATGGAAGATGGTTCAAAAATTCCTTTATTTTGTTCGTAACCGCTACCGATGGATCGTCCTCAGTCTGGTCACGCTATGTTTCAGCGGGGGCGTACTCCAGCTAACAATGGGGCAGCCCCTTCGAGCAGTGGCAGCATCTTCTTCTGCCCCTCAAATTTCTTCAGCACAGATCTCTACTGAAGAAGGCTATCGTCCGGTGGGTGAATGGGTAGGACGGTTAATACTACCACCCGCGGATGGCACGGACTGGGTTTGGTTTGAAGTTCACCATAGTCCCAATCCTGAGTTTGTCAGTCAAACTGTGCGGTTGCAGTGGCAGGATAAGCCTGATATCCAAGCCCGCATCAAACGGGTACAACAGGATATCAACCTCTCGGCAGAAGCTCACCAAAGCCTGGAACGGGGCAATATCCATCCGCAACGATTAGATGGACGGCGGCAGGTGGGACCATTGCAGTCTCTGGCGGGAGCAAGGCCCACCGATGACCTACTCGTGAAATTAAAAAAGGTGCAAGCCGTTACTGACCCTAGTCCTCACCTAGAAATTGCAGAAGATCCAGTACAGGTCCCTGGATTCGACTATGGACTCGTCAAAATCCTCGGGCCAGTCTCCACGTCAGCATCCGTTCCCAAAGACTGTCCTGGATCACCTCCTTGTCCGAGCGAGTTGACTCGGGTGCGTCACTACAATCCCCTAACTCAACGGTTTAATGGCCCTGAAGAAAGGGTGCACATTCGTCAGGATCAGCCCAATTCAGCTGGAGTTTTTCAGTCCACTCCTAGGAAATTAGCCGACTCTCCAGCCGGACGTTCAGGCTGGTATATCTATGGTTCGAGGAATAGGGAAGGGATGTTTGAGGTGAATGCGATCGCACCTCGGTCTCTGTTCCAACTCCAGCCCGATTATCACTTTTCCACTCCGGGGGCAGGACTGCACTACTTCAAACGCAAAGTTTGGCAACAAACTGCTCAACACAAGGGTAAACTTCAGCGAGCTCTGGTAGATGGCCAGCGTCGAAAACAAAAAACCGCCCTAGAGCAGTGGCAAGAAGGCGATCAAGCCCTAGTTGTCCATCTGTTTGGCGGCATTGGTGGTAACAAAGCGGAGCCTCAGGCAGTCATCGGCACGATCACGGGGCATTTTGGCTACGGTATCGCTACGGTCATTAAAGATCCTTTTACAGGGGAACGTCAGTTTGAGATCGAGTACCAACAGGTGTATGCCCACAACCCAGAGGGAATTGTGGCCGGACCTAGCCATTGGTCCGAATATATGGGCCATCTTAACCGGGGATGGTTGGGAAGTCGGCCCGTATTGGACGTGTTGGTCAAGTCTGATGCTCTGACGCAGCCCTATAAATTTGGCGAGATCAGTCTAGATCCCTTAACTGAGCTTAAAACCCAGCTACAACTAATGGCAGCACGCTATCGAATTGGTGATGGCACCGGTTCTGCTTTGGTCACCCCGGCAAAGTCCTGTGTTCAAGATTCCAGTCAAGCGGTTTACAAAACCATTAAGCGCATTCAATATCAGGTGCAGATGTCTTCAGCGATTCAAACTTGGTTAGCTGATCACCCTCACGCCCCTCAAACCCTTCGGTTTCAAGAATTAACGATTTTAGGGAATGCCCTGGAGAAAGAACTCGTCCCTCTGGGCATTGTCCGCAGTGATTGGCAGCAAAATGCCCAGGTTGCAGCAGGTATTGCTACACCCGGGACATTTCGCCACTCAGACGATTTCTTGGCTCAGGTTCTGAGCTGGCGAACCCTGATTCCTCGGGTTGCTCAAGATCAAATCATTCGCATTTTTCTTAGACAAGGCACCCCGCTTTGGTTTCTCAACACGAATCAGGTGGGAGGTTGGGATGCGGATATCAGCCCCCTAGCCCCCACAGAGTTATTTGGGAAATGGCCAGTCGTTTCCTTTTCCTTCTCTCGGTTGGTGGAAGCAACCACAACGATTCCAACTCCGATGGGATGGCTCGTTTCAGGAGTGATCATAAGTGGATATGGTCTCTTTGCTGTCGTTTGGGGCCGAAAGGTTGGGTTTCTGACCCCACTCAAATGGGCTGCTTATTCCCCATCTGTGCAAGTAAGACTCTGGATCGGCAGTTTGATCATGCCAGCCCTAGTCGAAGAATTATTATTCCGCTGCCTCCTCATTCCCCACCCCCAAGAAGGTGTGTGGTGGGTGACTCTGCTGCTTTGGTCAGGATTTAGCCTAATCCTCTTTGTGCTCTATCATCCCCTCAATGCCCGTACCCTCTACAAAGCAGGCGATCCAACCTTCTTTAATCCCAGATTTTTAACTTTAGCCGCTGTGCTGGGGATAGCCTGTACTGGTACCTATCTGTTCACAGGTTCAATCTGGCCAGGAACTATTTTGCACTGGCTTGCTGTTGCAATTTGGTTGCTGTATTTAGGCGGGCAAGAACGTCTGAGCAAAGTTTAGATCAGATGAAACAGCCCTTTAGTCGTAACACCAGGTATCAAAGGATCGGTTGGGTGGAGCCTGATTTGAACGCACAGGCCGATGGAAGATGGATTTGGTATTCGTTGGTTTCTTGCGAGGGGCTAATGCTGAGGACTTCTGTGTTTTTCTAGGAGTTGCAGTGGTTTGCTGCTCAGTCAATTCTTTTTGTAGCCGGGCATTCTCTTTTGCTAATCGCACTGCATCTTGGGTGGTTTGCTCCAGTTTCCCCTTAATCGTATCGATTTGATTGTTTGATTTCTGCAATGCAGTCAGGGCCGTTTTTTGTTCCGCTAGCTGTGCTTCCAATTGAGCCACTTTCTTCTGTAAAGAGGTCTCCTTGGTTTGAGCTGCCTTTAAATCCTTGGTTAGGGTACTCACCTGCACTTCTAAATCAGCATTGATGGATTGAGCGCTGGCGGTACGGCTGCTTGTTGAGGCAGGTTTAGCGGCTGCTTTCTTAGCAGTAGAGGTGGCAGGTTTAGCTTTCTTTGCTGTTGATGGGGGCTTTGCAGCTGTTTTCCGACTAGAGGAGCGACTAGACGTTGCCTTTTTGGCAGTAGAAGATTTTGCCGTTGATTTTTTGGCAGCAGGTGCAGCCGTTTTGGTCTTTGCAGCTGACTTCTTAGCTGAGGTTGTAGTAGCCTTTGTCGTCGAAGTTGACTTCTTCGCTGCCGCTGATGCAGTCTTAGCCGTCGAAGCTGAATTAGCAGTTGATTTTTTGGCTGTAGCCTTAGCAGCGGGTGCAGCAGTTTTAGTCGTCCCGGCCGTCTTCTTTGCTGTGGTTTTAGTAGTAGTCGTTGATTTCGCCGTGCTTTTATTGGCTGTCGCTGTCTTTTTAGCCGTAGTTTTTTTAGCTGTTGTGGCTTTCTTTTGGGTCGACGCCGCAGCTGGTTTAGCACCTGCATCCTCTTTTTGATCAGGGGCTGCAGTTTTAGTTGCTTCTTCCCGTAATAAATCTGACAAACTCTTCTTCGTAGCCATTAACTTTCCCAATCCCGCTTAATTTCATCAACAACGCGGCAATAATCTGCTTTTGCCTCTTTACTATATTTCCCTTTCCATTGTGTAATTGGCTGTCCTTCTAAAGCTGCCCGTTCATGGGCCTTATAGCTCCGTACAAAGGCATGAAAAGCCGGAATGCCTAACTCCATCAATGTATTTTGAGCATCCAATGCTTCTCGCAAACTTCGAGGGTCGACCCGTGTTAGTAATACCCGATGAGCCACACCGGATGGCTTGACCAATGTCCGCACCGTTTCAATGAGAACGGCTATTTCCATTGGGGCAGGCGGCGTAGGAAGCACTAGATAGTCAACCACAGGAATGACCATTTTCAAAATCTCGGATTCCAGTCCTGGTGGTGTATCCACGACCACTAGCTCTTGCTTACTGGATCGGCGCAAAGTTTTCAATTCTTTGGCGCTAGTCCCAGACTGGACTTGGAATTTAAGGGAGTTGGTATCGCGCTGGGTCCACCATGTGGCGGATCCTTGCGGATCGGCATCAATCAGGAGGACTTGATGAGCTTCTGCAAATACGGCTGTGAGATTGACAGCTGTGGTGGTTTTACCGACACCACCTTTGCCATTAAGGACTGCTACAACCTTAGTTTTTGAAGATTTAGAAGGCAACTTGGGCACCACTAATGATTGCCAATAGTAAGCAGGAGGCTCCGATTTTGCAACTTGCAAAAGACTCCTGGGATGACTATACAGCTTTATTGACTACTAATCCCCTTTTTTGTAGGCGTTTACAGCCCAGATGTGCTCTTGCTCTGAGGACATATTTCTTAGATGAATAGACAATTATCTATTACAATGGGGCTAGGCAACGACTAAAGTCTATCCAAAATACCTCTGTGCGATCGCAATGCAGCCTACTCTACATCAACTGAAAGTGTTTGAAACTGCTGCCCGCCACGGCAGCTTCACCCGCGCCGCTGAAGAACTCTATCTTACCCAACCTACCGTATCGATTCAGATTAAACAGCTCTCTAAAACAGTTGGCTTCCCCTTATTCGAGAAGTTGGGAAAACAGCTCTACTTAACAGAAGTGGGTAATCGGTTATTTACCACCTGCCAATCCATCTTTGAAGAACTAGATCAATTCGAGATGATTGTCAGTGATTTGCAAGGAATGACCCAGGGGAAGTTACATCTTGCTACTGTCACCACCTGCAAGTATTTTGTCCCCCGCTTGTTGGGTAACTTTTGTGATCAATATCCCGGCATTGATATTTCTTTAAAAATTACCAACCATCTCCAGCTGGAAAAGCGGATGATGGAAAACCGAGATGATCTGTACATCCTCAGTCATCCCCCCCAACATATTGATCTCAAAGTGCAGCCCGTCATTAAAAATCCCCTTGTGGTGGTTGCCCCCCCTTCCCATCCCCTCGTGGGTCAAAAGAATATTGATATTTCTGCCCTTAACAATCAGCGCTTTATTATGCGGGAGCCAGGCTCGGGAACCCGCCACGCCGTTCAGGCCCTCTTCAACAAACATAAAGTCAATGTTGAAATCAAACTAGAACTCGGAAGTAATGAGGCGATCAAACAGGCGATCGCAGGGGGACTAGGAATCTCAGTTTTATCGCGCCATTCCCTCAATGGTCGAGAATATACCGACCTCGCTATTCTAGATGTCGAGCATTTTCCCATTGAGCAGCAATGGTCCGTGGCCTATTTATCCGGTAAACATCTCTCTGTTGTGGCTGAAACCTTTCTGCATTACCTCGTCTCGGTTACAGATCATGCGGAGATGCCTTGGATGCATTTCAAGTAATTTTTGTCAGTACCTTTGAATCATTTGGAATCACGAATCTAGCAGTTTGGCATTAGATCTCTAGGATTGTTTACCGCAGAAAAACGTATAGCGGGGACAAAGGCGCTCTTGCCCCCGCTGGCGCTCTAGAAACGGGTTGCCGCTAGTTCACCCCATTAACCTGTTGGCTTAGATCATTAACACTTTGGGACATAATGGCTAAAGCTTGCTGAAGGCTTTCTACGTCTGCCCCAGTGCCATTAGGCAATGCGGGGGTCGTCGTAGGAGAAATCGGTAAAGGAATCCCAACTCCCCCAGTAAAGATAGAATCAACCTCCATTAGACTGGCTCCCGTAGAAGTGGGAACTGCGGTGAAAAGCTGGTCAAATTCAGTTTCGCCAGCATTGGGCAGAAACGTACCGCGATGCTCAGGGGTAAATAGAAGTTGGCGATTCAGCAATGCCGGGAATGGGAATCGTTGCCGAACGAAGACTTCGACATAACCTCGAAATTCAACGGTATCGACATTAGGGTTAAGGGTGAGAATATCAGGCTGCAAAATGATTAGGCCTGTATCATTGGCTCTGAGGCCAAAGTCATAACAATTATCAGCGTCCAAGGTGCCAAAATCATTAGAACCACCCGTATCTCGAATCACAATTAGATTACTGGTATCCAGGGCAGGTGTGGTGGCATTAAATTTCAAACGCAATAACACATCAAAGTTATTAGGATTGGAAACAGTCAGAAAATATCCCTGCAAAATTTTTCGGTTTGAGTTGGATATATTCCCTTCTGCAGGTGTAATATCCTTGAGAAGGAGTTCGAAGGTTGAAAGTAGCATAAGAATGTCCTTTATGTGATTGTCGATCAACGATCTTCAGTGAAGATCATGGAATAGAGCGGTTATTAACGAGAGCTGAAATAAATCGAGAATAATATTCTCTTGAAACTTAAATCTTAAGTTTTTTACTTGTTATTTACGTCTTTTTAAGGCATTGCTAACAAAGCATTAATCTGGTTAATGCCCCTGAGAACTCCAGGCACTGGTCTGTTAGCAGGATCTAGCTATAATGCTTCCGACGCAACCTAATGTAGATCAATGGAATGCCCATATTGTCTAAGCGAGAAGATCCTAAAGCGCGGCTTTGATAGCCTGCAAGATGGGACATTAGTCCAGCGATATCAGTGTAAGGATTGCAATCGGCGTTTCAACGAACGCACGGGTACCCAATGGCTCGCTTACGCACCGCTAGTTCAGTAGTGAGCTATGCCATCAAAGCTCGCACCGAAGGGATGGGTATTCGTGCTGCAGGTCGAACTTTCGGTAAATCTCATACCACCATTATGCGTTGGGAAAAACGCCTAGCAGACCAAGCACAGAACTGGTCACCTCCCGCACCAGCAGCCTCTGATGTGACGGTAGAAGGGGATGAAGTTTACACGCGTGTAGGCAAAATCTTCCCCCCAGCCAATCCCAGGGCTGGACCATCCATTTCCTTGAACGCGAAAGCCGCTATTGGTTGACAGCACAAGCTGGCCTCAAGGATGCACAACTTTTTGCAAATGGCGTTTACTCAGCTTGGGAGTGGGTCAAAGCCTGTGATGGGATTCGATGGTTTACCGATGGTGAGAGGCGTTATGGACAAGAACTTTGGAAGCTCGCCAATGTCTATCTCAATGGTGAGGAGTGTCATCCTGACTATGGGCATCGCAAGGTTTGGCGAGAGGGGTTAGAAGTCGCGATGAAGTTAAAGGGTCTCAGGGGAATCGGCGAGTAGAGTGGGTGAAAGCAGAGCATCCCTTTACCGCTATCAGTCTAGGGTCTGAGGTCCATGCCAATCATAATGAGGCTCACAATGCTGCCTTGAGGAGACGATGTAGTGCTTATCGAAGACGGCAGAATCTCTACGCTAAGAAGCGGTCGGGGTTACAGCGAGTGCTAGATGTACAACGCCTGATTCATAACTGGGTTAGACCCCATTGGGGGCTCAGTAAGCAGACCACACCAGCAATGGAGATGGGATTTTGTTCTCGTCCGTTGAGCACACTAGAACTCCTCACCAATAAAGGGTTTAGGTATGTGCCCTGTTAGTAGACCAGTGCCGAACTCCAAGCTTACTGATGTGCAAATGTTTAAATAAAAACTACAAGCACTTTCAGTATTCACAGTAGAGGACTAGATTGACGTTTAGGCACTACTGCCACAGCCATCCATTTTAGATAGCTAAAACTCAATTTTAAAGACTTTTACACGCTGAGAATATTTCGGTTGATTTAACTCTGCTTTTAGCTCGATAATCTGAAATCAATATGAATTAAATAATTTAATCTGAGGGTGATTATTCTCAAGATTTTTGGTGATGTAAATCATTGAATTATTTTTCTGTATTTGAGGTATTTTCATGTGCAAGAATAATATTTTCTCATTTATTTTTTGTTTTAAATTGCAAAAATTAAAAATATAGATAATCCTAGGCATCGTTCTGAGTTGGTTAAAGTCAGAGGTTTAATGACATAGAGCTTCTTTAGGAATCATTGCTTTTGAAAAGTGAAATATTGAAGGCAATGGCCATCAGTACAGGTAAAAATAATGCATAATTCAGCTTTAGATAAGGGCTTCTGCATCACTTAAAATCCCTAATCCTCTGATTTAAAGATAGATGCCAATCTATTGCAGAGATTCAAACCCCGTTGACCACTGTCCCCAAATCCGCATACAGTTTTGAACAGAATCATCCAGGGGCCAAACGAGCCATGCAAACCATTGCTGCTATTGATGTGGGAACCAATTCAATCCACATGGTTGTGGTGAAAGTTAACCCTGAAATTCCAGCATTTAATATTATTGATACCGAAAAAAGTACCGTTCGCTTAGGGGAAGGAAGCAAAGATACTGGGAAGCTGCATCCCGATGCGATCGCAAGAGCAATTGCCGCTCTTCGTCGCTGCCAAGAAGTGGCCGCAGCCTGTAAAGTCGAGCAGATTCAGGCGGTTGCCACCAGTGCTGTCCGGGAAGCCCTCAATGGTCGGACCTTTATTCGTGCCGTTGAATCTGAACTCGGCCTCAAAATTAATGTTATTTCCGGTCCAGAAGAAGCTCGTCGAATATATCTTGGGGTTTTGTCGGGCATCGAATTTAATAAAAAACCCCACGTCATCATTGATATTGGCGGTGGATCCACCGAGCTAATTTTAGGGGATGGCCAAGATCCTCGCTCCCTCAGCAGCACTAAAGTAGGTGCGGTAAGGCTAACTGAGGAATATATCACCACCGATCCAGTCAGTACTCGCGAATTTGAACGATTACAGGCCTTCGTCAGAGGGATGTTGGAATGGCCTGTTGAAGAGTTGCATTCCCATCTTTCCCCTGGCGAGATTCCAACCCTTATTGGGACCTCCGGCACCATTGAAAGTATTCTCAAACTCCATGCCTGCGAAGTGATGGGAGCCTGTCCCACCTCTCTTCATGGCCATGTCCTCACCCTGGATGACCTAAACGAACTGATTCGCAAGTTACGAAAGTTCAATTACGAAGAGCGCTGCAAAATGCCTGGCATGACTGAGCGGCGCGCAGAAATTATTTTAGCCGGGGCCGTGATTTTGGCTGAAACAATGACCCTGCTGAAATTAGACTCCATTACCACCTGTGAACGAGCCCTACGGGAAGGCATTGTGGTGGACTGGATGATGAAGCAAGGCTTAATCGAAGATCGCCTCCGCTACCAGGGGTCCGTGCGAGAGCGTAGCGTTTTGAACTTGGCCCATCAGTATCATGTGGAACTGGCGACAGCTGAACGAATCGCTGATTTTGCCGTTGCTTTATTTGATCAGACCCACGGCGCACTCCATGATTGGGGAATAGATGAACGCCATTCACTGTGGGCCGCCGCTATTTTGCATAATTGTGGGCATTACATCAGCCATTCCGCCCACCATAAGCATTCCTATTACTTAATTCGTCATGGCGGTTTGTTGGGTTATACCGATGCCGAAGTAGAAATTATTGCTAACCTAGCTCGGTATCACCGCAAAGGCCCCCCCAAGAAAAAGCATGAGAATTATCAGAACTTAGTGAATAAAACCCAACGTCGGATTGTCGATCAGCTCAGCGCCATCCTGAAGTTAGCGGTCGCATTAGATCGACGACAAATCGGTGCCATTGAATCCCTGCATTGTGAAATTGAAGAAGATACCATCACCCTCCATCTTCAAGCCAGTCAAGCCGACGATGACTGTGCTTTAGAACTATGGAGCTTAGATATGAAAAAGGCTTGTTTTGAAGCCGAATTTGATGTCACCTTGGTCGCTCAACTTGCTGAATCTGCTCCTAGTCCCGATTTGCAGCCAGCCTGATTAATCCTAGTCCTCACTGTTAAACCCAAGGATTTGGACATTCCACCTCATCTAGAGCTAACTTGTTAGCTTAGGAATGGAAAGAGAATCATTTAAGGAGATCTTCCTTGATTCTCTAAAGCTATCCAATCCCTTGCACAAATTTTTTTATTTGACTAGGGGTTAAGTCACTACACACCTCTAAAAATACTGGTAAGCTGAATTTCGTTTAACTGCTCTCGGTTTATCTATAGCCGTTTACAAAGCAAGGAGCTGTTTATGGCCTCACTACAGGAAGACTTAAAAGCTGGAATTGCCGCACACCAACAAGGACAACAGTCCCAGGCTATCCAGATTTTAGAGCGTGTGTGGCAAGCTGCCACTCCAGGAAGTTCTGTCCATGTGCAGGCCCAAATGTATCTGATCATGGCTCATCAGAGCTGTGGTCAACTCGAACAAGCTTTGATGCTCTGCCAGCCTCTTGCTACCAGTCCCATTGCCCAAGTTCAGGAATGGGCTAATCAGGTCTTGCCTCAGTTACAGCAAGACCAGGAGAATCAAATTCCAACCGCTACGGCATCCGCTACGGCAGAGACTTCTGTTCCTAGTCCAGAACCTAGTCAACCTAGTCCAGAATTTAGCCAAAAGTCCCGGTCTTTCGGTGGGATGAAACTGGCAATGGTTGGTATTGGTGGAAATCTCAGTTTGGCTTCTGGAATTACCATAAGCCTGCTGTTTGGGATGGTGCTTGTCCTCGTCTTGGGCGTCTTTTTGATCACGGAAAGTGATAATCCAGGCTTGGGACTTGGAGCTGCCGTTATTTTGACTCTTGTTATTAATGCAGCGGTTTTCTTCTTTTCACCCTTTCTCATGGATTGGACCCAGCGGTGGCTTTATGGCACCCATTGGATCACCCTGGGAGAGCTAGAACATCTCAGTCCCGAAACCAGCCAAATTTTGCAGAGAATTTGTACTGAGAAGAATCTGAAGATGCCTCGTTTAGGCATGATTGAAGATCAAAATCCCACCGCCTTTACCTACGGTTCTCTGCCTAACAGTGCACGGCTCGTCGTAAGTCGAGGATTATTCACCTACCTAGATGAAGACGAAGTGGCGACGGTCTATGCCCATGAGTTAGGCCACATCGTCCACTGGGATTTTGCGGTCATGACCTTGGCCTCTACTTTGGTGCAGATCACTTATTTGATTTACACCTTTGCCAGCCGAGCAGGACGTAGAGGGGGAAGCAGTAAAGGAAAAGATGCTTTGCAAGCCGCTGCGATCTCAGCCTATGTCTTCTACATCATTGGCACCTATCTGGTCTTATACCTATCCCGAACTCGGGAGTATTTTGCCGATCACTTTGCGGCAGAAGTAACTGGCAACCCCAATGCCTTATCCCGAGCTTTAGTCAAAATTGCCTACGGAATTGTCGAAGAAGGTCAACGTTCCAAAGAGCCTAGCCGTTTACTGGAAGGAACCCGAGCTTTGGGGATCTACGATGCCAAAGCGGCGACCTCCTCCGGCACGGCCTATCGAGTCGCTTCAGATAGCAGCAAAATTGGTCGTGTCTTTTTGTGGGATCTATTCAACCCCTGGGCGTTTTGGATGGAGCTGCAATCCACCCACCCCCTCACGGGTAAACGCGTTCGAGCCTTGAGTACCTACGCGGAGCAACTGGGTTTGGATATTGAGTTTGATATGGGCCGAGTCGTGGGAGAAGGTCGCCATTTAAATAAGCAACGCCTCTATAGCCACTTCTTCCTAGATTTATTGCTCTATGGGGCCGAATTTATTGGCTTAGGGGTGGGTCTGATTCTAGGACTTGCCGTCGGAACAAATCCCATTTCGTTAATGCTGATCGGTTTAGGGATCGGTATTCTCGCTAAAACCTTCATCATGTATCCCAACTTTGGTCAGGCTCCTGAACGGGATATCTTAACCCTGATGTCGGATCCTTATGCCAGTCCCCTGCGTGGGCAACCCGTGCAGCTTGAAGGTCAACTGATTGGGCGTGGAGATGCGGGCTATAAATTTGGTTCAGATTTGAAACTGCAAGATAAAAGCGGCATGTTATTTCTCCGCTACTCCTCTCGCTTTGGGCCGATCGGCAACTTCCTATTTGGTATGTCTCAAGTCAAGGACTTGATTGGAACCCAGGTGGGCACAACGGGATGGTTCCGTCGCAGTATTGCCCCCTGGATGGATCTTATCCAACTCAGAACAGATGGCGGGCGTGTGATCAATAGCTATCATCGGTTTTGGTCTTTCAGTTTTGGCGGATTTTTCATCGTTCTGGGGTTGGTCTTCAACTTTTTACTGCTTCCTGGATTGGTCGGTTAATTCCGAAAAACACTCCTTAATGCCGCTTCTGAGGACTCACATCCTTAGATCAATGAGTCCTGATCATTCCCTCACTCCTCGCTAATCAATTGAAGATGCTGCCAAAACGATTGCGATTTGGGCTATGGCTCCTTATTGGCCTAGAATTTGGACTTGCTTTGGCCTATCTGATCGCTGTCTGGCGGCAGCAGTCTGTCCCTGCTTGGTTGGATTGGAATGGGTTGAGATCGTTGCCATCCTTGATGCAGGCTGCAACATTATTTGCAATAGGGGCGCTGGCGCTGCTCTTGCTTATCTTCCGGCGGCGAATCCGACGTCCTGTTTCTAGACTGCTCCCTTTAGCACTAGTGCTTCACCACAGTGATTATGACAGGGTAGTTTGGGGATAGAGTCGGCTGAGTTTAGTTCGTGCATCATCCACTGTAAATAACCAATTAACCGTCGTTTTATCTCGGTTACGCCTTTGTTCCCATGCGGTGACCTCATGCCGGAGTTTTTCAATATCAGGAATTCGTCGATTTAAGCACTGCCTAGAAAGAGCCGAAACTCAAACTCAACCATATTGAGCCAACTGCCATGTTTTGGAGTGTAGTGAAACTGGATGCGACTGAGAATCCTCAAAGCTTCATCAGGTTGAAGGTTTTGTAGAGTGCAGCGGGAGTATGGGTGTTGAGATTGTCTAAGACAACGTGCACTTGTTGAGCATCAGGAAACAGACCATCTACTAGATACTGCATGCACACCCCAAAGTCCTCACTTTTTCGATGCTCAGTCACCTTCAAATGTCGCCAACTTTTAAGCGGTTGAAAAAGCCAAATATATTACAAGTGCCCTTGCGCTCATATTCATGGTCGTAGCGTTGGGGACGACCGGGCTTTGGTGGACGGGGCACCCGGGTTTCGCCAATCAGTTGGCAAGGCCGTTCATCAAAACAAACAACAGGCTCCTCAGGATGGTAGGGTTGGGCATACAAATCTAGAACGTTCTCCATCCGCCAAACAAAGTCTGCGCCTACAGTAGAAAAACACCACTGCTCTTTTAGCCACGGCTTAAGCTGTTTTTTTCGAGCGTGCGTCGCACCGTTTCATCCGATAGGCTTTCGACGACGTTGAGTTCAACTAGCCGTTCTGCCAATAGCTGCATGGTCCACCGGCAACAACCGGTAGGTGGGTCGCTACAAGCTGTCGCAATGAGCAAGGCCTCTGCTTTGCTATCGAGCTTCTTTTGCCCCCCTGGCCTGGGACGCTCATTGAGGGCGAACTCCACACCACCTTCCACAAATTTCTGGCGAGTACGATGCACGGTAGAGATGCCTGCATTGAGCATTTGAGTAATGGTGTCGTCTTTGTGTCCCTTATCTGCCAACATCAAAATCTGGGCTCGTTTCATTTTTCGCGCTGACAAGGTTCCACGTCGGGTGAGTTGCATCAGCTCACTGCGTTCTTCAGGCGTTAGCGTCACAATATATTTATCAGGCATGATTGGTTGGCTAAAAACAGCTAGATTGTTTCTAGCTTACCTATCTAATTCAGTGTGGTCGAGCACTAGCGTCCCTTTGTCTGTATGGGGGCATTGATGAGCTAACAAAGCTCCACTTGCACCTGAATCAATACAACTGGAAAGGCATCTATGTGGCTATTTTGATTGCCATTCCAGTCATGTGTCGGCGGGATCTCGCTCGGTTATGGTGTGAACATCGGTCAATTGTCCTGTGGGTATTGATGGGACTCGGTATTTTCTTGCTGGGTGGATTTGGTGCAGAACTGATCAAGGAGCATCTGTACGCAGGGGTCTCTCCTGAAGCCTCCTTCACCCTGGCAGGTCAAAATTTAAATCTGCTGTTTTGGATTGAACATCTCAGAGTGACGGTTGAGGAATTTGCTGAGTTGTTGGGTGAAACTATCATTCTGTTTGGGGTGGCTCAATTTGTTCTGAAAAGCTTATCCCCACAGGTGACTTAAGCCATACGCTGGTGATTGCCCCTCTCCCCTAGAGGTCCATTGACCTAGTAAGATAGGAGAGACCCGCAATTATTAAGAAACTGTGAAAGCAATTACTCTTCTCGGCTCAACAGGATCCATCGGAACCCAGACCCTGGATATTGTCGCTCAGTACCCTGATCAGTTTCGAATTGTGGGGATGGCTGCTGGCCGAAATATTGAGCTGCTGTCACAACAAATACGGCAGTTCCGGCCTGAGATTGTGGCGATCGCAGATCCGAATCAACTTGCTGATCTCAAAGATGCGATCGCAGATGTCGATCCTCAACCCCAACTCCTAGCCGGAGAAGCAGGTGTGGTGGAAGTGGCTGCCTACGGCGATGCCGAATCCGTTGTGACTGGGATTGTCGGTTGTGCAGGGTTATTGCCCACCATTGCCGCCATCAAGGCTGGGAAAGATATTGCCCTCGCCAATAAAGAGACCCTAATTGCGGGCGGTCCAGTGGTACTACCGCTAGTGGAGAAACATGGGGTCAAGCTATTACCTGCAGACTCAGAGCATTCTGCCATTTTTCAGTGTTTACAAGGTGTGCCAGAAGGTGGACTACGCCGGATTATCTTGACGGCATCTGGGGGGGCATTCCGAGATTGGCCGGTAGAAAAGTTACCAGAAGTCACCGTTGCTGATGCCCTCAAGCATCCCAACTGGTCCATGGGCAAAAAGATTACCGTTGACTCCGCCACCTTGATGAACAAAGGGCTAGAAGTGATTGAAGCCCACTACCTATTTGGCGTGGATTACGACCATATTGATATTGTTATCCATCCCCAAAGTATTATTCACTCTTTGATTGAACTGCAAGATACGTCAGTACTGGCTCAGCTAGGCTGGCCCGATATGCGGCTTCCTCTGCTCTATTCCTTGTCCTGGCCCGAGCGCATTGCGACTGATTGGGAACAGCTGGATCTCGTTAAGTCTGGGGATCTAACCTTCCGTGAGCCCAACCACCAGAAATATCCCTGCATGCAGTTGGCCTATGATGTGGGCCGCATGGGGGGAGCCATGCCGGCGGTCATGAATGCTGCCAATGAGCAGGCCGTTGCCCTGTTCTTAGAAGAGAAAATCAGCTTCTTAGATATTCCCAAGGTGATTGAAACGGCTTGCGATCGCTACCAATCCCAAAACACCTTGCAACCTAGCCTAGAAGATATCCTGGCTGCTGATCAGTGGGCAAGACAAGAGATTCTCACCATTAGCCAAAGCCAAACCCCAGTGGTTACGGTGAGTCCACAACTGTCGGCGATTTAGTTGCGAGTTCTGTAGCCTGACGCCCCAGACTACAGGAGCTAGCAATCGCAAAGGGAACGGTTTGGGTGAACTGAAAGGGTTCTTCGGCACGATGGACCTCTACATGAAGATGTGGCCCACTACTCCAGCCAGAGTTACCGCTATAGCCAATAATCTGTCCGGCCTTAACTTGATCCCC
This sequence comes from Acaryochloris sp. CCMEE 5410, assembly GCF_000238775.2. Lineage (NCBI taxonomy): Bacteria > Bacillati > Cyanobacteriota > Cyanophyceae > Acaryochloridales > Acaryochloridaceae > Acaryochloris > Acaryochloris sp. CCMEE 5410. The sequence continues at coordinate 531,199 of NZ_AFEJ02000002.1, read as the reverse complement.
AACTTTAAGGTTCACCCGGTGGCGAAATCCTTGTTGCAGGTGAACATAAGCAGAACGGTACCCACCATCATGTTCCAACCAGACGTGATTAAATCGATGAATTTGTTCTTTGCCGCCCCCACGATCAGGGTATTTATCTTGGATACTGATGACTCGCCCTGATCGCATCGCATAGACTGGCGTACCAATCCCAGCTGCATAATCATAGGCATATTCCATCCGACCATTGTGGGTGACCCCTCGTATCCCTTGACTCAGCCATCCTTGTCCCCAGAGCGGATGGCAAAAACCTTCCAAAGGCGAGTCAACGGTCGGCTGCTCATGGAGAGCCAAGGTCAATAACCTCAGATTGGCTGTCGGCTTAATTTCCTGTGGAGGCTGGGCAATAGGGGGATCATCCTTAGCAATATCTGCGCCCCCCATTGTGCCGGTCAAGTGAGTTTTAAAAGGGCTATAGGGATGGAAAATCGCTAATAGCACTAATATGAGTCCCAACCCTGAAGTCATCCATAGATAGGGGGACTGGTGCATCCTGGTGAGAAAAGAGACCAGGGGCCTCTGATTACCGAAATTACGTTGTGAAATTGAAGGGGGACGTTGCTGAGGAGCTTGATCACTCATTCCTTGTTGCACGAGGCGTTCACCAATCCAGATGTTCTTTGAAAGAATTGATAGAAGAAGCTGATCTAGAGTGATGCATGGCATCTAGATAGCTAAAGGAGAAACATCACAGAGGAAAACTGCAGATTAAAAAGCTAAATATCACTTCACAAGTCTACAGATACCAGTACTATTTCCAGACGTAAGAGAAAGTCTTTTGTTCTTTATATCTAAAAATAATTTGCCCTTGAACGGGACTGAATCAAAACTTTGTAAATGAATTGACACAAAGGTTTTGTCCTACTGAGTCTCACATAAATAAATTGTTATCTTGTTAAGAAGAATTAGTGAACTTTCTTGAAGAAATATCTTTGCATCTGTTTAGCTGAAGGGGCTAAATCGAGAATGATCGGTTCAGAGAAAACACTCCCACCCTGAAGGTGGGAAATAAGTCTTTACCTATTGGTTTGGTACGTTCTCGAATAAGCAATGTCTTCCACTAGAGCTGGAGCTATTGGGATGTAAACAGTGCTCCAGGTCTCAAACGTAGCTTACCCCGCCGCTTTGCTTTTTGCTGATGGAGGGCTTGCTGTAAACGTCCGACTAATTCCAATGTTCGTCGAGACTCCAAAGAAGCACAATCTTTTTGATGAGTCTGGACGCGATCGCGCCCCTGTTGCTTAGCCACATACAAAGCTCGATCTGCCGCTTCGATCAAAATTGAGGGGGCCACATTCTCATCAGGGACCTGACTGGCAACCCCTAAGCTTGCAGTAACGTTATTTCCTGTCGAAGAGTGTTGGTGAGGAATCGCAAGCTCCTGAATCGTACTGCGGATTGTCTCAGCAACTTGGATTGCCCCATCTAAATCGGTATTCGGTAAGATAATGGCAAACTCTTCCCCTCCATAGCGAGCAACACAATCGGCAGGTCGTTTGGCTACTTTAGCTATGGCTTGGGCAACTTGCCGTAGACAAACATCTCCAGCCTGGTGACCATAGGTATCGTTAAAGGCCTTGAAGTGATCGACATCGCACATAATCAAGGATAAGGGATGATTCTCTCGGCACAATCTATTCCATTCCGATAAAAAGGTCTCATCAAAGCAACGACGATTGTTGACTTGAGTTAAACCATCTATCGTTACCAGTTCTTCCAACTGCTGATTGGCAAGTTCAAGCTGTTCAGACAGAGATTGCAGAGTTCGATTTTTTGCATCTAGTTCCAATAATAAGCTTTGGCGTTCAACGGCATACTGAATAGAACGACGTAAATGACTACTTGTAAATCGTCCTTTCACTAAATAGTCTTGGGCACCTTCTTGCATCGCCTTCAGCGCGACTGCTTCATCTGAATTGCCACTCAATATAATTACGGGTGTTAAAGGAAACGCTTGATTGACTTGGCGGAATAAATCAAGTCCTACAGTTCCTGCAATACACAAATCCAATAGAACAAGATCAATCTCAATCTCAGACTCTAATAACTCAAACCCACTCACTAGATCGGAACAGTGTAAAAGATCTACAGGGAAATCATGGCTGATACTCAGCAATTCCCGAACAATTTCTACATCCTGCTCGTCATCATCGATCATTAGAATACTGAGATGAGCAGCTTGCATTTTTTAGGGGCCCCCTTGTCAAAAAAATAGACGTTCTTCTGGGCAAAAAATCACTATCCTTCCGAACTAATACGGAGAAGATAAGTCCTTCGTTATCTCTCTTATACCGCCCTATGATGCCCAAAATCTTCCGTAATCCTACGTATTTTTAAGGCTTCGAAGAATGAAAATAATTGAAGCAGGTTCAAGGCATCCTAGTATATTTGGGCCGTTCCCTTTCCTGCCCAAGGAGCCAGTCCCATCCACCCCTTCTGAATCGTGTGAATACTGCTTGGTGTCGATTTTTTGTAGCTTTAGATACAATCTGCGATCGTTTTCCAGTTGACCAGAGATAACTAGAAAACACTTGCTGATTATTATTTGTGACTATTCATTAATTGTTTAATATGATTTTTCTTTAATGGTGATATATGTCGATTGAATTAACTCAAAGGGGTAAAAATAATTTATTAATTAGCATTAAGATGCCTCGCTTATTGCAGATTTGATAGTCGTTATTCACTTGGCAAATGCTTCATGCTCACTCAGGTAAAACGAGTTCAAGGACTCGCAATAGGTTGAGTCCCATAATTTTACTCATTTCCTCAGTGTTAAATCCCTCTGCCAGCAATGCCTCAGTAATTAAAGGCAAACCTGTAACATCAAAGGGGGAGCGAACTGCTCCATCAAAGTCAGACCCCAAACCAACATAATCTACTCCGACTAGGTCAACAACATAACGTATTGCCTTGGCAATAGATGCAGCATCATTTCCGCAAATTGCGGCTGGCCAATATCCAATTCCAATCACTCCCCCTGTCTTTGCAATTGCCTTAACCTGTTGATCAGTGAGATTACGCGCGTTATCACAAGTTCCTTTTACACCTGTGTGGGAAACCACAACAGGCTGGATACTCAGGGCAACGACTTCATCAATTACTGGAGCAGAAGAATGAGCTAAATCTAGCAGCAGGTGTAGATCTTGGGCTTTTGCAATGACCTGGCGCCCAAAACGGGTTAGCTCCCCTTTTTGCAGGCCATGGGCTGAACCCCCTACTTCAGTATCAAAAAAATGAGCTAGTCCCAACATCCTAAATCCGGCCTCATAAAGGCGATCTACATTCTCCAAACGACCTAGTAAGGCATGAGCTCCCTCTAGTCCTAAAAGACCGGCCGTTAATTGGGGCTGCCGTTTCCGATCTTGGAGAAAAGACTTGAGGTCAGCTTGATTGTTTATAAGTCGAAACTGGCGTTGAGACTCAGCCAGCTTATGGAGTTTTTCCGCTTGATACAACGCTCTTTGTAATAGGCTGTTCCAGGTCGATAACGGCCAACGTTGAATTAGGGCTAGCTTCAATATGTCATCAGAACGATGATCGTTATTCTCCAGCTTGAGATCAGTGGGCACCTTGGTGACAACGGTCAAGACTTGCAAGGCCACATTGGCATCCTGCAACCGTGGCAAATCAACATGTCCATACGGATGTTTCTGACTTAAGTCCCGGTTCCACAGCAAAGAATCGGCATGAAGATCGGCAATCCATAATTCTTGATGAATCTGGCTCACTGAGTCTACAACAGGGTAGGGCGGCCGTTGTACCACCGGATTAAATCGCTTATCCATGAGGATAGGTAATTGGGCACAGACTAGGGACACTGCGATAATTGCGAGTCCAATTACTCCCAATAGGCCCCAACGACGTTTACGCCATCGAGAAGCTCGTTTGCGTTTAGACATTGTCAAAATGTTGATGAATGTTCTTCATGGGACTGGTAAGCACTAGGATCTATGTCATCGATACCATAGGTCGCTTTGAACGGATGAATCGGGGGCGTATTACTATTTCTATCCTGATCATTAGCCTACTGACTGCTGGAGGGATGGCTGTACAAGTCTTCCGGCAGCATCGTCAAAGCTATGTTCTAACCTTAGCAACCGCGAGTAAAACCGGCGAATACTATCAATTTGGCCAAGCATTAGCAACGGTTGTCGCTCGCCATCATCCCCAAATTCAGATTAACGTCATTCAGACAGAAGGCTCGTCGCAGAATCTGGAGCTGATCGAATCAGGGGTAGCCCAGTTAGCTCTTATCCAGGGAGATTCATCGATTCAATCATCAGCGCAAGCGATGGCGTTACTGTTCCCTGAGACAGCCCATGTCCTCGTCAATAGACAAGCGGGTATCGAAACGATGGCAGATTTGCCAGGGAAACAAGTCGCTTTACCACCTAAAGGGAGTGGTGCTTATCAATTATTTATGCCGATTGCCCAGCATTATGGCTTCAATACGAATCAGATTCGCTCCTTTTCTTCAGCCTCTACGGCCTATCAACAATTAAAGGCAGGAGAGGTGGATGCTTTATTTCAGGTAATACGCCCCGGGAATAAGGCTTTGCGGAAAATATTGCGTTTGCCAAATATAGATCTCATACCGATTGAGCAAACCGATGCCCTTCGCCTCACTTACCCCTACTTAGAAGATGCGTTTATTCCCCAAGGGACCTACGACGGCAAGATTCCCCTTCCCTTTCAAGATGTTAAAACAGTTGCCGTTCGAGCCCTAATCATTGCCAATAAGCAAGTTAATGCTGAAGTTATTTATGCCATTACTCGTGTGCTCCATGAGCGAAAAATGGAGATAGTGACCGCTTATCCACCCGCGTTTAATATTGAGCGGCCAGAATCCCAAGACATTTTAGGCTGGTCTCTCCACGCTGGTGCAGAACAGTATTACACCAAGAATCAACCTAATTTTTGGGTGCAGTATGCAGAGCTGTTAGGGTTATTTCTGTCTCTTGCTGTACTGGGTATTTCCGGGATCTGGCAGCTTCGTCTCTGGTTAATTGGACGACAAAAAAACCGAGCAGATATGTATAATCTCCAATTGCTGGATTTGATCGAAACTATCCAAGAAACCCAAGATCTGGAAGAACTTAAACAGGTCAGACGGAGATTGTTTTCAATTCTGCAAGCCGTTGTGATTGATCTTGATAAGGACCGCATTTCGGCAGAATCTTTTCAGTCCTTCACTATGCCGTGGGAAGTGGCTATCACCACGCTGCGACATAGAGAAACCATCTTGTTAAAGGTGCAATCTCCATAGTTCTTGATCAATTTGCTCTAATGATATTCTTTCTCTTGCTCGATTACACTTTTTGTCTATGCTCTTGAGAACCCACCTTTAGGAGGCTTGGGCTTAAGGAAACAACTGTTGGATTGGAAGGCTTCAATTCCCATCTGATTCGCTTTAATCCTCTGGTTTGGTCGGAGGAATTGTTAGGTTTGACTTTAACTGTGGTTATAGCCTCATCCAACAAAGCCGGGTGCTGCCAGTCCCACAAAATTGGGGCTGATTGCCCAGCTTAAAGGTGATACCAGCGTATTATGTAAAATATACTACCGCCAACAGTAAAAGTGAGAATTTTATGATCTGCGATTAAAATCCTCTTTAAAGGGGTTCATCCTTGCCTCCAGTGAAACTGGAGACCTTTGACTGACTAGTTCTAGCACTATTAACGACTGCATAGGGTTTTTAGATGTCAAAAAAGGCCAAAATCACTGTAAAGATTGCTTCTTAACTCAGCATCAAGTTTGGGGATCGGTTACTATAGGCAGCGAGATATAAATATCGGTTTCCCGTTAGTTTTCAGAATTGCTTGGTTTTATCCAGCTCAATTTTTAAGACCACGCACCGAAATCTAATTCTCTACACCCTACTGATTTTGGGATTTAATTCATGTCGATTTATGTTGGTAACCTCTCTTATGATGTTACAGAGCAAGACCTAAACACTGTTTTTGCAGAATATGGAACTGTAAAGTCCGCCAAACTTCCTACTGACCGTGAAACAGGACGAGTGAGAGGATTTGGTTTTGTCGAGATGAGTGATGATGCCGAAGAAACCAAGGCAATTGAAGAACTAGATGGTGCTGAATGGATGGGACGCACCCTGAAAGTCAATAAAGCAAAACCTCGTGAAAATAGAGGCGGGGGTGGGAACTTTGGTGGCGGACGACGCTACTAAAGCCCATTTGGTTTGAGAAGATTTGATCTCATAGCTCTAATATGTTGGGCTATGAGGTTTTTTCTTGCAATTTCTCTTATCCCTTAGCAAAGGGCTTGATCAACAAGACGAACAAGTCCCATTTGGTCTAGTGCTTGAGAGTTTGGACATGGATCTGAAATGGCTTGAGCTTCAAAAACGGCTCAAAATAAATGACCCATTTCTTGTAACCTAATCTGTGGAATATCTCGGTATTTTTTATTGGCATCGTCGATGAGATTGTCCTCGTTGAGATAATCGATCAGTTATTAGGAACGACTGGCGTGACCTTTTTCTCCTCCGTTAAGGGCTGAGGAAAGCAGATTTGAAATGTCGTGCCTGTCTTTCGATCAATGGTTAGATTACCTGAAATCTGGCGTGTTAACGTGTTCGCCATTCGCAATCCCAAGGTTTGGACATTGTCTGTCGAGATATCTTCAGGGAGTCCTATGCCATCATCTGAAACGGTTAAGGTCAATTCCTGGGGTGTATTCTCAAAGATATGGATGGTAATATTCCCCCGAATATCTTCAGGGAAAGCATACTTGAGCGCGTTAGATACCAGTTCATTGATAATCAACCCGCAGGGAATAGCCGTATCGATATTGAGGTAGAGATGGGAGATATCAATCTTGATCTGGGTGAGACTGGCTCTAGAACGGTAGGACCGCAATAGATTGTTGGTGAGCTCTTTGATATAGTTGGCCAAATTAATTTTGGACAGATCTTGAGATTGGTAGAGATTTTCATGGACTAGAGCCATGGATTTGACGCGATTTTGGCTCTCCTGCATAATCTCAGCAATTTCTATGTCCGGATTGGCCTGAGTTTGCAAATTGAGCAAACTACAAATCACTTGTAAATTATTTTTAACGCGATGATGGATCTCTTGCAGCATCACGTTCTTTTCCGCTAGGGATTCCGATAGTTTTTGCTCAGAAACCTTGCGGGCACTGATGTTTTCAATTTGGGTAATAAAGTGAAGGGGGCGACCATCGTTGCGAAACACCAGGGAGGCACTGAGGGAGATCCAGACGATATGGCCTTGTTGATGGATGTAGCGCTTTTGGGTATGGTAATTGTCAATTTCTCCCTTGAGGAGCTGTGCTGAAGCCTGCAAATCGAGAGCAATATCGTCTGGGTGAGTAATGTCTTGGAATGTCATGGTCAGTAACTGGGCTTCTGAGTAACCCACGATGTCGCAAAGGGATGCATTGACCTTGAGCCATTTTCCTGTGGGGGAAACTATCGCCATGCCAATAGCGGCTTTCTCGAAGGCCAAGCGAAATCGCTCTTCACTCTCCCGGAGGGCGGTTTCGATGCGATTGCGTTCTGTCACATCAATGGAAACGGCTAGGGTGCGGATCAGGTTGCCTTGATCGTCTCGTTCTGCGAACGCAGACAGCAATACATCTATCATGTCCCCCTGTTTGGTTACCAATTGATAGGGAATATCTTGACAGGTACCCGTTTGGAAAAACTGGGGCAGTACCTTTTGGCGTGTATAAATTTGCGAAGTCGGGCTGAGAAAATCCGTTGAGGCTCGGCCGATCACTTCACTGCGCTCATAGCCCATCTTGGTGAGCCAGGTATTGCTAACACTGACCAAACGACCACGTTGATCAATGGAGTGCAGCATAACGGGGGTATTTTGATAGAGCAGGCGATACCGGGCCTCACTGGTCTTTAGGGCTGCTGCCGTTTGAATTTGCTCACTGATATCTCGCTGAATAACCAGGATATGAGAGGCATGGCCTTGCTCATCGTGGATTAAAGAATAGGCACAGTCTACAAAGAGCGAGATGCCGTTTTGGCAGTACAGTCGACTGACCTCCCGGAAAGTTCCGTGGTTACGTAACCTCTCAAAGAGTTGAGAGGCGGGTTGAGAAACTGTAGCGAGAAAGGTTGATATGGGTTGATTCAGTAAATCCGTTTCAGAGTAGCCAGATCTTGCCAAGGTTACGGCGTTGACCTGCTGGATAATCCCTTCCTGACTAAGCACGAACAACATGTCAGGAGCTGATTCGAATAGGGTTCGATATCGTTGCTCGCTAGCGCGGTAAGCGGCTGTACTACGGATCACCCGTTCTTCAAGTTCCTGATTGAGCTGTTGGAGGGCGAGTTCGGCCCGTTTGCGATCGCTAATGTCTTCCACCACCGCGATTAAATAGTCCGGTAAATTTACTTCGGATTGAGCCAAAGATACGGTAACTTTTCCCCAGACCACGGACCCATCTCGGCGAAGATATCGTTTTTCTCGCTTAAATGCAGCCCGATTATTTTTGATCAGCTGCTGTACCTGCCGCTGATCTTCGGCGCGATCTTCTGGATGAGTTATCTCCAGAAATGATCGTTGCAATAGGTCATTTGAATTATATTGCAGCAAATCGCAGAACCACTGATTGACGGCGAGAAATTGGCCGTCCAAATCAACATGGGCAATCCCAATCGCGGCTTGTTCAAAGGTAGCGGTAAAGAAATTTTGGCAAGAGTTGAGCACCACCGTATCTTCTTCTACCTGATGCTCTAAGGTGGCATTGAGGCTTTGCAAGAGCTGAATTTTCTCATTTTGAAGTTGATCCACCTGCTGTTGCAGAATTTCTAAGGTGTTGCACATGTCTTTGACATTTAAGACGGACAGCATGCTGGATTGGGTGAGAATTCCCTGTAGACTACCTTGGGCATTTGTGACCACTAACCGCCTGACCCGTAGCTTCTGCATTGTTTGCTGGGCCTGCCAAAGGGTATCGTCCACTGTTAAGCATTCCAGGGGGCTGCTCATAACCGCTTGGGCTGGCTGGGTCATATTCTCTTCTAAGATCTGATACTGGACGATATCTCGTTCAGTAATAATGCCAATGGGGTGTGGACGGGCGTTTTCTGTTTCAACTTGGACAATCACCACACAGCTAATATGGTGGGTGGCCATCAGCTGAGCGATTTCCATGACAGGAGTAGTGGGTCTCGCCGTAACGGGATTGTTCGTCATCACTTCTTGAACGGTCCGCATTTTCAGTAAGGTACTCGGCTGAAGTGCTTTGTGTACCTCACTAGTGGTGATCACGCCTAAAACCTTTGCATCCCCGTCCAGAATGGGAAGATGGCGAATTTGATGTAGACGAAATAAAGTCAGAACACTCTCTAGATCCAACGAGTCAGTGTCTGATAAGGTCACTAATTGCCGTATCATGACTTCAGCAATGGAAAGGGTCGTAAATATTGACCCTTGCGCACTTAAGCGAACGACATCTCGTTCGGTAAAAATTCCCACTAAAGTATGCTGGTCCATGACCAGCACATAACTACTACGGTGAGGAATGTCGGCTGGAGTAGCCGTATCCACGGAGCAGGCATGCCCCTGAGTCATCAGCATCAAGACCTCCTGTACAGATGTATCAGGGGGACAAATAACCGGATGCCGATCAATGGCAGAATCTAAGGAAACGACGCCAGATAGGGAACAAGATAGGATCTCTTCACTCATCTCATTGGCAGCAGATCTGGCTCGTAATCCAGCATTATTTACTCTATCTAAGGATTAATGAATGGTTGTAAGTCGAATAGGCTGACAAAAGAGATTATTCTCTATCTATTGCCACTTTTCTGGCTTTGATTAATTCTCCTTTAAGTTGCCCAATATTGTAAAGGTCTGATCTTGCATGAGGGTATCCACCTGAGCTTGGGTTAAGGGCGGGGAGAAATAATACCCTTGGCCATATTCACAGCCAAGGCTTTGCACTGCAGCGAGCTGTTCAGTGGTTTCAATCCCTTCTGCGATCGCATCCATTTTCAAGGTATGGGCGAGAACGACAATGGTACGGACAATTTCTAATCGATCGGCATTGCGGTCAAGATACTGAATAAATGAGCGATCCACCTTTAGGGTATCAATGTCGTACTTATGCAAATAACTCAAGGATGAATAGCCCGTGCCAAAATCATCAATATAGATTCGAAGACCTAAAGCTTTTAACTCCGACAAGATTTGGGCCGCTGACTCAGGGTTCTCAATTAAGGCACTTTCCGTGATTTCTAGTTTTAAGCCCGAAGTCGTCACTCCCGTATCCTTAAGGATTTTTCCGATTTGTTCGACTAAATCAGGCCGTGAAAAATGACGACTGGATAGATTTACACTAATGCCTAACCTGCGGTCTGGCGGAAGCTGAGCCTGCCACCTTTGCAATTGTTGGCAGGCTTTGCGGATTGCCCATAAATCCAAAGGTACGACCAGCCCTGTTTCTTCTGCGATGGGGATAAACATACCTGGTGGAATCAGTCCTCGCTCAGGGTGTTGCCACCGGGCTAAGGCTTCAAACCCAACAATTTCTTGATCGTGCAAGGAAACGATGGGTTGATAGTGCAACGTTAATTGCTGATCCGTAATGACCCGTCGCAAATCATTTTCTAGGGTTAATTGCCCTTTGACCTGGGTATGCATCGCCGCATCAAAAACGGCATAACAGCCTTTGCCATTGGTTTTTGCTTGGTACATGGCAATATCTGCATCCCGAATCAGCTCTTCGGCGAGATCATACCTAGAATGGCTTTGGACAATGCCAATACTGGCAGAATTAAAAAGATCATAGTTGCCCAGCTCATAGGGGGCACCCAACTCCCGGTTGATTCGTTCGGCTAGGGTACAGATGCTGTTGATATCCGAAATCTGCTCCAGCAAAATGGCGAATTCATCTCCGCCAAATCGGGCGACGGTATCCGTCGGGCGGAGACATTCTTGTAACCGTTTGGCCGTGGCAATTAGCAACTGATCGCCCACGGGATGACCCAAGCTATCATTGACCATCTTAAAGCGGTCTAAATCGACAAACAGCAAGGCAAAAGGGTGGCTCCCATACCGCTGATTCAGATTGATTAAATGCTGAAGCCGATCCATAAATAATTCTCGGTTCGGCAAATTTGTCAGTGAATCGTAGTACGCATGGTGAAAGAGTTGTTGGTTGGTCTTGAGACGCTCAGTAATGGATGCTGTTGGCGAATGTACTACGAGAGATTTTTTTGTATTATCAAAACCTGAAAATTTGTCAATTCTAGGGAGTGGCTAACGCTGCAAATCGCGATGTCCGGGTTTGAGCATGCGGTGTTCCCTGCAACCATGAAACAATGCGTTTTACATTGATCGCAGTACTTGTGAGCACATGCTGCAAGCGCGTTTTAGCTAATCCTAAATAGCGAGATCGCCTCATTCCAAAGGCATTGACTCCTTGCGAAATAGTCCCTTCAATCCCCGCTCGCTTGTTATAAGTCTGTTGCCATTCTTCTGTATTTTGTTGCTTTCGAACCTCTTGCAATGCTTGATGTCTTTTTTAGTGCGTAGGGTCAGAGACCTCGCTTCAGTGGGGGAACGAGTACATAAACCACGATGCTGACACAATCGACAGTCTGTCCGGGAGAACTTGACAACAATCACTCGGTTGCCCCAAGCATCTTTGCTCCTTTCCAAGTTCGGCTTTTTTGCCTTGAGGACAAGTCACTCGTCGCGTATTCCAATTGATCTTGAATTGGTCTAATCATATGCTTCAGGGGTTTGGCTTGCCAACTTGAGTTGGGTCGTGTGGGGCCAATTAATGTCACTTCATATCGACTTTGGCTTGTTACAAGCAATTCACTATCAACATAGGCTGAGTCGACAATATGTTCACTTGGAAGTAAGTCTTTGAGTTTCAGTGCCTTGTGTACTTTTTCAGTCTGATCGACATCAGCAAGATGAGCATGGGTCGTCAGGACATTAGTAATCAGATGCATCTGATTCTCGTCACAGGATTCTGTTAAATGTACCTTGTAACCAACCCAGGTAGTGGTTCTCTTATTGGCATAGTGAGCCTCAGGGTCATAGGGTGAATCGAAGCGCTGACCTGCAGGAGGTAAATCCTTCGCGGGGCGAAGCCGGACTTTGCCGCGTTCAACGAAGTATTGATGGACCCAAGTCAGACGCATAATCTCAACAGTTTGAATCTGGCGCAGATGAATAGGAGTAGTTTCATCCCAAGCTTTTCAAGCAACTGCATCCCATCCCTGCCAATCATTTCAGCGTGTTTTGGCGTGCTGCTATTCCCTTAGGCAGATGATACTCTTCTACTGGTAATGCGTAACGGCCATACCAATCTTGTGGAACCCATTGCTGCAACCAATCAGGATCAATTCCAGCGATCTCGTTCAGCACCGCTCGCAAGGTTTCTCCAATACCTTCAAGTCGATTCAGCATCCGAATATGAGCGATGACATGGGTGGCGTCTGTTCGTTGCTTACCACCTGCTTTGAGCCATTCTTTCTCTTGGCATCGTTGCAACAAGAGATCGAGTAGATGCTGTTCCGTATGACTTTGGATAAGACGCTGACGGAATTCACATAGCACCGAGAAATCAAATCCTGAATCGGTTAATTCTAGTCCTAGCGCATATTTCCAATCAATTCGACTGCGGACAGCATCTGCTGCCTTCCGATCAGTCAGTCCTTCCATAAACTGCATGACACAGATTAGAGCTAAGCGCCAGGGACTAATAGCAGGTTGACCTTGAGCTGGATATAAGCTGAGAAGTCTTGATCGGTGTAGATGGTTCCTATCTCTTCTCTTAAAGCCATGAACACATTGCCTTTAGGGAATGCAGCATGTGCAACACGAATAGTTTCTTCAGGTATAAAACCAGGAGCATGCGGTTGAAGTGACATAGTGTTGAGAGTTCTGATAACGATTAGTTTGGATACTCAACTAATTATCAGTGCTTATTTTTGTACTTTAGATAGCAAAGTGAAATCAGGTTTTGATAATACAAAAAAATCTCTCGTAGTACATTCGCCAACAGCATCAGTAATGTCGCGAAAAACGATGACCGCACCATGGGCTTGATTCTGAGCATCGACGATGGGTACAGCGCTGTCATCAATGGGAATTTCTTCTCTATTTTTGGTGATTAAGAAGGTGTTCTCTGGTAAGACCACCCCCTGATTTTCTCGTAGGACTTGCTTGAGGGGGTTTTCCAGGGTATTTTTGGCAGTTCCAGTAATCAGGGGAATGACATCGTTGACATCTTTACCAAGGGCTTCAGATTCTTGCCATTGGGTAATCGACTCCGCCACCCGATTCATATAGGTGACAGACCCATGATTATCCGTAGCCACCACTGCATCTCCAATGCTGGCCAGTATGGTGTGTAGCCAAGTTTTTTGCTGTTTAATTTCTAGATCAGAGCGATGTTTATGGAGGGCAATTTCAATGCTGGTCCTCAGATCAATTGGATCAAAGGGTTTGAGGATATAGCCAAAAGGGGAAACCTGTTTGGCCTGGTTGAGGGTTTCTGCATCCGCAAAGGCGGTTAAAAAAATAATGGGGATGTCGAGATGTTCGGTAATCTTAGCTGCTGCTTGAATACCATCGATTTCGCCTTTTAAGCGAATATCCATTAACACTAGATCAGGCTGAGTTTCTAAGGCCAATAGAATGGCTTCGGCACCGGTTTCAGCAATGCCAGAGACTTGATAGCCTAAAACGAGAAGATGACTTTCGATATCCAGAGCAATCAGTCCTTCGTCTTCAACGACCAATATTTTGGCAGCGGTAACGGGTACAGACCTTTGTTCTTGAGACAGAAGAGAAGACATAGACACTCGCACTAATAAGAGGGTTGAGGGAAATGGATATTGAATGAGGTTCCAGCTTCTTGACTGATGGTTAGGGTCCCCGAAATTTGTCGAGTTAATGTTTTTACCATTCGTAGTCCTAACGTTTGGGTTTGTTCCAAATTGACCTTATGGGGGAGTCCTATGCCGTTATCGGCAATCGTTAGGGTGATCGATTGTTGTGAATCCTGAGTAACTTTGACTTTAATTTCCCCGCAGTCCTGATCGGGAAAAGCATATTTGAGGGCATTAGAAACCAGTTCGTTGATGATTAATCCACAGGGAATAGCGGTATCGATGTCGAGAGAGATACTGGCAATGGCAAGGGTAATTTTGATCCGGCTAATTTTAGACCGATAGGACCGAATCAGATTGTTGGTTAATTCTTTGACGTAGGTTTCTAGACTGATTTTGGAGAGATTTTGAGATAGGTATAAGTTTTCATGAACCAAGGCCATGGATTTCACACGGTTTTGACTTTCTTGCATAATCTCAGCAATCTTCGAGCCAGGATTGGTTTGAGTTTGTAAATTCAGCAAACTACAGATCACCTGCAGATTATTTTTAACCCGGTGATGAATCTCTTGCAGCATCACGTTTTTCTCAGCCAGAGACTCTGACAACTTTTTTTCCGCAAGTTTGCGGGCACTAATATCCTTGTGGGTTCCCGACATTCGTTCGGGTTCACCTGTATGACTGAATTTCACAACCTGGCCGTAGGTTGCCATCCAGGTCCATTCTCCTGACTTGGTTAAGAAGCGATAGTCATAGGTATAGGGCTCGCCATTCTGTAAATGCTTGGCTAGAACCTTCATCACACCGGGCTTATCCTCTGGATGAATTAGACGTTCCCAAGTGCTCACATGCCCCGGCAGTTCCCCTACTTCGTAACCTAGCATTTCCTCCCACCGGGGACTAAAGAACACTTCGCCTGTGGTAATGTCCCAATCCCACAATCCATCTCTAGACCCCGCTAAAGCCATCTGGAGACGTTCTTCGCTCAATTGCAGGGCTTGAGTTCTTTCTGTAACGCGCTTTTCTAACTCTGCTTTGGCCTGTTCCAATTCTTGGCGACTCGGCAAGCACAATGCTTGGGGAAGGACGGGAATTAGGGCAATTGCTGTGGTGAGGGAAATAATGGCAGTGGAGGCTTTGAGTACACCTGAGACCCAATAGATCGGATGCCAGAGTGTCCAGATTTCCATGACATGGGTAAGGCCACAGGCAATGATAAATGCACCAAAGAGCTGGAATAGCCATGGATAAGGCAGATCTTTGCGCTGGCGAACAAAATGGATCAATGCCAGCGGAATTGAAAAATAGGCAATCGCAATTAAAGTATCCGAGGCCACGTGTAGTCCGACCAATCCAGGGTCCCACAGGTAGCAATGCCCATGCGGTATAAGGGCAAATTGAATGAAATGGTCTTGGCTCCCCCCCCGACATTTCTATTCTCCCGATGAAAGATATCGCGTTTATCTAAGTATTTAGATACTTACAGTTTATTTTGAAGTTTATGGCCCGATAAAGCACGAAATTCTAAATTTATAACCCATAGAATTGCAGGTCTAGCTTTATTAGGCACCCGTACAAATACCTAATGTATAGATATAGGCTCTCAGGTATTGACCCTGGTGGCCTCTGTAAAATTACTGAGACTATCGTATCGAAATATTTTTCAACTGACGGGGGAAACCTCTAAATCCCTAGATGATATAACGGCTTTAAGTATTTTTACGGATCACTTATTCCTAGATCTCCGTTTAAGTGACGAGTTGAGCAAATCCGTTGATACACGTTCTCGCCTTTCATCAAAAACCGGTTTTCTCTTGGAACTGAGAAAACCGGTTGAGTGGGATGTTATGAGGTTTAGTGGGAATGACTAGTTGCAGGGACTTCTGAGGGCTGCAATAAGCTCAAAAGGTTGCCATCTGGGGTGCGCATGGCAGCAACCTTACCAAAGGCAGGTTCTCTAACACGACCTTCGAGTTGGGCACCTAGGGATTCAAGGTTTGCGATCGCAGCATGTACATCCTCAACATGAAAACTCAAAATGGGAGAATCACCCCCTGCCGTTTCACCTGCTGCATGGAGCGCAATCGTCGTCCCTCCCGCATCTAGCTCTGCCCAACCCGGACTTTGCATTTTCACAGCTAACCCCAGCCCTTCTGAGTAAAACTTAACGGTTGCTGGAATGTCTTTGACCATGAGCATGACATGTTTAAATTCAGCGGCCATATTATTGATTCCTAAACGCCAATCACTGATCATGGTGACATTTTTTCAATCAGTCGTGGCCTAGATCTTAGTAAATGCAAACGTTTGATCATAAAGAGCATCGCAGATAGCCGCACTGGGACCCGGATGACGATCTTCACTCACCCGCACTGTACATTGATGTGATTCCAAGTGCCATCATCGCTCCATATTGAAAATAGCTATACACCGTTGACCAGCAGGGAAAACATGGGGCGGTTGTAGCCACTGACAGTCGGTAATAACCAGATAAAGGTTGGCATTGAGAACACTGAGCGTATTCAGTGGTTCGAGGTCTGCCCCCTGGTTTAGTAGCGGGAATAAGGGGGTGAGTAATTCCCATTGCTCTGCTGTTAGGCCGCTATCGTCAGATGTAGACACTGCTCTCAAGATCCTGTCAGAAATTCTACAGTGACAAATTAGCTTCTTGAGAGCTTCCTTGACTTCTAAAACAGCCTCTAAGATGGCAGCAATTTTGATTCTTCATGATTGAAGATTGGAGCAATGCTTGTTACTGGGCTGGAAGGGATAACCTTCTAATGCCATTTTCAGTCGGTCTGATATAAGAACTTAGCTTGATCCTGACAAACAGGACATACGAATACATAACCACACTCATAGAATTCAAAGTCACCCGTATGTTCTATCTGCGCAATAAACGTCATTCTAGCCCCACAACTGCATACAGGAGTCGTGTCGTACTGTATCCAGCAAGGTTCACCACCAATTTTCCCGCATAAATCATCCGATTTATTGTAAGCGTTGCAGTAGTACTCTGATGAATCGTCACATCCCTCTAAAAGAACACTTGTCTCATCTAATAAAAACTCTTCATCGTTACATGGAGCATTAAGCTCCAATAAGTTAGTTTTGGGTACTAAAATTGCAGCATTTCCACCAAAGTCTGGATCCCACTCATTACAGGATCCTGCGTATAGAGGGTAATTAGTGCAAATAAAAAATAAAAGGATTTGGTGGCGTTCTTCAACTACAGGTATTTTCGTTTCTTCTAAGTCTATCTGCCCAATAAAATGCATCCAATTATTGCACGATGAACAACGCTTCCATTCAGTGCCAGAGTTCGTGATTGGTAATCCACCAAGCTTTGTTAATCGGGATGACAGAGTATTTTGATTTTGGACCTCTCGCATTAAAAATGCCATAGCAGCACGTTAGATGTTCTATCTTTTAATATCATTATCATAAAATAAAAATAAATCCTCATCGAAGAATACCTTATCAATTAGGCTAAATAACTATTAGGTTGTGAGACCAATAAATTTACCTTCTCACAGAGTTCCTATTTCGTAGAAATTGACAATCCTAACAATGCAACAAAGGGCGTAGCTAATGGATCGGGGATGCCTTAGACTTCGGAATGGTTACCCCTGGGAATAGGGAGTCAAACCGTTGATTGACCCAGGCAAGCCGCAGCATGAGTAGATGATTGAAACCATCCTCACTCCAGCGCATACCAACCCCCTTAAAGCGCTGTTGAATCAGCCACTTACAAGCACTTTCGACCATTCCTGACCCCAGCGGTATCTGTAGTTGTTCAAAGTGGCGATATTGGATGTGTCGCAGATGGCGCTGGAAATAAGCCTGTACCTGGAGCAACGTCGTAAAAGATTTGCCCGTAAACAATTGTGAGTGAATCAACATCGTCAAGGACCGCAATACTAATAGGTGTTGCCCATGTCGCAATTGGTGTCGCCAGCGCCGGAACCAGGCTTGGGCTTGAGCAGAGCGAACATCCCCAAACATCACTTTTGTTGCTCGTGCAAGATGGCCTGCTGCATGAAAAAAATCGAGAACTGCCACAGCACAGTGAGAGAACAAGGTGCGGTAGACTCGCCAGAAGCCTCGCCCCCCATCACTCAACCAGATGACGCTTGGGGCCGATTCAAAGTCTTGTTTGCGGGCTTCGAGTTGCAGTAAGGGATGAACTGGTCGATATCGCCCAATACTGCTACCAGTCTTCGACGCAGTAGTTGGGGGACACTCTTTTTAGCTCGGGTGAGCCGTGTTCCCAGGCGGGCTAAGATAGCGACTTTAACTTCTCGCCACTGGATTTTTCCCTTGGGGGTTTTTGGAGTGGGGCGAAAGGGCACCATCACACCGTCAGCAGCAATGGCCAAAGGCAGAGCAGACAACACCTCTGAAATCGCTTCACTAGGAGCCTGTTCACCTGATGCTTGAGCTTGAGTTGAGCCTCTAGCTCCTGATAAGCTTTGTTGCCCATGACTTGCACCCAATTCCACAAGCTTGATGAACTGACGGATAAACCACTCCACTGACTCAGCATCCAACTGGCCAGTTCATAGGGCATAAATAGACTTAACAAGCAGCCTAGACGCACCAGTTCTTTACTGCTGTGCTGGTAAGAGGTAATCCCAATGGATTGATCCAGAGGAGCTGATAGACTACCTGGACACCCTTTTGGACAACGACCCACCCGTCGCTTTCAGTAAATATTTCCCACCAGTGTCTGCATCTGACGAGATTCCCATCCCTTCGAGTGCAAGCGGGTTCCGCAGGTGCTACACCTAGGCCATTCAAATACTGTTTTTGCTCGCCGTGAGAGTTCATCCTCCAGAAGCCATCGAGCCAAAAACAAACCCATTTGCAGAACGATATAAACCATCTGACTCAGGCTGGGTGATTCTTTGAGTGCTTCGACCTGTTCTAGAAATTCGTGATGGGCTAGTACGGCTGGCAATTGCGATGTTAGGCTCATGACAAGTTTTTGATTCGGGTACAGGATCTATTGTCCTTGACCCGTTTTTCTTTGAGCCATACATCCCCGATTCTGTGCTTACGCCCTGCAACAAAACAGTTGAAAGTAGACTGATTGTCTCAAAATAGCCAAGATAATTGACACCTAACAAATGCCTTACCTACTTTTAGATTGTGTAAGGTGACAGGTTCGCTTTCCTTACGGCAACAAAGATATCAAATCAAATTCCTGGCGGATATCTAATAGCGATCGCTCAAGCAACGGCTCGAAATCCAGAAATGGCAGCAGCTTCTGACGGTTACGAGTTCTAATCCAAATGGGAATTAGATCAATCAATACTGCAGGTAGTACGCTCAAAACCGCTCCATATAGCCAAAGCGCCCCCTTCTCTCGAATCATATCGTCGTACATCACATCAACTGCAGGGGAGTTTTTCATTTTCAGATACGTCTGAAATGTACATTCACTCGTCCACCAAAACAACGGCAGAATTTTTAGCTCATCGTGCATACCTGTATCGCAGCCATAAATCACATGACCCACATCATGTGCCCGTAAAATCTTGCCAAAGTGAGTGGGTTGAGTCCCTGGATTTGTGACATGCGGATTGCATGCATAGTACTCAATTAGCCCTTCTCTCAGGGTTTGAGTACTTTTTTTATCCATATATAGGGGTTGTTGACTCATTTAATTACGATACGTAGTTGTATCGTAATTCATAATAGCATCTATGAAAGATGCCTATAAAAAGTCACCGGGGAGACCTCGCAGTGCGTCGTCTCACCAGGCCATGTTGAAAGCCACGCTGGAACTACTGGCCGAAATAGGGTTTGAGAAGATGAGTATGGATGCGATCGCAACACGCGCAGGAATAGGCAAGACAACCATTTATCGGCGATATGCCAATAAGGACAAACTCGTTGCTGATGCCATCGAGAGTGTGCGGGAAGAGATTTGCGTTCCCGATACAGGGAATCTTTGGGGGGATATGGATGCCTTAATCGAAAATGCAGCACAAATAACGCTGACCCCACTCGGGAAGCAAGCCGTTGCCATGATCATTAGCAGCGCCTCTAGTAATGCGAAGTTTGCGCAAGTTTACTGGGAAAAATATCTTCTACCTCGAAAACAAGCTTTCGCCAGCGTTATTGAACGGGCAAAAGTAAGACAGGAAGTTGCAAGTGATGTGGATGCAGGTTTAGTGTTCGACACGATGAGCGGCATTATGCTCTATGCATTAATCTTTCCACCGGAAGAAGCTTGGACGGACTATATCCGCCGTGCACTCAGCTTGCTGCTTAACTCGAACGGGAGTAATGATGGCTGACTAGCGAAATCAAGGGTTTCCAAAGACATAACAAAGGTACTGAGAAAAAGAGCTTAACCGATTATGGGTTACTTCTTTTTTGGCATAACTATCCCAGAAATAGACAAAGAGAACTCAGCATCATCTGGCGGAATGAATCAGCAATATCGATGTGCAATTCACCTGATTCTGAAAAACACACCACTGCATTATTTCGTCCAATATCAAATACAAGGTAGCCACCTTCTACTTCATCAGTCGAATTGTTGACAATCCATGCTTCACCAAAGGGAAAAAACTCTAAGTTCCCAATGTTTCCGAACAGATTAGGCTTTTCCTGAAGCAGTCTTAATACATCATGCTCAAGATGATCATGCTCATCGGCAATTTTCATCAACAATAGGTGAACCCACATTACTGCCCGATCATTTTCACGATAAACCTGGTAATAATCGCTAAATCCACCTTCACAAGTTCGTCCTATCATTTCAACAAAGTCTGTGGGCAATTGATAGGAAATTGTGCTTTCAAATGAGTCTCTTTGCTGTTCTGGGTTAGAGTACACCCGACCAAAACTAAACCAAATACCTTCATTGGGATCAAATGGAACACCATAATCTGGGTTGAAGGGTAGGCTGGCATCATCGACGTACACCAGATCCACAAGTTGTATATATTTTGCAGTGATAGGTTGTGCTTCCTGCCAAGACGATTCCAATGCATCTGGCAAAATATTCAAGAAATGCGGCTCTACACTTTCGAATTTGAATTCGACCCCCAACTTATTTTGAGTTGACCATTTGATGATGGCAGTAGGATATCTTTCTTGCTTTAAGTGCCCAACCAACGCCTTGATTATGGCGTTATCGCTATGTTTGTCAAGCTCGTTAATCCAATTCATGACGTGTAGCGGCAGGGCTGTTTTAAGTTAGCAGCGAAAAAATAATATCGACCCGATTAGCCAGCTTAGTCATCGCGGTTTTGAGGGATTGATAGTCGTTTAGCCGCAGGATATTAATCCCAATAGTTCTAAGCACTGACCAATTGAGCAGTGCTTGTTCATCTTCGAGTCGATAATCATCTTCGCCAAAACAACATCCTTCGGCCAATGCAACCGATTTTCAATGCCCCAATGTTCTCGGACCAGAGATTGCCAATGCTGGGGTGAGGTGGCAGCTGAACTGATGTAATAGGCCGTATTGTGATACTCCTTTCCTTTGCGAGTACCCCATCGTTGGACACAAAGTACAGAGCGAATTGCTGTCCATTCTTGTAGGGCTATGCCGACAGGCTCATAAACCTGTATACACCGATGTTCATCTCGTCCTCTACTTTGGGCGGAGTGGATGTGCTCAGCCATGGGTTTAAGACACTCAAAGTAAGTCTGGAGGTGGTCGTAAAGTCTTCCCTGGTTGGATTTGACCGCCACGAGATAGTCATTACCCGAGGCCACAATCTTCTCAAGTGTTTTTTTGGGCGTGTAAGGCATCCATGGTAATCAGCAAGCCATCGAGTTGAAGGGTTTCCAATAGTGCCTGGACGACTTTGATTTCGCTATTATCCTCCTGAGTGAGGGCTTCGAGCTTGAGGGTGATGCCTGCTTCCACCGCAAATAAACTCACCAACCCTACAAAACGCTGCTTCCCCTTGGCATCTGTCAGCCCCTGACGAATCCGTTTGCCATCAATGGAGGCTGCATAATTATCGGAGAGTGAGTCTGGGCTTTCGAGAGCATCCATGCTTCAAATTGGTGGCTCAACGCTTGGAAGTCAAGCCCCTTCATCACTCGACGAAAGGTACAGTGAGACGGAACTTCGAGGCTCTCAAGCCCCAATAGCTCACTTAAAGGCTGGCGATAATCGCTCACAAAGGTTTCTAACGGACGGTACCCTTGATATCCAGCAAGCATGCCCATCACCATCAATAGCAACAGCAGCCATAACGGATGAATACGGCCATGGGCACTGCGGAAATCCGGGACTTGCTTCAAAGTATCGATTAGATGGCTCATCGGTCTCTCTACTGTTGGTCAGTAGAACCATCCTATTTTTTCTAGGAGTAACGTAAAACAACCCTGCGTGTAGCGGGGTATCAGGAGTATGAAGTCATGCTGAGGGATAAGGAAAAACTCATCAATATGATCAAAGTCGTTTCATTGAGGGAACTGAGCTTTGTCGGTTTGGCCCAATCTATTTAAGTATTGTTCCGAACAACTCTACAAGGGTTCCCGGCTGCCACCACATTTGCAGGAATACTTTTGGATACCAAACTGCCAGCACCGATCACAGCATTTTCGCCAATATCAACCCCAGGCAAAATAATTGAGCCCCCTCCAACCCAAACATTGGAGCCGATGGTGATTGGCTTTGCAAACTCGAACCCTTGCAATCGTTTGGCATTATCCAAAGAATGTCCAGCTGTGTACACCTGAACATTGGGGCCAAATTTTACAAAATCACCGATGGTCACCAACGAACAATCGAGAATGACGCAGTTGAAATTCAGATAGACATTCTGCCCCAGGAAGAGGTTATAGCCATAATCAAAGAAAAAGGGTGGCTCAATATAGCAATCCGTCCCGTATGAGCCAAAGGATTGCGCTAGAATTTCCAGCTTCTCGGGACTGTATCCAGGGGTTGCGTTGAACTCATGGCATTTTGTATGAGCTAGCGTCCGATCCCTCGTTAATTCCGCATCAGAAGCGAGGTAATCTGCCCCTGCGAGCATTTTCTGTTTTTCACTTAGCATTTGAAATGACAGACTGAGCCCTATCGAGTAGGGGGATATCTGGGAAAATTATCGGCCAGATGTGGTCCCCACTAAAGTGTGTTTAGTTGTTGAAGCCTGATTTTTGCTGATTGCCTCTTCCCATAGCTCCACCAGGGTCTGAAATGCTCGGTCCCAACTGTAGTTTTCAATGCTGGATGGCGCATAATCTCCCATCCCTCGTCGCAGCGTCGGGCTTTCGATTAGGGCTTGAAGCTTGCTGGCAAAGTCATGGACCGATTGGGGCTCATACAGATAGCCGTTGCAACCATGCTCAATGTTTTCAACGACCCCACCTGCTCGGGGAGCGACGACTGGAATCCCTGAAGCAAAGGCTTCTAGGATGGTTAGACCTCGGGCTTCTTTTTCTGAAGTGGTGATATGAATATCGCTATTGGCCAGTAGCACAGGAATTTGCGTTGGATCGACACGACCCAACAGATGAACATGGGGGGTTAAAGCCCCTAATTCTTCCGCAATTTCTTCCCGCATCGAGCCATCGCCCGCCACAATCAGCGCCACCTTATCGCGATCAATGCGGGGTAAAAATTCTCGCATTGCTTTGAAGGTAAATCCCCAGCCTTTATCCGGGGTAAGCCGTCCAACAAACACCAGTTTGACTTGCTGATCCACCTCCGGTAGATCGTAATTCTGGGCAAAGTAGTTCGGCTGTCGCAGGTTGGGACTAAACTGATCGGTATCAAAGCCTACTAACCCTGCATACCGGCTGTTTTTAATCCCCAGCTTGATAATTTTCTCTTGTGTAATTGGACTGGTGGTAAAGGTCTGATCGTAAGCGTTATACACCCGTCGCAGCAGTAGCTTAAATACATTCTGGAGGCCGGAAATGGCAGCGGCAGGCCAGTCGAAATAGTCCTCTGCATACTCAATAAAATTCGTGCGGTAAAAGCAAACACAGGGGATGCCAGCTTGCTTAGCATAATTGATGCCGGGGGTTTGCAAAAGCCCTACAGACAGTCGTTCTGGCTCATCTACATGCAGGATATCTGGCTGGAATTCCTCTAAAGATTGCATCAAATAGGGGCGGGCTCGCCAACTAACATTGCGCTCAAAATCCAGCCCCATAAAAGCATCACTGGGGAGGTTGACGACCTCAATGTTAGGGAGAATTTCGCCCGTGTAATCCTGCCAGTTCGGATAGACGCTCGCTAATGAACTGTAGTCAGGACAAAAGACTCGAACTTGATGTCCCCACTGGCTCAGCTTTTTCATCCGATTGAAGTCAGCGACGGTAACGCCATCGACAACAGGCAGAAAACCAGAGGTAATAATGGCAATCTTCATGGAGAGGTTACCTCCTCAAAACTATAAGCGTCACGGATGTCCGATTTGGAGGTGGGGCGATCTAGGGTTTTAACGGTTGGAATCTCTACATCCAAGCGGCGTAAGCGACGACTTCTAAACGCCATAGCAGTGGCTACCAGGTTCCCGATTCCCATCATCAGCACCATCAGGGCAATCCCTCTACCTTCCCCAATTCCGCCAATGTAGGGACCTACCGTTTCAGCAAACGGGCCACCCGCCATCAGGGGTTCTAGGAAGTTCTCGACTAAAGGCCCCACGACAATATAGGCAAAAATTGCCAGAGACTTTTCAATCATTTGTTGCAGTGCAAATACTCGCCCCTGGTAATGCTGGGGGACTTTACTCTGCCAAATGGCCTGGTTGCAACTGACAATAATGGGTTGAGCGAATAAGTAGACAAACAGTCCCATGGCCGCCAGAAGAATGGAGGTTTGGAGTGCTGCCATCAACATGATTCCAGCCTGTAAGGGGATGAAGTAGAGCAAACCGTAGACCCGGCGTTTAGGGCCACCCCAAGCGGTCATAACAATACTGCCCAGTAGTAACCCACTGCCCCCGATGGAGAGCACATAGCCAAGCTCTTCCCGAGAACCAAAATCCAAAATCAATGGCCAAAACACAACTTCTAAAATGCCTACGGAAAAGAAGTTAGTGGACATAAAGAGCAGTAATCGAGATAAACCAGGGCGTTTGGTGATATATCGCCAGGCAAACTGCATCTCTTGAAGGAGCCGCCGGATTTGGGGCGGTTTGGTCGGCCGGGTGCGAACGATTTTGGGGAAGCGGGCAATTAACAGGGTTGAGAGGGCGATCAAAAAGGTACTGAAGTCGATGATTAAGATGCCGCCAATACCCACAATGCCGATCAGGAAACCTGCGATCGCAGGTGAGATCACCCGAGCGATACCACGAGAAATCTGGACCATACCGTTCATACGGCTATATTGGCTAGCCGGAGTTAGCTGCGAAATGGCGGCCGTATAGGCAGGCACTTGGAAGGCATTAAAAATAGAGTTAACACCCACGGCCAGGTAGATATGCCAAATCTCCAGCTGATTTGTGAGGACTAAGGCACCAATAATCAGCGTGCCAATACCTGCGGCTGCATCACTGAGAATCATTGCCCAGCGACGGTCCCATCGGTCCACGAGGGACCCAGCAATGGGTGAGATTAGCGTATTGGGCAAGTAGGTAAACAAAATCACCAGCGCCAGCTGGCTAATCGACTGATTTTGTTGATAAACCCATACTCCAAGGGCAAACTCTGTCAGTTTTGTCCCTAGCAGGGAAACGACTTGTCCTAACCAAATCAGCAGAAATGTTTGCATCTAGCTCCTTTACACCTTGGCGACAAAATCAGCAGGTTGTTGCGCTGGAAAAAACGGCTTCAGGAGGCCCCTTAACGTTTTGATGGGGCTGGGCAGCAGCAATCCAGAGTCAATCCAAGAGGCTAATGTTTGATGTAGCCAATTCCCTAAAACAGGTTGATGTCCGACTCGCGCATCATTTGGAATGAATATTTCAAACTGCTGGAGTGAACCCCTCATCCAAGAAGTCGAAACGGCGAATATGGGTTTTCTTGATTTAAAATCCATAGAATTTTTCCTAAGCCATGGAGAAAAAGCATGAAGAAAACTTCTGCTTATTCAAAACTTGGATAACGACGGTTTGGGGGAATTGTTGAATCAAGTATTGCTACTACAGTAATTAGATTAAATCTAGACTGGTTTCATCCGTTTGATTTAGCCAGCGAGATGAATCATTCTGCAACACACTTTTAACGCTAGCTAGTAGCAATCTAATGACATAAAAGGTTCAGATTTTGTTTCCTTGAAGGAATCATGAATGCCTTCAACTACTGGACATTAGGACTTAAATGTCGATAGCTAAAAGGTACGTTAAATGGAGATTAAGGATTAAATCTGAAAGGTTATCTATTTAACAAGATGCTATTGCGTGAAACTAAAGTCAAACCCTAGTGTTTAGATTTCTTAAGTGTCCAGTGTTATGCCTATTTTTTCATTAGAAATCAGAAAAGCAAGCTGTGAGGATTTACCTGCACTCAACCAGTTAGCCTTTCAGTCAAAAGCCTATTGGGGATATTCCTCTGATTTTATGGTAGCCTGTCGGTCTGAATTAACCTACACTGCAGCACACATTAATCAACCCCAATATCATTTTTTTCTAGGTGAAAGAGAAAATCGTTTAATTGGCTTTTATGGATTAGAACACCTGCCTGCCCAAGAAATGGAGCTGATTGCCCTGTTTGTGTCCCCCAGTTCTATTGGGCAGGGCCATGGCAAATATCTGATCCGTCATGCCCAACGCCAAGCTGCTATTTGGGAGACGCAATCGATTCTGATTCAGAGCGATCCGAATGCGGAGGCCTTTTACCGTAATGTAGGGGCTTACCGGATTGGCCAAACTGAATCTGAAAGCATTCCTGATCGTTTCTTACCGTTGCTAAAGCTTGACTTACGAGAAGGTTGATTGGCCGTTTGTGAGAATTATTTTTAATAAGAGTGCTAAGAGAGTTAAAAACGTCATCAGATTCGAATTTTTCTGTTAAGAGTCAGCTGCCTCTGGGGGTACACTAAGGCTGATGAGGGTTTGGCTTCTTTTGGTCCTGTTGTTTGATCATGATGAGTATTACACTCCTTAAGCTGTTCTGAATACGGGCCGTTGTGCATTCTGAGGTTGGCAGAAGGCTGCAACGATAGGTGTTTCAAGGACAGTTTGGAGGAACCATCTCTTTCGTTAAAGAGATGGGCAGGGCAATTAATAATAGGCGGTCGCAGAGTAAACGAGGTTGTCAGTAATTCAGCAGTTCTGGAATCAATTAACCATTGTCCCAAGACAACTGTCGTTGGGGCTTAAAACCCTGCTTGATCAGTTGGAATCACCCACGTTGGCCTTGCCAGAAGTTGCCCAGTCGCAGGCTACAGGCAATCACTTTCTGCTGGCGTACCAGAAACTAGCTGATCTGGATTCACAGTATCTGTCCTTATCAGAACGGTTGCAAAAATCAGTGGAAATTCTCAGTGAGACCCTGGGATTTGCCATCGTTGTGCTTGATTTTTATGACCCGAATCAGCAAACCCTGCAGTTTCAGGCCGGGACGATTAGACGTCTCAATCATGAGGATGAGGGGACATTACAACGCCTTAACCATCAGGCTAGCCAGGTGCTCGGGGCTTCTAGGCCCCTTGTTCTGGTGGATGATCAAGGGGTGATCAACCAGACCCACTTGGCATCTTACCTCCCTCCCTCGGCATTACTTAAAACGGTTGTGCAACTGCCTGTGGCAACCAATCATACGGTTTTGGGGATGTTGACATTAGGGAGCCCTGAGCTCCTGCCCGATGCAGATATGCTCTGTTTGTGGGGCAAACAGGTCGCCAGCTTTTTGGCTTGGCTCATCCAGGCTGAACGGTCGAACACCTGTTTCAATACCGTTCAAGAACGATTTGCCCTAGTTGCTAGCAGTTTCAGAGGCTGTTTTTATGACTGGGATATTGCCTCCGCTTCCATCCTCCAGTTTACGAAAACAACTGAGGAGCAGGCTGCTAAGCCCCATGCCCCCCGCCAATTCTCTGTACTGGAATGGCTGGATCAAATCCATCCTGAAGATCGACATCTATTAGAAACTCTGATCGATCAAGACTTTCAGGGGGAGGATCAATTTGAGCTGGAGTATCGTTGGCAATCTGATGGGCAACCCTTTATGTGCGATCGGGGCGTGATCCAGCGGGATGCCCAAGGGGTTCCGAACCGGGTTGTGGGTGTCCTGACCAATATTGCTGGCTTTAAGCGCCTAGAAGTGAATGCTCAGCAGCAAATTGACCACTATCAAACGCTGCTGGCTGATATCTCCATTGTCATCTTTAAGACAGATCTAGCAGGGCATTGGACCTATCTCAATCCTGCATGGTCTAAATTAACTGGGGTTTCTTTAGAAGACAGCCTAGGGAAACCCATTTGGGATTTTGTGCATCCCGACGATCGACCGGGTCTTCAGGAGGCGTTTCATAATCTTGTGGAACAGACCGCCGAGAGCTATGGCCATGAGTTGCGTTTCTTTAGTCAGCAGGGTGGGTGCGCCTGGGTGGTGGTCCATAACCATGTCATGCGCGCTGAGGACGGAACCCGTATAGGCACAGCAGGCACCTTGGAAGATGCCTCAGAACGGAAGCAAACAGAACAGGCTCTGCTCCATGATGCACTTCATGATGGTTTAACCCAGTTACCCAATCGGGTTCTGTTTATGGATCGATTGGAGCAGGCTTGTCGTTCCTTTCAGCGGCATCCAGAGGAAATTTTTGCCGTTCTGTTCTTAGATCTTGATCGGTTCAAGATTATCAACGATACCCTTGGTCATATGGTTGGGGACCAACTGCTGGTGGCCGTGGCCCATCGGCTACAAACCTGCCTTCGGCCTGAGGATACAGTGGCTCGCCTCGGGGGGGATGAGTTTACGCTTCTGCTTCCCAATATTGATCAGGCTGAGGATGCGATGCATATTAGCGATCGCATTTTGCAATCCCTGAAGGAGCCCTTTACCCTCGACCATACCGAAGTCTTTATTACCGTGAGCATCGGCATTGCCATGAGTGGCAATCCAGAGCATAAACCAGACGACCTGCTACGTCATGCAGATATTGCTCTTTATCGGGCTAAGGCTAATGGCAAGGGCTGTTATGCCGTCTTTTCTCCAGAGATGCCCCTCCAGCCCCTAGCCCAGGTGCAAGTCGAGACAGAAGTGCGGCAGGCCCTGGATGATGAGGAGTTTCGCCTATACTGTCAACCCGTCCATTCCTTGGAAAATAACGAGGTTTGGGGCTTTACGCTTCAGATGTACTGGCAGCATCCCCAAAAAGGCATGCTGCCGTCCTTTGAGTTTCTGCCGTCAGTGACAGATACGGGACTGCAGCGATCCTTGGGCTGGTGGGTCTTGCGCAAGGCTTGTGCTCAGCTCCACCAGTGGCAGCGAATGCCCACCGAACAACCCTTATCAATTTGGGTGGTGGTGTCTGAGGCACAACTGACTTCCTCTAATTTCTTATCCAAATTTGAGCGACTGCTCGAAAAACATGACATCAACCCCCAGCATTTGGTTCTAGAGTTACCCCCATCCCTGTGGCCACGACCATCCAAGAAGGTCTTAGCCCATCTCCAGGACGTTCACTCGCGAGGCGTCCAACTGGCTCGGGTGCAAGATAATCAAGATTTTGATTGGTTGTCTGGAGAGGAAAGTTTACCGGTCGATTGGGTTAAACTGTCATCGACTCTTCTGGGTAACCTAGATCAGCAAGGCTATTTAGAATCGATCCATTCGTTGTTTATCCTGGCAGCCAGTGCAGAAATTAAGATGTTGGCGGATGGGATTCAAACCCCGAAGCAGCGTCTTTTGATGAGTGCGTTGAAATGCGATTATGGACAAGGTCATAATTTTACAGATCCTATTCCTGCCCATGCCGCCGATCCTTGGCTTGAACCGTCATACTCCCAACCCCTTGACAGCATGAACCCCTCATCATCCATGTCCCTATTGATCATCTACAGTCCGATTGGTCAATCGCAAGTTCCGCTTGTGGGCAAGCAGTCCTGGACCATTGGCCGCAGTCCAGATAACACGATTGTTCTCCCTGATCGGTGGGCATCTCGTAATCATGCCCAATTGCGGGCTACCGATGCAGGCGAATTTTTCCTCATTGACTTGGGAAGCGGGAATGGATCGGTGGTGAATGGTGAACGGGTGACCATGCCCGTTGCTCTCAAGGATGGTGATTTGATTACCATTGGCCATTCTCAACTGGAATTTCATCACCGCCCTAGAGAATCTGCCCTAAGTGCCATCGAAACGGCGCCTAAAAATGTATTGATGATGCAGGCTTCCCATATGCAGGGGCAAGTCTGGAAAGAAGCATTGAGTTCTCAGGGCATCTCCCTGACTTGGCTGAATGAAAATATAGATTTGGCTCAATATCTGACCCAGTCCATTAAGTCAGGGCAAGGGGTTCCAGATCTATTGCTGCTGGATATGACGATTCTGAAGCCCAATCCCTACAGTTTCTGTCGATGGTGCCATAATTTGCATCCTACCCTCAAAATTATTTTGACGAGCGGCACTCGTACGTTTGTCCCAGCGTCTGAACGAAAATGGGCGACCCATCAGGGAGCATCTGAGTTGATTGCAGCGTTTGATGAAGGCAGTATTTTCTCAAATTTGATTGACGTGATGGCCAAAGTTAGGGTTGTCTTGGCGACCATTAATTGGCGTCCCATTGAGCAAGGTTCTCTATCCTCTGCGCTCTTAGCCATTAAACCTAGCCTGACGACATCTACCTTTAATAGCCGCCAAACCATTATTGGTGAGCTACCGGCTGATCTAGAGTCTACCTAAGGGACTGCTCTAAAGCATTTAGGATGGCTTCCGCCGCTCGCTGGAGAACCCCTGGAAGACCAAGGTGAGATCGCAACTCCTGATACTCAGCCATCATGGTGTGTCGAGCCTCCCCTTTCTCTAGTAGTGAACAGGCAAGTTCTGCAATCTTTTCTGGAGTTACCTCCTGTTGCAATAGCTCGGGCACAATTTCTCGTCCGACCACAAGATTGACCGGCGAAATAAACTCAACCTCAAAGTGAAGCAGATGCTGATAGAGCCAAGCACTGATGGCTCCCACCCGATAGACCACCACTTGCGGGACATTGAGAAGGGCTGCTTCTAGATTAGCGGTCCCGGATTTAGTAATTACTACATCTGCGGCGGCGATGACCGTTTGAGAATCCGGGGAGATAGAAATGGGGAGCCCCGTCTTTTGAATGGCTTGAGTGACATCACGACGATAGGCCGATAGGGCCAAAGGCATCCAGAACTGAAGGTTTGGTACCTGGTGGTAGATCCGTCGGGCGGCGGTGAGGATTATGGGCAAGAGGTGATCCAGTTCCTGTTGGCGCGAGGCAGGCATCAGCGCCATCATGGGTTGTTGGGGATGAAGCCCCAACTGCTGACGGGCTTGTTCTCGTGGGGGAAACTGATGGACGTGATCCACCAGGGGATGGCCCACCCAATTGATATCTGCCCCCATCCCTTGGTAATACGTGGCTTCCTGGGGAAAAATAGCCAGCATTTTATCGCTGAGGTCCACGACTTGCCGGGTGACCCCTAACCCTTGGGACCAGACCCATTCGGGGGGGGCAATGTAGTAGACCACCGGGCTGGGGAAGGCCTGCTTGAGGCGTTGGCCTAATCGAAGGTTGGGGCCGATATAGTCAATCAAAACCGTGAGATCGGGGGGAACCTGTTTGAACTGATCCATCACCTGCTTGTGTAGCTTCAGGGTGGGCCAGACAAAGGGTAATGCATTGACGGGACCAATCGCGCCGATCTGGCTGGTATCCCCTAGGAGTCGAGCGCCTACAGCAGCCATTCGCGGACCCCCCAAAGCCCAGATCTCTAGGGAATATCCTCGGGACTGGGCTTCTGCTATCAGGGCAGGAATCAGTAAACTGCCCTGGAGATCGCCAGAGACCTCGCCGGTACTGATAAAAATTCGGTAGGGCCGATCCATCGTGCCTTAGACCGAAGCCCAGCGCTGACGCCCAGGGGTAAGGCCGCGTCTGGTTTGGGCTGCCCGCATAAACTGGCACAAATGTTGAATCAGGGGATGCTCTGATAAAGATTCGACTTGGTCAAGGGCCACCTCTAATTGGAGATTCGACCGATACAGATACCGAAAGGCTTGCTTAAGGAGGCTTCTCATCTCCCCCTGCAAGAGGTCGTAGACTCCATGACGCTGCAACCCCACTTGGTTTAAGGCCCGGACATGGGCAGGATTGCCCTCTACGAGCATCAAGGGGGGAACATCTCGGGTAATGCGGCTCATGCCCCCAATCATGGCTAGCTGACCGACATGGACAAACTGATGAATGCCGAGGACCCCACTGATGTTGGCTTGGGATTCCACCTGCACATGGCCACTCAGGGCGACAGAATTGGCTATCACCACCCGATCAGCAATGTGACAGTTATGGCCAATATGTACATTGGCCATCAATAGATTATCGCTGCCAATGGTGGTGAACTGTTGATCTCCACTGGCCCGATGGATGGTGACATATTCACGTATCTGGTTGCGATCGCAAATCTTGACACCGCTCTGTTCCCCGCGAAAATTGCGATCCTGGGGTTCCATGCCAATCACCACCCCAGGAAAAATATGATTGTCGGACCCAATCTCAGTCCAGCCTTCGATTACAGCATGATGTCCGACCTGGGTTCCGGGGCCTAATCTGACCTGCTTCCCAATCACCGCATAGGCCCCAATTTGAACCGTTTGATGCACGGTTGCTTGGGGATGAATCACAGCGGTGGGGTGAATCAAGTCGGTCATTCAGGGTCAGCGTTTTACAATGGCTATCTGAGGGTAGCATTTTAGATAAACGGCCAAAACTCCTCGTCTTCCGATTGTATTGAGTGTAGAAATTAATGCGGAACAGTTTTTTTGACGATTCCTTAGACAAAGCCTCTATCAAACAACGTATCCGTGAACTCGAGAAAGCCACCGTTGGATTCTATAGTATTGGTCTTTATCCGGGTTCTCTGGCCTACAATGCCGTGATGCAAGCAGGGGGGACCCCTTTAATTTTGGCCCCTCGACCAGGGCGGGACCTCATGGGGGCTTTCTCAGAAGAAGCCAAAGGCGGTATGGATCCAGACCATGTTGTTAACTTACACCGGATGGCTCGCCATAATGAAGGCCATGCCAGCGTTACCAACACCTTAGAGTATTTGATTGAGACCTGTGAATTGGTGGTTCTCAGTGCCAATAGTAATTACATCGAACAGGATTTAGAGGAAGCCTGCGCCCTGCGCCACAAATTGGGTCGCTCCAATGTCGTTTTAGCCTGCTTGGCAGGGTCTTTTAGCCATGACAAGGCCACCAATGCCGCCTATGTTTTATGTGAAAAAAATCCTAATTTGGCCTTTTTCTCCGGATTTCATAGAGATGGTGCTTTAAGAGATCCGGTCGATAGTTTTACGGCTAATTTTTGCCATCCAAATGCCCTAACCGCTTTGATCGGTGCCTTTATGCTGGATGGCATTTCCCTTAATATCCAGGTTTCCCCCGGGATACATAATGTCGAAGCCCAATATATTAAGGCCGCCAAAAATATGGCCTCGATCTTTGCTGGGTTTGGTTATGAGTTTCACTGGGACAATACGGGCATTTTACCGACCTTGCTTACTCTCCTCTTAGATCAGTGCTTAGATCAGGCGGCAACGGTGTCCATGTCCCGGCGCGATCGACAAAAACTCTACACTCAGCAGCCCATCGATTTGACGGAGTTGGGCTATGGCGTGCCCATGATTGAAGCGACCCTCAATCAAGGGGGCGATAAGGAAAAGGTTCGCGATCATACATTTTCCCAATTAACGGCTATGGTGGCTGATGTGCGGGGCAGTATGACCAGCCCCACCACCGGGAAACCGACCCGCAACTTCCGAGCGGGACAAGTGTTGGCACAATCCATGAAAGAACATGGACGATGTCCGTTGAATATCGAAGAATTTGAACAGTGGTGTGAAGATGCGGGCCTCAAAAAAGGGGGATTAGAGGGGGTCAAAGCCCTGCGTTATTGGCCCCAAATTACGACTAAATATAAAATTCAAGTTCATGATGCGTCGATGATTAATCTTCTGCATATGGTGATTTGTGGGGATGGCAAAGAACAGGAATTTGCCTTCCAAGTGATGACGAAAAGTCGAGAGCTGTCTAATTACTGTCAAGAATCTGTGCGGCCCCTCCATAGCCGTAAATATGCCGGCATCCTCAATAATCTGGATAAGCCGGAGTCCTTAGAGCGGCTTGCCAATGCCATCATTGCTGATAATGCTCGCAAAGCCCTGGAAGTGGAAGAGCCTGAGCTAGAAGAAATCCCCCCCCCAGCCGATAATCCGGCCTATTTACAGGCTATGGATAGTATTGAACAAAGCGTTGATACGGCTGAGGTTGAGGCAGATTAGTCCACCATCGCAAACATCAACTCTCCTGAACAGGCCAGTTTGCCGTCCACTTCAGCCTTCGTGGACATCATGGCGAACCGTTTGCGCTTCAATGACAAGAATTCAGCGGTAATCACGAGCTGGTCTCCAGGGACAACGGAGCGGCGAATTCGGACTTTATCAATCCCTGTGAAGACAAATAACTTGCCAGAAGGGATATCGGGAAGCTGAGCCAGAACAATCCCGCCCACTTGAGCCATGGCTTCCACAATCAATACCCCTGGCATCAGCGGTCGACCGGGGAAATGGCCTTGAAAGAACTCTTCATTCATCGTCACGTTTTTGATGCCCACTGCCCGCTCAGACTCTTTGTAGTCAATAATGCGATCCACCAGCAGAAAGGGATATCGGTGGGGCAGTAGCTCTTGGATCTCCTCAATCATAAAGGTGGTTTTGGGATTAGAAGAGCCATCAGAGGGATTTGACATAATAAGCAATCACGATTCAACAGAAAATGCAGTCAGCCAATTAAGGCTTGCTGAAGGCGTTTGGCAAAGCGAATGTGGAGGGAGTGACTGGCTTTATATGCAACGTAATGGGCGGGGGGTAAATACCCCAATAAACTTAAATCGCCAATCAAATCCAGCAGTTTGTGGCGAACCGGCTCGTTTGCAAATCGCAACGGCGGATTCAGCCATTCGTCCTGACGACAAACCAAAGCATTGTCTAGACTACCACCTTTGATGAACCCCTTAGCTTGCAGGGATTCGACATCCTTGGCCCGACCAAAGGTACGAGCGGGGGCAATCTCAGAGAGAAACGCGTGGGGATTCAATCGGCACCACTGTTTACCAATGGCGGGTTCAGGAAACTCAATGCCGTAGCTAAAGGAGAGGTGGGGCTCTGGCAGGGCCAAAACAAAGGCGTCTGCATCTTGCACCAAAACCGGATGATGCAGGGTGGGCCTGAGGCGAAGCTCTGACTGCACCCGATATCCAGCCTTCAGAATGGCCTCGGTCCACATCTGGGCCGATCCATCTAAAATCGGCACTTCTGATCCGTCTAGGTCAATGTGGGCATTATCAATGCCCATTCCTGCTAAAGCCGCCAGCAAATGCTCCACCGTTGAAATGGTGGTATCTGCCTGTTTCAAGGTGGTGCAGAGCTGGGTTTGGTGTACTGATGAGAGGTGAGCAGGAATATCTGGCTGATTTTGGTAACCAAAATATCGCCCTTGATGGGGCGGAGTTGGATGAACGGTGACGGAGGTAGTAGCCCCTGTATGCAAGCCTATGCCAGCAAGGGTAAAGCTGTGGCTTAGGGTGTGTTGATAGGGAGATGAGATCGCATCCTCAAAACCCTTCAACCCATCGGTCTTACTGGCATCCACGCTTGCCTCAAGATAAACACTGGATCCTTAGAATCGTTGACCGAAGCCAAAGTGGAATTGATTGTCTCCATCGTCATTGATGCCATAATCCAGTCGGACTGGACCAATAGGTGTTTTGACACGTACCCCAATGCCGTAGCCAAAGCCAACCCCAGGCTTGCCGCGAACAATACCAGGTTGACCCGGAACATTACTTTGAGTGCCTAGGTTACTGCCCACATCAAAGAAGAGGACAGCCCCTACACCTCCTAAGAAATTAATTAATGGGAAACGATATTCAGCGGTGGCCTGCATAAAGCTGCGACCACTGCCCAAATCTCCTTCCCCGTAGCCCCGTACTGAAGAGCTGCCGCCGAGGGAGAAGGCTTCATAGGGAGGTAGGTCCCCGAGGACCGTTCCAGCTTGGACATTAAAGGCCAAGGCCTGGGGGCCTTCGGTAAAGTTGGTGAGTTTGATGGGGACGAAATAGCTAAAGCTCCCCCGGAGTCGCGTTAATAGAATGCTGCCAGAGCCAATGGGAGCCGATTGTTCTAGGCCAAATCGTAGGGCATATCCCTTGGTGGGGTCGGCTGGATCATCCCGTAAATCACGGCCAATGCCGAGCTGGACGGTGAATAGGTCGTCATTGCCCGTCCCGCTAAAACTTAAGGCATTGCCCAATTCGTCAACAGGAGAAATGGAGAAGTCACTGTCGCGAATTGAAATTCGTTGGTATCGGAAACCAATCGATCCAGTCCAGGCTTGTCTTAGGTTATCTAGGTCTGTCGTGAAGGGGCGGTTAAACACACCACTAATCCCCAAGCGGTTGACCCTGGGAGTGTCTCCATTGGGCAGATCCACTTCAATCGGGCCTTCATCAAACACGAGGGGAAGGGTTAGTCGGTTGAAAATATTGATGCTGTAGGAGGAATGGTTGGGATCTCCGGCAATCCAAGGATCCGTAAACCCAGCATCAAATAAGAATTCTCGGGTTCCAGCCTGGGCCTGGACGCTCAGGGTTTGGTTGTTGCCCCCTAAATTATTCTGAGTAAAGGAGCCGGTGCCGAAGAAACCACTTCGAGAGCTAAAACCAGCACCAGCGGAGAAGCTAGCCGTGCTTCGTTCCTGCACATTTAGATTCACCACGACTTTCCGTGGGTCCTGACCTGGTTCAAGAGCTACTTTGACATCTTCAAACAGTCCCAGCCCAAACACGCGCTGTAGGTCGGTTTGCAGCTTGTTGCGGTTTAAAGGCAAACCCGGCTCGGTGCGCATTTCGCGGGTAATGATAAATTTCCGAGTCTTGCCTTTGGTAGGTTCCCCATCTTCATTGATGTAGCGAACATCGATATCTTCAACGACCCCTTCTGCCACCTGGAGGGTGACAGTGCCATCTGGATCCACTTGGGGCACGCCCACCACTTGGCCCAAGACAAAACCTTCATCCTGATAATATTTATTGACCCGAGTGACGCCAGCTTGGAGGTCCCGGAGGTTAAGGATTTTGCCGTATTGGGATTGAAAGATCTCATCCACTTTCTCTTGGGTGAGAACCTGATTGCCAGCCACTTGCACGGATTGGAGGGTGGGGTTGGGCTGAACAAAGAAGGTGACTCTGACGCCTAGGGGAGTATCACTAGGCTCTGCTCTGACATTACTGAAAAAGCCGGTGCCAAAAATGGCATTAATATCGGATTGAATTTGAGATCGCGTCGTTGTTTGTCCCGGCCGCGTACTAATGGCTTCATAGGCATTAATCGCTAAATCACCATCGACCCCTTCAACTAAGACTTCTGAGACCAAAACCTCTGGTTCAGGGGCTGCTGGCTCAGCCGTTTCAGTGGGGGGTTGAGGAGGGGAACCCGGAGATTCTACCGAACTATCGGGAGACGGGGCTTGAGTTTCGCCAGGATTGCCGCTGGGAATATCACCGCCGGGAACCGGAAGTCCAGGATTGGGGGCCGCTGGCGAGTCTGTGGGGGTGACGTCGTCGGCAGAGGGAATGTCTGTTTCTGGCGGTACATCTCCATCTCCAGGAGCTGGCGCAGTGTCATCTGCTGGGGGGATGTTTCCGGGGACTGGAGCGGCGTCATCGGCAGAGGGCGTTTCTGTTTCTGTCGGCACATCCCCAGGAGCGCCCGTACTATCTGGGACCGCTTCGTTCGTGGCAGGCGCATCTCCAGGGGCTGGAGCGGCATCATCTGCAGCAGGGGTGTCTCCAGGAGCGATCTCATCTGTTGTTGGCGTGTCTCCCGGTGCGCCAGTATTTGGGGTGGCCTCGTCTGGATCCGTTTGTTCTTCCGATGTGGACGGTGTTTCAACCCCTGGCGTGGAGGGTTGATCGGGTTGGACCGGTAAGGGAAAAACTGGGGCAGTTTGGCTGGGGGCGTCATCTGTTGGCAGTTGCCCAAGGTGTAGTGAGGGGGCAAGGGAAGCGGAGGCACTAGTCTCCTCTTGGCGATGATCTCTGTCTGAAGAAGGTTGGTCTTTTGCTTGGGCTGGTGCAATGCCCAGCAGGGCCGCCGTAATTACGGTTGCACCGAGAATCGGTGGAAGACTGAGAATCTTGGTCGATAGAGATTGAGTCACTTCACACACCACATGCAACTGAACAACAATGATTACTTAGAGAAACCTTAAAAAAATCCAAAACAGGGAGTATTCTATCGCACCGCGCTAGGGAACGTATATGTCCTGAGCTAGAACCCGCTCCATGACCCGAGCATAGGCCGTGTCCACTTCTCCTAAATCACGGCGGAACCGATCTTTATCCATGACCCGTCGCGTGGGATCTGATTCAGCATCGTCCCAGAGTCTACAGGTATCAGGGCTGATTTCGTCTGCTAACAAAAGCTGTTGGTCCGACGTCATCCCAAATTCCAATTTGAAATCCACGAGGGTAATCCCACATTGATGGAAAAAATTAATCAGGATTTGGTTAATTTGCAGGGCCAGTTGGCGCAGTTGCTCTAGCTGCTCTGGCGTTGCAAGCTCCAGGAGAAAAATGCGATCGCGGGTGAGTAACGGATCCCCCAGGGCATCATCTTTGTAATAGAAATCAACTAAAGGTTGTGACAAGGGAACACCTAACGCTAGTCCTGTCTGTTGACAGAGACTCCCGGCTGCAATGTTCCGCACGACGACTTCTAAGGGCACAATCTGTACCGCTCGCATTCGCATCTGGTCTGGGTTT
The DNA here is from genome assembly GCF_000238775.2 of Acaryochloris sp. CCMEE 5410. Classification (NCBI taxonomy): domain Bacteria; kingdom Bacillati; phylum Cyanobacteriota; class Cyanophyceae; order Acaryochloridales; family Acaryochloridaceae; genus Acaryochloris; species Acaryochloris sp. CCMEE 5410. The sequence goes on along the minus strand of NZ_AFEJ02000002.1, from coordinate 492,361 downwards.
GGCTGATCGATAAAATGGGTTGCAATCCCCGCGGCCTCCAGAACCTTGAATAGGTGAGTAGCAATGGCGCAATTGATGCGGCCTTTGTTGGTGATTGTGCCGCGTTTTTGAGCATTAAAGGCAGTCGCATCATCCTTGTACTGGGCTAAAAGGATGTCTGGATCGTCCGTCCGATAAATAATTTTGGCTTTCCCTTCGTAGAGAAACTCGCCAGTAGACATCACAGTCTCCTTAATTCAGGTATTCAGGGGGTGGGGCAGTAGAGATGAGCTGCAAAGATTCTATGGGATCCGGGTCAAAGTCAATGCTTTGGGAGTGACACTTTCTGGAGATGGATCAAGGATTAGAGAATAAATCCAGGGGGAAATGACCATAGGTCTGATTGATAATTTCTTCTGATTCAGACTGGAACGAGATCAGCACCCCACGATGGTTCCCCACATAGTTATCGGTATAGCAACTGCCTAAGTTGGGGTTGAACTTCAGGTAAGTGGGGCCGGTAATGGGCTGCCAATTCGTCGGCATTTCATAGCCAAACGCTTGGCTGTAGCCCGTTAAGGCAGCTATCGCTTGATCACAGGTTTCCGCCAAGATGCCGAACATTTGGTAATCCGTGGCCTGGGCCAACGCTAATAAATCGGTCTTAGCCTGCTCTCGCTCCTCGGTCGTGGTAATAGGCGGAGGGTCTAGGGCTGCAAATTTGGCAAGGGCCGCTTGAGATTGTTGGACGGTGGGGGAAGGGGACATCGCAATTTTTATCCTAAAAGGAAACTATGACGTAGCTGGAGGTTGACCAATGGACGTCACCAAGGGGACAAATTGTTCGACCCACTGGTCCTGACTAAGGGCCAAGGTAGGATAAGCCACCTGGCTGTAATTTTGACCCACGGTTAACGGAAAGATGGGGTCAGGGGCTAAGGAGATCCATGCTCCCCCAGCGGCTTGAATAATGGGCCAAACTCCAGCAATATCCCAGATCTTAGGCGTCGCTTCTACCGCACCAATGGTAACGCCTTGGGCCACGATGAGTAGGTTGTAACTGGCGGACCCAAGCATTCGAAGTTTGCAGGGAAAGGGGTTCTTTAACACCGAAAGACTACGGGCACAGAGACTGAAACATTGATTTCCAGCGGGTGCATCGGGCCGGGTGTGGATAGGGGTTTGATTACAAAAGGCCCCATCTGGTTGCTCTGGTGCAGACCAAAACCCATGAAAAGTTTGCCCTAAGGGAGGAAAATGAACAAACCCAAACACTGGCACCCCTTGATAGAGCAACCCTAAGGAGGTTCCCCAAATGGGGACACCGCGAGAAAAATTAGTGGTGCCATCAATCGGATCGATGACCCAACACCAGTTGGTATTGGGAAAGATATGTTCTGCCTCTTCGCTCAGTACCCCATGGTCGGGGAAAGCAGTGGCAATGGCCTGACGCAGATAGTGATCAGCCCATTGGTCTGATTGAGTGACTAAGCTACCATCGGACTTAGAGGTCGCTTGAACTTTCCCAAATTCAGTGAGTAAACGTTCCCCCACTTGTTGTGTAACGGTGTGGGCAAAAGTGACGACCGAAGTCCAGAATGTTTGCATCAATTTTCCATATGGGATGTTGACCTCTACCGTACCTTGTTTATGAAGGATAATCGAGCAACTATTTCCCTCAGTTAGACGTCAAACGTTCTAAATACCCGGTGACTGTATAAAAATGTGTAGATTTGCAGTTTCCAGACGTGATTGGGTTCTCTTTCTAGGACTGAATTTCAATAATTAACTGTTCACTGCCATTATTGGGTTTCATCTCTATTTCACTATGACTTATCTTTTCCGTCGTTTGTCGATTGTGGGTCTGGGATTAGCAATCGCCAGTGGCTGCCCTTCCCTTCTGGCTCAGGGCCAACCGGCGTCTTCTCCCCAATCGTCTCAACCCGCCCAGGGCAATCCCTTGTTTCAGATCCGTCAGAATGACAAGCTGGGGTTTATCAACCGCTCGGGCCAAATTGTGGTGTCGCCTCAGTATGACGATAGCCATGCTTTTTCTGAGGGGCTAGCGGTGGCTCAGCTTGGCGAAAAATACGGCTATGTCAACCCTCAGGGCCAATGGGTGATTAAGCCCCAATTTGAGTTGGCAGAAGATTTTTCTGAAGGCTTGGCTGCTGTCATGATCAACGATCAGCTGGGCTATATTAATGCTTCGGGCCAATGGGTGATTAAACCCCAATTCTTTTTGGTGGGACCGTTCTCAGAAGGGATGGCGCGGGTCTTAATCGGTAAAAAATATGGCTTTATAAACCGTCAGGGGAAGGTGGTGATACCAGCGCAATATAATCTGGCTCACGATTTTTCCAATGGTCTTGCTAAAGTTCAAAGCAATGGTCGGGTTGGGTTTATCAATAAAACGGGACAAGCTGTTATTGCTCCCCAGTTTTATGAAGCCACTCCTTTTCGAGAGGGACTAGCAGCAGTGGAAACCAATCAAAAATGGCGTTATATCCAACCGAATGGCCAATTTGCCCATGTAGCCCAGTTTGACCGGGCCTGGGCGTTTAGCGAGGGCTTAGGACTAGTTCGCATTGGCCTTAAATATGGGTTTGTCAATAAAGCCGGAAAAATCGTGATTGCCCCTAAGTTTGATCGAGCAGGCTCTTTCTCTGAAGGCAAGGCCTGGGTCACTGTCAGCAACAAGCAGGGCTATATCAATAAGGCTGGGGCGTTTGTGATTTCCCCTCGATTTGATGAAGCGAGCAACTTTAAGCAGGGATTAGCTTTCATTAAAACGGGAGGCCGCGAGGGATATGTTAATCCTGAGGGCCAAATTGTATGGCAAAGCCCTTGAACGCCAAGTATGGATATACGCCTGAACTCAGGAAAGAGGCTGTAAACCATAGAGCAGAATAATCAGTGGTGGGGTAATGAGCGCCATGAGTAGACTTAAGGGACCGCCCACTCGCAGAAAATCGAGGAAGCGATACCCTCCCGTTCCGTAGACCATTGTGTTGGTTTGATAACCAATCGGGGTCATAAAGCTGTTCGAGGCTGCAAACGTGACGACAAACATAAAGGCAAAGGGGTTATAGCCGAGTTCTTGGGCAACTTGGACCGCCACGGGCAACAATAAAATAACCGTGGCGTTGTTAGAGAGAATCTCCGTCAGCAACGCCGTGAGGACAAAAAACAGCGTGAGCAGCCAATAGCCGGATAATTGTCCGCCCATCGAAATTAATTGATCCGCTAGTAGTTGGGTCGCGCCAGACTTTTTCATGGCAATGCCTAAGGGGAATAAGCCCGCAAGCAGGAAGACCACATCCCAACGAACCGCTCGATAGAGTTCACCTGGTTTTAGACAGCCCGTCAAGACCATTAGCATCACCCCAGCTAAGGCCGTGACGGCAATGGAGAACCGTTTGGTGCCAGCGACTCCCACGACCAGGAGACCAATTGCGATCGCAATCCATGCTTTGTCCCGGCGCAGGTTCTCAACATCCCGCTGTTCCATAACCAATAGGTCTTTGCTGGTCTGTAAACCCACTAAACTTTGCTTCGGTCCTTGCACCAATAGCAAGTCACCAAATCGGAGTCGTACTTTTCCTAACCGGTCTCGAACTAACTCTTGCCCCCGTCGAATCGCCAATACTGTGCAGTTGTAACGTTGGCGAAACCGTAAATCTTTAAGGGTCGAACCAATCAGGTTGGAATCCGCCAGTACCATGGCTTCAGCTGCCCCTTCTTCAGCACTTAAATCCGCTTGCCAGGATTTTTGGCCAAATTGCACATCTGGCAGAATTTCCAAACCTTGGCCATCCCGAATTTTCAACAGATCTTCCCGTCCTCCGCGCACGAGCAAAATATCGCCAGCTGACAGGGATTTGTCCGCTAGGGGCTGTGGAAAATGGTTGTCATCATGGATCAGCTCCAAAATGTCAACGTCATAGATGCGCTGGATCAGACTCGACTGAACGGTTTGCCCCACCAAACTTGACTGAGGGGTAATCACCACTTCACTGACATAGTCCTTCAGGCCATACCCTTGACTCAGACTGGAAGAGGTCTTCCGATTGGGTAACAAGCGATGACCAATCGTAGCCATATACACGAGCCCAGCGATAAACGTACATAAACTCAGGGCCGTAAATTGGAAAATATCAAAAGAGCCTAAGCCTAGGTCAGACGATAAGCCACTGGCCAATACGCTGGTAGAGGTGCCCAGAACGGTAATCATGCCCCCCAAAATGGTGATGTAAGACAGGGGAATCATCAATTTGGATACTGGAATGCGGCGTTGGCGACTCCAATCTTCGACAACGGGTAGAAAAACGGAGACAATCGCGACATTGTTAATGATGGCTGTAAATGGCCCGATGACAGCCCCCATGATCAGCATGTGTCGGGCGGGGCGTTTGCCTCCCCATTTGAGCAGAAACTCACTGGCCATTTGAATGGCTCCAGTTCGGGCAATTCCCGAACTAAGAATAAACATGGCCATTACAGTGATGGTGGCGGGATTACTGAATCCTGATAACCCTTCTGCTGTGGTGACGAGTCCCAGCAGCATGAGGACGACCATAACGCAGATTGCCGTCAGATCTGGAGGTAACCATTCAAATACAAAACAGAGTAATGTCAGTCCTGTCACCAAAAGGGTCTGAAAAATTGGCTCCATAGAGGGACCGTCACTCCAAAAATCGCCGAAGTTGGGGGTTTGCCATCAAACTTAAACCGCGAACTGGCCTATGCTTACGGTAGGCTCGCAAATGGTGAGTCAGGTGAGATTATCACAAACTTAAGGGTGATGGCTAGTAATGGGTAGAATAGCAGCCCTAACTACAGATGACTAGATAACTATTTCTAAGCCATGACGGGCTCTAGGCCATGACTAGATCAGGAGATGATTCGTCCTTAGGGGCTGACAGTCTCGACTAATGTTTTGACATGCTGCCTGACTTGATCGCGGATGGTGCGAAATACGTCAATCGATTGACCCGCTGGATCGTCTAGTTGCCAATCTGCAAATATTGGCCGAGCTACCCACGCCTCGGGTAGATTCACACCACAACCGCATAAAGAAATAACGGCCTCAAAATCCTCTGGCTTAAATTCAGCTAAGGCGTTAGAGGTGTGATTGCTAATGTCGATGCCCACTTCTTCCATCACTTGAATGGTAAGAGGATCGACTTGGCTCGCTTCTAACCCCGCACTAGCCACTTCTAGCTTGTCCCCTACCATTGATCGAGCATAACCCTCAGCCATATGGGATCGGCGAGAATTATGCTTACAAACAAACATGATGCGTTTCATCATTTACTCCCAGGAATTTGGATTAAGCCAAAGGACGAGAACAACGAGGATCTAAAAGCGTCGCTTTTTCAGGATCTCTGGGGAACCAAAAAGCCGTGCGTTTACAGACCTCAACCAGTGCCAGCATAACGGGTACTTCAATCAGAACCCCAACCACTGTGGCCAGGGCTGCCCCCGAATTCAATCCGAACAGCATTACCGCCGTGGCAATGGCGACTTCAAAGTGGTTGCTGGCTCCAATCAGCGCTGCTGGGGCTGCATCCTCATAGGTCAATCCCATCTTTTGAGCGATGACATAGGTTATGAGAAAGATAAAGTTCGTTTGTAAAAAGAGTGGAACTGCAATCAGAACAATATGTAGCGGGTTGTTCACGATTAATTCCCCTTTGAGGGCGAACAATAGCACCAAGGTCACCAAAAGGGCAATCACAGCCATGGGACTGAGTCTTTTTAGAAAAACTTGTTCGAACCACTGTTGACCTTTGTGCTTCAGAATCCAGTGCCGAGAACTCATGCCCGCGATTAAAGGTAAGCCGACATAGATCAATACAGACAGCACGATGGTCTGCCAAGGCACGTCTAAATCATTGGCCGCTAATAGCCAGCGCCCCAATGGGGCGTACAAAAAAAGCATGGCTAGAGAATTGACGGCAACCATTACTAAGGTATGTCCCTGATTGCTGTAAGACAGATATCCCCACATCAAGACCATGGCTGTGCAGGGGGCAATTCCTAATAAAATAGCGCCAGCAATGTAGGAATTGGCCAAGGTAATATCACTCCCGCGAACAATTTCAGTCCCTTGCAGGAGTGGGGCAAAGAGCTGTCCTAGAAAAAACTGCGCAAATATAACCATGGTGAAAGGTTTGACGAGCCAATTGATGCCAAGGGTTAATAGCACTGGTTTTGGGGTGCGAGCTGCTCGGCGAGCTTGGCTAAAATCAATCTTGACCATGATGGGATACATCATAAAAAAGAGACACACCGCAATGGGGATAGAGACCTGGTGAATACTGGCCGCATTTAGGCCCACTGCAATACCGGGGGCAATGCGTCCCAAAAGAATCCCCACACCAATGCATAGACCGACCCAAAGGGTGAGGTAGCGTTCAAAGACATTAAGCTGTCCCCCTGCCTGGACTGGTGGGGTAAATCGAGTTTTTTGAGTGGTCATGACGAGTGAAGTGTTCTAGAGATAGCTCAACTTGGAAAATTTTTAAGCACGAAAAACGATCTAACTTTTGTCTAGGGATATTTCTTCAGCAAAGACTCCGCAATCGGTATGAATTTGCTGCTGGCTGAGTTGCGCTTCACATCGATGAATCAGAGGCAGTAATTCTGCTTTCAGTTCTTGTAGTTGAGTAATTTTGATTTCGATCTGCTCAAGTTTTTTGCGTAACCGTTCGTGAATGTCACAGCAGGTTAAGGTATTCCCGGCTTGTAATTGCAAGATCTCTTTAATCTCGTCTAGGGTCAGTCCTAAGGTTTTGGCCCGCTCGATAAGGGATAAACGGGCCAAATCTTGATCATTAAAGACTCGATAGCCTGAGTCATTCCTTCCAGGGGCAGGAATGAGGCCAATCCGCTCATAGTAGTAGAGGGTCTGGGGGTTGAGGCCAAAGGTGCGAGCAACATCGCTAACACGATTCATGATGGCGATAGGGATTTACACTGACTGCATCATAAACCTTGTATCTGGGTATAAGGTCAAGGGGGAATATGCTTGTTTGAATTCAGAATCTGTATTGTTCAAAGTCGTCCTGATCTATCGAAGTTGTTCTGGTTGAGATGATTAATCATTGGACGAGGACGTTCTCTCTAAACCTCTTCCCATTTTGCTGTAGACCCACGATAGACTGTGTAAGCAAACCTTTGGTCTGCATATATTCGGCAATATTTCAGCGGGGTCGGTGATGGCGACGTTTTTATTAGAAGTGGGTACAGAAGAGTTGCCCGCAAGTTTTGTGGAGTCGGCGATTCAGCAATGGCGATCGCAAATCCCAAACAGCCTAGAAGAACATCTGCTCACCCCCCAATCTCTGAAGGTCTACGGCACACCTCGACGACTGGCTATATTGGCAGAAAGCTTGCCAGACCAGCAGCCGGACCAAACGGTCGAAGTCAAAGGTCCCCCAGCAAAAGCTGCCTTTAAGGATGGCGAACCTACCAAAGCAGCAGAAGGTTTTGCCCGCAAACAGGGGGTCGAAATTAAAGATTTTGAGCTGCGCGATACGGAAAAAGGTGAATTTGTTTTTGTTCAGAAAACGACTCTGGGTAAACCGGCGGTTGATGTTTTAGCCGACCTAATCCCCACCTGGATTTTTAGCCTAGAAGGCAAGCGGTTTATGCGTTGGAGCGATGGTGAAGTAAAGTTTTCCCGCCCCATTCGCTGGTTAGTCTCCCTGTTGGACGACCATCTCATACCTATTAAATTGGAAAATTCAACAGGTACGATATCTAGCGATCGCATTTCCTCCGGCCACCGAGTTCTGCACCCTGATCCGGTCACCATTAAGCATCCCCAAGACTATGTGGCCACCTTAGAAAAGGCCTCCGTTCAGGTGGATCCAGACCAGCGTCAAACTTTAATTCAAGAGCAGATTCAAGCCTGTGCAAAATCCGTCAAAGGCAAAGCCGTTATTTCTGCAGATCTGCTGACGGAAGTTACCTATTTAGTGGAATGGCCCACTGCTGTGGTGGGCGGCTTTGAGTCGGAATTTCTGGAACTGCCTGCTGAAGTGATTACGACGGAAATGGTCAGCCATCAGCGCTATTTTCCGGTGGAGGCCCCCAAGGGAGCGAAACTATTGCCCCACTTCATTACTATTTCCAATGGCGATCCAGCCAAATCAGACATTATTTCATCGGGCAATGAACGGGTGATTCGGGCTCGATTAGCCGATGGTCAGTTCTTCTATAAAGCTGACCAGGCTATGCCCTTAGCAGAGTATTTACCAAAGCTAGAGACGGTTACCTTTCAAGAAGATTTGGGGTCTGTCCGCGCCAAGGTGGATCGCATCCAGGCCAATGCCCTGTGGGTTGCAAAACAACTCAAGCTCGATCAGAAGATGACTCAGCAAGTCGAGCGGGCCGCCCAGCTTTGTAAGGCGGATCTCGTGACCCAAATGGTGGGCGAGTTCCCCGAATTGCAGGGGGTGATGGGGGAGAAATATGCGATCGCAAGTGGTGAATCCACCGAGATTGCCACTGCTATCGTCGAGCATTACCTGCCCAAAGGGGCCAATGACCAGCTTCCGCAGACCCTGGTGGGGCAAATTGTTGGTATTGCCGATCGCCTGGATACCCTCGTCAGTATTTTTGGCCTAGGGATGATACCGACGGGGTCTTCTGACCCCTTTGCCCTGCGCCGCGCGGCCAACGCCATTCTCAATATTGTCTGGGCTGCCAATCTAGATCTCAACCTAGATCAGCTCCTGACCGAAACGACTGCTGCCTTTGCTCAGACTTTTGCTAAGTTTCAGCCCGATGTCCAACAGCTTCGAGACTTCTTTGGTCAACGCTTACGCAGTCTCCTGCAAGATGAGCAGACGATTGACTATGACTTGGTTAATGCAGTGTTAGGAGAAAAGGGCGAGCATACTCAGCGAGTCTTAGTGGATGTGTTAGATGGACGCGATCGCGCTCAGTATCTGCAGACAATTCGCACCAACGGCACCTTGGACACGATCTATGAAACCGTCAACCGTGCTGCTCGCCTAGCCACCAAAGGGGATCTAGCCTCAGATGTCCTGGATCCAAAGGGAGTAGTTAATCCAAAGCGGTTTGAACAGTCATCTGAGCAGGCCTTTTATGATGGCTTACTCACCCTTTTACCTCAAACACAAGCGGCCCAGTCTTCGCGAGACTATCAAATGCTGGTTCAAGGCTTAACCAAAATTGCACCGACGGTCAGCCAATTTTTTGATGGCGACGATAGTGTCTTAGTAATGGCAGAAGATGATGATTTGCGAGCGAATCGCTTAAATTTACTAGGTCTATTACGCAATCACGCCCTCGTGCTCGGGGACTTCGGTGCGATTGTCAAAAGCTAGAATTAAAGACGAACGCACAGTGCCTTTGCCTCCATGGCAACTCTCCCCTTACTGCATCCCACCTGCCACCGTACTCCTGAAGGGTTAACGGTTATTGCCGAACATCTACCCGTGGATGTGGTCAACTTTAGTTTGTGGATCAATGCCGGTTCGGCGGTGGAGGACGATGCCATCAATGGGATGGCTCATTTTTTGGAGCATATGGTATTTAAAGGGACAGAGCGGCTCCCTGAAGGCGAGTTTGAACGCCAAGTTGAGGCCCGCGGCGGTGTCACTAATGCCGTCACCAGCCAAGACTATACCTGTTTTTACATCACCGTTGCTCCCCAGGACTTTAATGCGATCGCACCACTGCAAATCGATCTGACCCTCAACGCTCGTCTCGATGCCGAGAGCTTTGAGCGGGAACGGCTGGTTGTTTTAGAAGAAATTCGACGGTCGGATGATAATGTCCGCCGTCGGTTATTTCGCCAAGCCATGACCTTGGGATATGCCCAATTGCCCTATCGGCGACCTGTCCTGGGTCCTGCTGAGGTGATTCAATCCCTGGCACCGAAGCAAATGTATGACCATCATCGGTCCTGGTATCATCCCGAAAATATCACTGCCGTTGTGGTGGGGAATTTGCCCGTAGAACAGATGATTGAAACCGTAGCTCAAGAATTTGCCACCCCTTCTCGCCCCCCTCCCCTGGCTCCGGTCCAATCCCTCGAACCGTCTTTTGTTGAAATTACTCGGCAAACGGTAGTCGATCCTAAACTGACTCAAGCTCGTTTAGTGTTGCTATGGCGAGTCCCCGGTATTCAACAGCTCTCTCAAACCTATGCTTTAGATGTCCTGGCCAAGATTTTAGGAGGGGGACGAAACTCCCGCTTAGTCAAATCCCTGCGGGAAGAGAAACAGTGGGTTGAGCGTATTTCTGTGAGTAACCTCACCCAGGTCTGGCAAGGGCTATTTTGGATCTCTGCCCAGGTGCCGCCAGAGAATTTGAAGCGGGTAGAAGCAGAAATTATCAGCCATTTGCAGCAGCTCCAAGATGAAGGGTTGCCTGTTTCAGAGTTAGAAAAACGAAAACGGCAAATGGTGAATCAGCATCTATTTGGTACTGAAAGCCCGTCTAGTCGCGCCGGTTTGTATGGATACCATCATGCGATCGCCCATAACCTAAAGGCAGGTCTTCTATATCCACAGCATATTCAGCAACTGACCCCAGCTGATTTGCAGCAGGCCGCTCAGACCTATCTCTCTACGACTGCTTATCGAGTGTTAACGGTACTGCCAGGATCTTAATCCCAGAGACCGATCTTAACTAACCGATAACTGTTTCAACAGGGCATCCACTTTTTTAACGCCATCGGCTTGGCGCTGAAGCTGAAATAGCTGGCGAGCCTTGCGTAATTCAGGAATGGCTTCCCGATGGCGGTTTCGGGCAATCAGCGCTTTGGCTAATTTATAAAAGGCGCTAGGGTTGCGCTTTTCTAGCTTAGTGGCTTGGCGAAAGGCAACCACAGCCCCTAATGCATCCCCTTTTTGCATCAAGACATCCCCCAGACCTTCGTGGGCTGCCCCTAAATTCTTGTCATGCCGCAAGGCCTGTTTATAGGCTGTTATAGCCCGCTCGTTGTTGCCCTGGCTCTGCAATAGCTGTCCCGTCCGCAAATGGACCTTAGGGTTTCTTGGATCTAATTTGACCGCTTTATCTAGGGCTGCTAATCCTTCTTCCGTTTTACCTTGGGCGGCATAGGCCAAAGCCAGATTCATCTGAATTTCGCCATTTTTGGGAGAGAGGGTGGCGGCTTTTTCCAAATTGGTAACGGCGGGCTCTACCTGATTCCTTTTTAAGTGGATCAGGCCAATCGAGTTGTAGGCTCCACCATTCTTGGGGTTAATCTCGATGACTTTTTGAAAGTTTAGAAAGGCCTCGTCATATTTCTGTTGACGACTGTAAATGACCGCTAGGCCTTCATAGGCCCGAACATTTTTGGGTTCCAATTCAATTACTTTTTGATAAGCTGCCGCAGCTTGGTCATTTTGGCCCAAGTTACCCAAGCTATACCCCAAGGCATAGTGGAAATTGGCATTTTTGCCATCTAATGCGATCGCTTTTTTATAGGCTTCGACTGATCTCGCAAAATCCTTTCTTTGAGCCTGAATATAGCCAATCGCTGAGAATATGCGTGGGTTTTTGGTATCTAAAAGAGTGGCTTGCCGATACGCTTGCAAGGCCATATCTAAATCATTGGCCTCCACTAACTCTTTACCTTTCTTAAATAGCTGAAAGAGTTGGCGATCTTTATTGACCTGGGCGATAGGCTCAGCGTGAACCGGGCTGTTTACCTGTTCAGGAATGATGACTCCAACCCCCAGAATCAACAAAATACTGGTGCTTAGTAAGCGCATGCTTAACATTCATCTCTCCTGATTACAAAAACGTCAACATACTTCACTGTTGTTAACCCTGCCTTAAAAGAAATGGCATTTTTACCAAAACAGACTGAATCCTGAGTTACACCGGAGGTACGTCTCAAGTCTCTGCAGTCTACGAGCAGGAACTCCTTCATTCATGAGACTGAGATTTACCCCTTCTAGTTTCAATTTTCTTCATTTTGCAAGCTGTGCTTGATCGCAACACTATCGTCCATCAACGAGGCAACTATGAATAGTTTCCGAAATATCGCCCTGGTGGGTCCCTATTCCAGTGGCAAAACAACGCTCCTCGAAAGTTTACTTCATGTCACGGAGGTCACCACCCGAAAAGGGTCCGTAAAAGAAGGCAACACCGTGGGGGATGCAAGTGCTGAAGCCCGGGAACGCCAAATGAGTACAGAAGTAACGGCTGCCAGTTTTGAACATGGCGGCCTTTCTTTTACTTTTTTAGACTGCCCAGGTTCCGTCGAGTTATTGCAAGAAACCCTTAACTGTCTGGTTGGGGTTGATGCTGCGGTGGTGGTTTGTGAGCCGGAACCCCAGAAGGTTCTCACTCTGGCCCCCTTGTTTCAAACCCTAGATGAATGGGAGATTCCCCATCTGGTGTTTATCAATAAAATGGATCGCGCCAATTCCCCCTTTAGCGAAGTCCTGGATGCCCTCAAGCAGGTCTCCAGCCGTCCACCGGTTCTCCATCAATATCCCATTGGCCAAAATGAAGACCTTCAGGGATTCATCGATCTCGTTTCGGAACAAGCGTTCCATTACCATCCCGACTCTCCAGCAGATCCGATGCCTCTACCCGCAGAGTTGGCAGACCAGGAAAAGGCGGCCCATACAGAAATGTTAGAAGCGCTCGCCGATTTTGATGACCACCTTTTAGAAGAATTACTAGAAGATATCGAGCCCTCTCAATCCGAAGTCCTACAAGATCTGAAAACAGAACTCGGGGCTGATTTAATTGTACCCGTCTTTGTGGGAGTGGCCGAGGCTGGGTATGGTGTACGCCCTCTCCTGGATGCCCTAGAGAAGGAAGCACCTGAGGCGAATGACACGGCTAAATCTCGTGAACTAGAGCCCAGCTCAGATCGTCTGGTTGCCCAGGTCCTGAAAAACTATTTCTCTCCCCAGGGCGGCAAACTATCCCTAGTGCGAGTGTGGCAAGGCACCCTGACCGATGGCATGATCTTAAATCAGGTGCGCGTGGGAGGCATCTATCGTTTACTGGGACAACAGCAAAAAACGCTGACCCAGGCAGAGGCTGGAGACATCGTGGCTTTAAGCCGTTTAGATGGCGTCAAAACGGGAGATACGCTGGTCGTTGTCGATGGATCTGCTGTACCGAACTTACCCACTGCTCAACAGCTTGAACCGGTTTACTCCCTGGCGATTGCCCCCAGAGACCGCAAAGACGAAGTTAAGCTCAGTAGTGCCGTTAGTAAACTTCTGGAAGAAGATCCCAGCTTAAGTTGGGAGCATCGAGAGACGACCCATGAGATCATTCTGTGGGGACAAGGCGATATCCACTTAAAAATTGCCATCGATCGGCTAGGACGAAAGCATAAGTTACCGATTAAAACCCATACCCCCCATGTCCCCTATAAGGAAAGTATTCGGAAGTCTGCCTCTAGTCATGGTCGCTATAAGCACCAAACGGGTGGCCATGGTCAATTTGGGGATGTGCGGTTAGATATCAAACCCAAAGCTAGAGGAGAAGGCTTTACGTTTAAGGAAACCATTGTAGGAGGGGTAGTCCCTCGTCAATATATTCCAGGTGTAGAGATGGGAGTTCGTGAATTTCTCCAGCATGGCGTCTTGGGTTTCCCCATCGTGGATATTGATGTCACCCTGACGGATGGGTCCTACCACTCTGTGGATAGCTCAGAACAGGCGTTTAAGCAGGCTGCTCGCATTGCCATGCAGTCTGGACTTCCCAACTGTCAGCCTGTGCTTTTGGAACCCATTGAGCGGGTGATCTTGTCAACGCCCACGAAGTTCACGTCTCAGGTCCTGCGCTTGATCAGCAATCATCGAGGCCAGGTTCTAGGCTATGAAGGCAAAAGCGGTTGGGATAGCTGGGATGAAATCTCGGCCTACTTACCGATGGCAGAGATGCAAAGTCTGATTATTGAGTTGAGATCCCTCACTCAAGGGGTGGGCTTCTTTATTTGGCGAGACGACCACTTAGAAGAAGTACCCGACAAAGTGGCTGAACGTGTTTTGGCAAGAGTCGAAACAGAAGTCTAAGGTTTTCCTCGTCTTTCTCCGAATTATTGTGATGCGGTCTGTTGGTATCAACCGCATCACTTTTTTTGGTAATTCCTGTAGATTTACAAACCAATTTCTCCCAAATATTGATAAATTATGAAGTTCTTTTGCCTATCCTTAGTTAGGCTGCATATTTTCTATACAAAGCGGGAATGTTAATCCTGCTATCAGTGTTAAGCGCTTGGATCACAGCCTCTAACTGTTTAAGGTCACAGCCATTACTAATGAGCAAAGATTATATTTTCTTGTAAAGGGAATAAAAATACTCTAGCTCAAGGTATATTGTCAGGTGCCTCTAGGCAAAAATGCATATTCTAAGCAATAATGCGTAGTCAAGTGTGTGTGTGTTGTTTGTGTTTGTGAGGAGTTACAGTCGTTGTGCGGAAAAGAAGCGAAGGCGATCTCGATGGTATCCCCAGCTACGTTCGAAGAAATACAAGTGCTTATTCCCCTCAGCAATTACCCATAGGCGTTTTTGATAGTGGTGTGGGGGGATTAACGGTTCTAAAGGAATTGCAGCAGCAGCTTCCTCATGAGTCTTTTCTTTATTTTGGGGATACGGCTAATGTTCCCTATGGAACGCGCTCCCAGGCCGAAATTCTTGGGTTTGTTCGCCAAATTCTGTGCTGGATGACTTCACAGCCCATCAAGATGGCGATTATGGCCTGCAATACAAGTTCGGCATTGGCCTTAGATGAAGTACGCGCTGAGTTTGATATTCCAATTTTAGGGATTATCTTGCCCGGGGCACGAGCAGCCGTTAAACAAGGGAAACGCATTGGTGTGATCGCAACACCTGCCACTGTGGCGAGTGAAAGTTACCCCCAAGCGATTCAAGAGGTCAATACCACTGCCCAGGTTTTCCAAGAGGCCTGCCCAGAATTTGTTCCTCTGATTGAACATAACCGCATTCGCGAACCTGAAACGCTTCAAATTGTCCACCAACACTTGCAACCCCTCCTGCAACAAGGAATTGACACTCTAGTCTATGGATGCACCCATTACCCTCACTTGTCTGGTGTGATTCGACAGATTTTACCTTCCCATGTGAAAACCGTCGACCCAGCTGTGTATATCACGACTGCCGCCAAACAAGAGCTAAAGCTTCTCCAATTGCAGAACGGACACGCTGCTCAAACGACTCGGTTCTTTGTCAGTGGTTGTCCCGAACAGTTTGCTGAGTTATCCTACCAATGGCTAGGGTTTCTGCCAGTCGTTGAGAAGGTTATCTTGCCTGAACATACCTCACCACAATCTATTGAGGCTGTTGAGCAGATTTAAATCTACCAGATCAAGATTGCTGTCCTTAATGTAAGGCAGAGGCTCGCAAACACGTCATGATCACTATTGTTGATTTGTCTCAACGGTAGCTGATTAGTTTGACTAAGTTTATGGATTGTTGATACAGAACAACAACTCTAGCCTCGTGGGGTGGCTCACGATCGAGCTGGCTTGATTTAAGTTGCAATTTTAGGATCTATGTATAGTCTTCATTCTTGGTTGAAAAGAACAGCCTTGTTGCTGCTCACCCTCGTATTCTCTCTTGGTCTGTCTGGCCCAGCCTGGTCTGCACCGTTTCTGCCCCTATCAGTTTTGCCAACGGCAAATGCTGTGAAAGATGGCAGCAGTATTCTGCGCTTTGCTTTACCCATTGATGAACCCTATATTCGGGAAATTCAAAATGCAGTAGAGGGAACGACGCCCCAAATTCGAGGTAAGCGATGGCCTGAAATTCGCAAGGGATTGGGTAAAGCTAAACGAACCCTTGAGCGTCACCGTTCTGATATTTTGGCTGCGGTCGCTCCAGACCAGCAGGCGGTTGCATCAGAGCAGTTGGATTTTATTGCTCAAGCATTATTGGATTTAGAAGATGCTGTAGCGGCCAAAGATATTGACCAATTCAATACAATTCGTAAGCCCCTAGCTGATCGAGTCGGTATTATCGAAGAAGCGATGCTTACGGAATTTCCGTTTGAAGTACCTGAAGAATATCAAGATCTGCCTCAATTGAAAGGTAGAGCCACGATTGCCATCACGACTAATAAAGGTGATATGACTGTGGTGGTAGATGGCTATAGTGCTCCTGTGACCGCGGGCAACTTTGTTGATCTAGTGCAGCGCAAATTTTACGATGGCCTGAAGTTTACGCGGGCTGAAGAGTCCTATGTGGTTCAAACTGGCGATCCGGATGGCCCTGATGCGGGCTTTATCGATCCGAGTACTGGAGAATATCGGGCGATTCCTCTAGAAATCATGGTTAAGGGGGATTCTGAGCCAATTTATGGATCTACTTTGGAGGATTTAGGAATTTACTTGGATGAACCAGTATTGACCTTCTCTTCCTACGGCACGATGGCTATGGCTCGTCCAGGGGATGATGCTAACGGCGGCTCCTCCCAGTTCTTTTTCTTGCTCTTTGAGCCTGAACTAACCCCTGCTGGATCCAATCTATTGGATGGTCGTTATGCGGTCTTTGGTTATGTGGTGGACGGCCAAGATGTTCTCGGGACGATTAAGCCAGGTGACGTGATTGAGTCTGCTCGGGTGATTAAAGGGGCTGAGAATCTCGTCTAATTTCAAAATCTAGACAAGTATCAACCACAATAGGCTTGGGAACTGCTTCCAAGCCTTTTTTTGATCAGGGACAGATGGAAAAGAACAACTTAGGTGTCACTGTTGCCGAGTTAGGTGAGCAACAGGTCTTACAACGGCTGTATCAGTTCTGTGAACCCAGTATGGTGGGTGATGATGCTGCGGTACTCACTCCGCGGGCAGGACATCTCCTAGTGGTGACGACGGATATGTTGGTGGATGGGATTCACTTTTGCGATCGCACCACGTCTCCCGCTGATGTAGGCTGGCGTTCTGCTGCTGCCAATTTATCGGATATTGCGGCCATGGGAGCGAGTCCTTTGGGGCTGACTATTAGCCTGGGCTTACCTGAAACGTTACCAGTTAGCTGGCTTGATCAGTTTTATCAGGGGGTAGCTGATTGCTTAAACACTTATGGAACGGCCATTATTGGTGGAGATTTAAGTCGTTCTCCAGTGATCACCGTCAGTATGACGGCGTTAGGGGAGGTCTTGCCCCATCAGCAAATTTTGCGTTCTACGGCTCAACCGGGAGATGCCATTGTGGTCACGGGAGTTCATGGTGCTGCTCGGGCCGGATTGGAACTCTTACTCCACTCAGATTGGGGGCAGGCGTTGAGTCCTACAGCGCGAATAGAGCTACAGCAAGCTCACCAGCGTCCCCAGCCCCGACTAGATGTGATTCAAGTGCTCAAAGAATTCACACCTGTCCCTAGAGTGACGGGAATGGATAGTAGTGATGGATTGGCAGATGCTGTTTTGCAAATCTGTAGAGCGAGTGGCATGGGGGCTGTGATCCAGCAAACTCAAATTCCGATACCTAAAAGTTTGAGAAATGCCCAAGTTTTAACCTCAGAGCAAGCGATAGAATGGGCACTTTATGGAGGAGAAGATTTTGAGCTAGTGCTATGTTTACCTCTATCGTTTGCCCAGGAATTGTTGGAACGAATTGATCCAACAGCAATGATTATTGGACATATAGTTGCTGAGGATGATGTAACTTTAATTAAGTCGAATGGAGAGAAAAATTTGTTAGATATGCAAAAAGGCTACCAACATTTCAAATGATTTCCTTTGCAGTAGATTAACTTTGTATGGTTGTTCGTTTATTCTGCTGCTTCAAGCCAAATTCTAATGGACAATTTACCAATCCCAGAATCAATTCAATATGCAGATATTTGCCGTGATGGTGGATCCTATCTGCTGGCTTACACCACTGCCAATGAAGGCATTTGTGAACTAGAATTACGGGTTAGAAAGAACCATAATTACGATCGAATCGGTTACTGGCCCCCAACTCTATGGATAGGCCAATCGCAAAACATGCTTCAACTGAATTGGGATGATGCAGAATATTTTGCAGCTAGGTTCTCAACTCTGTTGCATCCTGATATTGGTTGGGGAGGGACTAAACGTGCAAAGGAAATGATTGCTTATCTACAAGCAAAAGGTACTCTCGATACAACACAGTGCAAGTGTGATGATGGCTGACTAAAAAGTAAAATGTCTGGCAGGTATGCCCGCGAAGATGGGACGAGTCTTAACATCCACTGTTTCTAATTCTGCAACTAATCAAGCAGATGCACCAAAGCCAGAACCTTAGTTTTTCCCTTAAGTTTCCCCCTAAAATTCTGATCTTCCCTAGCTAGATATTGGGTCTGCCATGAGAGTGGAATCAAGGTTAGCCTATTGTTAGCTTGGAGGACAAACCATGACTGCTACAGCGCCTACTCTTGCCCCTACTCCCTCTGCACCCATTCCTCGGGTCCAGGTTCCGACGTGGCTGCAAACGATACGAGCCATAGCCGATCCCATTCCCTACTTAGAGAACGCTTATGCTGAGTATGGTGACATCTTTGAAGGGCGGTCTTTTGGGTTTCCTCCATTTGTGATCCTTAGTCACCCGGATGCTATTGAGCAGGTCTTTACCACTGACCCCAGCCTCTTTGATAGCGTCAGTGGTAATCAGATCATCTCTCCGATTACGGGTGATCAAGGTCTCCTGCTGTTAGAAGGAGAAGCCCATAAAAAACGGCGGAAATTGGTGATGCCTCCCTTTCATGGTGAGCGGATGCGGGCCTATGGTGAATCCATGTGTGCGATCGCAACCCAAATCTCCCAAGAATGGCCCCAAAATCAGCCCTTTGAGATGCGCTCAGCCACCCAAGAAATTACCCTTCGGGTTATTCTTCGGACCATCTTTGGGATTGACAACAATGAGCGATTTCAGCAGCTCAGTCAGCTCCTGGACGAGATGCTCCATACCTTCGATACTCCTTTGGGGTCCAGCCATCTCTTTCTCACCGGGTTGCAAAAAGACTTAGGCCCTTGGAGCTTATGGGGGAAATTCTTGCGACGCCGACAAGCCATCAATGAGCTGCTATTGGCTGAGATTCAGGAACGGCGGCAACAGCCATTGGGACAAGATATTCTGAGCCTGCTTCTTGCTGCCCAAGATGAGCAGGGAGAACCCATGAGTGATGCCGAGCTTCGGGACGAGTTGATGACTCTCCTTTTTGCTGGTCATGAAACCACTGCTTCTGCGTTGGCTTGGGCCTTCTACTGGATCCATAAGGTTCCGGAAGTGCGGACGAAATTATTAGCAGAGCTAAGGGATATCACCCCAAACACAGACCCGAGTGAGATTGCCAAGCTCCCCTATCTCAGCGCAGTTTGCTCAGAAACGCTGCGCATTTATCCCCTGGTATTGTTTACCTTTAGCCGCACCCTCAAACAACCTCTACGAGTGATGGGCTACGATCTGCCTCCAGGAGCAATGCTAACCCCCTGTATTTATCTAGTGCACCACCGCGAAGATCTCTACCCCTATCCCAATACCTTCCGACCTGAGCGATTTTTGGAACGCCAGTTTTCACCCTATGAGTATTTCCCCTTTGGCGGGAGTAATCGGCGCTGTTTAGGGTATGCATTTGCCCTATTTGAGATGAAATTAGTGCTCGCCACCATTCTCAGGCAAACCAGCCTACAATTGGTCAGCTCAAAACCTATTCAACCCGTTCGGCGGGGAATTACCTTTACGCCAGCAGGGGGTGTGCCTATGCTAGCTACCCGCCTAGGCGGCTAAATTTTGGATTAACTAGACCTTATCGGAAATAGCTGAAAACCTTACTGGGAAAGCGTTTTATTTTTGGAGGAAAATCGACCTAAAAGACTTACGACATAGACGTTTGAAGTTATTCTCACCCATTTTATTTCCGATAAGGTCTAATGGTTGTCTCCTAGAGTTCCTTCTCTAGGCTCTGGAGCATTCGGTCTGCTTTATTAGCGATATGGCGGTGCTGTCTGTAATAGAACTCAGGGCAAGCTTTCAGTTTTGACAGCATTGCCTTTAAGATATCGTAGGCATCCTGTTTCTCACCATCTTCAGCTTGGAGCGTAGCCAATATTAATGCTGCCTCAGGATGACTCCAGGCTTTAATATCTTGAATGAGGTGGGGTTTTGCTAGTTCTCTCTGTTCACTGGAGACAAGAACCTTACCCAGCAGCAAGGAAGCATCGCCCCGCTTATATTCAGAATCAAGAGATAGAATCTGCTGTAGATAAGCTTGAGCTTCCTCCCATCGTTTGGCAGATGTTGCCACTGACGCTAATCCCCATAAGGCATCGAGATGGTTGGGCTCTTTAGAAATGGCTTCTTGAAAGGCTTCCTCCGCTTGAGTTACCTTACTCATCTCCAGCAAGACGTTACCCAATTGAACATACTGGTGTGATTTACCAATATTAACGACTGCAGCTTCGGCCGCTCGTAACTCTCTTCCTTTAGTCCAGCGTTTAAAGTAGCTGGGAGCTGAAGATGTATTCATTCGCGGTAGCATTCTCGTCGCGAAATAAATGACAGCACCCAGATAGTTAAAGAATAGCAACAGCCAGATCCAAACATTTCGATCTGGATCGTTTCGGATGCAATCGAAGATCGCATACATCCAAAAACCCGTTGTGGCAAATACAACAATATGAAACATCAAAGGTAGTCTTATGAATTACCCTTAGGTTTCCCATCTCCAACCTTTAGGTGATCGAATTTCAAGTTTTTGAATAAAAATCACGATTTTCTAGGTCAAAAAACGAATGGCTGTAATGATTTTGAATATCGTCTAGTAGCCTGATTTCTTATAAATGCCTACATAATCTAAGTTCAGGTTAAGACCATTTTTTAGATTCTTCCACGCAAGAACGAAGGTTTCAGATTATCCTGAACTCAGGTTGAATAGGTATTTCCCTATATAGAAATAGCTATTCGCTTAGGTCAACGCTATAGATTGTTTGTGTTTCTAAATCATGACATAAGGGTAAAGGTAATTGATCTGCCTTTATGCTTTTTCGATCTAATTTGACTTGGAGATTCTTGAGCGGATCGGTGCCAGAAGAAATCAAAAATTCAACACTAGCAACATTAGAATCTTGCTTTAAATCTCCAAAGATACGAATAACCGCTTCCCGGTAAGGGTGTCCTTTTTGTTGATACCAATCTGCCGAGGCAACATCTGGCTGGTCTAAACCTAAATGACAAATCAAGGAGGGGCCTTCGAACAGCGCTATTGCTACAGGACGAGCCTCTTCTTGTAATAAGAGATGTTGGTTGTCTGCCAAATGACGAAGTTTTTCGAGACGGTCGTAGCGTTGAGTCACATCTAAGGGTTCATCCTGCCATCGAATAGCAATCGTCATTAGGTAAGTTTGCAGCAGCATATGACCTAGCTTTTCTGCCTTCGTGTTTAAGTAGGTCGTATTGTAGGTGTTGGCCTCAATTAGCAAAGGGACCCGATCCGCAACTTCCAAACCATAACCTTTGAGCCCCGCAATCTTACGGGGGTTATTGGTAATCAGGCGAATTTTTTGAATGCCCAGATCATTAAGGATTTGAGCCCCCACACCGTAGTTTCGTAAATCGGCTGGGAATCCTAACTTTTCATTTGCTTCTACGGTATCGAGACCCATATCTTGCAAAGAATAGGCCTTGAGTTTATTGACTAGACCAATCCCGCGGCCTTCTTGTCGTAAATACACGACAACGCCCTGCCCCACATTCTCAATCATTTTGAGGGCGGCCTGGAGCTGCATCCGACAGTCACAACGAAGGGAGCCAATGGCATCTCCAGTGAGGCATTCGGAGTGCATCCGCACCATCACGGGCTGTTGACCAAACTGTTTTGGATCACCTTTAACAATCGCGACATGCTCTTTATGATCGAGCTGATTGCGGTAAGCATAAATTTGAAACTGGCCAAACTCAGAGGGCATCTCAGCAACGGTTTCTCGATGAACAAACCGTTCATGTTGAAGCCGGTAACTAATCAAATCGGCAATGCTGATGATTTTAAGCTGATGTTCATGGGCATAGTCTTTAAGTTGCGGTAGGCGAGCCATGGAGCCATCGGGATTTTGGATTTCACAAATTACGCCAGCTGGATATAACCCTGCTAAGCGAGTCATATCAATCGCCGATTCAGTATGACCTGCTCGCTGTAGCACGCCTCCCGAGCGGGCTCTCAAAGGGAAAATGTGCCCAGGACGTCGCAAATCTGTGGGCAAAGAATCAGGATTGACGGCGACTTGGATGGTACGGGCTCGGTCTTCCGCTGAAATGCCGGTTGTCACACCTAGATGAGGAGAGGCATCGATACTGACAGTAAAGGCAGTTTGGTTCATGTCAGTGTTATTGGTAACCATGAGGGGCAATTCTAGGGCGTCTAATCGCTCCCCAGTCATAGCTAAGCAAATTAACCCCCGCGCTTCCACGGCCATAAAGTTAATCATGTCAGGGGTGGCGAATTGAGCTGCACAAATTAGATCGCCTTCGTTTTCCCGGTTCTCATCATCCACTACGACAATGGCATGTCCCGCTTTAAACTCCGCAAGGGCATCTTCAATGGAGTCAAATTCAAAAGAGTCTGTTGGCGTAGCGTGGGGATTCAAAGTGACGGTACCGTAACGTTTTTTAACATCTTCTCCTTAATTCTAAGGGGTGGGGACGCCAGTTCGCACAGAATCCTTTGATTATCCAAAACCAGTCGAAATCGGTATTTGGTACTACAATGCAGCTCATGTGAGCTAATGCAGTCGTTGCTATTCAATGCAGTGATCGATATCAATAAAAGTGGTGATCGATATCATCATCGTTATTTTTGGGAAGCCTGAACTACATTAACTGTTTGTATGACTGACCTCTGAGGAAAAAATGAATATGGGTTCTCAGGAAGATATTCCTGTTGGCATTATTGGAGCGTCTGGATATGGCGGGGTCCAACTAACTCGCCTACTGTTGGAACATCCCCATGTCCAGCTGGCCTATTTAGGGGGCGATAGTAGTGCGGGGCGTCCGTTTGCAGACTTGTATCCCCACTTGGGGTTTAAACAAGACTTAAAAGTAGAAGCCATCGATTTAGACAAAGTCGTTGAGCGGACCCAGGTGGTCTTTTTGGCTCTTCCCAATGGTTTGGCCGCAGAGATGGCACCGACTTTGGTGGAACGAGGTTGCAAAGTCTTGGATCTCTCTGCTGATTATCGATTTACAAACCTGGATACCTATGAAGATTGGTACGGGACGAAACGACAAGATCGTGAGTTGGCCTCTACAGCAGTCTATGGTTTGCCCGAACTCTATCGACAGGGAATTTCAACGGCCAGCTTAGTGGGCTGTCCAGGGTGTTTCCCCACCGCTAGTTTGTTAGCTTTGGCCCCCTTGCTTAAACAAGGGCTCATTGATCCGAACAGTGCCATTATTGATGCCAAAACCGGCACCTCCGGTGGAGGACGCCAAGCCAAAACCCATCTGCTCCTGGCGGAGGCGAATGATAGTATTGGTCCCTATGGCGTCGCCCATCATCGCCATACCCCTGAAATTGAACAGGTAAGTAGTGATTTGGCAGGGCGAGAGGTGGTTGTCCAGTTTACGCCCCATTTAGCACCCATGACCCGTGGAATTTTGGCCACGGTTTATGCCACGATGCGTGACCCTGGGCTAGTTAGAGAAGATTTGATTACGATCTTTAGCGCATTTTATCGGAATTCCCCTTGGGTCAAGGTCCTACCAGGCAGTACCTATCCCTATACAAAATGGGCCTATGGCACGAACCTTTGCTACCTCGACATAGAAGTGGATCAGCGCACCGGTCGCGTTATCGTGATTTCTGCTATTGATAATTTGATGAAGGGCCAGGCGGGGCAGGCAGTCCAATGCTTGAACTTGATGATGGGCTGGCCAGAAACCATGGGATTGCCGGAACTAACCTTTTACCCCTAAGCGAACCGTATTGGGGGAAAATAAAAGAGTTACAAATTCTCTAGGCAGATGGCTACAAATTATAAGAATAGGCTGGTGTGGGCGGTGTGGACCATCGTCACCATTGGCATGGGTTCTGCGGTTGGGGCTTTGGTGGGTTCAACCAAAGCGTCTGCAGGAACGACGATGGCAGTGGTCACAGGAATGGGATGTGTGATTGGAATTGGCGCTTTGGTGAAAGCAATCGCTAGCCGTGTCAATCAAGATGCGACTGCTGGATGGGAAGCCCTCTCCGTCAAAGCCAGTTTTTTGCTCGGTGCTATTAACTTATCAGTAGGCTTGGTCCTGGCCCCCATTGCTATCTGTAGTATTGTCTGGCCGTTTGCTGCAATCAATTGGACTCAAGTGGGAATGATCATTGGCCTCATTGCCTCAGGTATGGGTGGACTGCTGGCAGCTATGGTCGAAATTCGCGCTTTGGAAAACCCGGTAGTGGTGGATTGATGGCTAGCTGGAGGCGCTGGTGTAGAAACGAAGTGCGAACTGCCAAAACCGATTGGACAATATAAATAAGGCGATTGCGAGTATGCCTGCGCCTAGACTCCAATTCCAGGTGGCTCGATTAAGCATGGCTTGAGCGGGAACTGTAGTTAGGAATGTTACGGGAATTACAAAGGTAAAAAAGAAGCGATAGGCGGTTGGATAGGCTACGACCGGATAGCGGCCAGCTTCGACTAGCCCCCGCAAGACTTCTGTGACGTTATAGATTTTGACAAACCAAATGCTGGTGGCTCCCAAAATAAACCACAGACTATAGAGGCTAAGGAATCCGCAAAGCAGTGGCCCTAGGCCAAGGGCATAATTTTGCCAACCTAGCCCCAATTGAAATCCGGCATAGCCGATAAGCCCTAGGCCAAAAAGGACATCAGGTATGCCCCAAGGGGAGACAGAATAGGTGGATAACCAAAATTGGCTACTGATGGGTTTGAGCAGAATGAAATCGAGGGTGCCTTCTTGAACGTGGCGAACAATTCGGTTTAGATTTGGGACTAGGCAGGTGGCTGAAAAGCCTTGGAGTAGGGTGAAGATGCCCAAAACAACGAGGGCTTCATGCCAATTCCAGTCTTGGAAGGTATAGCCTGTACGATAAAACAAAGATAGGCCAAATAAGCTACCCGCGAGATTCCCAAGGCTGCTAAGGGCTGAGATTGCAAAGTTGGAGCGATATTCCATCTCTGCTGCAATGGTCGTTGCCCAAAACAGCTTCAGCACCCGAAAATACCGTTTCATCCTTTCGCCCCTTTTTGCCTGGATTTCCCTGTAAGACACCCTTAAGATAAACGATACTGAACTTGGCGAGGTCATCATGTTGCAGAAGCGAGATCCATTTCGTCAAGCTAATCAGGCTCGCTTAAAAGCACTGAATGTACGATGGCGACGCCTAGAGTGCGAACGGCAAATTCTTAAAACTCAGGTCGGGTTCGCTCCTAAGACGGAATCAGCAGTGTCTCCTTGTCAGGGTTGTGCCAATTATCACGGAAAAGCCTATGGTATGAGTGAAGCACGGCAAGCGTTAGTCTGTGCTATTCACCCTTTTGGCTGGCAGCAGTCTTCAACTTGTCCGGATTGGTATCCATAACCGTTTGAAGTAAAGGATGTTGAGCCAGAGGGTTAAACATCTTGTTGCAATTGATGGAGGTAACGCTCCTCCCAATGCGACAATAAACTCACTCAATGAAGCAAATTTGTCTACAAGCAAAGGAAAACGGGTTAAGGACACAAAACATGTTCAAAAGAATCGCAGCACTTGCACTCATCATATTAAGTCTGACCTTACAAGCCTGCGCGTCTGATACAGCCGGATTGCAAGCTTATGCAGACAATATTGATGGGTATACCTTTATGTATCCCAATGGTTGGGCACCCATCAAAGTACCCGGTAGCTCTGACGTTGTGTTTCATGACCTGATTGAAGAGACCGAAAACGTGAGCGTAGTCGTGAGTGACATCACTAGCGACACTCAGTTGACGGATTTAGGGGATCCAACTGAAGTAGCCCGCACCCTTTTGAATGCAGTGATTGCACCTTCCCAATCTGGCCAGGAAGCGGATTTATTGGCTGCAGCTTCACGAACAGAAGATGATAAGGTCTATTACGCCCTTGAATATTCGGTTGATTTACCCATTGGTAAGCGTCATAACCTTTCGACCGTTGTCGTTCGTCGAGGTAAGCTGTTTACCCTTAGCCTCTCCACACCAGAGTCTCGTTGGACCAAGGTTGAGCCTGTGTTCCAGCGCGTCGTGGATTCTTTCT
The DNA here is from genome assembly GCF_000238775.2 of Acaryochloris sp. CCMEE 5410. NCBI lineage: Bacteria > Bacillati > Cyanobacteriota > Cyanophyceae > Acaryochloridales > Acaryochloridaceae > Acaryochloris > Acaryochloris sp. CCMEE 5410. The sequence continues at coordinate 466,177 of NZ_AFEJ02000002.1, read as the reverse complement.
CTGTTTACTAAACTGGTTGGTTAATCAGTACGTGGCTGTTCTGCAATTGACAGAGCCAAGACGGACTTATTAGACTACATGGACGCGGCTATAGCCCGCGTTTCTTGGGGAATTAGCTCAGCTGGTAGAGTGCTGCGATCGCACCGCAGAGGTCAGGGGTTCGAATCCCCTATTCTCCATTGGTCCAAATCGTTCTAGAGTAGATAAAGCAACCTGGCTGGCTATCTGCTTCCTACAAAATTAGCGAAGCATATTTATCATGGCCCAGCCCCTATTTTTCTAGAGGCCCCTCATGACCGCATCTCCTTCTACTCCTTCAGCGGTAACAAATGCTCCTCCACCTCCTTCAGACTCTAAAGAGCAGGTGGGAAAATTTCTGCGAGGTTTGCAGGATAGTATTTGTGACAAGCTGCAAGCGTTAGATGGTAAAAGCACTTTTCAGGAAGACTCCTGGGATCGACCGGAAGGGGGCGGTGGTCGCTCGCGGGTCCTTCGAGAAGGTGGACTCTTAGAACAGGGTGGCGTCAATTACTCCGAGGTCTGGGGAGATCATTTGCCTCCCTCTATTCTTAAACAAAGGCCAGAAGCTGCAGGGCACCGATTTTATGCGACGGGGACTTCGATGGTACTGCATCCCCGCAGTCCCTACGTGCCAACGGTACATCTGAATTATCGATATTTTGAAGCCGGACCGGTTTGGTGGTTTGGGGGTGGGATTGACCTGACGCCGTATTATCCCTTCAAAGAAGATGTGGTCCATTTTCATCAAACGATGAAAGCGGCCTGCGATCGTCATCACCCTGAATATTACTCCACCTTTAAGCCTTGGTGTGATGAGTATTTTTATCTGAAGCACCGACAAGAAATGCGGGGAGTTGGCGGTATTTTCTTTGATTACCAGGATGGTATCGGTGCTCTGTATCGTGGTCCTCATGCTGAGGGGATTGCTGCTCGCCATAGCGATCAGCTCGGCACTCTACCCCAACGGTCATGGGATGAGATATTTGCCTTTGCTCAAGACTGCGGTAACGCCTTTTTGCCTGCCTATGTCCCGATTATCGAGCGACGTCGGGATACTGAGTATGGTGACCGTGAACGGAACTTCCAGCTTTATCGCCGAGGTCGATATGTGGAATTTAACTTGGTCTATGACCGAGGGACTATTTTTGGCTTGCAGACCAATGGTCGGACTGAATCTATCCTGATGTCGCTGCCACCCCTAGTGCGTTGGGAGTATGCTTACTCTCCTGAGCCTGATACTCCTGAAGCAGAGTTATATGAGACATTCTTAAAGCCTCAAGAGTGGGCTTCAGCTTAGGCTCATTTAAATATCTAAAGCAAAAGCCAAGGGCTTGGCTGTGTTTTCATCCCCTGATTTTTGTCTGTTAACCCTCTACTTTTTGGGACTCTGGACTACAACTCCAAGTGCCCCCTTCAAATTGGGGAGGGGTAATATCTTGGCTGGGCGAACTACTCTCACATAGAATCACTTCAAAACTGGAGTCGACGCTAGCAACCCCACCCGCATAGCTATTCAGACCTGCTTCGTTGGCAACGGCTTTGAAGGTCGTTTGGGCTGTGTCTGCCTCTAATCCTGCAAACGTGAAGTAGTTCATTGTAATTCCGATTTGGAGATCTTCTAGGCTGGCGGCGAATTTACCATACTCTAGATAATAGGCCTGCTGAGCTCTAAGCACTGCTCCTAGGGTTGTTTCCCCTTCGGCATTGCGTGCGGTATTCACAGGTGACGAGGTGGGGGCTGGTGTCCCAGGGCTCGTAGCTGCTGGAGGACTGGTCTCGGGGCTGTTTTCCGTTGCCCCCGAACAAGCACCCATTAAACTGACAAGACTGAAGATCAACACTGATTTGAACGGCGAACGAAAATTAGGTTTTAAGGGCATTTTTGACATCGTACCTCGGCAAATACTTGCTTCTGCGCTAGGTTACCCAGGTTCTTTGGAATGTTATCTAAGGGGAAATCTTTTTCATTTACCGATTATGAAATAAGGGTAGGCAAATAACTAGTTGCTACACCTAACTTTCCCAGTACACTACGAAAGGATTAAACACTCACGAACTTTGGATATGGCTCAGGCAAAAATTGGCATTATTGGCGGTAGTGGCCTTTATAAAATGGAGGCTCTGACGGATGTAGAAGAAGTTCAAATTAAAACTCCCTTTGGAGATCCTTCAGATGCGCTGATCGTCGGCTCCTTAGAGGGAGAACGGGTTGCTTTTCTCGCTCGTCATGGTCGAAATCATCATCTTATCCCGAGTGAATTGCCCTTTCGGGCCAATATCTATGCCATGAAATCCTTGGGAGTGGAGTATTTAATCTCAGCTTCAGCCGTTGGTTCTCTTAAAGAAGAAGCGAAACCGCTAGATATGGTGGTGCCAGACCAGTTTATCGATCGCACCAAGAATCGGGTGTCTACCTTTTTTGGTAATGGCATTGTGGCCCATATTGGCTTTGGCGATCCGGTCTGTGGAGCTTTGGCAGGGGTATTGGGGGATGCGATCGCATCCCTGAATCTCCCGGATGTTACCCTTCACCGTCAGGGCACCTACGTGTGTATGGAAGGCCCAGCCTTTTCCACCAAAGCTGAATCTAATTTATATCGGAGTTGGGGCGGTACCGTGATTGGCATGACCAATTTGCCAGAAGCTAAATTGGCTCGGGAAGCTGAAATTGCCTATGCCACCCTAGCCCTAGTCACTGACTACGATTGCTGGCACCCTGAACATGACAGCGTTACGGTGGAAATGATTATTGGCAATCTGCACAAGAATGCGAGTAATGCCCAAAGCGTCATTAAAGAAACCGTTAAACGTTTGAGTCAATCACCCCCTGCTTCCAAAGCGCATAAGGCTCTGAAACACGCGATCTTTACCCCCTTGGATCAGGCTCCAGCGGCCACCAAGGAGCAGCTTTCCTTGATTTTGCAAAAGTATCTTTAAGCCATGCCCTGGTATATCAAAATCGAACGCGGCATTGTGGACAAAGCCACCTTTGATCGCCATGTGCCTGCCCACCTTGCCTATGTTAAGACCCTAGAGAGCCATCAGGCCAAAACGGGCTATTGGCGGGAGAGTGCTGGGGGCATGCTTATCTTTGAGGCTCAGTCCTATGAAGAAGCAAAAAAAATTGTAGAGCAAGACCCCCTGATCTTGAACCATTGTGTGGAATACGAAGTACACGAATGGGTACAAGTTGGGGGGCTGCCTTTGTAGTTTGCATTATGTTGCCAGCGCAGGAAATTCGCCAGTCCTATTTCTTCGGAGATAGGTACATAATCATGTTGCGTCCTTCGCGCTTGGGTGCTTGCTGGATCTCGGCAAAATCAAGCAAGTCGTTCGCCATTTTCTTTAGTAGCGCTTCGGCTAAATGGGAATGCTGAATCTCCCGGCCTCTAAACGTGACGGTCGCCTTTACCTTATCGCCGGATTTTAGAAATCGCTTAGCGTGGTTCACCCGCACTTCGTAGTCATGGGTTTGAATCTTATAGCGCATTTTTACTTCTTTAACATCAGAAGTATGCTGCTTTTTCTTTGCTTCCCGGGCTTTCTTCTCTTGTTCAAACTTGAACTTACCGTAGTCCATGACCCGGCAAACCGGTGGATCGGCTTTATCACTCACTAGCACCAAATCCAGATTCCGCTCATCAGCGATTTCCATTGCTTCGCTAGGCGCCATAATGCCGAGCTGAGTTCCATCTGCATCGACTACGCGGATTTTTGGAAAACGAATGCGTTCGTTAATATTTGGCTGGTTTTGTTGATTTCTTTTTTTGATTGGAGCCACAGGCGTTTAATTTACTGTTAATTAAGATAGCGAAAGAAATAAGGGAAAACGAATACCCCTTTCAAACTAACAGATCCAGATTAGAATCAGCATTCTCTTAACACATCCGTCACATCTACTTTGAAAAAGCGGTTGCTGGGGGTGCACTTCAACTAGATGGAGCCGCTTGCTAGAGAATGGCCGATAGATATAAGCCCTGGACGGTTAGTCATCTCAATATACCCTGATGTCCAAGTCGGTTTGCCACCCTTTGTTGTCCCATCAAAAAATAAAGTAAATAGAAACTTATCCTTACTTTTCTCCCAGTGTTAAGGCGATAAAAAATTAACCCTTTTCTCTACTCTAAAAACAAATGTCACAATGAAGTTAGGCCACACCGCAAACAGAAACAAAATGCCGATGTCAAAAATTCCCTTATTGGGGTTGCAGGCTGCTCAGTTCCGACATCCTATTGATTTGGAAGCAACCCAAACACTCCAGCAGCTTCCTGGGTTAGATTGGCTTGTGAGAAGCCTGCTAGGTAGTGTTGCAGAACAAGTCTTCTATTTAGAAAATATTGGTTCCAGCGTTTTAGTCAGTGAACGACAACTCCCTGATCTGCACCAACTGCTGACTGAGGCTTGTCATATTCTCGATTTGGAACAGCCTCAGCTGTATGTTCGCCAAAACCCCACACCGAATGCCTACACCTTGGCCATGCGGGGACAGCAACCGTTTATTGTGGTGCATACGTCACTGCTGGAATTGCTCGATCCCCCAGAAATACAGGCTGTTTTAGCCCATGAACTCGGGCACCTCAAATGTGAGCATGGTGTTTATCTCACCATTGCTAACCTGCTGGTGCTGGCAGCTGGCCAATTGTCTCCCTTTGGCAGCTTAATTGCCCAAAACCTACAACGGCAGTTGATGGCTTGGGTTCGCTGTGCTGAATTCACTTGCGATCGCGCCGGGTTACTCGTCACCCAAAATGCCAAAGTTATGGCTTCCGTACTGATGAAATTAGCGGGGGGATCATCTTCTCTGGCGTCTCAGCTTAATGTGGATGCCTTTATTGACCAAGCCCGAGCCTATGATCGTATCGATCATGATTTAGCAAATCTCCTCAAGTCAGTGCGAACAGCTGAACTGACTCATCCTTTGCCGGTGCTGCGAGCCCGAGAAATTGATCGATGGTCAGATAGCCCGATGTATCAATCTCTTTTGCAAACCTATGCAGCTGATACAGACCACCCGCTAGCTTGGAAGGATTGGTGATCCCTGCCCAACTGCTAAAAAAGAGCAGGGTTGGCAATTTAGCACATCCTGCTCTTTAATAAATCCATCTAAAATACGTGAATTAGAAAGCTACTCTGAGGCGTCTATTTCAGTACTATATGGCGTTGCTAATACTGAAGTGATCGAACCAACAGCGCTGTCCTTGCCAAATCACACGTCCGGTTATAATAGCCCATCCGTTCTCGAAGTCGGCTTGAGCCACAAATTGCCAGACCGAATCGCCTCTTAGGTTATCCAATCCAAAGTATTTGATGCCCTGATAAGCTGTCATCTGGCCACATCGACCCAGTAAATCGGCAAAGCTTTGATCTAAGCTGTCCTTTTGAGTTGACTTCAATAACGTAGGAGTACATTGACGAGAGAATTCTCGACTATCCCAGTTTCCAAGAATTTTGGGGATTGAATCATTCACATAGGTTAATGATTCGCTGTACTGCCAAGCTTTTTTCCACGGTTTGGGCATAAACCCTCTGAGAAAAGTGGGAATACGCTGGTAAGCTTGCGATTCAGCTTGTATATCTGCCTTTAAAGCGAGATATTCAGAATCTTGATGCCAAGATTGGGCTTCGACAGGCTGGGGCTGTCTAATTTCCATCAAAGCTTGTAAATCACTGAGTTCACGAACTTCAGTCGTGAGTCGTTGTGGTTGAGACAAGTGCTGTTGAAATGAGTGTTGTTGAAAAGTAGAGATAGATTCTCTATTTGGTAAAACTAGGACCACCAAGAAGGCATAGAGAATTGCTACGGTGGCAAAAATACCCAATAGCAATCCAGCTAGAACCATTAAAATTGCTTCCATCTGTTAAGGCTTCTAATGTACGGGAATTTAGATGCATTCATGACATCCCCGAATCTGGGGTCCCCCCATATCCTTAGGATGCCCAACGGGTGAGGGTAATCCGACGTCTGTGATACCAAAACGATGGTTTAAGCGAATTGAGGCCTTATTTATTCAAAACTGGCAATCATAATACTCCCTTGTCGTGCGGATAACTCTACGGTTGCAGTATTCGTATTTATTGCTAAGACGTTAGGGGTTCCGTAGATAGAGTCCAACTTTGCAATAGATGGGGATAACGGGCTGAGATCGATGGTGAGAGAGCTAGACTTCGTACTCGTGTTGATGGCCACAATCATCACTTCTTCTGCCAAGGACCGGCTAAAAACATAGGCTTCATCCGTAGCCAGTAAAACTTGGTATTGACCAGTTCTAAGGGCAGCATGCTGGTGCCGAATTTGGATCAGCTGCTTATGTATAGCTTGTAAGGGTAGATGCCAATCTGCCTCCTCAGGAAAACTGCGACGGCAATCGGGATCGATTCCACCGGGAAGCCCCACTTCATCCCCGTAGTAGATGCAAGGAGCACCGGGAAAGGTGAGCAACAAAAGGGTCGCTAGTTCTATGGTGCTGTAGTCTAGGTGCACCATGGACAGTAGCCGAGCCGTATCATGGCTGGACAGCAAGTTAAGCTGAGTGAGTTGAATATCCCAGGGATACCAGGTCAGTAAGTCCTGAATCCGTTGTTGATAGTCTGATGCGTCCAGGGCAGGATAAGGGGCATAGGCAGGTTGTGTTGTATAGGCGACATCCACTCGATCACCTGCTGTAAAAGCGATAGTGGCTTGTCGGAATTGGTAATTCATCACCCCATCAAATTGGTCGCCTTGTAGCCACGGCTGGGCGTTGTCCCAGATCTCACCCACAATATAGGCTTCTGGATTGATACCCTTGACGCGATCTCGAAATTCTTGCCAGAATCCGGGCACTTCAATTTCGTTGGGTACATCTAGCCGCCACCCATCAACGCCTTGTTTGATCCAGTACTCCGCAATTTGCATAATGTATTCACGCACATCAGGGTGGTTATGGTTGAACTGTGGCAAGGCTCGATTCCCACTCCAGCCCACATAGTTAGCCGGCTTGCTGCCTTGATACGCTGCAATAGGCCAGCCCTCAATTCGAAACCAATCCACCCAAGGTGAGTGGGGACCATTTTCTAAGATGTCATTAAAAAAGAAAAATCCCCGGCTGGCATGATTAAAGACACCGTCCAGAACCACCTTGATGTGGCGTTTACGGGCCGCTGTGAGTAAAGCAGTTAGGGCTTCATTCCCTCCTAAAATGGGGTCGACTTGGTAATAATCATGGGTGTGATACCGGTGGTTGCATGCCGATTGGAAAATGGGCGTGAGGTAGAGGGCTGTGATACCTAAATCAGCCAAATAGTCGAGGCGATCAATAATCCCCCACAAATTTCCCCCTTTATATCCTTGAAAGGTGGGTGGGGCGTGCCAAGCTTCCCAATTAACTTGGGATGGGATGGATGGATGGGGGCGGCAAGCGAAGCGATCAGGGAAAATCTGATAAAAGACAGCATTTTTGACCCAATCAGGCGTATTAATCTGCATTATCACCAACTAAGCGACAGAGTAATGGCAATGGTATAACAATTGTCTGAAGAATCAGCCATCCCTTCATTAGCTGTAGCAATGAGGTTAAACCAAGAACCTGTACGATTCTATATCTGAAGTTACGTATCCATATAGCGGTTGTCTAAGTTAGTATTAATTTAATTCTCCTTGGGCTATCCTCAACCTCATCATTTTTTGAGGATATATTGATTAGACTTTTGCATCTTTCTCTAGGACTTATGACGGTGTCGAGAAGGCAAAAGAAATTTGTTGTCTATATCAATGGAAGATAGTACGGTTAACCATCTCGTTTTGCTTTTTCTAAGACTCTCTCCTCCTCTGCTATGTAAAATTATTAGCAGTGCAGGTGTTTGATGTTGATGCTTATTTCTCTTGGATGCTATTGGCTCCAATCTAATAACCCATGAAAGATGACGTCGTTGAGGCTGCCCATGAACGTCAGCGCCTCTCAGTTTTACACAAGCAACTGATTATCAGCTTAAAATTTCATCACAGCCAAACTCTGGAACAAATTCCTGTGGAGATGGCAGTGCAAGCCATGATTGAAGTATGGCAAGCTTGCAATCCATCCCAATCTCCTAAAGATTAGTTATCGGTACATGGACTCTATGACTAGAACGGTTTTATTCAGCCTCCAGCTATAAGATGATCGGTTGCTTGATTAAATGAGTGAGCAACCTTGAGTATTTGAGTACGGATGGATGTAATGCATGCTCACATATGCCACACATCAGATTGTCAGCAGATGGTGATAAAAAATAAGGTGTCTATGAAAAACTGGCTCCAATGTTCAATCGCTAAGGGTGCCTTATCAATCAGCGAGAAAGACAGCTAGGCTTGAGTTCATTTAGGTGACTGAACTTCAATCTGCCCTGCCTAACTTAGCCCTGGGGTTTGGGAGGAACTTTTGCGGTCTGCATGGCTTTAATTAATTCTGCCAGGGAGACCTTGAGCTGAATTCCCGAGTCGAAAGCGACCATGCGCTTATTTTGACGCTTTAACGTCTCGAAGTGGAGGTGGGGGCCAGTGGAATTGCCAGTACTCCCCACCAATCCGATGATGGTTCCTTGGGAAACCCATTGACCTGGTTGGACATAAACCTTGGATAAGTGGGCATACCGGGTTGCCAGTTGCCCATCTTGGTGGTGCAGTAGAATTGCTAAGCCATAGCCACCCATAAAGCCTGCGGTTTGGACCTGGCCAGGAAACGTTGCTAAAACAGGTGTGCCGGTTGGTGCTGCCAAATCCGTGCCAGCATGGAAACTGGTTTTCCCTGAAATGGGGTGAGTCCGCCAACCAAACGCTGAAGTGATAGAAGCGGGCATTGGTAACGGAAAGATCATTCGCTGCCGATTTGGAACGAGCCACTTTAGAGGGTTAGGTGAGGAAGACAGCCGTTTGATCGAAGGAGAGGCTTTTGCTAAGGGGCTCAAAGTGGCTGGAGCACCTGTAACCCACGGAGTTGGAGCCGTTTTAGGGATATAGGACGGAGAATAGGCTGTCTCCTGGGAGGCAGGTTGTTGTGGGGGTTGATAAGAATAGGTCGAATGGGTTGGAGCAGAAGCAACAGGCGTATGCCGACGAGTTGGAATGTTAGGTTGCTGGGCGGTTTGGACCGCAGGGCCACAAAGGGTCGCCGCAAGGACTGGATCAATATTGAGACTCGCTTTACAGCCAGAAACGCTACCCGATAGAACGGTCTTACTTGAGGTTGGGGCAGATACGGCTTCTACCGGCTCATCGCCTGCACCATAGGTAACGGAAGAGATTCCCTCATTTGTGGGGGGATTGGCAGGACGGTCAGCCACCTGCGGCATGACTTGTGGCGATATGGCTGGTGCTACTGGTGCTGCGGGAGCCACCGGTGCAGGGGCTTCAGGTAAGGCAATGGGCTCAGGAATGGGAGGTGAGATAGGCGCTGGCTCCCAAGCCGGTTCGGGCGGATCGATAAATGTGTCGACGGGAGGGGCTGCCGGTGTGATGGGGGCAGATTCTGTGATGGTCGGACTCTCAAGATCAATCGCTTGGGCTCGTTGATTCAGAGACAGAACTCCCAAGCCAAGAGGAAGGCTTAGCCAGCTGCCCAGGCATAATAGAGAGGTTGACCGAAGGTGAGTTCGGATAGAGATTGAGTGAGAGCGATGCATCATACCAATTCGATCCTTAGAGGTGATTCAGTTTTTTGTCGGTGATCAATGGAAAACACATCAGTAAAGCAAAGAGAGACAAGGTTAAGTTAACCTTCAAGACTAAGCAAAGCATACCTACTAAGGAAGAATCAACCTAGCCAGTTATTTCCTCATGGTAGATAAATTTCCAGGAAACGAGTTCCTTCCTTTTACTATACCTAGAGTGTTGATGAGTTCATAAACCTAGACGTTTTGCCAAATCTTGGCGGATGGGTTGACTGGCTTGAGGATATATTTTAATTAGATCTAGATAATCGGGTAGTAATGGATGGATGCCTTGGGTTTGCCAAAATCGATAGCCATTTTCTAGACCCAATAAGGTGAGGGCTGTTAACTTTTCTAAGGAATGAATCGAAGATCTATGGTGTGAGGGGGACTGTTCTGTAATGGTCACTAGGTTAATGGCTTGATCTGGCACTGGATTACGCCAATTTAGGCCAATGCCGACCACTGCTGTCTGAACGTGTTGATTTTGGAGGCTAGTTTCAATCAGGATGCCCCCAAATTTTTTTCCAAGTACAAGTAGGTCATTAGGCCACTTGAGCCACACTGGGATGTGATGCTGTCGTAGTAGGGTAGCCAGGCCCCAAATGGTTGCCACGGTGAGTTGGGCAGTTTGATCGGCAGGAATACAAGGTGCGATCGCAACCGACAGATACAGTCCCCCCAGAGAAGACTCCCAAGTTCGTCCCCGCTGGCCTCGACCGGCTCGTTGTTGGGCGGCAACAACCGCCGTTCCCGGTTTCGCCCCTTGCTTAATGAATTCCCAGAGTGTCGTGTTGGTGGAGTCAAGAACCTCAAAGTGGTGGAGAGGCCGTCCCCAAGATTGGGTGGTTAGATACTGCTGAAACGCTAGTTGATCAAAACTCACAGTCCGGGGGCTAGGCCCGTTAAAACTGGAATCGGCGCGCTAGCATAGGTAAGCCTAGCATTGTTTAAGGTCTAATCTACCCCCATGCATACTTGGAATTGGCGTACCTGTGAGGGGCGCTCGTACTTAACCTGTAGTTTGCTAGATCCTTGGCCCCATGGATTTTTCACCCGAGAATTTTGGCCAAGGCCCCCAGCTGAATTAGCTCCGGCCCTCAAAGCAGACGCTCAAACCTTTCGGGTTAAGCAGGTCCATGGCAATGCAGTGTTAGATCCGACAGAAGTTCAGGCCTATTGGAACCAGTTGCCATCTCTAGCCCCTGAAACAGATGAATCGGTATCAGAATTCCCGCCTGCAGATGGCTTGATCAGCCAGAGTAAAAACCAGGCCATTTGGGTTTGTACGGCTGACTGCACCCCCGTATTGATTGCGGATACTCGCTTGGGCCATGTTGCAGCGGTCCATGCCGGATGGCGAGGCACGGCGGCCAAAATTGTGCCGGTCGCTCTGACGCGTCTGCAAGCGCAAGGGAGTCAAATTGAAGATATTCGAGTGGCCATGGGGCCTGCGATCGCAGGTGAAATGTATCAGGTTGATACGAAAGTTGCAGCTCAAGTTGGCAGTACCGTCGTTGACCCCCAGTTATCAGAGCAGCCTGCTGAAGTTATTGCTGAGCATCTCCTTCAAGTTAAAAACTCCCCACTGATAGCCGATTCAGAGCCAGGACGAGTGCGATTAAACGTGCGGCGGGTAAATGCCATGCAATTAGAACAGATAGGAGTGCTGCCAGACCAAGTTGCGATCGCACCCCATTGCACCTACCAAGACCCCGATAAATTCTTTTCCTATCGGCGAGAACATCGGAAACAAGTTCAATGGTCAGGTATCGTCAGTTGTTAGCATCAGAAGACCCAGCCTGGACCTATGTGTCTGGAAAACTGCGCTCAGGCTATGGTGTAGCGTCTGGACGAGCGGTTAACTCTCCTTATCCAGAAGGGACGATTGCGCTACAAACACCTTATTTCAAAGAATTAGGATTAGACCTAACCCCCTATTATCCTGGCACCCTGAATATTTCGATTGCTCCCGCTCAGTTCCAGATGATTCAGCCCCAATGGACGTTTCCCCTGGTGCATTGGTATCCAGCATCTTGCCCCGAAACCTTTTCCTTCTCCCCCTGTCAAGTGAAGTCTGGCGACCACCTTACTTCAGGACTGATTTACTATCCTCACCCTGAAACGAAGCCGAAGCATTTTCAGGAACCCTCACTCATTGAAGTATTAGCGCCCTTTATCCCCCAGATGAAGACAGGCATGACGGTTGCCTTGGGGGTGTTGTCCCAGCAGGTTGAAATCTTTGAACCCGAACCGTGAATGTTATGGAGAGATGGAATAGGAATAATCTCAATGAAGATGCGACGTTCTTTTTGGACCGATCGTCCTCGTCAAGTCAGCAAGCAAGCGTACAATCGCTATTCATTTATGGTGTTTGGAACGGTCGTCACGGGTGGATTAGGGGCAATGCTTTTGATCAGTAGTGTGTTGGGGATGACCACCTGGCAAGGGAATGAGCTGGCAGAACTACCCGAGATGTCGATTTCTGACGCGCTCAACCATAAAGGCGAAGGCGCTTCTCCCTTCAAAATCTCAGGCTATTTATTAGCTTCAAATCCCATTTCCATGCCAGATGAACCGGAGCTGAAGGTGATCAAAGGAGAACTCCAGATCTCAGCTAAATTTCGTGACTCAGGAGAGACAACTCATGAAATGCTGTACGAGTGGCAGGAGCAGGTGGATGGCGTGATGTTGTCTCAGGTCAACAGGCTTCAAGCATCAAACCAGGCCATTTCCGTGGATGTCGATTTGGCTCAGCTGTCCTTAAGAACGGATAGAAGGGCTCGCGCTAAATTGCAATATGACGGATCTTCAAGAACTTCTCGCCCCATCGCGATTGAGTACCAAGACCAAACCTTTCCCTTGGCTGATCTGCCTACGACTCGCACGGTGACCCCTAAAGTATTGCGCCAGTATTTCCCGAGTGGGGAAAAAGTAACTCTTATTGCCAGTATTGAGTCAGGGCAAACCAGCAAGTTGGTCGCTCCTTCAGGCCAAGAACTGAAAATCCTCCGAGGGAGTGAGTCAGACATTCGTAAAACAGGCGCTACGGCCAGACTCATGTTTGGGTTGACCAGTTTTGTATTGCTGGGGGTTAGTTATGGGTTGGGAACCAAAACTGCCCGCCTCCGGCAAAGCTTTGTGGTTCGCTCTAATCAACCTTAAATGTTAAGAATCCGAAATTTCAAAGCTTTGAACCTCTAGAACTGGGCCAATCATGGCCACGGTCATAATGTCATCTCGTATGATGCCCGTTATGTTCACTGACAGCCCCTCCTGCTGTAATTCGGTGGGCGGTTCAAATAGCTCGTAGGTAACATCTTTGGCCGCTAGAGCCCATACCCCGAGGCCAAAATTTTGAAAGGTGATGGTTCCTTTTGCTTCTATAGACATACTGATTTTATGCGGAACGAGTGGCGGATTTAGATGCTAAATAAACTAACCCTAAGCAGAGCAAAGCATTGATGGCTAAAAAGCCCTGGGCAACAGCGGTGCTGCCTAACCAGACGACTTGGGGCGCTATAAATGCACTCACCCCTAAACAGGCCGTAATTCCCACTGAACCGCCAAGGGCAAACCACTTGAGTTGAGGATGGCTTAGGAAGAGGACAATCAGGGCTAAAGCTGCCAAAACGTTAGCTGTTAAGGGATTTAATGCATTGGTGCCCTGAATCGCACTACCCAATTCGGGTAAGGAGCTTCCCAAAACGCGCAAGGGCCAATGGGGGAGATCCACCAGATGAAAGCAGCGGAGGATAAATAAGCCGGTGCTACCGAAAATCAGCCCTAACCCCATGGGCCAATTCCAAGGTAAGCGGAATAGGGAGGCGAGCACAGCTGCAACCGCTAGCATAATAAACTTATTGACCCAATTGACTGCTCTGGCGTCGAACCAGAAGCGGGGTCCTAAGAATAAGCCATTCCGCAGCCACCCCATAAAGCTGTTGAATCCAAAACTTTTTTGAGCGGCTAAGCTGACGGCTTTACTGGCGTCTAATTTACCCGTACCAAAGTAATTGGAGGCATCATCTTTGACCGCAGCTGCAGACTGTTTGAGAACCTGTTCGACTTGATCTGGGTTTTGGACCCCAATGGATCGAATTAAGGCTGCAACGCCCGCCACATGAGGGGCCGCCATGCTGGTTCCTTGGAAGGCGGCAAAGATTGAAGAGCCATCTCGAGGGTTGATGGTATTTTGCAAAATACCCCCCAAGCTATTGTTGCCTTTAAGGGAGCCTCCAGGGGCTGAAATATCGACCCCAGCCCCATAATTGGAGTAAGGTGCTTTTTGGCCTTCCGCATCTAGAGCAGAAACGCCAATGACATGGGGGTAGCGGGCCGGAAATTCTACAGCACTTCTGGCGGCATTACCCGCAGCGGCCACAATCACTACCCCTTTTTGATGGGCATATTCAATGGCTTCTTGCATCAGTTCACTTTCGCCACCCCCGCCCAGGCTCATATTGATGACGTCGGCTCCGTTGTCTGCTGCAAAGCGAATAGATTCTGCAATATCTGCTACAGTCCCGGATCCGCCTCGACTTAAAACCTTTAATGGCATCAGTTGGGCTTCATAGGCGATACCCGCGACGCCAAAGTTATTATGGGTGGATTGAGCGATGGTGCCCGCCACATGGGTACCATGACCATGATCATCAGTGGCCTTGACCCGATCGTTGACAAAGTCATAGCCAGGGACAAGGCGAGTCCGTTTCAAATCAGCCACGGGAGCAATACCGGTATCAATCACGGCAACGGTTGTACCTCGCCCCCGACTGGCTTGCCAGGCTGCCTCCATGTTGATGCTTTTGAGGTTCCATTGCTTGTCAAACTCTGGATCGTTAGGACTGAACGATGCTTGATAGATGTAGTTGGGCTCAACAAATTCAGTAAATTCGCTAATGCCAGATTTTCTAACCGCTTTGAGGAGCTGTTCATCTCCCTTAGCAATGAAAACATGATCCTTTAAGGAAAACTCACTGTTATAGGCTAACTTAGTGCGGAATTGCTCTGATAAAGCATTGACCTGCTGTTCAATCTCTGTTGTGGAGAGAGATTCTTTGAAATCAAATACGAGGGAGTCATATTGTCCTTGAGCCGACAGCCCTTGGAAATTTGCGATCGCCCAACTGAAACCTGCAATGAACATTAGCAACAGCAGCCATTTTTTCATATCAAATCCTTAGCAAATAAGTTGCTTGTATAACGAATGGTCCAGAGGGTTCAGTAGGGTCCTGGCCTAGGAGTAGACTGGGTGACTGGGTGCTAGTCAGTGGGGTGAGAATTAGGACTTCTGTTAAGGGGCTGATTAAAAACGAAGTCAGGTCAAAAAACGGTATTTCAGCGATTTTGAGAAAGGTTCGTTCCCCCATCTTAATTCTTGCCTGCCTCTTCGGCCAGTTGTGGATCTGGGCCAAGGTGTGTTTGTAAGAACGCTGTAAATAACTGCACCTTGGCAGAAAGATGCTTACTCACGGGATAAAGGATATGCACTGCGATTCCAGGACTGTCATAATTTGATAAAACCACCTGCAATCGCTCACCTTTCAAATCTTCTCCCACAAGAAAAATCGGTAACAGTGCAATCCCTAATCCCTTGAGAGCTGCCTGTCGTAGTACTTCTCCATTATTCGAACAGATAGCACCTTGGACTTGAATCCGATGGGTTTGATCAGGTCCTTTGAGTTGCCACAGATGGAGTGGAGCCAAGTAACCATAGTGCAAGCAAGAATGGTGCTTGAGCTGATCAGGATGCCTAGGAATACCATGTTGCTCAAGATAATCAGGGGCAGCACATAGCACTCTGGGGGCAGGACAAAGGGTGTGAACGATTAAGCTACTAGCTGTCGGTTGAGCAGAAATACGAATACTAATATCGAACCCCTCTTCGATCGGATCAATAAATCGATCATTTAAAACCAATTCCACCTTTAATTCTGAATGCTGAGTTAAGAAATCAGGCAGGAGCGGAGCTAAGTATTCTGTGCCAAAAGACATGGGGGCGTTGATGCGCAGGATTCCTTTGGGCTGGGTTTGGTATTGAGTAAGAGCTTCTTCTGCTTCTACCACGTCTGCCAGAATAGCCCGACAACGCTCATAAAAAGCTAGACCGGTTTTTGTGGGGGCTACTTTGCGCGTTGTGCGTTGTAAAAGTTGCACCCCTAGGCTGTCCTCTAGGTTAATCACCAGTTTATTGACTTGCGATCGCGACAGTCCCATTTTTCGGGAGGCTGCTGCAAATCCCCCTGCATCAACCACTTGGGTGAAGGCATACATACTGTCGAATTTATCCATCTTATTGTCGCAAATAAAGAGACAATAAGTCATGAAAATATCATATTGTCATTTATAAAGAGTTAGTTAATGATAGATATATCACCGAACTGAAAGAGGTGAATTGCCCTTCCTTTAGATAAAGATAGGTCGACTCAAATGATTGATATTCGTCGGGGCCAAGAAAGAGGAACAGCAGACTTAGATTGGCTCAAGAGCTATCACACGTTTTCCTTTGGTCAGTACTACGATCCTCGCCATATGAGCTTTGGACCCTTGCGGGTGATTAATGAAGATGTCATCCAGCCAGGCCAGGGATTTGGAACCCATGGTCATAAGAATATGGAAATTATTACCTATGTGCTAGAGGGGGCTTTAGAGCATAGGGATAGTTTGGGCAATGGCTCAATCATTAAACCTGGCGATGTTCAGAGAATGACCGCTGGCACAGGAATTCAGCATAGTGAGTATAATCCCTCCCTCTCTGAGCCGGTACACCTATTGCAAATTTGGATAGTTCCTGATGCCGAAGATTTAGAGCCTGGATATGAACAAGTTCGCTTATCAGCTGATCAGCCATTCAATCACCTGTACCTGATAGGGGCTAAAAAGAGTCGGCAGGGTGCAGTCACTATTCATCAACAAGTGGATTTATATGCGGCCCAGCTCAGCCAGCAAGGTACTATTGTCCATCCGATGCCTGTCCAACGGAAAGCTTGGTTACACGTTGCCAAAGGTGCGATTCAGTTGAACGGGAAGCATGATCTAATAGCGGGAGATGCTGCTGCTATATCAAATAGCCATGAGATAACAGTTCATGGACAGTCTGAAAGTGCTGAAATCATATTATTCGATATGGCGACCTAGATGGCCAACAGGTGCTTGTCGTCCTGGGTAAGGTACTCCATTCAAATATGTATATGACGCTTTACTGAATTCGATCAAAATGTGGCTAGAGAAATAACTGATGTCCTTTCATTTTTTAGCGATAGAGGTTTATTTGCTAGAGTACTCAACCTGTTTCCACAGCTAAGTTAAGAACATTTGCTTATCTATTCCCAACTCAAAAAAATGCAATAGTCAAAATAAAATCAGAAGGATTTCCTGAATAAAACCTATTGTTTTGGACCGAATTTTTGGTTCTTGATTATATTAGAGGGAATAGTTGTAGGCAAATCTCTTCTATAAGATTAATTTGCCGAGAAATAAATGAGTGGGGGGATGCTGTATGTATGGCTTAGTGAATAAAGCCATTCAAGAAATGGTTTGTGACCATTTTGGTGAGGATGCTTGGAAAGCGATTAGAGAACTTTCCGAAACTAAATCTGAAAATTTTATTAGCTTGGAGAGCTATCCGGACGACTTGACCCATCGTTTGGTCAAGTCTGCCAGTCAAGTGCTGGGAATTTCTGCAGCCGAGATCATGGAAGATTTTGGGAAATATTGGGTAAAGTTTACTGGACAAGAAGGGTATGGCGAAATGATGGACCTGGCTGGCGATGATTTGCCAGAGTTTTTGGGAAATCTCGATGACTTACATAGCCGTCTAGGGGTAATTTTCCCAAAAATGCAACCGCCTTCCTTTCAATGTAGCGATCAGGAGAAACAGACCTTAAACCTGCATTACTATTCCCATCGAAAAGGAATGGCTCCGATGGTATCTGGATTGGTGGAAGGGCTAGGGGAGCGATTTGACACAGCAGTAGAAGTAACCCAAGTCCAAGATCGAGAGCAGGGAGCTGATCACGATGTGTTCTCAGTCACCTATCAGCCCTAGTCATCAGACTCTTTTCTTTCGGCATAGTTTACCGCCAGGGCAATTTGCCACTGCCTTCCCATTCCATTTCGTTCTCAATTCAGATTTAGAGATTATTCAAGCTGGAGACTCTCTTCAGCATTTACTCCCTAAAATCTGTGGGAGTCAGTTTGAACAGCAATTTGCGATTCAAAGACCCCCTTTGTCACCAGATTTTGCTAGTCTCAGCGAGCCTTGCCGTTCGTTGTTGATTTTAGATTGCCTTGCTATAAATATGCAGTTGCAAGGGCAGATGGTGTATGTAGCCGAGACTAATTTAATTTTTTTCCTTGGTTCTCTCTGGGTAACAGAAATCCATGAGCTTAAACCTCTGGGGTTACGGCTTAACCATTTTGCTGTTCATGATCGGGTCTCAGATTTTCTATTTCTTTTACAGGCCAAAAATACAGCTTTAAATGAAGCCCATAAGTTGGCGGATGAACGGGCTCAAAAATTAGTGGCTGCTAAGGAGATGGCTGAAAGTGCGAATTTAGCTAAAAGCACCTTTCTTGCCAATATGAGTCATGAATTGCGAACACCTCTAAATGCAATTTTAGGCTTTTCGCAACTATTGAGTCGGGATTCAACCTTGACGGCGGCTCATCTTCATAAGCTAAGCATCATCAATAATAGTGGTGAACATCTCCTGGCTCTTCTCAACGACATTCTAGAAATGTCGAAAATTGAGGCTGGTCAAATTACCCTAGATCCCACCAATTTTAACCTTCATCACTTTTTGGAAGGCCTATATAATTTGTTCCAACAGAAGGTTTTTTCCAAAAAAATTACTTTAAAATTTCAATATTCTAAAACGGTTCCCCAATATATTCAAGCTGACATCAAAAAGCTTCGTCAGGTACTAATTAATTTACTGGGGAATGCAATTAAATTTACTAATGAAGGGCAAGTTTATCTGAAAGTAGCCAGTCGTCTTTATCTCGATGATGCTTACTCTGTAAACCTTCAGGAGCCGACTTGTTTATTAACCTTCTCAGTAGAGGATACGGGACCTGGTGTCTCAGAAGAGGATCAAGAGAAGATTTTTCATCCTTTTTACCAAACTGAGTATGGCAAACAGTCCCATCAGGGGGTCCATGGGACAGGCTTAGGACTGTCAATTAGTCGTCAATTTGTCAATTTAATGGGGGGAGAATTATCCATATTGAGTCAGCTTAATAAGGGAGCGACTTTTTCTTTTTCAATTCCCGTAAAAGTAAGTACTGCTAGTGCATTGGTACCCACCCTCGAACAGCGTATTCTTCAGGTTCACCCTCATCAACCGATTTTTCGGATCTTGGTAGTGGAAGATCATGCAGATAATCGATGTTTGTTAGTCACATTACTGGCCACCATTGGCTTTTTGGTGAAATCTGCACAAAATGGCCAAGAAGCTTTGGAAGTGTGCCAAGAATGGCATCCCCATTTAATTTGGATGGATATTAAGATGCCTTTAATGGATGGCCTGGAGGCGACTCAACAGATTAGAGCAATGCCTCAGATCCCACAACCAGTGATTATTGCTTTAACGGCTAATGCCTTTGATGAAGATAAAGAACGAGCGCTGACGTGTGGCTGTGATGATTTTCTCCATAAACCCTGTAATGAGACGATTATCTTGGAGAAAATGACGCAGCATTTAGGGGTGAAGTATTTATATGAAGAATTGACTCCTCCGTTGACCCATTGCGACTCTTTGTCCCTACCTAAACGGAATGATCTTAAGGCTCAATTACAGGAAGTGATGTCTGAATCATGGCTGAACCACCTGCAGAGTAAGGCCATTAATTTAGATACGGATGGAATTTTTGACTTGCTAGAAGACATCTCACCTGAATATGAGCATTTAAAAAACCTTTTGGCCTCCCTGGCCAATAATTATCGGTGTGATGTAATCCTGGAATTAACTCAGCAATAATCGAGATAGGGCATCTGAGTCGGTGTTGTGTGGCCATCCTTAGTGAAGGACGCCTTCACCTAAGGAATAACCATGACAGGGCAAGGGGCTAAATTAATCACCCGATTACTGACGCTTTCTGAAGCTCCTTCTTCAGTAAGGCCAACGCCTCGGCAACCCATAACGATTAAATCGGCATTGATTTCATCGGCATAATCACAAATGCAGAAGGCGGGTCTTCCGACTTGTTTTGTAATCTCAGCAGCAATCCCCCAATCTGAAAAAGCGATTTTTGCGTTTTGGAGGAGTTGGTCAATGGCTTGATTGGCAGGGGTACTGTTTTCGGGAGTGTTCCCAGCATCTGATTGTACGGATAGGATGACGAGTTTGCTATTGCAAAATTTAACGATTTCGGCCACCTTCTCAGCAGCATCCTGAGAAGCTCGACTTTGATCAATTGGAAACAAAATCGTCTTAAACATGAAGCTCTACTCCAGGGTACGGACTCCGGTAAAATATGGACGGCACGGTATCAGTTCACATTAACAACCAACCCGACCGACGAGTTTGGGTATAGATTTATCCCAACCATCATCATGCCAATACCCCATGCGCTCTGCTATGGGGGGTAATAAAACGCAATAGACGCATTTAGGAGATTTTTACTGTGTCCAAGAAAACAATAGCCAATTTAACATCGGCAGATTTATCTGGTAAGCGAGTTTTGGTGCGTGCCGATTTCAATGTGCCCTTAGATGGCGACGGCAAAATTACAGACGATACCCGCATTCGCGCTGCTCTCCCCACGATTCAAGACCTAACGTCTAAAGGTGCTAAGGTCATTCTTGCGAGCCACTTTGGACGTCCTAAGGGACAAGTCAATGAGTCCATGCGCCTAACACCCGTTGCTGCACGTTTGTCTGAATTACTGGGTCAATCGGTCACCAAATGTGATGACTGTATTGGAGATGAGGTGGCGGCAAAAGTCGGCGCATTACAGAATGGACAAGTTGCCCTTCTGGAAAATGTACGTTTCCATGCGGGTGAAGAGGCTAATGACCCTGAGTTTGCCCGCCAGCTAGCTTCAGTGGCAGATCTGTACGTCAATGATGCTTTTGGTACGGCCCACCGAGCCCATGCTTCTACTGAAGGAGTGACTCATCACCTGAGCCCTTCTGTGGCGGGTTATTTAATTGAGAAAGAACTGAAGTATCTACAGGCAGCCATTGAGAGCCCTCAGCGTCCTTTGGCCGCTATCGTGGGTGGTTCAAAAGTCTCAAGCAAAATTGGTGTGATTGAAACCTTGTTAGACAAGGTAGACAAACTACTGATTGGTGGCGGTATGATTTTCACTTTCTATAAAGCTCGTGGTTTGGCTGTGGGTAAGTCTTTGGTTGAAGAAGACAAGCTAGATTTAGCTCGTACTCTAGAGGCTAAGGCTAAAGAGAAGGGAGTCGCTCTGTTACTGCCTAGTGATGTTGTGGTTGCAGATAATTTTGCTGCTGATGCCAATGCTCAGACTGTGAGCATCAATAATATTCCTGATGGCTGGATGGGCTTGGATATTGGTCCCAACTCTGTGAAAGAGTTTCAGGCCGCCCTTTCTGATTGCAAAACTGTGATTTGGAATGGACCGATGGGTGTGTTTGAATTCGATAAATTTGCAGCAGGAACTGATGCGGTTGCCCATAGCTTGGCTGCAATTACCGAGACAGGCGCTGACACCATTATTGGAGGAGGTGACTCGGTTGCGGCAGTTGAAAAAGTGGGTGTGGCTGAAAAAATGAGCCATATTTCTACCGGAGGCGGTGCAAGTCTAGAGCTTTTGGAAGGTAAAGTCTTACCTGGAATTGCGGCCCTTAATGAAGCTTAAGACAGTTATCTCAAGCTATAAAACTTAGCGAGAAAGGGGTGCTCATTTGAGCACCCCTTTCTTGTCAAAAACTAGGTCAATGAATTTATTGGGGAGTAAAGGTGTTTTCAGGGGCTACAGGTTCTATTTGGGAAATTTTGGCAGAGCGTGATTTTGGCATCCAAGGTAAGCCTGCTAGGGTCGACTCGTTGGATAGAATCGACAGCATTGCCCCCCCTAATAAGAGGATTGGGAATGGCAAGGTCAGGTGGTGGAGCCACTCTAATCCTCTTGCTAAGGCTAAGAGGGTAAGAAAACTAATGAGCCAAATACGCATATTCAGTCCTTATTTTTGGTCTTTAGGATGCCCCTTCTGAGGCAATGGGGACCAAGGCTTTACTGTTGGATTGTGTTTCTTTCTCGGGTGTGACAGATGTACCGTTGTTGGGATTTACGGTTTTCTGTGTGGATAGTTGAGTCAATGTTGCTAAAAATCGCTCCTGTAATTCGAGCGCCCCAAAGTCGACATCAATCGCTTCACCGTAGGTATCGAGTTTGCTCCAGTGAAGGCGCCCTAAAGCAATGGATAGTTCTGAATAAGACAGATCTTTCCACTGATTAAGGTGTGGGAATTCAGGAAGCTGGGGGATAGGAATATTATCGGTTTCTGGTGTGAAGAGTTCAGGTGGAAGAATCAGACCCGGTGAAATCTGCAGACGGATCGGGGTGATATCGTGAGGAATCTCCGGTAGTTGCGGGACAGTGGATTCTGGGCGGCTGTCTTGGGAGGGCTGTACATCTGGGTTGTTTGCAGCCCTGGCTGGCTCGTAGATATTGAAAAGAGTGGGAGATATGGAGGATGTTTCCTCAGGTTCTTGCCCTGGGATGGGTATGCTTTCTTCGAGGTTGAATTCTTCTTCAAGGATGGAGAAGCTCTCTGCGAGATTTAATTCTTTTTCCAGGATGGAGATGTTCTCTGCGAGATTTAATCCTTCTTCAGGGATGGAGATGCTCTCTTCGGGCGGGGCAATGTTATTCCAAGCCGTTTTTGCCCTTATATTGGCAGCTTGCAAGGGTGCCAGTAGGTCTGCTTGCTGTCCATTAGACTCTGGACAAGCCATAGAATGACTGAGGAATTCCCAATCTTGGTCTAGATCAGTTTCTTGTTCAAGGACTTGGAGTTGTACACAATGGCGATCGATCTCTGAGTTGGCAAGTTGCTCGTCTTCGTTGGCTGCGCAACTAATGATCCAACGACCATGTTGAAGGAAGGTGGGGGGTAGGACTTCGATGCGGCCTTGGGAATCGGTGTGGAAGAGTTGGTGTTGGACGACTTCTTGCCACAACCCATCTTCCACGTACTGATGATGGATATGGACTTGAATGGGGCAGTCTGCCTCACTGGTTTGGGCGATCAGTTGATATCTGCCGACTAATATTTCAACACTGAGAGATTCGAGGGGGAGCCACGCAAAATCTCCCTCTTTTTGAATCAGAAATTCTATGTCCACTGTCATCGTTATTTACGTCCTACTCCACACAGCCACAGTTCAGAGATCCATATTTTCTGGGTGTTGTCAAGGGATTCCAACATGCAGCACAGTCTAACTGATCTTGTTCAGAAATGGGAGCTTTAGGTGGAGGAATTCCCTTTGGCTGCAGCTAGCTTATTTTGGAGTTGGGATGTGAGGTTGCTGAGATCGGCCTGAGCTATGGATTCTTGTTCACCAGAGGCTAGCCATTTGAGTTGCACGGTGCGATCGCAAGCTTCCGTATCGCCCAAAATCAAGCAGGCTGAGGCCCCACTCCGATTGGCTCGTTTAAGTTGTTTGCCAAACGCACTCCCACTTAAATCCATCTCCACGGAAAAGCCGTTTTTCCTCAAATTTTGGCAAATCAGTAAGGCTTGAGCTTCTGCTTCTGGACCCCGGGCCACGCAGTAAAAATCTAAAGATTGATTTAAGGTGATCTCAGCATTTTGCAGGAGCAGAATCAGTCGTTCCATGCCGATGGCCCATCCCACTGCAGGGGTTTCGGGTCCCCCCAGCTCAGAAACGAGGCGATCGTAGCGTCCTCCGCCACAGACGGTGGCTTGATTCCCTAACCCATCCAACTCAAACTCAAAGGCGGTGTGGGTGTAGTAATCTAATCCTCTAACCAGGCAAGGATTGAGCTTATAGGCAATCTCTAGATCCGTGAGAAGTTGCTGAACACGGTCAAAATGCTGTTTGGAGTCAGTGCCCAAGTATTCCAAGATATTGGGGGCAGACTGGGCTATTTCTTTTGTTTTAGGATCCTTGCTATCTAAGATGCGCAGAGGATTACGCTGGAGGCGATCCTGGGAGTCAGGGTCTAGGTCATCTTTGTACTGACTAAGGTAAGTGACTAAAGCCTCGCGGTATTTTTGTCGATCTTCAGCCGTGCCGAGCGAATTGAGAGATAAGGTCCAATCAGGAACGCCTAACGATTTAAGGAGTTGGGAAGCGATGGCAATAACTTCAGCATCAGCACGCGGATCTTGGCTACCCAGCGCTTCTACTCCGATTTGGTGAAACTGTCGCTGTCGTCCTGCTCCGGGTCTTTCATAGCGAAACATGGGGCCGATATACCACAGACGCTGAACGCCTCCCTGGGCATGAAGCTTGTTCTCGATAAACGAACGAACAGCGCCAGCCGTCCCTTCTGGACGCAGGGTAATCGAACGATCGCCTCGATCTTGGAAGGTATACATTTCCTTGCCAACGACGTCTGTGGCTTCGCCAATGCCCCGTTCAAATAAATTGGTCTGCTCAAAGATGGGGGTCCGCAGCTCTCGATATGCCGCCTGATGGAGAAGCTGACGGGCTGTGGCTTCGACATGCTGCCAATAGATCACCTCATCTGGCAGAATGTCCCTTGTCCCTCGTGAAACTTGAATGAATCCCATGAAAAAAATATCCTTATGGCCTTGACCCCGGTGCTTATTATCTCCGATTGGCTCAGTTCTGCCTCAGATTTATTTGAGGTTGAAAAGGAATCAGCGTTGTACCTAAGATTTATAGGTGCGAGATAAGATGAACTTGACCCAGGCAATGGCTTGAAAGAGTTACACTAAGCCATTTGTTATTACACCTATTAATTTTGGCAAATAAATCCTATGGCCGATACCATTACCCCCGAAATTAGCGATCGCATCTGCAAACACATGAATGATGATCATGCCGATGCTGTTTTACTCTATGCCAAAGCCTATGGCAAGGTCACCGAGGCTGAAGCCGCCCAGATGCTAAAAGTTGATCCAGAAGGGATGGACTTGTCCGTAAATGCAGGGGACCAAGACTCTACCATCCGGATTGTCTTTGATCATGTGCTGCAAGATTCCGAAGATGCCCATCAAACAATGATTGCCATGGTAAAAACTGCCCGTACCCAAATGACCTCATAAACCGAGGGGCCGCAAGGGACTTTAGGTAGCGATTCTCTGGCTGCCGGGGCGTCTCAAGCGTTTCCGATTGATCTTCTGGACGGCTAAACCAGATAGTCCACCGGCGGCCAGGGCAAACACAGGATTGATCATGGCATTCACAAGGCAATCTAGCCCATACATAATCAAGGCCACCGACAGGGCAGCGACGGGGGCAGCAGCGGGGTGAGTCCAGTTGGAGACAGGAATTCGTCTAGCTAACATCAGGATGGGCAAAACTAGAGCCGTCATTAAACTCACTAATCCCACTAAGCCATGATTGCCAAAGGTGATGATCCATAGGCTATCGGTTACGGAGATATCTTGACCCTGGTCATTATAAATTCGTGCTCTGCCCCATCCTCCCCAGCCAAAGATGGGTCTAATCCGGGCTTTTGCCGATAGAATTTGTTCGTTTTCAAGCCGAAAGCTGAGGGATGCCGCTCTCTCAGGTCCGGTGATTTGGCTTGCCGTGGCAACGAGCTGCCGGGTATAGGTGGGTGTTAACGACCCCGTTGAACTGATGGCTAAATATCCCGCCATTAGTAGAGCGAGTAGCCAAATGGCAATACTAGATCGAGACCAAGTAACGGCAAATAGGAGAATAAGGCTGATGAGTAACAGGGCATAGGCCCCGGTAGACCGCAGGAGAATAAAGGTTACTCCCAGGGCCAATACGCACCAAATCATGGGAATATCCCCTAAGCGAGTCAGGGTGCCAGCGCGCCATAGCCAAATGGCCATTAAGGTGGCGCTCATCATCCAAACCCCCAGCATTAGTCCATGCTCCATAAAGACCGTGGGTCTAAATCCCCCTAGCCGAAAGGTTTGCTCGAAAGAATGGGCATGGTAGCCGTAAATCCAGCGGTGGAGTTGGGGACTCAGCCGGATCTCCAGCAAACAAAGGGGAACGTACAGGATGCCGCCGATAATAATGCCAGTTGCCAACTGCCTGAGCCCGCTTAAATTCCCTAGGTACAGTCGCCCCAAGAAATAGGGAAATCCCCAGGTAACGGTTTGGCCCAAGGCTTGGGCGAGTCCGTCGTATAGCCCTAAATCATTGGTTAAGGACGAGGCAATGGGACAGAGGCACCAAATCACCATGGGAATATCTATCCAGCTGAACTTGAAGAGCTGGAACCGTTTGGCATCAAAGATAAACGTTGCCAGTAAGATGCCATAGCAAGTTGCCGACATTTTAGTGAGATCGGGCAGACCCACCAAGGGAAAACTGGCCTGGGGGAGAAATAACCAAGCGCCAATAAAACTGATAACCAAAGCCCGCTGCACCGGAAGCTGGCTGAATAGATAAAGGACCAAAGGAATCCAACCAAACATCACGAGATAAACGATGAAGTTCATAAGCCGGGCCAGGATGAGATCGCTAAGCTAGAAGATGAAATTAACAGCAGAATAATGGATTAGATATTGCGAGTTCAACGGAATATTGATGTCATTGGAGTGAGATGAAACGTGCCTCGACGACGCAATCCTTTTCGGAATCTCAGGGAGTGGTTTTTAGTTCTACTCTTTATCGCGATGTTTGCGTTATGTGTGGTCGGGTTTAATCAGCCGCCCTCTCCTACTATCCAGGCTACCCAGACGGTCTCTAATCCACAACTGGGGATGAATTTAGGGGAGGTGGTGAGTTACACCAGTCAATGGCCGTTTGTGGATGCTTTTAAGCTATCGCGCCCTTGGTTCTCGGGGCGGGAGGGGGCTGGTTTTGACCAGGGAGGTCCCCTGAAGCTCACTCCTGAAGGTTGGATTGCGGCCCTAGAACCCAAGCAGTTCGCGGAGACCGTGATCTTTGACAATGGCAAAGGTCATTACCCGGCGGGGAAATATACCCTGCTGTATGACGGAGAGGGAGAGATTAGCTTTAACTATGGCAGTGCCACCATTGCGAGTCAGCAATCTGGACGGATGGTATTGGATGTAACGCCAATGAAAACGGGGATTTGGTTGAAAATTAGTCGAACGAATCCCCAAAACCCCATTCGAAATATTCGCTTGATTTTGCCTGGATTTGAATATGCCTATCAGCAACGTTTTTTTCATCCATTGTTCCTGGAGCGGTTGCAGCCCTTCAAAACCTTGCGGTTTATGGACTGGATGGAAACGAATGGCTCTGACATTCAAGAGTGGCGGGATCGGCCCCAAGTGTCGGATGTGACCCAAGCGGCTGGCAATGGAGTGGCTTTAGAGTACATGATCGATCTGGCCAATACTCTACAAGCCAATCCTTGGTTTACCTTGCCCCATCAGGCCTCGGATGATTATGTTCGTCAATTCGCGACGATGGTACGCGATCGGTTAGATCCTCGGCTCAAGGTGTACGTGGAGTACTCTAACGAGGTGTGGAACAGCGCCCCCGACTTTAATCAATATCAGTATGCTCAATCCAAAGGATTGGAATTAAAGCTTGCAGAAGACCCCTATCAAGCTAGCTTACGCTTCTACTCCCAAAGATCTGTTGAGATTTTCAAACTTTGGGAATCGGTATTTGGCAGCCGCGATCGCCTAGTGAGGGTATTAGCATCTCAGTATGTCAACCCCTGGACCGCAGAACAGGTGCTGACTTGGAAAGATGCCTATCAATCCGCAGATGCCTATGCTATTGCCCCCTACTTCAGTGGGGAATGGGATTATCTGGAAAACTTGCCCCGATTACTCAAGAGTTCTGAAGCCGAAATTTGGCAACAGATGGAGGCCGAAATTAAGTCCTATGGGCCGTTTCTGCGGGAGCACTATAGCCGTATTCGAGACGAGTTTGGGTTGGAGTTAATTGCCTATGAAGGGGGACAGCATTTAACCAGTGCTGCATTTAGCGAAGAACATGAGCAGAAGATTACTCAACTGTTTACCTCCCTTAACCGTCACCCCCGCATGGCCACTTTGTATAAGCAGTATCTCCAGCAATGGCAGGAGTCCGGTGGAGGATTGCTCTGTCATTTTGTAGATGTTTCACCCTATACCCGTTTTGGCAGTTGGGGAGCCTTGGAATATCAAAACCAACCGTTAGAAACTGCCCCGAAATATCAGGCATTGGTGGACTTTACGGCGCAAGGTTCAGCTCAACAACGGTGAAGCTGACTTTTCACCTATTGGAGGCATCGTTCAACTTTAACCAGAGATCCGTCTAGGTTGGGGGAAGGCCGGGAACCCTGTAGGGAAGGCTTATCGTCTTTATGTCTAAGGGCTGAATTTTAGAACTAAAACGACAAGCGAGTAAGATCCTCGCTAGAATGAGAAAAGGTTACGAAATATTAAGCAATCGTGTACATCAATCTTCCGGTCGTTGGTAAGGTCAAGAAACCTAAGGTATGGGTGGTTGGTCTGGTAAGTACCGTTGTCCTGTTGGGGGCAGTTGGGGCAAGGTCTTTTGTCAATCAGTCTTCGGATAAGCCAACCCTAGAAGACTTGACGGTGGAGGTGGAGTCAAAAGATGTCACCCTCCGGATTGGGGCTAGCGGTACGATTACGCCGGCTAAAAGTGTCAACTTAAGTCCCAAGCAAGCAGGCGTTTTGGCCAAGCTGTTGGTGGAGCAAGGGGACGAGGTTGAAAAGGGGCAGGTCATTGCCCGCATGGATACTCGTGATTTAGAAGGCCAGCTTATTCAAGCGAATGCGTCGGTGGCCCAGGCAAAGGCTCGGCTGTCAGAGTTGCAGGCCGGTAACCGCCCAGAGGAAATTCAACAGGCCAGGGCTCGTTTGGTCCGAGCGGAGGCCCAACTCGCCCAAATCGCTGGGGGCAATCAACTGGAAACGATTACCCAGGTGCAAAGCCAAGTGGAGTCGGCGAAAGCTCGTCTGAGATTAGCCTTGACTCGCCTAAATAGTTTTGAACAGCTCTACAAAGCGGGGGCAGAAACCCGCGATCGCAGGGATGAAGCCAAAGCAGAAGCAGATACGGCCCAAGCCAACTTAAGAGAGGTGCAACAGCGCCTGCAAATTTTACGGCAAGGGTCTCAACCGGCAGAGGTTTTAAGGGCTAAAGCCGATGTGGCGGAAGCCCGTCAAGCCTACCAGCTGATGCAAAAAGGCAGTCGCCCAGAAGCAATTCTTCAAGCAAAAGCGTCAGTAGCTGAGGCTCAGGGCCGTCAGCGGGTGGTGATGACCCAGGTCAACGATACGATTATTCGCGCCCCCTTTGCAGGCATCATTACCCAAAAATTTGCGACGGAAGGGGCCTTTGTAACGCCTACAACGACTGCATCGAGTACCTCTTCGGCCACTTCGACGTCTATCGTGGCCTTAGCCCAAAAGCTGGAGGTGTTAGCCACGGTTCCTGAAATCGATATTGGTCAGATCCGACCCGGCCAGTCTGTTGAAATTCGCGCAGATGCGTTCCCCGATCAGGTTTTTAAGGGGCGCGTTCGGTTGGTGTCACCAGAAGCGATTGAAGAGCAAAATGTCACTTCCTTTCAGGTCAGGGTAAATATTACCTCTGGGCAAGACAAGCTGAGATCGGGGATGAATTCAGATCTAACGTTCTTGGGGGATACCGTTGCTGACAGCATGGTGCTACCCACCGGTTTGATTGCCACAAAAGATGGAAAAACAGGGGTCTATATTCCTGATGAAGATGGCAAGCCTAAGTTTCAGCCGGTAACGACTGGGTCATCGATCAAGAATCAAACCCAGATTCTGGAGGGGGTAACCCCTGGTCAAAAAGTTTTTGAAACGTTTCCAGAAGGTCAAAAGCCCGAAGATTTAAAAGAGGAAGAGTAACCGTGGATATCCTCGAAAGCGTAAGAATGGCTTCAGCGACGTTAGTCGCCAACCGTCTTCGCAGTAGTTTGACGATGTTAGGGATGATTATTGGCAATGCTTCTGTTATTGCCATGATCGCCGTGGGGCAAG
Source organism: Acaryochloris sp. CCMEE 5410 (assembly GCF_000238775.2). Lineage (NCBI taxonomy): Bacteria > Bacillati > Cyanobacteriota > Cyanophyceae > Acaryochloridales > Acaryochloridaceae > Acaryochloris > Acaryochloris sp. CCMEE 5410. The sequence goes on along the minus strand of NZ_AFEJ02000002.1, from coordinate 436,371 downwards.
GAGCCCAAAAGTATGCTTCCGGTCAGTTTGAGTCCTTAGGACCCAACATTCTATTTATCGTTCCGGGAACTGATAAAGCCCGTCGACAGACCTTTGAAGTGCCCAAGACCTTGGTATGGGCCGATGCTAAAGCAATTAAAGAAGCTGTTTCTTCGGTGCAATCTGTTATTCCTCAACTTCAGAATCAGTTGACCACTGTTTACCAAGGGGCGAATACAACGGCCTTGGTGATGGGCACAACGGATGAATATCCAATTGTGCGGAACCATGATGTGGCTAAAGGTCGATTCCTGAGTCCGCAGGATATCCAGCGAGGCAATTTGGTGGCTGTATTAGGCACTGACTTGGCTAAGCGCTTGGTGGGGTCTGAAAATCCGATTGGTAAGCGAATTCGGATTAAAAACCTTAATTTTGAAGTGATTGGCTTAATGGAGGAGAAGGGCTCTTTCCTCGGTAGTAGCCAAGATGATGTGATTTTTATCCCCATTTCGACCATGGCGAATCGGGTGGTGGGATCTACATCTCCTTTTGGTACGGAGCTAACCTTTATCTCGGTCTCTGCTAAAGATGAGGCGAGTATTCCCTCGGCAGAGTTTCAGATCCGCAATCTGTTGCGGATCCGCCACAAAATCATTGACGAAGATGATTTTACAATTCGGACTCAGAAGCAAGCATTGGAAATCATCGGCAATATCAGCGGAGCTTTGACGCTTATGTTGGCGGCGATCGCCAGTATCTCTTTGCTGGTGGGCGGTATTGGCATTATGAATATCATGCTGGTGTCTGTAACAGAACGCATTCAAGAAATTGGTCTGCGTAAAGCTATTGGGGCCTCCCAAACTGATATTTTGGTCCAATTTATGATCGAGGCCATTATTCTGTCTGCGGTGGGCGGCATGATTGGCACTTTTGTGGGTGTGGGTGGCACGGTAATGGTAGGCAGTCTTACCCCTTTAGAAACAGGTATTTCCATCCCGGCTGTGATATTGGCTGTGAGTGTTTCGGGGGGCATTGGGCTGTTCTTTGGCGTTGTCCCCGCTCGACGGGCGGCTCAGCTTGATCCAATTGTGGCTCTGCGTAGTGCTTAAGGGAAGAATAAGACTATGACTTCTACACAGCCGCAAGCTCAGTCCCTGACAAAAGGGAATCCAGAACAGGCCATTATTCGCCTAGAGTCAATCACTAAGGTCTATGGTGCAGGCGAAACGGAAGTCCGGGCCTTAGATGGGGTGGATCTGGTGGTCAACCCTGGTGAATACTGCTCGATTATGGGGGCTTCTGGATCCGGCAAATCGACCATGATGAATATGATTGGCTGTCTGGACAGGCCCACGTCCGGCAAATATTTCCTGGATGGAGTGGATGTGGCTCAGCTTTCTGATACTGAGCTGGCCCTGGTCCGCAATCGCAAGCTTGGGTTTGTCTTTCAGCAGTTTCATTTGCTGAGTCAGGTCAGTGCCCTGGAGAATGTCATGCTGCCCATGGTTTATGCCAATGTGCCGGTTAAAGAGCGACGGGAGCGGGGTAAGGCTGCACTAGAACGCGTTGGATTGGGCGATCGCATTCATAATAAACCGACTCAACTTTCTGGTGGGCAACAACAGCGGGTGGCGATTGCCCGAGCCATTGTGAATGAGCCTGTTTTGCTGCTGGCGGATGAACCCACGGGGGCGTTGGATACCAAAACAACAAACGAGATTCTGGATATTTTCTCAACCTTAAACGCCAGTGGTATGACGGTGGTGATGGTGACCCATGAGCCAGAAGTGGCGCGTACCACCCAGCGAGTGGTGTGGTTCCGAGATGGCCAAGTGGTTCATGCTCATCTCGACCCAGAAGAACTGCATACTACGGCTTTTTAAATTTATTCCGGGATTCTTGACAGTCTTGAGACTTCTTATAAAAAGCTGTAGCTTTCGAAGCGATTGCTTTGCTATCTTCTTTTTGGGAGAATTTTGAATTCTGAAGGCGATTTAGCGCCTCATTGTTACTAATAATCCGATTTAAGTCTTCTGAATAGAAAGGTGTTTCACGAGGTGTTTCTTGCGAAATAACTTTGAATTTCTCTTGCTTCGGATATTTCTGAAGGTTTGCTTTTGAATTGAGTGATCGAAAGTTCGATAATGCCTTTCCTTGAGGTGAGGAGTCTCCAGGTTCAGCGCAGGTCAGTTTAAGATAGGCTGTGATTGAATTGGATGTTGATACAGCTGTTTCAACATAAACTGTGTGATGTATGCAGAATACTCTTCTTACACGGTCAGGATTATAGTTCCTGATTCGAATTATTTCTGAATAATGTTTATCTATATATGTTTCAATTGCGGAGTTGAGTGCAGGGTTTTTGATCAGGCTTTTGTTTTCTCGCTGAAGGATTTCAGGCTTTGAGTAAATAATGTCCCTACAACTTTGTATGGCTAAAGAAAGTATTAGTGTGAAAAGAATAGACGCACTCTTCTTCATATTTAGTTGATTTAGATTGATCTCGTCAGCCTCATTTGAGAAATTGATATGTAGATGTTTTTTTATCGAAATGGTTTTACTAGGTTATAAATTCTTACACCAGCTTAACTGCATATTGCATTATCTTTCTGAGATAGTATTTCTTTGTTGTTGTAGATTCCATGCCTGAAGGACCTGAAATTAGACGTGCTGCGGATCGGATTGCAGGTGCGATCGCAAACCAACCCCTACAGGAAGTCTGGTTCGCCTTTCCCCACCTAAAAAAATACGAAGCTCAATTAGGTGCCAGTCAAATTCAACAGGTAGAAACTCGGGGTAAAGGTCTGCTGATGCATTTTGGCTGTGGACTTAGCATCTACAGCCATAACCAGCTCTATGGCAAATGGATGATCCGTAAAGCCTACAACTATCCCCAAACCAAGCGACAATTGCGGCTAGCTTTGCATTGCGATCGAAAATCCGCTCTCCTTTACAGCGCATCAGATATTGATGTCTTGGATGCGGCTGGGATTCAAGCCCATTCCTTTCTGAGTCGGATTGGGCCAGATGTTCTCAATTTATCTACGACGGTTGAGCAACTGCAAGAGAGACTGAGTTGCGATCGCTTCCGCCGTCGTCGGCTCACGACACTATTGCTTGATCAGCATTTTCTGGCCGGGTTGGGAAATTACCTCAGAAGTGAAATCTTGTTTGTTGCCAGGGTTCATCCTTCCCTAAGACCCGTAGATTGTACCGATGAGCAGTTAGAAAAACTGGCAGAAGCAGCTCTAGCGCTACCCAGGCAGTCCTATGAAACCGGCGGCATCACCAACGATATTGCCTGGGCCGCTAAATTGAAATCACAGGGATTTGCGCGGCGTGTGTATCGCCATTGGGTCTTTGCCAGAGCAGGGCAGTTCTGTTGGGTCTGTGCAACCCCGATTGTCAAAGATGCTCAAGGTGGACGTCGGTATTATTACTGTCCCCAATGCCAAGGAGAATAAGTTTTCCCACCCTATAAGTCAGTGACAGCTGGTACATCATGACTGGCTTACTCAGAGACAACCTCCAATTGCCGCTACTGTATAGTTTGCGCAACTGAATTGAATATAGCTTCAAGCAAATCAAAAATGAATTAGATTGGGCCGATTTCTGTATGTTAGAAGAGCTTTGTCAACATTTGCACTAGCAGAATGGCGCTAATTGGAAAAGTACGCTCAATAATTTGCGTCTAATACCAAATCCGATTTATATAACTCCGATATAATGCATAATTAGAGAATGCCAAGAAAACTATATCTCGAACCCCATTTTTCGCCTGACGAGCTGAAGTCTCATTATCGAGCCAGCCAAGACCCAGTAGAATCGCGCCGCTGGCATCTGCTGTGGCTCGTCAGTGAGCAAACAACGCTAACTCAAGCAGCCCAAGTGGTCGGTCTCAACTACGATTACGCTCGAGAAATCGTCAGGGAGTATAACCACAATGGCGCCCATGGGTTACGCAACCGACGCAAAGATAAGCGACCTCATCAATCTCGCAGTCTTCTGACTCAAGACCAATGTGCACAATTGTTGACTCGTCTACAAACCCCACCCGCCGACGGTGGTCTATGGAACGGCCCCAAAGTAGCCCAGGTCATCGCTCAGATGACAGGAGTCGATAAGGTTTGGCCCCAACGCGGTTGGGACTATCTCAAGCGATTGGAGCAGTCCCTGCAATGCCCACGTCCTCACCACCGTAAAGGTGAACCAGAGGCCCAAGCCGCTTTTAAAAAAACTGCCTAAGTACAAAGCAGAATTGGAGCGACGCTACCCTAATGCTCAGGTCGAAGTTTGGTCCTTGGATGAACATCGTTTAGGCCTTAAACCCATTATTCGAAAGATTTGGGCGCCTGTGGGTCAGCGTCCAATTGCTGAGGTGGACCATCGCTATGAATGGACCTATCTGTATGGATTCGTTCATCCCGCAACTGGCAATACCGAATGGTTCATTCTGCCTCGGGTCAATGGAGAATGGTTTAATCAAGCCCTACAAAGCTTTGCTCAGCAAGTTGGAGCGGGAAAGCACAAACAGATTCTTCTCGTTCTCGATGGAGCCGGATGGCATACCTGTAAAAATCTGGTGGTACCTAAAGGCATTCATCTGAAGGTTTTACCCCCCTATTCTCCAGAGCTACAGCCCGCTGAACGGTTGTGGCGGCTAGCGGATGAACCACTGGCCAATCGATGCTTTGAGACCCTGGATGAGTTGGAAGATGTGCTCGAGCAGCGCTGTCGAACTTTAATGACAATGCAATCAGACATTCAAGCTCTCACTCACTACCATTGGTGGCCAGCTTGACAGATAAGATATTTCGGGGGTTAATGAGTCGGATTTGGTATAATTGTTGAACCCTATATTTTCTATCAACGGCTTAAGCCTTGGTTAGCTGTCTTTCCCATCTCTGGTATAAATCGGAGCTTTTGGAAACTGATTGAGCGCATGAATCAATTTTATGTACCGCCACTCTTTTGTTAACTCAATGTTTCCTAATTCAATACTTTTACTCAGTGTGCGAAAAAGATCCTAGATGGGAACTGCAGGACTAGGATCCACAATATCAGCTGAATTGTGTTTTGCTTTCCATGAATTTCTGGGAGAGAAATTTGATGACTCTGTATCATTGACAACGAGACCTGCCAATCTTACTTGGCTTTGTAAGAGGATATCTACGGCATCTTGGACAGGAAAGCGCTCACTTTTACCAGGCTTAACTACTAACAAAACATTAGAAATAATACTTGCCATTAATGTTGCAACGCTGCCTTTCGTTATTGGTGGGCCATCCACCAGAACAAAATCATAGTCATTAGAGTCAATGATTTTATGAAGGCGATCTTCAAAACTATTTCGATTAATAAACTGTGTATAAATCACTCGCTGTGGTTTAGGGATAGGGGGCTTTAGTTCAGAATTAAATAGATTCTCTTCGTAAATATCAGTATCTTCTTCTAAATGATTACTGCTCTGCTCTAAACATAATAATTTTTTCTTAGGAAGATTCTTAATTCCATTTTTGATGATTAGTACTTTAAGCCCTAATTCTCCAAGAGCCCATGCGAGGTGTGTTGTTACAGTGGTTTTACCTTCACCTGCTACGGCACTAGTAACCATAAGACAACGACTATCTATAGATTGGGTTTCGGGGAGCTGAGACTGGATTCCGGCCGCCAACTGTAGAAAAGCTGGTTCACCATCGCTTCCTAAAACCGTTGTGACGTCAACATCATCTAGCTGACGTTTCATATGAGGAATTCTGACCATAAGAGGGAATTCCACATTCGCTAGATCTTTGGGGCGGAGTAGAGGATTACGCGACTCCAATAATAATAACAATGCTAGACTGCCCAATCCTGCAGCAAAGAAAGCATTGACAGCGATTAAGAGGAGCTTAGAAGAAGGAATAGGGTTTAGTGCAGGTGGACTTAATAGTTGAACATTAGGGTAAGTTTGGAAAGCATCGATATTGCTTTTTTCCATTTGAGCAATTAAGCCGTTGTAGACACCCTGGGCAACATCATATTTCCTTTGTAAATCTTGCAGTTGAGCTTGATTTGCTGGAAGGGTGCTCAATTGAGAGTTCAGAGAATTAATTTCAGTTTGATATTGTTGAGCTTCTTTTAATTTCGCCTGTACGCGACTTTCTGATAATACAAGCTGTTCAATAAACGTTGTCTGACCTTCTATACCACTGGATAAGAGACCACTTTGTTTGCTTGTCCTTGCCTGGCTAATATACTGTTTAAGCTGGCGTTGTAGACCTATGCGAGTATTTAGAGTTTCTTGAACGGCAGGGTGATTTTCAGTTAATTTGGCTCGCTGTTCCTTAAGAGTTGACTCAAGTTCAGTGAGTTTTTGGCGGACTAATAAATAATCTTCATTTTTGTCCAATTGAAGCGCACGTACTGCTTGTTTCGAAGTAATTCCAAGCCGGGATGATAGTGCTTTTGCTTGATCAGATTCAGCTCGAGCTTCAGCAAGTGCTTTTGCTTGGGCTTCCTTCAAGGAGGATAAAAGGGTTACAGCCTTGTCAATTTGTGCTTCATCGCTTACAAGACCAGAAGATTTTTTGAATTGGGCTATGGCATATTGGGCCCGACTGACTTCCTGCCGAGCCCGTTCTAAGTCAGATTGGTAGAACTCCTTTCGACTTGAAACGTCTGTTTTTCTAAGCTCATGCAATCTTTGTTGATAGACTTTAGTCAGAATTTGAGCTCTTTTAAGAGAAATGTCTGGATCTTTCGCACTTACATCAAGAGAGAAAACATTTGATAGTTCGACTGCGTTGATTTCGTATACTTTTTTGTACTGCTCTGTATCAGTAAAGGTAGTAGATTCAGGATCAAGACGTAAGGCTTGAGCTACCAAAACATCACTTCTTAATATTGTCTCTTGGGTCTTGATCGGATTCAGCTGGGTTGAAAATGTAGTCCCATTATCTTTTAATGATCCAAGATTTCCTAAGCTTGCTTCCAGTTGGCTAGACGCTTGGGGGAGAACAAACTTGATGGTAGAAGTCCAAGTCTTTTCTGATGTGCTCCAAGCATAAAGTACTATGATGGCAACAAATATATTCCAAGATAATAAATATTTCTTGTGTCTAAAAATAGTGACCCAAAAATCCACGCTTAAAACTCCATTACACTGATTTCTTATAAGTAAATATTATTAATTCTATAATTTGAAAATATATTTTTGTTCTAAAAATGAGAATACTATATTTTGATTGATTATGACTAACTTACTTGAAATAATTCAAACCAAGGACTGCCATTGAATCTCTCCTTGAGTTCACGAAAATTTGAAATTGCTTGAGATAAAGGTATACTGGATTGCTTTGGTGTCGAGACATATAACGACTTATAGGGTATCTTTAAGAATGCCTGTAACTTTCTTGAATAGAATTCAATATCCTTAACTAGATCTTCATAGTTTACTTCAAAAATATTGTGATTTGAGAAAAACTGATGGTGTTCCTCTTCTTGCTCTTTCATATGATTAAAGAATTCTAAAGTATTATTGTAATCCAATTCAATTGGGTAAATCTCGCTTGGATTTTTCTTCCCTACCCATATCTGTGTCTTTAATGCAACTTGCTCAGATAGGTGAGTTTTTAATAGGTTCTTGCGCTTTAAATGAATTACATTCAGATCTTTGGATTCTTTCAAATAGTCCCAGACCTGATTTTCATGGCTTGACCTTGCATGATTATAAAATAGCTTAAAACCTACGCCTGAAACAGATTTAGGCATCTCTCTATACACTAATTTCTGCAAAAAACTGACAGGCTCTTCTTCTTTATACTGATATACATTATCAATATCATAGTTGATGAAATCCCAGAATGTTTTGCTGCTAAGAGATTCATTGAATAACTCATAAAATAGCCTTAAATTTGGATGAGATTGTAATAAACTGACCAAGAGATTAGAACCTGTTCTCGGTCTAGCAAGAACAACGAATTTCTGGTAGTTCTGATGCCCTTGTATTAGGTGTTGATTGAGCATCTTGTCTTCAACTACGGATTTGAAGCGCTTTATTCTTAGAGACGTTTTAGGAAGATAAGGCATGGAAGTAAGGAGGAAATTAGATGGACAAGCTAACTATGAGATATTTTTATGAGTTCATCATTTTGAGAATTTAGTTCGATAAGAATACTTCCTACCCAAACAAAAAAGAACCAAAAATATACTGCCATCCAAGATAATGGGATCGCCTCCATAAAAATAATTAAGGCAATTACCGCTCCCAGAGCTTTTTGCGCTGCGGAATGATCTTGGATGGCAAGCTTCCACAAATTCCATAATGTACTTAGTAAAGCTATTAAAAAGAAAGCAAAACCTACAACGCCATGTAGATAGAGAACGGCAGCATAGGTGGAAAATGAGCCTAGTGTAATACTGTAGGTATGCCAATCAGCAGTTCCTTGAGCAACACCCCAACCTAGAAAAGGGGATTCTTGCCAGGCTTCTAAGGTTTTACGAACTACGAATTCTCTATCGGTAGAGGAAGCAGGACGTGCACTCGTAAAAATCTCCAATGGCTTATTTAATAATTCTGCAATGGTTATCCCACCAAGCGATGTGCAAAGAAGAGCTGCTGATGCGCCAGTCCAAAGCGATCCCAAACGGGCTCTTTGAGTACGAAAAATTGAATATATGCAGAGAGAAAGAGGTAAGCAAATCCATGCCAGTCGGCTCTGACTAATAATTAAAGCTGTAAAACTGCCCAACAGTCCCCACCTTCTTAATGTAGGACAAGATTCTCCTAGACATATGATGAAGCAGAGAAGCCCACAGATACCGAGGATTGGAGGGTCTGGAAAGTATAAGGTAGTACGAGGAACAACAACGCCAAAGAATGCTTGAAAAGTTGGTGCTTTAACAACAAAGCTAGCAGGATTCCCAGGAAAGAAGTTTGCCCAGGGTGGTGAAAAAGATTCTGTAAAACCTAAGAATAAGCTAATGATTAGTAAGAGTATACCTACGAGATAACCACTCGCCATCCAAGCTACCGCTCGGGTGATTATTACAGTACGAATAGGATTCCAGAAAGGTAGTATTAAACTAATGAAAATAAGAAAGTAACCTTTAGCAAATGTGACTATTGCAGCTAAAGTTTCTTTCAGTCCTAAAGATGCGTCACTAATGCCTATTAAAGCAGTCCACAACATGATCAATGACATTGCTAGCCATGCCCATATGGATAGAGGAGGAGGATTTCGAATAAGTGTATCTAGGTTAATAGATTTGATGAAAATAAAAATCAGAATGGCCGGATAGAGTAATGGCTGTATACCTAATAACCACCATAAAGGAGTCAAGATAATAGTCCAGAAAACTATTTTCTCAGCATGTGACGCATGCCTGATTCTGGCATTCTGATGGATGAATCTAAATAATGGGTAAATTGTCTGATTCATTGGTAAAAGCCTGAAAAATATCCTGCTGTTTTTCCTGATTTACTAATTCCAACAAAATAATAGAAGCTAAATCTTTTGAGAGTATTTATAAGTGAAATTTTGATAAAATAAAGTGAATTTTATGGAGTAATATTAGTGGATTTATAGTAGCTCACGAATTATTTTTCGCCCATTCGGAATAATTATCCATATTGCTGCATAAAAAATTAAGTAGACAACTAAACTGATAACTAAATTAATAAATATGTTCCCTGTAAGGATTGAAACTCTATTGAATAAGTAAATTATTAGAGCGGCACTGATTGAAGCTAAAGCAGGCCTGTAGATTGAAAGAATCAAACCTGAAAGCGATAAAGGTGTATTTCTATAGCAATAGATTAAGGAAGGAATTATTATTAAAGGCCGAGTAATTCCTAACGCTGCAGCAACTCCAATGGCCCCCCAACGAACTCCAATAACAAATGCAATGGCTGTCAATACTGATATAACTAGTCCTGATCTAAATTGACGGTCAGCTCTTCCAAGAGATTGATAGGCCCAGGCCATTGCAGGTTCTAGTGTCCCAAGAAATGCCGGTATAGCCAAAAATAGAAAGATTGGAACAGCATCAGACCACTTATCACCTAAGACAAAAGGAATTAGTTGGTCTGCAGTTGCGAACATATAGCCTACAAGAGGCATACCTATTGACGTAACGGACAATACAGCCTTGTAGTAATAGTTTCGATATTTCTCTTGATCTCTGTTGATTCGACTGAGAGCTGGAAGAGCAATAGTTGTTAAAGGTGCATTGATTTGGTCCATGGGAAGCAGAACGAGTTGATAGGCTTTTGCATATAGCCCCAATGCAACTGTTCCCCATAAACGCCCGATTAAAATATTATCTAAGTTTAGGGAAAGATAGTTAGCAATTTTAAACCCTGTTAGATTGCTCCCAAAAGCCAGCATTGAACGAACATTTGAGTTACGTTGAGGTAAGCCAGGACGCCAAGGGCAAGCTATCCAAACACCAATGGTATTAATGGTAGCCATCATTAATAGCATGTAAACGATGGACCAATAACCTGCCCCCTGGGTTGCTGCAACTATGGCGGTAATGACTGCAAATAGCATGGAAAGAACATCAATTTTTGCCAAGATGTTAAACATCATTTGGCGTTTTAATAATGCCTCATGTTGGACAGATAGGGCTCTGCAAATAAAAATAAATGCTAGAGCGCTAGTAACACTAATTAGCCTGGGTTCTTTATAAAACCAAGCTATTAACGGCGATAATCCTGCAACAACTAAAGCAACAAATATTCCAAATGCAATATTTATCCAAAATAATGTGCTGACCTGTTTGTGATTGATATTAGCTCTTTGAATTGTTGCAGTTGACAAACCTAAATCTTTGAAGAGGACGACAAATTTGATGACGACTGTCACCATGCCAATGAGACCATAATCATCGGGTGTCAACAGACGGGCCAAAACGATTGTTGAGCACATCTGCAGCATAAACTTCATAGCCTGGGCGGCCATTGTTATCGCTCCACCACGTACAGACTTTTTCTTTAAATCTTTCTGGAGATGATCAGTTTTAAAGAAAGTTTGCTCTGTTATCGCTGCTGATGTTGGTGCTTTGGCCTTAATCACTTTATCTATCTCAATGTAAAAAACTTGATTGTTAAGGCTTAGCTGCAGAGTTTGAGCCTAATATCCCTCTTAATGTAAGGGTAGTGAGAGGTGAAACTAATACCGAAATTAGAGTTAATAAAGATCTTGGGTCTTGGATAAAAATTGAACGGTCATGAGATAAGGACTTATTGATGTATTCCCGTGCTTGCGGAATATTTCCAGAAGTTAAACTTAATCTCGCTAAATATCGGAACATATAAGCGTAAGCTTTAGGGAGAATTGGGGCTACTAACTTTGGTGATCGCTCAAGAGCCATGCTTATCACTCTTTCATTACACTTTCTCATTCGGCTAATATTGAAAGAAAGGCCTGAAGGTCGAACTCGATAGTAAGAGAGAATCTTCCTCTCTCTATAAAATTTCCAACGTTTTGTACTAGCAACTCTCAACCAAAAATCTAAATCTTCTGAGCTAGGCAAGGATTCATCGAAGTTACCAACTTCGTTGATTAAGCAGTGGCGGAAAACCCCATTAGAACCATGCCCAATGAAGTTCTTGCATAGTAGAGAAGTAAGGATGTCTTTATACAGTGGCTTACCACTTAGGACAAAAAAGGTTGCTTTGCCATCATCACGAATCGCTTGAGATGCACTATAGACAACACCAATTGATGGGTCATTATCTAAATGTGCTACATGATTGGCCAATTTGTCTTTGCTGTAGATATCATCACCATCTAAAAGGGCAATGTATTGGCCTTTAGCATGATCAATACCGTAGTTCCGAGCGGAGGATAAACCACCATTCGGTTTCTTTAATAATTTAAATTGTTGATTAGCCTTACAAAATTCCTCGACAATTGAGGGAGTCTCATCTAAAGAGCCATCATCAATAATGAGGGCTTCATAATTTTGATAAGTCTGTTCTTTAATTGAGTTTAAAGCGTCAAGTATATATTTGGAGATATTGTACGCTGGGACTATGACAGATACCTTAGGCTTCATGCATTTCAGGAGTTTAAAGGTCTAGACTTAACTATTCAGTATTTTTATATAGAATAAATATTGTGAGCAAGGAATCAATCTACTGATTATGTTGATGAATGGTTAAAGGTTGAATGCCAAGGGCAGACGCCAAGGCAATATTCATCAAAAAAGTAGGATTTCCAATAACATATCGACCCATTAGACGTTTTGGCTCTCGTACTAGTCGAAAAATCCACTCAAGTCCCAATTCTGTAAGAAGTTGAGGGCAGTCAGGCACTTCACCGGCCAGTCGGTCGATAATTGCCCCTCCAAGCATAATTGCATTAACACTGAGGTGCTCTTTGTTCCTATCTACCCATTGTTCCTGTAGAGGCATCCCCATACCCATGACCAAAATATTTGGCTTAACTTCATTAATGGAAGTTAGGACTTCTTGCTGGTTTAAGGCATTCTCAGCTGGGTCATCTGATAGGAAATATCCATGATGACCAAAAAAGTTGGTATTGGAATAGTTAAGCCTTAGATTATGAAGTGCTGTCTCCAAAATATGGGGTTTGCCCCCAAGGAAAAATACTGAGTAGCCTTTTTGGTTCGCAAGGTCGAGAACCTTTGGCATTAGAGATGTATAGGATGTGTGGTAGCTGCTAGGCAGATCTAAGCCCAGGAAATTTGCTGTCTTTAATATTCCCATGCCGTCACAATGGACATAATCTGCTTTTTGATGGAAGCGATATAACCAAGGCAACTGCATTGATAAGTTGAAACCATGGACATTGTAGTTGGACACTACAATTTTGTTGTGGTGAAGACAGGCATCATCTATCACGTCAACTATTCTTGACGTTGTCATGAATGTGATTCGACGCTCAAGAAGTGAAACTTCGATAATTGGTTGATCAACTGAACCTTTTTTGAGGGTTAGGCCCAGATTGGCCGATTTTGATTCTAGCTGCATGGATACGAGTGAGGGAGAAGTAGGGGAATTTCATCATCAGGAGATAAGCAATTTGTAGTGTGGCAATCTGAACTTACTGAGCAGGAAAATTTACTATATTTGGTGAAAGTAAGCTTTAAACCACCTATGGGAGGGCCTCACTTGCATAAGCTCTACAAAGGATAATAATTCTTGGATATTATGTCAATGTAGAAAATAGACTAGAAAAAGTAATATTTAGTCATATAAAGTTAGTGAATTATAATTTTGAGTATTGCCATAGACAATAAATCGCTCATGAATAATGATCTGTAAGACAGTGCTAGAGTGGGCTATAAAGGATGTGTGATAAATGTATTATTGAAATAACTAAAATTTATTTTATTTTGAGAAATCATAAAATATCTGGATGGTAGATTGTGGTCTGTACTGAAAATTAATTGAGACGTGATATTATCATGGAACTAAATTGATAAATGTTCGTCTATATACTTTTAAAGTGTTTACAACTTCTTGTTAGTATCAGCAACTGTTTTTCTAAGAGTTTTTCTGCACTTGAGCAACTTATAGTTTAGTTAATAAATTCAATTAGGTGTTATTAATATTAGATTTTGGTTCATAATGCTTCTAAAACTGGATATTTTCAGGGTATGACATAAGTGTTGGAGCGGGCGTAAGCACAGAATCGGGGATGTATGGCTCAAAGAAAAACGGGTCAAGGACAATAGATCCTGTACCCGAATCAAAAACTTGTCATGAGCCTAACATCGCAATTGCCAACCGTACTAGAGCATCACGAATTTCTAGAACAGGTCGAAGCACTCAAAGAATCACCCAGCCTGAGTCAGATGGTTTATATCGTTCTGCAAATGGGTTTGTATTTGGCTCGATGGCTTCTGGAGGATGAACTCTCACGGCGAGCAAAAACAGTATTTGAATGGCCTAGGTGTAGCACCTGCGGAACCCGCTTGCACTCGAAGGGATGGGAATCTCGTCAGATGCAGACACTGGTGGGAATATTTACTGAAAGCGACGGGTGGGTCGTTGTCCAAAAGGGTGTCCAGGTAGTCTATCAGCTCCTCTGGACCAATCCATTGGGATTACCTCTTACCAGCACAGCAGTAAAGAACTGGTGCGTCTAGGCTGCTTGTTAAGTCTATTTATGCCCTATGAACTGGCCAGTTGGATGCTGAGTCAGTGGAGTGGTTTATCCGTCAGTTCATCAAGCTTGTGGAATTGGGTGCAAGTCATGGGCAACAAAGCTTATCAGGAGCTAGAGGCTCAACTCAAAGCTCAAGCATCAGGTGAACAGGCTCCTAGTGAAGCGATTTCAGAGGTGTTGTCTGCTCTGCCTTTGGCCATTGCTGCTGACGGTGTGATGGTGCCCTTTCGCCCCACTCCGAAAACCCCCAAGGGAAAAATCCAGTGGCGAGAAGTTAAAGTCGCTATCTTAGCCCGCCTGGGAACACGGCTCACCCGAGCTAAAAGAGTGTCCCCCAACTACTGCGTCGAAGACTGGTAGCAGTATTGGGCGATATCGACCAGTTCATCCCCTTACTGCAACTCGAAGCCCGCAAACAAGACTTTGAATCGGCCCCAAGCGTCATCTGGTTGAGTGATGGGGGCGAGGCTTCTGGCGAGTCTACCGCACCTTGTTCTCTCACTGTGCTGTGGCAGTTCTCGATTTTTTCATGCAGCAGGCCATCTTGCACGAGCAACAAAAGTGATGTTTGGGGATGTTCGCTCTGCTCAAGCCCAAGCCTGGTTTCGGCGCTGGCGACACCAATTGCGACATGGGCAACACCTATTAGTATTGCGGTCCTTGACGATGTTGATTCACTCACAATTGTTTACGGGCAAATCTTTTACGACGTTGCTCCAGGTACAGGCTTATTTCCAGCGCCATCTGCGACACATCCAATATCGCCACTTTGAACAACTACAGATACCGCTGGGGTCAGGAATGGTCGAAAGTGCTTGTAAGTGGCTGATTCAACAGCGCTTTAAGGGGGTTGGTATGCGCTGGAGTGAGGATGGTTTCAATCATCTACTCATGCTGCGGCTTGCCTGGGTCAATCAACGGTTTGACTCCCTATTCCCAGGGGTAACCATTCCGAAGTCTAAGGCATCCCCGATCCATTAGCTACGCCCTGTTGGAGCAATAGTATTTATATGAAATTATTAACGATTAGAGCTTTTAGTAAATAGCTTTATAAGATTTTTTTTAAAGGATATAAAAGGTAATTGCTTATTAAGCTCCTTCTATTAAAAGTGATTTAAGATGCTTTGAAGCAGGTGCCTTGAATATTTTTTCGGCTTTCTATATTAATTTGTTTATTCCTATATGGAATCTATGTGATTCCAGTATCCACATGTTGATATAGTTGCTTTTATTGCCACCTGCCATTACTTAAGGAACTGGCTGTCAATAGTATCTTGTACTTCATGATTTTCTACTGAGCTAAATGTTGTACTCTTATGTTTAAGAGGGGATAAGTGCACATTAACCGCCCTCTGCGAAAGAGACTATCCTAGTAGAGGGGCGAATCTCCCTACTCTTTAGCCATGGCAACCGATCGTTAGTCCGTTAAAGTTACGAGAAAAGGTGCAAGATCTGTGGTTTTGATGGAGATAAACGAGTTCCAAGGACGGAGATTTTATGTCCTAGTGGATGGCTTGGGGTTCCTCATCAAGGTCCCGCAAGCGTGTGTGAAAGATTTTCGCGTAGTTATGGCACTATCGCGTACGAGTTATCAGCCTATTCTCAAGTGAATCTAAGTTGGAGTATTGCTGAAGTAGCCTTAGATTAACTAGATAAATAGGCGAAGTATAACTTATCTAGTTGAGCTGCCTTGTAGGCTGCGATAGAGTCGTAAACATACGATTCAGACTTGATGATCCTCCATGAGCGATTCTGTTGCCCCTGATGTCCCTGTTATAAGAGAAGGCAAAAACCCAGCCCAACATCGAGATCGCACTACTGTAGATCGGGAAGCCCTCTCCCCGATGATGCGCCACTATGTGGACCTCAAGGATGAATACCCTCAAACCATTTTGCTGTATCGAATGGGGGATTTTTATGAGACCTTCTTTGAAGATGCTTGTACTATTGCTCAAGCCTTAGAACTGGTCCTGACTAGTAGGCAGTCTGGAAATGAGGTGGGTCGAGTGGCAATGGCAGGGATTCCCCATCATCAGCTCGATCGCTATAGTCGTTTGCTAGTGGAGAAAGGCTTTGCCGTTGCTATCTGTGATCAGATGGAGGACCCAGCCCAAGCTCAGGGGTTAGTGAAGCGGGAAGTCACTCGGGTGATTACACCTGGAACCCTGTTGGAAGAGGGGATGCTGAATGCCAGTAGTAATAACTTTCTGGCGGCGTTTGTGTTGGCGGGTAATCACTGGGGTTTGGCCTATGCGGATATCTCCACCGGGGAGTTTTTGACGACTCAGTTTAGTGAACGGGAAACTTTGGCTCAAGAATTGCTGCGGCTTCAGCCTTCGGAAGTATTGTTCCCAACGGATGCGCCCGATATTCAACAGATTTTGCGACCTGGCGAAAAGTCGGATCTACTTCCGGAAGGATTGCCGAATCAGTTTTGCTACTCGTTGCGATCGCAAACGTCATTCACTCAAGCAGAAGCCCGCCAGCGAATTCAAGAAGTCTATGGAGTGCGTTCTTTGGAAGGGCTAGGGTGCGAGCATCTCCCCTTGGCCGTACGAGCGGCGGGTGGACTATTGGCTTATCTAGAAGCCACCCAAAAAGATACCCACATTCCCCTCCAGCCCCTGGCCACGTATACCCTCAGCCAATATCTGGTGCTTGACCACCAAAGTCGGCGTAATTTAGAACTCACCCAAACCTCCCGCGATGGAACCTTTCGGGGGTCTTTGCTCTGGGCAATCGATCGCACCCGAACTGCTATGGGTAGTCGAGCCTTGCGACGATGGTTATTGCAGCCCTTACTCGATCTCAATGATATTCAAGCCCGTCAAGCTGCCATTACTGAATTATTGCCCCAAACTGGTTTTCGTAAAGAACTCCAAAACCAGCTGCAGAAAATCTACGACTTAGAACGCCTAGCAGGGCGGGCGGGCTCCGGCACTGCGAATGCCCGTGACCTGGTTGCTTTGGCAGAATCTTTGGGGCAATTAACAGAGCTATCCCACAAAGTCGCCAAGTGTGAGGCTCATTATTTGCAGGCTCTGCAAACGGTTCCTCCCATCCTCGATCAGCTGGCCCAGCGTCTGCGTGCTCATTTAGTGGAGTCTCCCCCCATCTCTTTAACGGAAGGGGGCCTTATTAAGCCGAGCGTTAATCCTGAGCTGGATCAGATGCGCCAGCAAATTGTTAGCGACCAGCAGTGGATTGCCAATTTGGAGAAGGACGAACGAGAACGCACGGGAATTTCCACCCTGAAAGTGGGGTTCAATAAAGCCTTTGGTTACTTTATTAGTATTTCTCGTGCCAAAGCCGATCAAGCCCCTGATGACTATATTCGTAAACAAACACTGACCAACGAAGAACGGTTTATTACCCCGGAGCTAAAGGAACGAGAGGCTCGGATCTTCACCGCCCAAACGGAACAGTTTCAACTGGAATATGACCTGTTTGTCACTCTTCGCACAGAAGTCGGGGAGCAGGCCAGCTTGATTCGGACGGTGGCTGCTGCCGTCTCTGCCGTTGATATTCTGGTGGGGCTGACGGAGGTTGCGGTGTATCAGGGGTACTGCTGTCCTGATATGAGCGACAGTCGCGAGATTCAAATTCTTGACGGTCGTCACCCGGTGGTAGAGCAGTCTTTGCCACCCGGATTTTTTGTCCCTAATGCGACTGAACTCGGGAGTGCGCCTTCCGCTGATTTAACGCCCCATCCCGACCTCGTTATCTTGACGGGGCCGAACGCGAGCGGTAAAAGTTGTTATCTGCGTCAGGTGGGGCTGATACAGCTGATGGCTCAAATTGGTAGCTATGTGCCAGCACAATCGGCACGGTTAGGCATTTGTGATCGCATCTTTACTCGTGTAGGAGCTGTGGATGATTTGGCTACTGGACAGTCCACATTTATGGTGGAGATGAATGAAACCGCAAATATCCTCAACCATGCCTCTTCTAAATCATTGGTTCTTCTAGATGAAATTGGTCGAGGCACCGCCACCTTTGATGGTTTGGCCATTGCCTGGTCCGTGGCTGAGCACCTTGCTACCGTTATCCAAGCCCGCACGATTTTTGCCACCCACTACCATGAGCTGAATGAGCTGGCGAGTTTGGTAGAAAATGTGGCTAACTATCAGGTGCTGGTTAAAGAACTTCCAGATCAAATTATCTTTCTGCACCAAGTTTGCCCAGGTGGGGCTAGTCGTTCCTATGGGATTGAGGCGGGACGGTTGGCCGGTTTACCCCCATCGGTGATTAAGCGAGCAAAGCAAGTGATGAAGCAGATCGAGCAGCATAGCAAAATTGCTGTGGGGCTTCGCAAAGGTAATACTCAACCGCATGCTCGTAAATCATCTGCTGAAACTGAGGCTAAAACCCAGCAGTTTGAATTACCTTTTTGAGGCTGATGAAGAGCGTGAGATTGTGGGACCCCCCCGGCCAGTCTGTAGATTTGCAGTGGTTCCATCCGATGTTGCATTCTGGGATTTATGTTTTTGGTTGGCTTAATTGATGGCAATTAACCCTTCAGCAGCCCCTGACTACACCCCAAGGCTGATCGAATTGATGCAACGATCAGGGTTTAAGAGCTTTGCCGAGCTATCCCGAACGTCAGGCCTTTCGAGAGCACATATTAACTGGATTCGACAAGGTCGCATCTTAGATTTGCGTTTGCAAAAGGTCCTCTTGTTAAGTGAGGTTTTACAAGTTGAGTTGGAGGTATTGCTGGCCACCTTTTCTCAAAATGACTCCGTGATAATACGGAGATTGCAGTCTCCGGCAGGAGAAAATCAGCTTGTCTCCGTAAATTTGCGTAGGGACTCTGACCTCTCTGCTCAGAAGCATGAAGAACTTCAGCAAAAGATGGTGCAGTTACAACAGGAATACCAGCGCCAGCAGCAGCAACTACAGACCCAGAAAGAATACCTACTAGTGGAGTACCAAAAATCCACGATTCAGGCCCTAGAGCCATTGCTATTGCAATGGCCGACTGCTGCCTATGCTGCCCGTAAAAACCCGGATGCCCCGGCGGTAAAATTGTTGCCTTTACTGAGTCCCTTAGAAAAATTATTAGCGTCTTGGGGCGTCAGTCCGATTGGTGAAGTGGGAGCTGAAACGACCTATGATCCTCAGTGGCACCAGGTTATGTCCATGACTGGACAACCCCTGAAATTAGGAGATCCAGTCCGATTTCGCTATGTGGGGTATCGGCAGGGCAAACAGCTCTTATATCGGGCAAAAGTGTCGCCTGTTTGAGATGAAATGTAGTCTAGGTGACGGTTTGTCTGTATTTTGCCCTTCTTAAAAATGAAGGGTTAGGATACTTCTAAATAATCCGTATTTTTCCTGATTTGTTTGATTTGTGATCTCGGTATTGTTTAGTTAATTCAAAAAACAAGTCTGAACCGACTTAACTGACACTATTAACAAAAGGGATCGATACATCATGAGCACAACTACTTTAGCCCACAAAGGTCAGCCCCTTATGCAGGCCATTGCCGAGGTGTATCAACGCTATCTTAGAGGAGAGATTGGTGTCCACCACTATTCCTCCTTGGTGGATGAGCTAATTGAGCAAAACGCTGCCCACACTACTGCGAATGCCCACTGACCCTCAATGGCATCTTATTCAAGCCGTCACGCCACCGCAGTGGCTGATTGCTGATATACAACGTGTTGCGCCAGAAATTTCAGGTCAATATTTAGCTCAATTACTCTGGCAGCGGGGGATTCACGACCCTCAAATGATTCCCGGATTTTTAGATCCGAATCATTACCAACCCACTTCTCCGTCTGCCTTTGGGGCAGAGATGGAGCAAGCGGTTCAGCGGCTGATACAGGCTTGCGATCGCAACCAAAAAGTAGCCATCTGGGGCGACTTCGATGCCGACGGCATCACCTCGACCGCCGTTCTCTGGGACGGACTCGGACAATTTTTTACCCAGAATCGCTTCCTCACCTACACCATTCCCAATCGCATCACAGAATCCCACGGTCTGAATCGGCCTGGAATTGAGCGATTAGCGGCGCAAGGCTATCAGCTGATCGTTACTTGTGATACGGGAAGTACTAATCTGACCGAAATTGAATATGCCAACGAGCTGGGGCTAGATGTGATCATCACGGATCACCATACCTTGCCGCTAGAACGGCCTCCAGTGACCGCTATTATTAACTCGCGGTATTTCCCCTCGGATCATCCCTTGGCCCATCTGTCTGGAGTAGCAGTGGCTTTTAAGCTGGTGGAAGCCCTTTACTTGGCGTTGCCCCAGGTTCCTCAGCAGCCCCTAGATCATCTATTAGACTTAGTGACGATTGGTCTGATTGCCGATTTGGTTGCTCTAAAAGGAGATTGTCGGTATTTGGCCCAACGGGGCATTCAGCAGCTGCAACGGCAACTCACCCAACGAACGCGCCCTGGCATAACCAAGCTCTTAGAACTGTGTAAGCGCAATGGCGATCGTCCCACCGATATTTCCTTTGGCCTTGGCCCCCGCATCAACGCGGTTAGCCGCATTCATGGCGAGGCTAGTTTTTGTGTGGAGTTACTGACCAGCAAAGATCCGGCTCGCTGTCGGCAGTTGGCAGAAGAGACTGAACTGGCCAATACCCGCCGCAAATCCCTGCAAAAAGACGTGCTGCGGCAGGTGACTCGCAAGCTTGAACAACTGGATCTGTCTACTACGTCCGTTATTGTTTTAAGTGATCCGCAGTGGCCCATTGGTGTATTGGGATTAGTCGCAGGTCAGATTGCTCAAACCTATGGCCGACCGACGATTCTTCTCTGGGAGGAAACGGTGGCGGGCAAGAGCAATGTTTGCCTTGCCCGTGGCTCAGCCCGGTCTGTAAACCAGATCGATCTCTATGAATTGGTGCATAGCCAGGCAAACCTACTGACGAGCTTCGGTGGACATCCCTTTGCCGCAGGCTTGAGTTTGCCCGTTGCCAATATTTCTTTACTGGTGGAGGGTATTAATCAGCAAGCTCGGCAGCAGCAGGCCACAGAACCCGAAGCCGTTGTTCAGGCCGATTTGGTGGTGACCTTAGCCGAATTAGCCACCGATGGGGGCCGATCACTTTTTAAGGAATTAAAGCTGTTAGAACCCTGTGGGATGGGTAATCCAGTCCCTAAGTTACTGATCCGCAACTGCTGGTTTGATCAGGTTTGGAATAAGAACATCAAAGATCGCAAGGGCAATAAGGTTCAATACATCAAAACCACCTTCTATATCTGTGATACGTCATTTGAGTCAGGGTTCCCAGGATTATGGTGGGGGCATTATAAGGAGGAGATTCCCGCTGGTCCTTGTGATGCGATTGTGGAGCTGGATTTTAATGCTTACGAAAGACGATATGAGGTCCGCCTGGAAGCAGTGCGACCTGTAGCAGAAAATCCAACCCAGACCTTGAATTCACCCATCATGGATTGGCGACAGAACCCAAATAAAGCTGAACCCAGTCCAGAGCTATTGGTGATGGATCACTGTCCCGATTCCTGGGCTACGGTTCAAAGTTGGGCAAAGCAGGCCAAAATGGCGGGTAAGACGTTAGCCGTCGCTTATCAGAGCGCTGATGCCCCTGACTCAGTGGCGGTATGGAAACAGTTGGTGGGGATGGCTAAGTACTTGGCGCGAATGAAGAGAGGCGTCAGCCGAACTTTGCTGCAAGCCAGCCTCAAGATTGGCCCTCATGCGCTGCAGGTAGGCTTGGCAAGTTTGCAGGTCTATGGTTTCACGGTGCGTGATCACAAAAACCTGATCCATATTAGCGGCAAGCCATCTGTTAGAAACTTGACGGCGGAAGAGCGTCAGCAGGCTATTCTGCAATTTGTAGATGCGGTCCGAGAAGAACAGTTTCAGCAGCAGTACTTTCAATCCGTTTCTGTGGATGTGATGGGTGGAATCATTGCTGACCAGCAGGACCCTGATGATGTGATGCCCTAGGTGCGATCGCAACTTTCCTCCCTCCACAATCAAGCTTTCCTAAATACCCTCTTATTTCTGATTCCTTTACCCATCATGCTCCGAAAACTTGTCGCAGCCCTGGCTTGGATCCCCCTATTAGCAACCCCCGGAAAACTGAAGGCTCAAGTTGCCAAGGAAGCTCCATCTCTTGTGGCTTTCCCAGATGTGGGTGTTGCGATTCTGCAGCCGTCAGGATTTGAGAAAGCAGAAAGTTTCTATGGATTTCAACAACCTTCTACGGGGGCATCGGTGATGGTGTTGGCCATTCCAGGGCCCTTTGCAGAAGTGACTCAGGGGTTTACGAAACCGGCTCTGGCAGAAAAAGGAATGACCCTGCACTCCAAGGAGTTAACTCAAGTTAAGGGGCAGTCTGGCGTCAAGGTGTACTTTTCTCAGCAAGCCAATGGCCAGGAATTTCTGAAGTGGGCGGTGCTTTTTGGTGATACCGAACGGACAAAAATGGTTGTGGCTACCGCCCCTAAGACTCATGCATCTAAACTGAGACACTCACTGCAAACGGTTCTTCAGTCTGTTGAACCGTCTCAAATGGCGGCAGCTCCCCTTCCCTTCGAGATTGAAGCGGTCGCTGACCTAGCCCAAGTCCAAGGGGTGGCAATGGGGAATACCGCCCTATTCACCCTAAATGGCACAATTCCTACTGCTACTCCGAATGATCCTATGTTTATTGTGGCGTTATCGATTGGGGAGGTATTCGTTGGGAATCGTAAAGAATATGCACGACGGCGGTTGTTGGAAACAGCCCAAACTGAAATTGAATCGGTCCAGACCACGACACCTATAACCATCGATGAGCTAGAGGGCTATGAACTGACTGCGACGGGCAAAGATCAAAAATCTCAAACTCCCTTGATGCTCTATCAGGTCATGCTTTTCCCAGACGAAGGGGGATATATTCTGATGATGGGAATGGTAGGCCAACAGCAAGTTAAGAACTATCTGCCCCAATTTAAGGCAATGGCACAAACCTTTCAGCAGTCGTTGAACTAATCAAATTCTTTCAAAAACAAGCCAATGCATAAAATTCGAGAGATTGCTGCTGATGCTCGAAAGTATTTGATTATTCTTGGCTTGGGAGTGATTTGTCTAATTGCATATCTGCTTTTTGGCACAACGATGAACAAGCTACCTGCCAGTCTTGCTCGACCACAAAGTTACGGAACCAGTTAACAACATCGAAATTCTGTTGACGACGCCACTGTAGGCCGATAGTTCGGCTTAGACTCAAATCAGTCATTGGTATGTAGGTGATATGAGTTAGATCGTCCCAAACAGGCATGATACTCATCCCTACACCTGCTTGGATCAGTGAGATAACCCATTCTTCATTATTAGAGGCATAGACCATATGAGGTATAACACCTGCTTGATCAAAGAGTTTGGGATAAAGTTGCCAGAATTCGCAGTTTAGTCGCTTGATATAGGGCTGTTCGTTTAGATCGGCTAAACAAGCACTTTTTATCTGGGCAAAAGTATGATTGCTAGGAACGGCTAGAGCTAAGGGCTGATGAAACAAGAATTGGGAGTTTTGATCATCATCCTGCTCACGCAACCAAGTTAGCGCTAAGTCAGCCTTGCCCTGCTCTAGCCAGTCCTGAAGGTCTGGAAGACACCCATTGCAAAGTTCAATAAAAACGTTGGGATATTGTTTGTGGAATTTACTAATTAACTCAGCTATGCTGTTTCCCCGGATTGAGTGCAGAGTAGCTATTCGGAGAGTTGGCTTATCCTTAAGTTGCTGTAAGTCCTGGCGCACTGACTGGTATTCTGCCACAATCGCTCGTGCCCTTTCTTGGAATAGATGCCCTGCAGGGGTCAATAGAACTGTTCGTCCTCCTCGTTCAAATAGCGTTGCATCTAATTCCTTTTCGAGCTTCTTAATTCCCGCTGAGAGCGATGGCTGCGAAACGAACAGTTGCTCAGGGGCGTAGCTAATGGATCGGGGATGCCTTAGACTTCGGAATGGTTACCCCTGGGAATAGGGAGTCAAACCGTTGATTGACCCAGGCAAGCCGCAGCATGAGTAGATGATTGAAACCATCCTCACTCCAGCGCATACCAACCCCCTTAAAGCGCTGTTGAATCAGCCACTTACAAGCACTTTCGACCATTCCTGACCCCAGCGGTATCTGTAGTTGTTCAAAGTGGCGATATTGGATGTGTCGCAGATGGCGCTGGAAATAAGCCTGTACCTGGAGCAACGTCGTAAAAGATTTGCCCGTAAACAATTGTGAGTGAATCAACATCGTCAAGGACCGCAATACTAATAGGTGTTGCCCATGTCGCAATTGGTGTCGCCAGCGCCGAAACCAGGCTTGGGCTTGAGCAGAGCGAACATCCCCAAACATCACTTTTGTTGCTCGTGCAAGATGGCCTGCTGCATGAAAAAATCGAGAACTGCCACAGCACAGTGAGAGAACAAGGTGCGGTAGACTCGCCAGAAGCCTCGCCCCCCATCACTCAACCAGATGACGCTTGGGGCCGATTCAAAGTCTTGTTTGCGGGCTTCGAGTTGCAGTAAGGGGATGAACTGGTCGATATCGCCCAATACTGCTACCAGTCTTCGACGCAGTAGTTGGGGACACTCTTTTAGCTCGGGTGAGCCGTGTTCCCAGGCGGGCTAAGATAGCGACTTTAACTTCTCGCCACTGGATTTTTCCCTTGGGGGTTTTCGGAGTGGGGCGAAAGGGCACCATCACACCGTCAGCAGCAATGGCCAAAGGCAGAGCAGACAACACCTCTGAAATCGCTTCACTAGGAGCCTGTTCACCTGATGCTTGAGCTTTGAGTTGAGCCTCTAGCTCCTGATAAGCTTTGTTGCCCATGACTTGCACCCAATTCCACAAGCTTGATGAACTGACGGATAAACCACTCCACTGACTCAGCATCCAACTGGCCAGTTCATAGGGCATAAATAGACTTAACAAGCAGCCTAGACGCACCAGTTCTTTACTGCTGTGCTGGTAAGAGGTAATCCCAATGGATTGGTCCAGAGGAGCTGATAGACTACCTGGACACCCTTTTGGACAACGACCCACCCGTCGCTTTCAGTAAATATTTCCCACCAGTGTCTGCATCTGACGAGATTCCCATCCCTTCGAGTGCAAGCGGGTTCCGCAGGTGCTACACCTAGGCCATTCAAATACTGTTTTTGCTCGCCGTGAGAGTTCATCCTCCAGAAGCCATCGAGCCAAATACAAACCCATTTGCAGAACGATATAAACCATCTGACTCAGGCTGGGTGATTCTTTGAGTGCTTCGACCTGTTCTAGAAATTCGTGATGCTCTAGTACGGTTGGCAATTGCGATGTTAGGCTCATGACAAGTTTTTGATTCGGGTACAGGATCTATTGTCCTTGACCCGTTTTTCTTTGAGCCATACATCCCCGATTCTGTGCTTACGCCCGTTGCTCAGCTGCTTTTGTAAAATTACCTACATCAGCAATGGTTAAGAAATAGCGAATTTGGTAGAGATCCATCGCGATAGATATTGTCTATAGGTTCAATCTGAAAAAACGTCTTGCTCAGACCCTGTAATTAGCTGACGATAAGAGCTATAAGCCTTTAACTACAAGAAATCAGGTATACATCAGGAGGTAATCATGGCCCATCTACTCAACCTCAATGAAGCAGGGGTTGCACTTCAAGGATATGATCCTGTGTCTTACTTTTCTAACCAGCCTGTCAAAGGGAGTGCCGAAATTTCCACGACTTATGAAGGTGCAACTTATCACTTCAGTAGCACAGCTAACAAAGCCACATTTGATGCAGCTCCCACGAAATATGCACCTCAATATGGTGGATTCTGTGCTGTGGCGGTTTCAGAGGGTAAAACCTTCCCTATTGATCCCAGCAGCTACATTGTAGACGATGACAAACTGTATCTCTTTTATAACGGTAAGCTAGGCAATACAAAACCACAGTGGGAGTCAGATGCAGCAACCCGTAAAGTCAATGCCAATCAGCACTGGCAAAACGATGATCTAAAGGTGGTTTATCCGACTGTCGATTACTAAGCTCTAATGCTCAAAATCTTGGAGATTTGTGTGGCACCTTAAAAATTTAGGTCGCGATCATAACCTGTGAGTTCTACATAGCCCTTGCCCTGAATCGACTGTTGAGATTGTGTTCCAGAAATGCCAACGGCTCCTTCCCAGTACTTTGTAGATAGCAGTAGCTCTTGGTTATTCATCATGGGTGCGACCTGTATCTCTAAATCGAGTTTGGGAACAGAAATCGCCCATTTGGACGGATACTGGGTTCGAGATTTAGGACTGGTCCATCGATCCAAGACTTGGATTTGATAATCCTCACCATTCAAATGCTGCACCTTACCATCAGAATTAACATAGGTTCCACTCGATTCTGGTAAATCAGAGCCATCAATTGAACGAAGACCATAGAGCATTAACGCTGAACTATCTTCTAATTGCAGAGAAAACCAGTCCCAACCTTGAGTCCCTTGACTCAGCGGTCGGGTGGCAAATTCGTGATCCGTCCAGCTAGAACCTGAAACCGTGAATGGTTCTCCTTCAATAACGACTGTTCCTTGGGTGGGTTGCTGCACGACAGAGTAATAGTAGGAAGCGTTCCCAGGCTCAGTGCCTTTGACAATAAAACCGTTATTACCCTGCAGAACAGGGTCTGTCAGGGATATCTGTAAGTTAAGTTCTGCTTCTGGCCCTTGAGCATGGAGCTGTAGCTGTCCTGGCTGCTCTTCCTCGACAGACCAGTCGTCCAGCCAAATACGATAAGGATTCGCCTGTGCTCCAGCCAGCTCTGCGGCACCGCGATTAAACCGCTCGATCGGGTAAAACTGTTGATTCTCAATATCGCTAAGGGTGAAGTGGGAGAAATAGACTTGATTACTGCGCCAAGCCGATCCCTGTTGATCGGCTAAACCAGGCGTAAGTCCCCGACGAAATAGGGTTAACTCATAACCAAAAGGCCGTCCAGATTCCGTTTCTAGATTTCCCGTGTAGTACCACCATTCAGTTTGGTAGTCTTCATGGGGGCCAAAGTCCTTGGGAAACGAGAGCTTGATCGGGGCAGTTGCTTTTTGAAATTCAGGAACCTCTGCGGGAGCAGCCCATTCCACCGTGCCCTGTTCCATAGACCAAGCGGGACTGCCTATTAAAAATAAGCCGAGAACAAAACTGATTACCCATCCAAGCCATCGCCGCATGATTATTCCTCCCGAATTGCGCTTGCCACCGTGACTCGACTCAATCGCCAAGCCGGATAAATCCCTGCCAGTAAAGCAGCCACAATGGCCACTAGCCAAGCCTGCCAGAAATAGCTGGGATTGAGCTGCATTTGTAGGGTCCAGCCAAAGGACCGCACATTAATCACGTAGATTAAAATCCAGGCCAGAACGTAGCCAAGGGGCATGGCCAGAAAACCCGCCACATTGCCCATGAGTCCTGTTTCCAGCAAGGTCATCCACCACAACTGTTGAGGCGTCATACCTGTGGCCCGGAGAATACCAATTTCGCGGGTGCGCTCTAGCTGCAGACTCATCAGGGCGCTCAGAACCCCGATAAAGGCCACGATCACAGCTAGTAAGCGCAGGGCTTGGGTAATAGCAAAGGTGCGATCAAAGATTTCTAGGGAGCCGTCCCGAAGGCTGCGGGTGGATTGGACCACCACGTCCGTGCGGCCTTGATATCGTTCCCTTAGATCCTCCACTACGGTATCTAGGTCAATATCGGGAGTAGTAAAGAGACCCATAGAGGCGATACCCTCGTCCCCCCAAATCTGGATAAACGGATCGTTGTCCAAAATCACCGTGCCTTGATCCGAGGAATAGTCGTAGAACACCGCCAAGACGGGGAAGGTCTGTGGACCTTGGGGACTGTCAATCGTAATTGCGGTGGGTGGATCGCTCAAGTTGGCTTTGAGGAGCAGGGCTTCGGAGACAATCACACCTTCCCCTCGATTCAAGGCAGGCCACGGATCAATGGCGTTCTGCCGCCAGGAGTAGGGGCGTTGACCGTGGGAGACGTCGCCTTCAGCGGAAATTAGTTTGATCGATCGTTCGATCTCTAAGGTCTTGTCGCCATAGGTAAAGGCAGTGACGGTAGCATCGGTATCGTTATAGGTGACCACATCATCTAGCCCTGGCCAGCGTTTTATTTCGGCTACCACGGCTGGATCGAGTTGGCCTAAGACCCGGTTGGCGTTGGTGCTGGGTGGAGTGACATAGATATCTGCCTGCAAGGTTTGATCCAACCACTGAACCACGGTAACCCGGAAAGACCCCACCATAATCGAAACGCCGACAATCACTGAGACCGCTACCATTAGAGCTGCGATCGCAACTGAAGTCCGGCTCAAAGATCGAACAATATCCCGAGGGGCCAACCGTCCCAACACTCCCAGGGACTGGGTAAGGGGCTGGACCAACTTCATCAAAGCAGCAGTAACGGGAGGCGTCAGCAAAGCGGATCCCAGGACAATGGCAAATAGCCCCGCAAAGGCCACCACTAATCCCGCTTTCAGTCGCAATAGGCCAATGCCAATCACTGTAATCACTACCCAACTGAGAAAAAGCCAGGGCAGAAGCTTTTGCACCTTATTTTCCAATGAGGAGCGCTGCAAGATGGTTTGGGGGCTAGTGCGCATGGCTTCTATGGCAGGCACCAAAGCGGCCAGCAGAGCAGAACTGATGCCAATCAGCATTCCCTTCACCAGCAAGACGGGCGGGATTGCCACCTGCTGCACACTGACCACAAAGTAAAAGTCGTTAATGGTTTGAGTAATCAGACCGACAATACTGCGGGCCAATACAATCCCTAATCCCATCCCCAGAAAAGATCCGAGAATTCCCAGAATAGCCGTTTCACCCATAATCAGGGTAAAAAGCTGTCTGGGGGTGGTGCCTAAACAGCGCAACACACCAAATAAAGGACGACGCTGAACCACGCTAAAGGTGACGGTGTTGTAGATCAAAAACATACCCACCACCAAGGCCAGTAAGCTGAGGGCCGTTAGGTTTAACCGGAAGGCTGCCGTCATCTGCCGCACGGCGTTTTTTTGAGCAGCAGCGGTTTCTAGTCTGGCATCTTCTGGTAATAGGGATGCGATCGTATCCAAGTCTCCCTCTGCTTCGGCAATCAGATCAATATGGCTAAGGTGCCCTCCCATCTGTAAAATTTCTTGAGCCGTAGCAATATCGGTAAAAATCAGGCTACTTAAGGCTCGCTGGGTGGTGGCGCTCTCCGGCTGCACCTTGCCCACTAACCGCACTGGAACTTGACGCCCCGCTAAATCGAGGGTCAGGGTATCCCCTAAATCCACCTGATAGCGTCGAGCCACATCCGTGGAAAGAACGACGGTATTGGGTTCGGTCAAAAAGGTTTGCAGTCCCGCCAACCCTACAGTTTGATTCTCCGGGGCAAAGTAATTACGGAAAGGCGGTTCTGAAAATAGATCCACACCGACAAGGCGCATGGGCTGGTTGCCCAAGTCAGGGGCCAAAACATAACCATCCACAATCGGGGCAGTTTTAGTCAGGCCCGCCTGTTGGCGAATTTGCAGATAAACGGACTCGTCAATACCCGCAGGGGCAATGGATTCAATTTGGTGGGTAGCGCGACCTGCGATCGCATCTGTAGATAATTCAAAAGCAGTTTGAGCTGAGCCATTGGCCAAGTCGATAGACACCAGCATTGCCACCCCCAAGGCCACCCCCAGCAAACAGAGAAGATATTGCAAGGAGCGCTGCTGAAACCGTCGCCAAGCCATTCGCCATAGAGGCCGATTGGAGCTTTGGGGTTCTCTTTGAGGTTCTAAGACTGCGGTCATCAGGCCGCCCCCAGTCGTGTGTCTTCCACCAGATGACCATCCTGCATCCGTACCACCCGGTCAGCCAGCTTGGCGATTTCGGGGTTATGGGTAGCCATAATCAAAGTTTTCTGAGCCGACCGGGTCAGTTCTAGCAGCAGATCCAGCACAATCTTGCCCGTTTCTTCGTCCAGATTTCCCGTGGGTTCATCGGCTAAGACCAGCATTGGGTCATGGACTAAGGCCCTGGCAAT
This sequence comes from Acaryochloris sp. CCMEE 5410, assembly GCF_000238775.2. Taxonomy (NCBI): domain Bacteria; kingdom Bacillati; phylum Cyanobacteriota; class Cyanophyceae; order Acaryochloridales; family Acaryochloridaceae; genus Acaryochloris; species Acaryochloris sp. CCMEE 5410. The sequence goes on along the minus strand of NZ_AFEJ02000002.1, from coordinate 406,257 downwards.
AGCCACCCGCTGCTGCTGGCCCCCCGAGAGTTTGTCAGGAAAGGCATCGCCGCGATCTTCGAGACCCACCCGCTGCAACAGTGCGATCGCCTTTTCCGATACTTCTGCCTGGGATACGCCTGCTAATTCCTGGGGCAGGGTGATATTCTCTAACACCGTCAGGGTAGGAATTAGGTTGAAAAACTGAAAGATAAAACCGATGCGATCGCGACGAAACAAGGTGCGGTCTCGTTCATTCAGTGCAGATAATTCTGTGGCGTTGATGGTGACTCTTCCATTGGTGGGTTGTTCAATGCCGCTGATCAAATTCAGGAGCGTGCTTTTACCACTGCCGCTCTGACCCAATAGGACCACAAACTCACCTGTGGCAAAGGTCGCTGTAATCTCCTGCAAGACCTGACGGTCAACCATCCCTTCTTGGAAGGCTTTACTCAGTCTCTCTAATTGGATAAAGGGTTGACTTTCGCTAGAACCCTTGTCTGAAGCCGCTTCTTGCAGGGGAGAAGATCGAGCCATCGTAAATTAACCTGAATAAGAATGAAAATCCTTTACAAAGGTTAACATTTTGAGGCAACAAGGTTGGAGAAGCGTTTGATTTCGAGAATATCTAAGTCTACTGGGGCAGATGTGTGGTGATCCAAGCGGATAACTGACGCAACGCTTGGGCTTCTCCCATGGACTTGCAGGTATTGAGGTAGTCGTAAAACAAAGCCTTGTTTATCCATGGCAGACTACGGCTCTGCTCAACTTCCTGATATTGTTCACCTTGAAGCTGATAAATCGTTAGCGATTGACCATTGAAGCGCCACAGCTCAGGCACACCCAATTGGGCATATAGCCTGTTTTTATCAATATCAGTATGGGTAATGTCTACTTCAACCACTAAATCAGGCGGTGGATCTTGGTCTAAGTCAACTTCTCGGCCCCGCACCTTGGATTCGTTTTGAATATAAAAACACTTATCAGGTTCTGCTCCCTTCTGTAGCTCATTGCGGCGTAATGTCGTGGATGCCATACTTTTGATGTCACAGCCACTATCCACAACTAAGCGTCGGATAAAGGCTCCAATGATATCGCTCGGATTTTCATGGGCTTCTAAAGGAACCATGAATTCTAGAACTCCTTCGTCATAGTGAAGTCGAACGGCTCGATGTTCGCCAAAGGCATTCAGTAATTTCTCATAAGTCTCCCAAGAAACATTACTCAGCGTTAGCCGCTGTTCAGCGGAACTTGTCTGGGTGGTTTCCGTTACAGGTAGCTGAGTTTGCATCGTCTCCAGACTCCTGATAGCTCATTGCCTTTAGTGTACATACCAAAACTCTTTGTCCGCTTCCCAAATTTAATGTTGCAAAATATATCCAAATTGCTATACTTGTTCCTTATCGCCATTCGACTGTGCCATCCGAGAAATCAAAGACAGGAAACATTATTTCGGACTTTGAGCCATCTGGTTTCTCGATGTACCAATCATCCAGTAACTCGTTGGGGAATGGTGGATCATTAATAATCCCATCTTCCGTTTTCGATTCGCGATCGATCCATTGAAGAAACTGGTAGATTTGTGGATCCATTTCTTCAGCAACGAATCTCGCACAGACCCACGGAAAATCAAACGGGTGAACCTCATTTAGAGTAGCGATAAGTTGATTTCGCCAGAGTAATCTATAAAGTGAAGTCTCCATGTCTGTAACAAGTATTCGTGTATATGAACAGCCGGATAACGAATCCTGATAACCCCCATGAATGAAAAAAATAGCCCAATTAATAAGGTGATTAGAATATCCAGTCCGTCGCATGGTTAAATCACAGACCGGAATCCACATAACATGAGAACTAGCGGCGAACATCCGATTCACACAAGGCTTAACCGTACTCCAAAGAATAACAAGCACCAAAAGTGAATCAGAAAAACTTAACCGAACTTGAATCTCGAAGTATCAATATATTTGGACGAAAAAACTTCATAGGGATTACAGCATTGTTCAACTACTTATTTCAAACTCTCAAGATGAGTTTTGAAGATTTTTTTGAGCTCATTGGGTATCCCTGGGCCAATTATATCGAGACAGTTATTTTTGTAATGAGTTAGTGCATCCTCCCAAGTACTAATATCTAAATCATCAATCATGTTTCTAGGAAGAACTACGTCTTTGAAGTTTTCATCCCAGCACGACATTGGCCCTCTAATTTCTTTCCATTTGTGCCAGTCAGGCTCAGCAAAATCCCACGGCATATCGCCACAGTCGTTATATATGGACAGGGAATGACCATCATGTGCTTCAATAAATGACTGCAAATATGGGACCAGATTTTCGATCCAATGGCCAGGGCACTTTTGTCTTAGCCCAGTTTCGAATATGGCTATTGCTTTCTCTACTTTATTCTTATTTGTAGGGGAGCCACTGTAGTTTCCACGTTTCAGATCACATGGATATTTTTCAGAAAGGTCGTCATCAGGAAACCATTTATGCAACTCTAGATATTCGTAGCAATCATTGCAGGCAATGCAAAAATCTATACTCATTCTCTGTGAACAAATCCATGCTCTGGATTATGGTTTTAACACACATAATGAATGACATCTCTAGGTAAAGATTCTAGATGCAAGAAGCGGTTATGGTGCAGAATTTTGCTCCACAACATAGACATACTGGCGATTGAGTTGTGGAACCTGAGTCCTTATACAATGAGGCCAGTTGCTGCACCAGTACTGAATGACCCCCAATCCTCGACAACTGGCTTATCAAGGCCTCAAAGCAGTCCATCGAGGAGCCTATGCAGACGTTGCCCTTAGTCGGGTGATGCCGAAAACGATAGCTGATGCTGATCGCCGCCTATTGACTGAGCTACTTTATGGTAGTGTTCGTCGCCAACGGACTCTGGATGCGCTGATTGACCAATTTGCCAAAAAGCCTGCCCACCAGCAGCCTCCTGATTTGCGCACCTTATTGCATCTGGGACTTTATCAACTGCGCTTTCTCGACCATATTCCTGATGCTGCCGCTATTTTTACCACCGTGGAGTTAGCGAAACAGAATAAACTGTCGGGATTGTCAGGGTTCGTTAATGGACTGCTCCGGCAATATACACGGGCAGCAGCCAACCTGAATGACCCTCTAGAGTTACCCCCTGATCCCATTCAGCGTCTAGGGATTTTGTATAGCTATCCTGATTGGATTGTGCAGGTTTGGCATGATCAACTTGGTTCCGAAGAGACGAAAAAGCTGTGCGACTACTGCAACCAGCCTCCCCATATCGATTTGCGGATTAATCCTCTAAAGACCGATCGTGAATCGGTGCGATCGCAACTCGCAGCAGCAGGCGTCACCACAACGCCCCTCCCCCATTTACCCCAAGCCCTCAGAATCAAAGGTAAATCCGGTCCCATTCCCCAACTGCCTGGTTTTCAGGAGGGGTTGTGGACTGTGCAAGAGGCTAGCGCTCAGCTCGTGGGGCATCTGCTGAATCCTCAACCGGGAGCCATTGCCCTGGATGTTTGTGCGGCACCCGGCGGTAAAACCACTCATATGGCGGAGTTGATGGAGAATCGTGGGGAGATTTGGGCGTGCGATCGCACCCCGTCTCGTCTACGCAAGCTAAAGCAAAATCTTCAACGCTTAGAGATCGATGCAGTCCAGATTTGGACCGGGGACAGTCGGCAACTTCCGGACCAAATCCCCTTGTCAGACTATGTGTTGGTGGATGCCCCCTGTTCAGGCTTAGGCACCTTACATCGCCATGCCGATGCCCGTTGGCGTCAAACCCCAGACAATATTCAAGACCTATCAACCCTGCAACTAGACCTACTCCTGAATAGTGCCCGTTGGGTGAAGTCAGGAGGGACACTCCTCTATTCCACTTGCACCCTCCATCCGCAAGAGAATGAAAAGATAATTGACCAATTTCTAGCGCAAATGCCCCAATGGCAAGCCCAACTGCCCATTATTGATTGGGTTTCAACTTCAGAGCCACAAAGCAATCTCAAGATATGGCCCCATCAGAAAAAAATGGATGGATTTTTCATGGCCATTCTGCAACAGGCATAGGACGAGCAAGACCATGAATGATAATCAGATTGATATTAGTTATTAGTACTTCACAAAACTAGGTTTTACGTTTAGGTCTCGAAATCTGATTTTGTGTATAATCTGCCCCATAAGTGATTTATACGCCCTTTTTCGAGCCTCAACCTCATGCTGAGAAAGCTCATATTATTGGTCTCACTATTGACCCTGACCGCCTGTCAGGGCGGTACTCAATCTACCCCTGAAGGTGTAATTCAAAGAATTTTCGATTCGGCAAAAACAAAAGACCTTCAGCAACTCAGTCCTTTGTGTGCCCCCCAGGCAGAAACCACGGCTAACATTATCTGCGAAATTTCTGAAGCTCAGCCTGACCAAAAAGAAAAGTTTGTTGATCGCTTCTTGACTGCACAAATAAGAGGAAGTACCGAATTTAGCGGTTATACGGCAACGGTAAAAGCTGTCATGCGTCCTAACCAAAAAAATTCCCTTGAATTTGAACTCATTCAGGAAAATGGCAATTGGTATTTGCAGCGTTTCCAAGAGTAGTATTGAGCCTTGCTGGACGGATTAAGCTTCTTGATTTCCACCCTGAATATTAGTGGAACCAGGTTTGAAACTGATGGGCTGGAGATCGATGACGTATGAGGGAGGGTGGGAGCGTGTCACTTTTTCAGGAGAAAAATAGAGTCAAGTTGTCGATTGAGATAGGCACAGCGATGAGCTAGGACTTTGGGGATATGTTTTTCTTGCCATTGCGCACCTGAAATCTTTGTCCTTCGGTCAATTTGCTTAACAAGCGACTCAACGGCACCAGAGCCAATGGGTATTCCCTCAGCTTGATAGTAACCATAGTTGGGAATCCGCTCTCGGTGGTCTCGCAAATACTGACAGAACCGTTTAGCCTGAGGTTTGCTCAAACCACAGAACAAATCGATGGCCTCATCAATCTTCCCTCTCCACAAAAAGGTTTCAGCTTGCTGCAGCCGTTTGAGTGACCCACCGACTTTATGTAAATTCTCCATCAAGTGGAACCAGTCTAGGATCTGCTCCTGTTGAGTTGGCAGTCTCATCTGTCGGTAAAGCTTCCAAATCCCAACATGACCATCCCCAAGACAGTAAACCCTTGCAGCAAATCTGAAGCGGTTCACCGCCAGGCAGAGGGAAGTATGGTCTTGATAGTAGGCCAAGCCAACCCTATCGCCATTGATGCGAACTGCTTTATAACCACGCCAGTGGCAGGGTTCCCCTTTTGGAGTAATCAACCGAATATTGCCCCCATCTAAGCTGAGCTGAGTGACTCCTTGCGTCAAAGAGGGTGGACTGAAGGTTTGACGATGAACGAGACGCTGCTGCGTTTGGAGCTGACTGTGATACCCGTTAAAACTGCTAGATCCTCTGATGCATGGGCATAGGAAACATTGGCACTAATACGCAGGGCGCACATCTCTAAGTAGGGGCTTAACTGACTGTTGGGCTTGACCTTGAGGGCTGTTGCTTGGGTCCGAGTGAGGTTGAGTTTGCCCAGAATGCTTTTTAAGGTCCGTCGATATTCTCCGACATCTGGCGGGCTAACTTGGTCGATAAAAAAGACCCATTTGAGGCGACACATGAGTTTGCAGTTGAGTCCGAACGGTGCATTCAATCTCTGCCAAAGTCTTCATGGGCAGAGACTGGGATTGGGAGTCTTGATACAGCAGTTCTGAAATGCGTGTGACGCAAGCATTGAATTCTTGTTCTTCTTCTGGTGTCATAGTCAATAAGAGGGATCATCTAAGATCAATTATCATTTTCCTCTCAAAGAAGTGACACGCTCCCGGGAGGGTGGCTATGCAACGGCTAGGTTCGCTATTGGGAGTATTACTGATAACGGCTTGTGCAGATCATGGGGTGCACTCAACCCCTGAAAGGGTTGTTCAAAAAGTTTTTGATGTTGCAACCTCCAAAAACTTTGAAGAATTAAGAGGGTTATGTGCTCCAGAGGCCGATCAAGGAATTCAAAAAATATGCGATCTAGCGGATGCAGAAAAGGAAGCACAGGCGCGCTTTTCTGCAGATATTTCTAAAGGAAGCTTGGCTCAGTCGCAAATCAATGGCGACAAAGCAACGGTGAGTATTAACAACGAAGACGGCAAAGAGGATGGGAAAGTTTTTCTCGTCAGAAAAGAGGGGCGTTGGTATTTGGTTAGTGGTGAATAGACTGGTAATACCAACAAATGCCACCTTCTAATTGGATGTTGCACCACGGATGAAGACAGCATTCCATTGGCCAGGATAGAAAATTTTGTGTTGCGATGGTAACTAGGGCTGAGATATCAGCTTCACCCTAGTTACCGTCCTAAAATTTGCTTACTCATCAGGCTCTATGGTGCTCGTTAAACCATGCATTTTAAGCGTTTCACAGTAGAACTCCGCATGCTCGAAGGCGCAGGTAATCACGAGGGCAATGCCATTGGTGTGAGCTTCCATCATCACGCTGACCGCTTGGGGCTGGGTTAAATTGGGGACGGTTTGTATCAGCACTTGGACGACATGTTCCATTGAGTTGAAATCGTCGTTATGGAGCAAAACACGGTACTTTGGTGCCAGCTTTCGGCCTGTAGAGCGTTTTTCAAGTGTTTCAACAGACATCGTCGTTTAGCTCAAGTAGGGATTGAATAACATCAGCAGAATTTTAAAACATCTGCAGAATTTCTGCAGTGTTCGCTTGAATCTGAACGGTATTCGACAAGGTATTGATTTACAACTCTATTTTAACTTTGAAACCTATTCGGAGTAACCCCTCCCTTGTCATCAATTCAAAAGGTTTTCCATATTTTTTCTTTCGGATAGTCTTGACGGTTGAGGGTGTACCTCTCCAGCTTTTGTCTGAATTCATCTACAGCAGGATGATTCTATGGGTTCAAGTTAGAGCAGGAGTGCAAAGAGGCAAGTTATAATTTTTGCGAAGCCATCGTAATGTAACTATCCCATGACCAACCCTTTAATCCGCGCATTTTTCTTGGGTAGAGCTACTGCTGAAGTTTTATATGAAGAGCTAGAGCATCAACTAACAGATACCCTCAGCAATGTGGGAAAGTTTGATGCTGAGCAACGGGAAAAAATCCGTCATTTCACCGATCAGGTCAGGGAAAGAGCTGATTCAGAAGCAGCTCGCAATCCTCAAAGCTACTCGTCGGCTTCCAGTACCGCTAATTCTGGTGATTTACAAGAGACTATTGATGAGTTACGGGCAGAAATTGCCCAGCTCCGTTCAGCTCTGCAAAACTACCGCAGCCATTCTGGTTAGTGCCTGTGTCAGTTTCATCCTCTGAGTTGACCTTCCCAAAACAAAATCGCAAAGCCTATCGCTGGAATCGAGAAAGCTATTCTCGGCAACGTCGTTTCCTGGATATTTGGGCCTTTGTGCTGCAGCTGCTTAGCTCTAGGTGGTGGTTGAGTAAGTCTTGGAGTTATGTCGGAGGGATGACCGAAGACAAGCGAGCGACCCGACGACGAAAGCAAGCCATCTGGATCCGAGAGACTTTACTCGATCTAGGACCCACCTTTATTAAAGTTGGACAATTGTTTTCAACCCGTGCGGATTTATTCCCAGCGGAGTATGTCGAAGAGCTGTCCAAGCTCCAGGATCGTGTACCGGCCTTTAGCTATGAGATTGTAGAACGAATTATTGAGAAGGACTTTGGCCGTACTATTCCAGAGTTATTTTGCAGTTTTGATCCCGTTCCTCTGGCTGCGGCGAGCTTAGGTCAAGTTCACCGTGCTCAACTGCAGTCCGGGGAAGAAGTTGTTGTCAAAATTCAGCGTCCGGGTCTCAAAAAGCTGTTTGATATTGACCTGAGAATTTTAAAAGGCATTGCCCATTATTTTCAAAACCACCCCAAGTGGGGGCCTGGAAGAGACTGGCTGGGCATCTACGAAGAATGCTGCAAAATCCTCTATGAAGAAATTGACTATTTAAATGAAGGCCGCAATGCGGATCAGTTTCGACGCAATTTTCGGTCGCAAGAATGGGTGTATGTGCCCCGAGTCTTTTGGCGATATGCAACGCCCCGAGTGCTGACCTTAGAGTATGTTCCAGGTCTCAAAATTAGTAATTATGATGCCATTGATGCTGCGGGTATCGATCGAAAGCGAATTGCCCAGCTGAGTGCCAAAGCCTATCTTTATCAGCTCTTAACGGATGGGTTCTTCCATGCTGACCCTCATCCTGGCAACTTGGCCGTGAGTTCAGATGGAAAGTTGATTTTCTATGATTTTGGCATGATGGGCCAGATTACGACGTTGACCCGGGAGAAGCTGCTAAAGACGTTTTTCGGGTTTGCCCAAAAAGATGCCAATAAAGTAATTGCTTCTTTGATCGATTTGGGGGCACTATTACCTGTAGATGATATGGGTCCGATCCGGCGCTCGATCCAATATATGTTGGATAATTTTATGGGGCAGCCGTTTGATAAGCAGTCTGTTGCTCAAATTGGCGATGATCTATTTGAGATTGCCTATGATCAACCCTTTCGTTTCCCCGCAACGTTTACATTTGTCATGCGGGCCTTTTCCACTTTAGAAGGGGTGGGGCGGGGTTTAGATCCTACGTTTAACTTTATGGAGGTTGCAGAACCCTTTGCAGCAGAACTTATGACCAACGGTGGATTTTCGAATAATCAAAATGGTGATCTGTTGGGAGAGTTGGGGCGACAGGCTGCCCAGGTTAGTAATACTGCCTTGGGCTTACCCCGACGAATGGAAGATACCCTGGACAAGTTAGAGCAGGGTGACCTCCGGATGCGGGTACGCTCAGTGGAAACAGACCGGATTTTGCGGCGGCTGAATTTAACCCATATGGGAACCAACTACGCCTTGCTTATTGGTACTTTTACGCTCTCTGCAACGATTTTGCTGGTGAATAAGTACGTGTGGCTGGCTGCGATTGCAGCTCTAGCTGCCAGCGTCGCTGCTATTGTCTTCTTGCGGCTGTTATTAAGAATGAAACGTTATGACAGTTTTGAACGAATGTTGTAGCATTTTATAGGCAAATCAGGAAAGGTGCTTTTTTCGCTACACTATTTGAATGTCTGAGGCTTTATATCATCTTCCTAACTTGAAGCAGATGGTAATCACAGTAGAGGAATTATAGAATCGTTGAAACTAATATGAAACGTCTGTTTGCAGGCCTTAGTGATCAAGGGTTAGTCCGTAAGGCGAACCAGGACTCTTACCGGATTGATGAACCCGAAGGCCGGTTTTTTATCGTGGCGGATGGAATGGGGGGCCATGCAGGTGGCGAAGAAGCGAGCCGGATAGCTGCTGAAACCATCCAGAAGTTTTTGGTGGAAAATTGGCAAGCCCAGCTTAATCCACCAGATTTATTGAAAAAAGCGCTACTGAAAGCGAATCAAGATATTATCCAGAATCAAAAAGACTTCCCAGAACGGGCTGACATGGGAACAACCGTTGTAGTGGTCTTATTCCCTACAGAAGGCCAACCTTGGTGTGCTCATATTGGTGACTCGCGGTTGTATCGATGGAGAGGATCCCAGTTAGCACAGATTACAGAGGATCACACCTGGATCTCTCAAGCCGTGAAATCTGGCTTGTTGACGAAGGATCAGGCGCGAAGCCACCCTTGGCGTCATGTGTTAGCCCAATGTTTGGGACGTGAAGAGCTTGATGAAATCGGCATCCAACCCCTTGATGTCAAATCTGGCGATCAGTTGTTGCTTTGTAGTGATGGCTTAACAGAAGAGCTGGCGGATGAGCAAATTGCGCCGTTCTTCGAGGTCAAACACCCCTGCGAGACGGTTGTAGATGCTTTAGTCGAAGCGGCGAAAGACGAAGGCGGGCAAGACAATATCACTGTTGTGCTTGTTGCCCTAGGCGATGGTGAAGAAGAGGAAAGTTCGAGCTGGGCTGATACGCCTGCTATGGACGATGACCCTACGGGTGACCTTAACGAAGCTTAGCGGCTTTTTTGAATGCCTCGCTGCCGGAGTTGTTGGATAAAGAAGTCTTCTAGGGATTGTCGCATCAGTTTCATCTCCATCAACGTGCCTCCCATGCTGTCTAGTTTGGAAATAAAGATTTGTGGATCGCCTTGAAGCTGGCCATGCCATTGCTCGGCCTGCATCTCAAAATCGATTAGGACTTCTGAAAGGACTTCTGAGCTACCCCCTCTCCCTTTGACTTGGTAGTTTTGGGTGTTTGCACCTAATAGTTGATCCAGGGTGCCTTCGCAGATTAGCTCTCCCAAAGCCAGTATGGCGACGCGATCGCAAATCACTTCCACATCGGACAGAACATGGCTATTGAAGAATACGGTCTTGCCTTGCTCTTTTAAGGACAGAATAATTTCCCGCATTTGATACCGCCCCATAGGATCGAGACCTGACATGGGTTCATCTAAAAAGACGAGTTTTGGATCATTGATCAACGCTTGGGCCATACCCACCCGTTGCAGCATCCCCTTGGAATAGCGTCGCATTTGCTTTTTCTTGGCAGTTTTACGATCTAATCCCACCATGTCTAATAGTTCTGGAATGCGTCGTTTTTGGACTTTTTCGGGGATTTGAAACAAACCCGCCGCATACTTGAGAAATTCCCACCCGGTTAAATAGTCGTAGAAGTAGGCATTCTCGGGCAGGTATCCAATATGCTGTTTGGCTGACCGATCCCCTAAAGGCTTGCCCAATAGGAACCCTCTACCTGCAGAGGGTTTAGCAAGACCTAAGAGGATCTTTAATAAAGTGGTTTTCCCTGCACCATTAGGTCCCAGTAGACCAAATGTCTCACCAGCCATGACCTGAACACTGCATTGCTGCAGGGAGGTGACGGTTTTGTTCATCCAGAAGCCAGTGCGATAGGTCTTCCGTAAACTAAAGGTTTGAATAATGGGTTGCTGTTCGGCCTGTTCAGGGGATGAAGGATGGTCGGATGTAGGTGTGACTTTAGGTTCAGAATTCATGACTTTTGGGAATGCAAAAAGGTGATCAACCTTTGTAGATGAATAGACAACATAAAATCTTCCCTTATCTTTCCCTAGTTTTGATTGACTCTTAAACCTAGCCGCACTTCAAACAGAAAATGACATCTTGTTGTAGAACGTTTCCTGTCTCAGATTATCGAGATGGGTTGCCTTGTTTGTCAGGAAAATAACAGAATTAAGGACTGCAATAATCCAATTACAATTCCCAGGACCCCTCCTAAAATGACGATGGCTTGGAGTTCTGTTTTGACAATGCCCTGAATCGCTGCCTCTAAATCCTCTGGGGCAGTGTGGTTGACGCGATCGATGATCACCTGGTCCAGATTTAAAATGGGCAGGGCTTTCACCACAATCATTTCTAAATCACGTTCCAAGTATCGCTCCAAGATCAAGGCTAAATCTTCACTGATGTCTTTGAGAGATGTTGTAACAACTTCAGAAGTCTGCAATCGTTTGACAATTAGCATGGCGGTTTCATCCCAATCTACAGAAGTCCCAAGGTTTTGCAATACGGAAATTCCTTTATTTTGGGTATATCCTCGTACGCTTTCACGAAACTGCTGCCGGAGCTGTCGCACGGTGCGAACGGGTAGGTTTTGTAGCGATAAACTGGCTAGCCATTCGACAAACCGTTGACGAATTCCCAGGGATGTCAGCAATTCTGCCACTATGGCGTTGCACGCTAATTTCTCTTCGATACAGAAGGTCCGCAATTTCACTAAGCTATTTTGGACTCCCATTACATTGGCGACTAACCAATAGGTTCCACTGGTTTTGGTGCGTAGATCGCGATCCAAAATCGCAATATTGCGGTCGGTCAGGAAGTCAATCAGCAGTAGTCGTAGGGTATCCGGTGGTACTACAACATTAATAATCCAGTTGGCAAGCTGTTGGGCTTGGTCATCTGTCAGTTGTAAGTCCAGGAGTACTTGATCGAACACTTGGTCCAGCTGATCTTGGAGAAAATCTTCGCGACGGGCTAGGGCCACAATGATGCGAGGTAAGGATTGATCGGCAAAATCCCTAAGGATGTTGGCTAAAATTTGGGCGGTCCTTTGACCCGTATCAGACTTGACTTGATCTAAGGCAAGTTGGAGTAGCCAAAAAATAGCGCCTTGTACCCGTTCAGTTTGCAACAATCGCTGGGCAATGGCTTGTAACTCTTCTGGGGTTAGCAAGGAGGTCGTGATTGCATCAGATACCTTTTGGGCTAACCGTTCTTGGTTGCGAGGAATAAGCCCTGGAGTAAAAGGAAGCCGACGATCGCCTATCTTGATGGCTCGATAGGGCTTAAACAACATTGAAATGGCAAGGTCATTGGTGAAATAGCCAATGATGCCACCAGCAATGGGTGGCACTATTACGACGCCAAGGGTAGACCAGTCCAATCTGTTCGCCTCATCAATGCACAAATAGTGCCCTCTGAACAAAAGCTTACCCTCAATCAATCCATGTGCGATCTTGAGAGCAGATAGATTGAATTGTGGCGATTTTTGGCAGTTTGTTTCGGTAGTTGTGGTTGGCAGATAGCGACTTGAATCAACATTGGCAGGTTACTTACAATATTTTTTACAGAATTTCTGGTAGACTTCTGTTTCTCGCCAAAAGCTGCGCTATGATAATAAAGCCAAATTTGCGGACGTGGCGGAATTGGTAGACGCGCTAGATTTAGGTTCTAGTACTGCAAGGTGTGAAGGTTCAAGTCCTTTCGTCCGCATTCTCTCTCAAACAATAGAAACAATAGAGCGTAATCCATCTGCTTCAGCAAAGTTGAGGTTGTGGCTAACTTATTGCGTTGTTTTTATTGAATCCGGATGGGAGTGTTATAGGATGTCTGTAGGGTCAGCATCCAAGCATTAACTGTGTTGACTGCCTTAGGTGTATTTAGTCTGCGATCGCAAGTGTCGTTTCATCCTAACGAAAGCCATTTCATTTCAAACTTTGATTTAAGCGGATTCCGTTAAGTTAGACTAAGACAATCTGTTAAAATACTTAAAGATTCTACAAGATTGCCACATGGGAGCCACTCGCGCACGTATTGCCATTGACGCCATGGGGGGCGACCATGCCCCAGATGAGATTGTTGCTGGTGCCTTAAGAGCCCAAGCAGAATTGGATGCAGATGTCTTACTAGTCGGTGATCCTGACCGTCTTGAAGCTTCCATCAAAAACCATTCTGATTCCGTCCCTGTTGAAATCATCCCTTCTGAAGGGCTGATCGAGATGAACGAAGAGCCGATCAGTGCCCTTCGCCGCAAGCGTAAGGCCTCGATCAACGTGGCGATGGATTTAGTCAAAAAGAAGAAGGCTGATGCAGTTGTTTCAGCAGGTCACTCTGGAGCTGCAATGGCTGCCGCCCTCTTACGACTGGGCCGAATTCCAGGGATTGATCGACCGGCCATTGGCGGTGTCTTCCCCACCATCATTGCTGGTAAACCCGTATTGGTACTGGATGTTGGGGCAAATGTAGACTGTCGCCCGGCATTTCTCGATCAGTTTGCCACCATGGGCACCATCTACAGCGAATACGTTTTAGGAACTGAGGCGCCAAAAGTGGGATTGCTCAACATTGGAGAAGAATCCTGTAAGGGCAATGAAGTATCGGTTCAAACCTATCAACTATTAGAACAGAATCCTCACGTTGACTTTATTGGCAATGCTGAGGGCCGTGATGTGCTCTCAGGCCAGTTTGATGTCATTGTTTGCGATGGGTTTACTGGCAATATCCTCCTGAAATTTGCGGAGGCGGTGGGCGAAGTTGCCCTTCAAATACTACGAGAAGAGTTGCCCAGAGGCATTCATGGCAAAGTGGGGACGGGTATCTTAAAGCCCAACCTGCGTCGGATTAAACAGCGGATGGACCATGCAGAACATGGTGGAGGATTGCTCTTAGGCGTTGCAGGTGTCTGTATCATTAGCCATGGCAGTTCCCAAGCGCCTTCAATCTTTAATGCCATTCGATTGGCAAAAGAGGCTGCGGATAATCAGGTATCCCAGCGTATTCAATCTTGCTATCAACAGACGGTGACAGCCGCCTCCAATGGAGAATAAACGTGCAGCAAATGGCCACTGGATTGGCAGTTACTGGGTGCGGCTCTGCTGCTCCTGAGACTTCCCTGGATAATCATGGTCTGAGCCAAATCGTTGATACCTCTGATGAGTGGATTGCCAGTCGCACGGGCATCCGATCTCGGCATCTCGCGGGTCCAGATGATACGTTGGCGAAACTGGGTGCGATCGCAGCCCAAAACGCTTTAGAGATGGCCCAAGTGGAAGCCACTGATATTGATCTAATTTTACTGGCCACTTCAACCCCCGACGATTTGTTTGGCAGTGCTTGTCAAATCCAGGCTGCAATTGGTGCAAAGCATGCGGTTGCTTTTGACCTCACCGCTGCCTGCTCTGGGTTTGTGTTTGGCATGATTACGGCTGCCCAATTTATCCGCACGGGCGTCTACCGCAATGTCCTCCTGGTCGGAGCTGATGTGCTCTCTCGTTGGGTGGATTGGACTGATCGTCGATCCTGTGTCCTCTTTGGGGATGGAGCAGGAGCGGTGGTTCTCCAAGCTAATGACACCGATCGCTTCCTCGGTTTTGCTTTACACAGCGACGGCTGTTTACATGATTGCCTCAATGTCCAATATCAGGGCGAGGCACGTCCCTTGACTGGGGGAATTAATGTTAGTCAAGGGACATATCAACCTATTTCTATGAATGGGAAGGAAGTCTATCGATTTGCAGTGAATCGAGTGCCTGAAGTCGTGGAGAAGGCCCTCTTCCAGTCGGACTTAAAAACGGACGATATTGATTGGTTGCTCTTACACCAGGCAAACCAGCGCATTCTCGATGCGGTGGCCAAACGCCTCAAAGTGCCTGCCGAGAAGGTGATTAGTAATATCGCCAACTATGGCAATACCTCTGCCGCTACGATTCCCCTCGCACTGGACGCAACGGTTCGCAAAGGCCATATTAAACCTGGAGATACGATTGCGGCCTCTGGGTTTGGGGCAGGCTTGAGTTGGGGCGCGGCTATCTTTCAGTGGCAGCGCTAGTTGTCGGTTCACAATTTTCTTAAACTGCTGCTGCTAGCCGCTATCTGGGGTAGTTCGTTTCTGTTTACCCGGATTGCAGCGCCAGAATGGGGACCGATTTGGTTGATTGAACTGAGAGTTTTAATCGCTAGCCTGACCTTGCTACCGCTGGTGTTCAAATTAGGGCTATGGCCTCAGATTCAGCGCAAGTGGCGGGCTTTGATGCTGCTGGGCATCTTAAATTCAGCCTTGCCATTCAGCCTGTTAGCCTATGCTTCTTTATCCTTATCTTCGGGGTTTACTGCCATTTTGAATGCCACGACGCCTTTGTTTGGCTTGTGGATTGTGGTCCTGTGGCTACAGGAGACACTCTCCATGCCCCGCTTGGTGGGCTTTGTGGTTGGTTTTTTGGGGGTAGTGCTTTTAGTGGGCTGGCAGGATATACCCCTAACCCTTAATCAAGGCATTGCCATTGCTGCGGGGCTTTTAGCGGCTTTGCTATACGCCATTGCTGCCCCTTATATTCAGCAGCAGTTTGCCGGAGTTCCTGCTTTAGCTGTAACAACGGGAAGCCAACTGAGTGCGGCGGTGAGCCTGGTGCCATTGCTTCCGTTCTCCATACCTAGCCAGATTCCTTCGTCCAAAGCACTCCTGTCTGTTTTTGCTTTGGGGATTCTGTCTTCGGTTCTGGCCCAGATGCTCTATTTTCACTTGATCAAAGCTATGGGGCCAAGCAAAACTTTGACCGTCGCTTACCTGATTCCCTTATTTGCCATGCTTTGGGGAGCATTAGCGCTACGAGAAATCGTGACGGTATCGATGGGAATTGGATGTGGATTGGTGCTGTTAGGAACTGCGATCGCAAATGATCTGTTTACACCTAAAAATTCCTAGTTGGGAGAACTGACTCTTCCCCAGGATCAGGCTAGACCTTCAACTGCGCGGCGGAATTCTTCTACCTCATCGCCGAATTCGATGTCCATGACTGCTTCCACATTTTCATGGGGACGAGGAATAATCACCCAAGTCTCCAAAACACCACCTGGTGTTTTTTCTGCCGCTGCCACACCGGCATCCATAGCCATTTTGACCTCAGATACATCCCCGCGAATATTGATCGTAAACCGAGCACTTCCCGCCCGAATATAACCGACTAAGGTCACTCGCCCTGCTTTGACCATGGCATCTGCTGCCGCCAATACGGGGGGGAATCCTTTCGTTTCCAGTGACCCAACTGCCTGTGGCATTCCGACTTTCCTCAAAGATAATAATGTACAACTTAGCGCTCGTTCTAACCCTTACTTCACGTTCGGAAAGGTTCAGAACGTTCTGAGTAATCAATCGGCAAAATCGCCTCAATATTCTCAGGGGGATTTGGCACGATATAGTGGGATTCAACTTTAGCTGAACCAGGCATCCCTTCAACAGCGGCAATACCTGCCTCCATGCCCCGCTTTACTTCCGCCACAGGTCCACGAATGGAGATAACATAGCGACCGCTGGCGCAGCTCGTGTACCCCATTAGGGCCACCCGACCGGCTTTGACCATGGCATCTGCTGCTGCTAAAACAGCCGGATATCCATAGGTTTCAATCATTCCAACGGCAACTGGCATTGTTTTTCTCCGGTGCTAACCCTTTACCCGCAGTACAAACTATACCTCAATCGTTCTACCGCTCATAGTCATAGCCCTCGTCAATGTCATGGTTCTTATTCTGTGGTCCTAAATATTGACCACAGCGAGAAGGATGATCTGCAAAAAAGTCTTCTCGAATCGGTAAATGACAGGTTGGACAATTGATACAGCAGGGTTTGCAATGCACGATGCCTCCTGTATGGCAAAGACAAGTGCAAATTTCTTCAGGACGATCAGGATCATCTCTAAGAGTTTGCCACCAGCCTATATAATCTGCTTCTAGTTTAGACAGTGATTGTTTAGAAGGCTCATTGCCCATAAACTGCAGCCAACGACTCAAATTCATAGGACTATCTCGAAAGTGAGGTCTAGGTTAGACTGGTCATCATTCTGGACCAAAGTGGATATGACTCAAAAACTCTCCTGAAAAATCTTTAATAATATGTTGCACTTTGAACAGGTCAGTTTGCAATTCCCAAGTGCACCAGAGCCAACATTGCGAAGCTGCACTTTTGAAGTCGAGGCTGGGGAATTAGTGGTGATTTTGGGGCCATCGGGTTGTGGCAAAACTACCCTGTTAAAGCTGGTTAACCGTTTGTATGAGCCAACCTCAGGACAGATCTTCTTCAATGGCAAAGGCATTCATACGGTTCCCCTG
This sequence comes from Acaryochloris sp. CCMEE 5410, assembly GCF_000238775.2. NCBI lineage: Bacteria > Bacillati > Cyanobacteriota > Cyanophyceae > Acaryochloridales > Acaryochloridaceae > Acaryochloris > Acaryochloris sp. CCMEE 5410. The sequence continues at coordinate 388,931 of NZ_AFEJ02000002.1, read as the reverse complement.
ACTACTCTGCGTCGCCAAATGGGATATGTCATCCAGCAGGCAGGTTTATTTCCCCATATGACCATTGCTCAAAATATTGCGGTCGTGCCTAAGTTATTGGGATGGTCAAAAACTGAGATCGCAGCTCGGGTAGAAGAATTATTGGAACTCGTTCAACTTCCCCTAGAGTTTGGCAAACGCTACCCCAGCCAACTTTCCGGTGGACAGCAACAACGGGTGGGGTTAGCGCGGGCTTTGGCGGCCAAACCAAAAGTGTTACTGATGGATGAGCCCTTTGGGGCTTTGGATGCCATTACCCGTAAATCCCTGCAACAAGAGCTGCAGCAGTTACAGCAACAATTCAAAAAAACGATTCTATTTGTCTCCCATGACATTGAAGAGGCTTTGAAATTAGCAGACCGGATTCTGATTCTTAATCAAGGACAGTTGGTCCAATATGGAACACCGTGGCAAATTCTCACCCAACCCGCCAATGCTTTTGTTGAAGCATTAGTGGGGACTGAGGACATTCTAAAACAGCTATCGGTATTGCCTGTAGAACGAGTGATGGTATCCACAGCTTCCTCCGTTCCCCATCTTCCCAAAATTGCCAGTCGTAGCACGTTACGAGAGGCCTTGTCCATGTTATTGAAGTTGGGTCAATCGCAATTACAGGTTATGAACGGGACAGATGTGGTAGGAATTTTAGACCTCAATCATCTTCAAACTGTTTGGCAAGATCCAAGCCGTTTTGATGAAGGCTAAGACCGTTGAATCCGTTGCGATGGTTTGCGCTTGAGTCATTTGAATTAAAGCACTGCAGAACTTTTATCTCTGACTCGATCATAGAATTCTTCCATAACGGCTAAGAAGGATTGCTCCTTTGGCCAAAAGGCTGGGAAGTCGCCTTGGGTTTTAACCAAAATCCCAGAGACTCCGGTCGAAGGTGGGGCATTAATGGTTTGCGGGAGCCGCTTTTCTCCTTGCCAAAAGTCTTTGAGCTGTTCGATCTCGGATGCGGGTGTAGTCAGGGGCTGAGTGTAGTAACTGGTGTCTGGTTCCAGTTCTGTTTGCTGGGCAGTGAGTTCAGCGGATAATGCCTGACCGAGGGGAGATTTCGCAAGTTCCTTTTGTAAATTGTCCCGAGACAGACCCCGCAATTCAAACAGCAAAAATGGGTCTTGATCCAGCTCTGCAGCTAATAGGTAATAGACACCAGCAATATGTTTGCAGGGATTGCTCCAGTCGGGACAAGAACATTGAGTCGTGAAATTAGAATTGCTGCGGGGCAGCAGGTTGAGATCCAGTTTGGCAAAGGCATCTTCGATATTGTCGGGCATTTCATTTAGCATTAGCCGCGAGATTAGACTGGCTTTGGATGCAATAAATGCGATCGCAGCTGCCCAATTGGCTTTACTAATTGGCTCAAACTCAATGCTGGTTTCATACAAAGGCTCTTTATAAACCCCAAAATAAGGATTCACCGAGCCACGAACCCGAGCTTCCACAAATCCATCCTGAATGGTGAAGCTTTTGACTTTATTCCCCCGAGCATAGGATCGCCCCCGACCTAATCGCCCCGAATCGGTAATTTGCTCAATTGCGGTAAGAAACCGTTGTCCCCACCAGGTTCGACTGAAGTTAGCCATGGGTGATTACTCCTCTAAATACGTCCTGGGCCGTTAGTTCTAGCTCAGGGAATAATTCATCACTCAGAACAAGATTTTCTCGATAGGTAATAGGTAATTGTTCAGGTATAAACACCGTAATAGTTTTTGCCTTAGGATCTACGATCCAGACTCTTAATATGCCTGCACTTAAATAGTCTGTTGCCTTTTCCGCCATCCCTCCAAAAGATTGATCCGGTGAGATGACCTCGATTACCAATTCGGGGGGGACAAGGCAGGGACCATCTTCATCTCCCATGCTAGAAAGACGCTCATGGGAGATATAGAGCAAATCAGGAACAGGGACCCAAGGTTTGCCATCTCGGGATAAGACAACCGCCCATTCAATACCCACTTCTCCTCGACCTGGTGCCCACTGTTGCAACAGCATGATTAAAGCACCACAAGTTTTGGAATGAAAACGAGTTGGAAATATTTTAGGAATTGCTTCTCCATCAATGAGTTCACAGGCCGTTTCACCCTCAGGAAGAGTGAGAAACTCATCTAGGGTTAGTTTTCGTGTGGCAGCCTGAGTCATGATCGGTTTTGCCTTGGGCAATCAGGGTGGGCTGGGGACTAATTCTAATGTAGTCTGCTTCTGTTGATTCTTAGATTAGGGCCTTATTCTTTTCTGTACAGTTGTTAATTTTTAGAAGAGTCAAGGAAAACTTTAGACGTCCAACTACCGTGGAATCCATGGGGAATATGATGCTGAAGGTGTAATTTTGCAATGACGGTGTTCAAATCTTGGGCATCTAAAATGGCCAAATAAGAACGATGGGTGGCAGCATCAAACACCAATGAGAGTATCCAGCCATCGTCTTCTTGAGTGCTGTCGGGGCGAGGGACAAAAATCGGTTCACCCGGAAATGCTCTGGGAGCCACACTCCAAATTTGCTGCTCGCCAGATTCTTTATCAAGTTTCAGAATGGCTTGCAGGGGACCATTTTTATCTGAACTGTCACAGACACTCATATATACATAACGATGCTCTTTCCCGACCCATTGGGGATGCACAGAGGGGAATTCACAGCCTCTTTCCACTACTTTTTGGTAGACAATGGTTTTAGAAGATAAATTGACCTCAAATTCCCATAACTCTCCCGTAGGGAACGATTCAAAGTCAATTTGCTCAAAATCTAACTCGTCTTGCTGTTTCTGGGGGAAGAAATCACTACAAACAGATTCAAAGTAGAGTTTCCCTGCTTTTTCCCAAGCATTGCCATGGTGAAATCCAAAGAATGAATCGGTTTCTAATATCTCTAGATCATGATTCCCATGGCGAGAAATCAGGATGATTTTGGTGGGTTGCTCTGGATTGAAGTCAAAACATTGTTCAATGGTTTTGAATCCTAGCAGGAAAGGTAATCCTTTGACCTGAAAAGGATGCTGCACAAAGATGTAGTAATTTGCCGTTACTAACATGTCGTGTAAAAAAGCAAACCCTGACAAAGGATGAGAGGACTGTTTTAATGGGTTGCCCTGCTCATCGAGTTCAAAGATGGTTAAGCTTTGGGATGCAATCCCCTTGACGCCAAAATTAATAAAACGGCCATCAATGATTCTGGGGTGAGCTGAAAAAGGCTGATCGGCTGAGAGTAAGTCATTTAGAGTATCTGGGCCAATGGTTTCTAGGGTCTTAGGAACGAGCTGATGGGGATGACCACCTTCCCACATGGCCCATAATTTATCTCCCCAGTAAATGACGCTGGTATTGGCTGCATTTTTGAAATTAGTGTCAAAGATGTTGGCTAGCCATCCACCCGCTTTTTGGGTGCCAAACCCTCGGTACAGGATTTTCCCAGCGGCTTGTTCTTTGAGATAGCCTTCTGTGCGGACGTAGCGATTTTGAAAGTGGGCACGGCCTTGGTCAAAGGTAATGGCACAGATCATGCCGTCCCCATCGAAGGGATGACCGATCTTTTGGCCGTTGACTTCTAAACTCCCAGCTCCATTCCGAAATAAAGTGCCTTGAAGTTCCGGGGGAATGGTGCCTTCTATCTCATCAATCCAGTAACTATATTCATTTAGCTGAGAGTCATAGCCTTTGGCCCAGTCTTTAACTAAAGAAGCGTGCTCACCTAATTTTTCTGATGCAATAGTTGTCATGCTAATTTTGTTAAGATTTATAGCCACCTTAGCGCGAAACAAGCTATGCCGGAATTACAGGGATGTTGAAGTAGCGTCCTAGCGACTGTAAGTTTGGTCAAACAACTTTCAAGTGGGAGCCAGATCTGCAAAGTTCTTCCGTCTACATGAGGCATCAACTATCTTTCTGAGATTGCCGCCAATTTTCAACCTGTAGATTCAGATACCTGTTGAAATTCTCGCCTGTTTACTGTGATCATAATTGGGATTAAACCATTTGCAGAGTACTCGGTTCAGGGATATGTTGATTCTCCATTTGCCAGGACTCTAGATACATATCAATCACCTCTTCTCCCTTGCGAATTGCTTCTTCACGAGTCGCACCATGAGTGCAAGGCATGACGACGAGATCAGCGAATTCAGGGATTGTGACTAGATAAAGCTGATCTTCTTTAGACCATTGAATAATCATGCTGTATTGGCTCATTAATCTTCGTCCTTTCGTATTTCTTCCAACTCAATCAGTAATTTGGCTAGCTGTTTTTCTAGGTAGCGGGGGACATCATCTCCATCTTTGCCTGAGAGGGTCAACGTTTTATTGAGAAGAGGATGCTTCCACCGTTCGTGGCTACCTTTACCCCGTTTAGGTAAATAGACGAATCCTGTGCGTACAAGTTGAGCCTTCAGTTCCCGAATCTTTCGCGGCATGAACTGGTCTACTTACACCTAAATGAGGTTGAAATACATAAGTTGTGACTTTCCATATTTATTATTCCAAGATAGCGCTCTTGTTAAGGGAGATAAGTTTTTTAAAGGATTCATTATCGAGTTCGGTTAACCAAGACTCATCTGAACCCACGATTGCCCCTGCTAGTTTTTTCTTGTCCTCAATCATTTCGTCGATCCGCTCTTCTAGGGTGCCGATGGCGACAAACTTATGGACAAATACATTTTTTTTCTGGCCAATCCGAAAGGCACGGTCTGTGGCTTGATCCTCCACTGCCGGATTCCACCAGCGATCAAAGTGGAAGACATGATTGGCCTTGGTAAGGGTGATGCCGACGCCCCCTGCTTTGAGAGACAAAATAAACACAGATGGTCCAGTCTCAGGATCTTGAAACTCAGTAATCATCTGTTCTCGCTTATTACGGTTGGTGCCGCCATGAATGTAGTAGGTGGTGTAGTGGTGGGTTTGGCGGAGATACTTTTCTAAGGCATCCCCGAGTTCAGTGAATTGGGTAAATACGAGTAAACTTTCCCCTTCTTCCATGACTTCGGTGATCATTTCCGTGAGGCGGCTCAGTTTATGGGAACGCTCGGGGGTGAAGTCGCTTTCATCTTGGAGGAACTGACGGGGATGGTTGCAAATTTGCTTGAGCTTTAGCAGGGTGGAAAGAATCATGCCCTTGCGCTGGATGCCGTCTACCTCGTCAATGTCTTTGGAAATCTCCTTGACAACGGCTTCGTAAAGGGAGGCTTGCTCTTTGGTGAGATTGCAATAGAGCTTTTGCTCCACCTTATCGGGTAGGTCTTTGATAATGGACTTGTCCGTTTTAACCCGCCGCAGGATAAAGGGCTCCACTAGCTTTTTGAGGGTGGTGGATTGCCTGCGGTTATTGTCTTTATGGATCGGTAGTTCAAAGTTCTTGCGAAATTGGTTTTGCTTGCCTAAGTACCCTGGATTGAGGAAGTTGAAAATGGACCATAAATCCAGCAATCGATTTTCCACGGGAGTCCCGGTGAGGGCCAGTCGGTGGGTAGCCGAGAGCTTGAGGATGGCTTTGGTTTGGGCGGCTTTGGGATTTTTAATATTCTGTGCTTCATCTAAAACAATCCGATGCCAGGGAACGGCATCCAATAGCTTGCTATCCCTGCGGGCGAGGCTAAAGGAAGTGATGACCACATCATTTTGGTCTGCCATTGCTTTAAACTCTTTGGCGGCTTTGGCCCGTTCATTGCCGTGGTGAACGATGGCTTGTAGATGGGGGGCAAATTTCTGGATTTCTCGCCGCCAGTTGCCCACCACTGAGGTGGGGGCAATCAGCAGGGTGGGGGGAACGGTTTCGGCTTCTTCCCGTTCCTGAGCTAGGCGAGCAATCACCTGCACAGTTTTGCCTAAGCCCATATCATCGGCCAAGCAGCCGTTTAGACCGAGCTGCTCTAAATAGTTTAGCCAGGAGACACCTCGTTTTTGGTATTCTCGCAGGGTGCCGTTAAGGGTTTTAGGATCTGCGATGGTCTCCGACCGGCCTTCGGCCATCGCATCCAAGCTACTCTTATCTTGAAGCTGCTTGAGCATCTGGGCCAGGGTCTTGTCGCGGTTAAAATCAACTTCAACATCGTCTCCCCCTTCTGCGGTCATCCGCATAAACTCTAGAAGGGTCATATCGGGGTTTTCGGCTTGCTGGGTTTTCCAGAACTCCAGCATCTGCTGCATTTTGTCCTGGTCGAGGTGCATCCACTGGCCTCGAAACTGCACCAGGGAAGATTTAGCCTGAACCAGGTCCAGCCATTCCTGTTCAGATACCTTTTGGTCGCCAATAGCGAGGTCGTACTTATATTGGACCAGCCGATCTTGAGAGAAGTAGCTTTTGGATTTATCGTTGGCGCTGGAGAAGGACTTGCCTTTCGCCCGTAGCTTGATTTTGGCCCGCTGCCGTCCTTTGGGGGTCCACCAGGCCGGGATAATGACCTTATAGCCTGCATTCTCTAAGACCCAGGCGGATTCCTGTAAAAAGTCTAGAGCGGCACCAATTTCCAAGGGAATACCAATGGGTTGGTCAGTTTCTAATCCCTGCCAAAGCTGGGGATAAATTCGAGCGGCATACCCTAAGCTCAGCAATAGATTCTGCTGGAAACTCTCACCTAACTGCTTATGTAATTCCTGTTGCTTTTCAGGTTTGAACCGCCAATAATCCAAGAGGGAAATTTGTAGGGACGGATCCTGCTTAGGTGCGACGAGAAACTGTAGTTGCCAAGCCTCTTCTGGTTTGGGGGGATCCTGGAGCTGAAAGCAGAGATAAAAAGGCGTTGAGGTTTGGGTCTGGTGGATGCGATCGCGCCACACTCGCCACTGCTCATACAGCTCCTGATTGGTGTTACGGCCATAATGCATGACCGGTTGCGATTGCAGACAATCCTCAATCAAGGTGCTGGCAATTTTCTTCGTAAAGCTGGCGGGTAAATAGGTTGCGGTAATAATTTCAGTCAGCAAATGTTCTGAAAAATGCCGTAGTAGCGTTTTGCGATCATAAAAAGTGGGGGTTTTAGGACAGTCTGAGAACCCGGATACACAGGCTAAAGGCATATAATCCACAAATCGATCTAGCTCAGTTTCATAGGATTCACTAACAATTTCCCAGGCTGGATAGATTTCGACAGACGGAGATTTAGTCCGAGATTTAGATTTGCTGCGAGAGTCTTTGGTGGATGATGCCTCTCGATAACGCAAGGCTGGAATATATAGGTCTTTCAGCAAGACGGGTTTGAGGGTTTGGGTGTAGTGGTACCAAAACAGTAAATCTGCCCCGAGCTGCATATCCGCGAGATTATGCAGGGCAATAAAGTGTAGCTCATTCAGTAGCTTGATAATGTCGGTTACGGGTCGCTGTTCATATTGGCCTGTCTTTACCCAGGTTTTGACCTCAAAGCAATCCACTTGCCAATACTGCCACTCAAAAGTCTCAGGAGTGGCTTGCTCCAGGTATCGGGATAGTTCAAGAGAGGGGAGCGGGGCCTGATCGGTGCTGGGAAGCAAAAAATGGCGTGAATCAATCAGTTGTTCTAGGGGGCGACCGGGTTTTACGCCTAACTCATTGCTGAGGAAGTCCTCTAATTCATCTCTGGCCAACTGATAGGGATGAATAGAACGGGCCGTTTTGCGCTTCTTTTTAGGTTTAGAGGTTTCAACCCAAAGATAGAAGGCCCCTTTTTGCATAAATGCGGCTTCGTCAGGGATCCAGGTTCCGTGAATGATCTTCATGACTGAGGTTAGATACAGGTGGCTAAGCGTAGGTCCAAGATTAATCAAACTGTATCAGGCTGATTCTAAAAGACCAATCTGAGTGGTGATCCGTGAAATGGGCTCAGCCCCATGTATATGAACTTAAATTCATACGATACATTGACTGTAGTTTCTGATGATTCTGTCAAAATTTGGTGAAGCCCCAGCTTCCTCCCACCAATCAACAGGATTCAGTGCACAACTCTTTTCCTCTTTCTGGAGTGAACATTTGAAGATGCGAAACGCCCTTTTCCTGCTTGTAATTATTCCGGGGGTAGCTGGAGTGGTTATTTTTGGCAATGCAACCTTAACGGATTGGCAACAGCTCAAAATCGACTATCGAGCCTATGAAGATGTTCTTCGCAGTACAGATGATTTATCTGCACTATTCAAAGCAGAAGCCGCTCAAAATATTCAGCGGATTAACTTGTTTGCCGATGGTGTCTGGACTTTGCTGAGCGGCATCTTAGGGGCCATTGGCTTACATGGTTGGTTGAGCAACACAAAATCATGAGCTATATCTTCCAAAATCCAGATCTTGTATTGGAATTATTGCTGGAGCATCTGCAAATGACGGGGATTGCTTTAGGAGGGGCTGTGATCATTGCAGTTCCTATTGCCTGGATCATTTATCGGTGGACTTGGCTGCAAGGACCCATTATGGCGATATTGGGAGTGATTTATACCATTCCTAGCTTGGCCTTGATGATTTTGCTCATCCCGTTGCTGGGACTCAGTTCCATGACCGCAATAGTAGCCATGACCCTATATGCACAAGTCATATTGGTGCGAAGTATTTTGGTGGGGTTGCAGTCTATTCCGCAACCTATATTGGAGGCAGCTCAAGGGATGGGTATGTCTGCCTGGCAATGTTGGTGGCAGGTGCAAGTTCCGTTAATGCGACCTGTCTTTTTGGCGGGGGTTCGCTTAGCTACGACGGTCATGATTGCTCTAGGAACCATTGCAGCTAAATTTGGGGCAGGGGGATTGGGGGTATTGCTTTTTGAGGGCATTGCTCAAGCGGGGCGATATGACAAAATCTGGGCTGGGACAATTGTGGTGGGCCTGTTAGCTGTCATCAGTAATGGTTTGTTGTGGCTGTGGGAGCAACAGTTGCAGCCTAAGTCTCCTCCAGTGTAGGTGGGCATTCTGTTCCCTGTATTGATAGGGTTGTGTAGGGGTGTCTGATATCCGGTCTTGTGAATAACGCTAGTGGCGTTGCCAAGAGATGGCTTACAAAGAACGAATTGGCCTATTCTGAACTAGCTAAACTAGAATTTGCTCATCAAGCAGCATCACTCCTGAATTTAGATATTAATGGCGGATTTGCAACCTTACTTTCAACTGCTTCGAGTTTCAGCGGATGTAACGCCTGCAGAGCTTAAAGCTGCCTTTCGGCGTCAGGCCAGAACCTGCCACCCTGATTTACACCCAGACAACCCTGCTGCTGAGGCTGAGTTTCAACGTTTGAGCGAAGCCTATGACATTATTTCTGAAGCCCTCTATCCTTCTAGCCCAGTGGATGGATTTATTCATGGGGATGGCAGTAATGGTTTCACCACCGCTCAAGCATTGTATGCCCGAGGGACTCAAAAGGCTGCTGAAAGAGATTATGTGGGGGCCATTCAGGACTACACCCGTGCCATTGAATCCGATCCAGAATTCTTGGATGCCTACCTCAAACGATGTCAGGTGAGGTTTGTTCAGGGGGATGACGAAGGGGTACTGGCAGAATGTGCGGAGATTTTGGGGTTGGATGATACGGTTGCCCAGGCCTACTATTACCAGGGGCGAGCCCGATTGCAGTTAGGCTCTGCACCCGCTGCGATCGCATCCTATAGCCAAGCTATTGCTCTGGACGAAGATTATGCCCAAGCCTGGTTGCACCGTGGACGAGCCCGTCTGGAAATGCAGGAAGAGACGTTGGCCCGTGAAGACTTAACCAAGGCTGCACAGCTTTTTGAAGCCCAAGGTGAACCAGATGAAGTCAACCGAGTGCAGGTGATTTTGCAAGAGATGGGGCGGAGTCGCCACTCGAAATCTGAGGTTAAAGTCCAAAGACAGCAATTAAGAGAGCAAGGTCTCTTACAAGATATTTTTACGACGATTCCTGAGTTCTTTATGAACCCAAGTGGTGGATTGTTGCCCACCTTTGGCCGCTTGTCTGCTCGTCGGGCTACTGAAGTGGGGTTAAGCTATGCGGGGCTGTCCATACTGGGGTTTGTGTTAGCCGCTAACCTGTTTCCGATTGTCTTTAGTTCAGTCACCTTGGGCGAACGGTTTATACTCGGCGCGATGCCATTTTTTAGCTTAGTTTTTTTGAATCAACTTGTTCGGAGTCTGATTCGGGCTCGAGGGAGTTGGGCCAGCGATATTTTTATCAGTGGGGCAACGCTCTTGCCTCTGAGTCTGCTGATGTTTTTAAGTGGGCTGGTGGTTCAATTTGGGGCGGCTGGCGTTTGGATTTTATCCTTCTATCTGGGGTGTGATTCGGTGTTGATGCTGTATGTGGGCTGCTCTCAAGTGAATAACTTGTCAGAGCAAAATGCTACATTGGCCGTTCCGACTCTATTATTGATAACCAGTGCATTGACCTATGGCACTTTTACAATATTTGCTAGCTGACCGACAGGAATGAAACCGCCGTTGTGATTGTTACCCTCATCGTTTTCTTGGGATGGATTGTCTCTGTTTGTCTGCACGAATTTGGACATGCCATTATTGCTTACTGGGGCGGAGATAAAACGGTCAAAGATAAGGGGTATCTCACCCTAAACCCCCTCAAATATACGGATGTTTCTTTGAGTTTGGTATTGCCAATTGTCTTTCTACTCATTGGTGGCATCCCATTGCCTGGAGGAGCAGTCTATATCAATCGCAGCCTGATCCGGAATCGATTGTGGGATAGTGCCATGTCCGCAGCAGGGCCTGCGGCAACATTTATAGTGGCGTTGGTATTGGCAGTGCCTTTTCGGCTAGGGAATCCCCTTGAAACTGTGGAAACTTCCCTGAGTTTAGGAACGTTTGAATTAGAAGCCCTGACTACCCAAGATCAGCTATGGTTAGCCCTGGCGTTTTTAGGCTTGTTAGAAGTTGCAGGTGCTGTTTTAAATCTCTTGCCTATCCCATCTCTGGACGGCTTTGGCATTATTGAGCCTTGGCTTCCCCCTTCTGTGCAGAAACAAGCGAGAAAGTATAGCCGTTACGGATTTTTGATCTTATTTGTTTTGTTGTGGTTTGTGCCCGTTGCCAATGCCACCTTTTGGGGATTTGTGGATGGATTGACTCAGCAGATAGGTATCCCAGTTTTATTCTCAAAGGTGGGATATGCTGTTTTTCAGCAGTGGTCCTGGCTGCCGCTGGTGATTCTGGTGGCGACGATTGCTATTGGTCAACGATTGAACCCTAGAACCCACGTTCAGTCTAATCAAAGGGTGGATTTGCAGCGTGCGATCGCAAACTCAGAACAAGCCGTTCAGGCCAATCCCGATCAGCCCCAATATTGGTATCAGCGAGGACAGCTGCTGCTCGAAGATCATCAGTACGAGGCTGCTGAAGCAGCCTTTCACCAGGCCATCCAACTGAAACCCGATGCCGATACCTGGCATTCCCGGGGGATTGCCCTGTTATTTATGCAGCAGTACGAACATGCGATCGCAGCCTTCGACGAAACCCTGCATTTGCAGTCTGATCAGTCCTTAGCTTGGGTGCATCGAGGCCGGGCTCAGCGAGGATTACAGCGCTATGAAGATGAGATTGCTGACTACGAGCAGGCCCTCGCTCTTGATCCTGAAGATGCGAATATTTGGTGCGATCACGGTTTAGCCCACTATCACCTGGGCCAATATAAAGCAGCGGTTGATAGCTTTGATCGAGCTGCCTACATTGATCCATCCTCTTGGACCGCATGGTACTTAAAAGGACTTGCACTGATGCCTCAGCAGCAGTATAAGCGAGCCATTCGCTGCTACGATCATGCCTTAAATCTGCGGGCAGATGCGACCCAAACCTGGATTGCCAAAGGTTCAGCCTTGCTACAACTCCAAGATTTTGAAGGGGCGATTGCATCCTATGATCAAGCCCTTTCCTTAGATTCTAAGAATGCCACAGCTGTCTATAACAAGGCCTGTACCTATAGTTTGCAAGGACAATGTGAACAGGCATTAGACATGCTGAGCCAGGCTCTTAATCTCGATCCAAAAGTTGGTGACCTGGCAGCCTCTGATGCAGACCTCGATCCATTGCGCTCAGAACCCGCATTTCAGCAGTTGATGGCGGGTTACCATTCCAATTCTGATGGAGCCATGATCTCCGGTTAGGTTAGCCCAATGGGGTGACGATAAAAATGGTGATTAAAGGGATATGGCACTCATGGCTAGGGACAACACAAGAGTTTCTGGCGCTGATATAGACCAAAGATCGCCTCAAAAAGACGGGAAAGCGCAATTCTGAGAGAAAAATTGGCAACAGATTGAAGTCCTGTGTGAGCAGACGATAGACCAGCTAGCCCTGAGGATGTTGGTCTCGGCTTGACTTCGAAAGCCTTCAAAATTTGAGAGTTGATGGCTAGGGCTATCGTACTGGAGAGGAGAATGCTTTGACCGAAAAGATTGCCGTCATATGCTGAAACGCCTATAGCGCAGTCCTATATTCTGCATACCAGGGTGAATGTAAAGGAATGAAAAGTGTTACGGTGAAATGCGGCCTGTTGGCTGGTGTTGTATTGAATTGATCTGCCATGTTCCTTGTTTTCTTTCTTGCCAGTACAATCACTGTCCTGCTGATGAAACTTCCTTTTTTGAAGTCTCAACGATTTCTGAGTTCAGCTTTGGCTGCCTGCCTAGTCAGTATCCTCTTGTTTGGCAATAGCGTGGCTGCTCTAACCCTTAACCTGCCTCAATTGGCTGCAATGGGAGCATCCGATAGTGCTTTAGATCAGCGACAACGAGTCATTGATGAAGATCTGAAAATTGACCCCACCAAATTGCGCTACCGTGGCTTGGAATATGTCCAGTTCCAACCAGAAGCGGAACGGCTCACTGATCCAGAAATTAAATCTTTGATCAAATCAGACATTAACCCAGAAGTCTTTGCAGCAGTAGCGAGTGGTTCAGTCCAAATTTTTGGCAATGTCCAAGATATTGATATTGCTCGTGATATTGTCACTCAAATCAAAGATATTCCCGGTGTTAGAGAAGTTATGTTTGATATTGGCCTGGAAGTCAAAGCTGAGTAACGGGTTCTTGAACATCCCTCCCTTTTTAGGGCAAGGTCAACTGAGCAGATGCATTAAAAAACTGACGATACACTCCTTTCGCCACCAGCAAGGTGGTCACTAAGGTGGCGAAAGCCAACATAAACATAATTAATATCTGGTATGAGGCTGCTTCTTGAGGGTTAACACCGCTAAGCAGCTGTCCCGTAATAATGCCAGGTAGCTTAACGAGGCCAACCACCATCATGGCATTGATCGTGGGAATGAGTCCGGCCCGAATGGCATCGCGACGATATTGGGCAATTGCTTGCTGAGGAGAGGCTCCTAGGCAAAGGTGGGTCTCAATTTCATTACGATTCGCCTTTAAACTTTTGACGAGGCGTTCCCCTGCGATCGCAGCACCATTCATCGCGTTTCCCATCACTATCCCCGCTAAGGGAATGAGATATTGCGGATCAAACCAATTCTCTGGTTGCAGGATAAAAAGGGTCGTGTAGCTCAGAGTCAAAACCGTACTGATAAAAATTGAGCCCCATAGCCAGGGGATAAGGTGGGGAATATCTTTGCCAATGCGGTTGCGAGATTCAATGCTGGCTACGGTCAACATGCCTGCTACCAGGGCTAAAACAGCTCCTGGATGTTTCCAGTCAAAAATAAACCACAAGACATAGCCCATAATCATGAGCTGTAAAATTGTTCGACCCATGGCTAAAAATAAGCTCCAGGTCAGGTCAAGTTGCTGCCAAACCGAGAGACCAATGGCGATCGCCATTAAGCCTAATGCCCAAGCTAGGTCAATGGGTTGAAGTACGATTAAGGCCAAGAGGGATTGAGGAATTGAGAGGTTCTGCAACACTAGATGCTTCGTTCCATCAGTTCAGTCTCTATTGTATGAAAGCAAACTTGCTGGACTGACTACAGGTCAGACTCTTTGTCATTTGCCTCTTTGGGTTCACCAAAAGCGGACAAGACCCTGCAAACGCTGTTCTTTTGCCCAAATGTGGAAGAAACAGCGGGTTTGGCGATAAGACCCCATACATTTTGGGCAGACATCCTTGTCATTTTAATGCAGCTATTGATGTTGAGCAGCCTGACTGCATTAAGATCAACTGGCCGTAGAGACTAACCCACTGTGGATTGATGCTAAAGTCTCGAAGATGCCGTCTATGATGGTTTCCTGCCCTTGAAATAACTCATCGGGACCGCCTGCATGAAGGTTGCTGAAGGGTGGTTCGTAAAGGGCAGAAGCTTCTACGATGCCTTGTGCAGTGAGCTGATCGATCACCATTTCAATAAAGCGGATCTGTGGGGGTGTAAGGCTGCGGTCATTTAAAAAATGAGAAAAGGCAGCTTGAGCAGTCTTGCGATCCATTCCCACGAGGCTGCGGATGAAATGAGCGAGGGATGGAGCATTACTGCGCGTTAATAAATTGGAGAGGAGCGTTTCGCCTTCGTCTGCGCCGATCTCGGCTAAAGCGGCCTCTAGTCCTTGCAGATCGGTATCAGTCAGGGGTTTGTTGGTCCGTAACCGCTGAATGACAAGGTAATCTTGATGGTTGCGCAGATAGGCTTTGACTTTTTTCTCGTACTGCACGCCGGTCATTTTGGGCATGTAGACCACGTCTTGTTCTCGCACCCTGATGATTTCGTCTTGGAAGTCGGTGTAAACAATCTTGCGTTTTTTCTTGTCGAGAAATGGGGTTAACCCTCGCAGGCGCAGGCGCAACTCTTCGAGGTCGTTCAGGTCGATGGCTTCCCAGAAACTAGCTTCTTGTATACGGTTAAGGTATTCGAGCTGGGCAGCGACAGCGGGGATTGTGGTTTTCTCTTCGATGAGCAGGGCCATCTCTACCACGCGCTGACGATGGCGTTCGAAGGTGGCGGCGTCTCCCTCGGTCTGGGCAAGCTGCATGCGCAATAGTTTGAGGTCAAATAGCCGCGATTCGATATCGTCGATTTCTAGGTCATTGGGCAGACCAGCGATTTCTTGGGTGAGCACCTCCCGATCGCTGTCGTTTATTTGGTCCCAGGTCTGGCGCTGTTGGAACTTTTCTACGGCTTCTAGGTGCATGCGCACCATGAAATTCTCGGGGTTCATGGCGGCCACTTCGCCATATAGCTGATCTGTAAGGGAGCCTTTGAGGGCGATATCTGGATCTAGTTCAGGATTCGCATTAACGTAGCCCAGCAACTGCACACGAGCGCGGAAGAGTCGGGTACTGAGGGGAGCGCTGCCGCTGCTGGTGATACCCTCTGGCTGTTCGCGGAAGAAGTCGAAGTTAAAGCAAAAGTCGAAGATGCGAAAGTCTTGTTTGTCTTGATCAGGACCAAAGAGATGCTCGCAAAGGCGGGTGCCGCGACCGATCATTTGCCAGAATTTGATTTTGGAATAGACGGGCTTGAAGAACACCAGGTTAGCGACCTCGGGCACGTCAATGCCGGTGTCGAGCATATCTACGGAGATAGCGATGTGGGGGGCTTTGTCTTTGATGGAGAAATCGTCGATCAGGCTTTGGGGATATTTTGCATAGTTGTCGATGATGCGGGCAAAATGTCCGGCATGGTGAGGATAGTGGTGATTAAACCGTTCCTCGATAAACTTTGCGTGGTCGTGATTACGGGCAAAGATGATGGTTTTGGCGAGTCTGTCGCCTCCTTTGACTTTGTGACCGTTCTCCATTAGGTATTTGAGGACTTTATCGACGGTGTCTTTGTTAAAGAGCCAACTGTTGACGGCGGCGGCATTGACCCGGTCTGGCAGGGTGTCTGAGTCGTCATCATCACCCCAGTCGAGGCTTTCCCACTGGGCTTTTTCGTCGTCGCTGAGGGTGTCGTAGTCAATGCCTTCGCGGGGAAAGCGCAGATCTACCTGTTCCACACGGGGGGGCACCAGGAAGCCATCAGCGACGGCAGTTTCGAGTTCATAGGCATCGGTGGGGACACCGGGTTCTAGGTCGAAGAGGTCGTAGGTGTTTTTGTCGATTTCTTCGCGAGGGGTGGCAGTGAGGCCCACGAGCAGCGAGTCAAAGTGTTGGAAGATAGCTCGGTATTTTTGGTAGACGGAGCGGTGGGCTTCGTCGATGATGACGAGATCAAAGTGGCCGACGCCAAATCGGGCTTTATGATCCTCTGTTTGGTCTATCAGACCCATCATGGTGGGATAGGTGCAGACGTAGACCCGGCCATCGGTATCTTTTTCGGTGACGAGGTTGACGGGGCTGGAGTCGGGCAGATTTTTTTTGAAAGAACTGGCGGCTTGTTTAACGAGGGACACGCGGTCGGCGAGAAAAAGGGCGCGTTTGACCCAGCCTGCCCGTTGAAGAACATCGACTAGGGCGATGGCGGTGCGGGTTTTGCCGGTGCCGGTGGCCATCACTAACAGCGCTTTGCGGCGAGCCTGGGTAAACTGCTCGAAAATACTGCCAATGGCCCGCTTTTGGTAGTAGCGGTCGACAATTTCATCTTTGATCTGGGCCGTGTCTAAACTCTGACGCTGGGTACGGCGGCGGATAAGGCGGGTCAGTTCGTCTTTTTTGTAAAATCCGACGACTTGGTGAGCAGGGTAGACGGTGTCGTCCCACAGCCAGGTGGTATAGCCATTGGTGTAAAAGATCAGAGGCCGCTGGTTATGCATGGCTTCTAGGCAGTCGGCGTAGAGTTTGGCCTGCTGCTGGCCAATAGCGGGGTTGACGGTGGATTTTTTGGCTTCGACGACGGCGAGGGGGTTGCCATCGTCGCCCCAGAGAACGTAGTCGGCATAGCCAGTGCCGGTGTGAGTCCCTTTAGAGGTGGGCATGCCGGTGACTTGGTATTCTCGATCGCGTTTTTGGTCGAGGGGCCATCCGGCGCGTTTCAGGTCGAGGTCGATGAGGTAGTGGCGGGTTTCGGCTTCAGTGTAGTCGTGGGGGTCGGGTTGCTGTTCGTTGGCGGCGCGGATTTCGGCGAGCTGCTGCTGTAGGGCTTGGAGTTCGGTGTCGAGTTTGTCGCGTTCTTGCTGCTGTTTGAGGGTGGCTTCATGCTGTTTGGCCAGTTTCTCTTCTAGCGTTGCTAATTCCTGGCGGGGGACAACCTGGGTGCTGTCTATCGGGGTGGGGACGCGGTCGTCATTCCAAGCTGCACCATTGCGGGGTGCGTCGGGGGTGTAGGTGCGGGTGAGCCAGTAGCAAATGTGGTGGAGTTCTTTGACGGCTTGGAGGGCGTCTTTTGGTGAATGGGGCGGGGGTTATGGACGGCGTCGTTGCCGATATTTTTGATCAGCTTGGCTTTATGAAAAAGGACCTGGGGGACGAGGTTTTGAAAGGATGGCTCGTGAAGGAGGGCGCTGAGTTTGTTGTCGTAGGGCATGTGCAGCGATCGCTCATGGCGATAGAGCCAGTGAACGAGGGCTTCGAGGGCGAAGCGGGAATGGAAGCAGGCGGTGCGCGGGTCGCTGTTGATGTAGCCTTCGGCTCGGGTGGCGGATTCGGCGATGGTGCGGAATTGGCTGGGGAGGAAGGCGAAGTTAGTCATGCAGTCAGACAAACAATAATTTTGGGTTTGCGGAGTAAAAAATAGGCGATTTTTTGATTGAAAAGATTATGGTAGAGATATCAGCAAATCTGTTGTGTATGCGTGAAACTGTCTATATTGAGACCAGTATATTAGGCTATCTCACGGCTCGGCGGAGCAGGGATATTATTGTGATGGCTAATATTGAAATCACGCGAGAGTGGTGGGATGCCCGTCGTCCTGACTTTCAACTTTATTCTTCCCAAGCCGTTGTGCAAGAGACCACCCAGGGAGATGCTGAAATTGCAGCTCAACGATTAGACATTTTGAGTGATATTTCTCTGCTGGACTTGGACCAAGCTGTCCTTGAGTTGGCGACGGCATTTTTGGAGCGTAGCAACTTGCCTGCTAAAGCAAATGTTGATGCTATTCATATTGCGGTGGCAACGGTTCATGGTATGGATTACGTGCTGACCTGGAACTGTAAACACATTGCTAATGCTCAGATTCAGCGGAAACTAGCGGAGGTTAGTCTGGCTTTAGGATATGCATTGCCGATTCTTTGTACACCCTATGAACTCCTGGGAGGTTAATGATGTATCAAGATGAGATTGTGGAAGAGGTTCACAAGATTCGTGAACAGTATGCCTGTGCTTGGAACAATGATTTAAATGCTATTTTTGCTGATTTGCAAAGGCAACAAGCTGAAGGTGGAAGGAGCGTCGTCAATTTGTCGCAACGTTCCGGTTCGGGATAGCTATTTAAACTAGATATCAAGGATAAAAGCGGTAGCCAAACTTAATGGGTTACGGCTTTTTAAGGTGTTGGATTAGCGAATGGTGATGAAGCTAGGGAAAAGTATGAGTACCTTACAAGAGCTTCACGGTGTATATTCCTCGAAGCCTTCTATGGGGTCACCGAAATTGTCTGCAATTTTGATCAGGCCCTTGGCGCTGCCAAATGTGGGAATGGCAGTCTTTGGTTTGAATGGAATGAGCTGAAAGGATGTGCCATCATCGCGGGTGATGATGACATTTTTGCCCCGTGCGGCATCGTCTATTAGCTTGGCTAGTTGATGTTCGGCTTTTTGCAGGTTGATTGAGTACATCTGTCATTTCTTTGCTAAGCCTTCGTATATGACTATAGCTTCTGCTCAATGAGGGATTTATAGTTCTCCGTTGAAGGCGCGGGATTGGAGAGAGGCAAAGAGGGTGTCAAGTTCGGCGAGGTGGGCACATTGTTGCGCTTTTTGCTTTTCGATTGATGCAACGATAGTGGCAAACTTACGCTGCTTATCGAGAGGAGGAAGCAATATCTTGAGCTTTCGTATATCAGTCAGGTGAAGATGCTTAATAGAAATACCTTTGTTCCTGCTCAATAAATGCATTTGCATTCTAGGACTCTCAAGCATAGCTGTAAGAAATTGTGCCTCGATCTTCTGACGATTATGCTTGATAAGACATAAGCTTTCGAACAAACTAAACTCATGGTCTCGGTCAATAATTGCCACAGATCCTAGAGAACCACTCTTTGCTAGCAAAACATCGCCTATCTCGGGATGACATCTAGTGATTAAGCTTTTATGCTCATCCTCACTAATGAATTTTCCTGTATTCCATTTAATTGAACCATTTTTAATATCTTTGGCTGAGAGAAATTCGATACCTGATTCAGTATATTTAGGCGTTTTATGTGTGCCATCTGTAATTTTCTCGGAAACTGCCTCTAAGTTGCTGGCATCCCAGCCCATTGGATTGGTGATGGGGTCGCCGAAGAGGGTGAGGAAGGTGGATTGGAGGAGGGCGTCGAGAGTTGCGATCGCATCTCGTCTCTTAACCCGCAAAGCATCCGCCGCATCCAGAATCCCCGCAATCCGTTTTTGTTCTGCGATCGGAGGCAGGGGAATTTTGATAGATTCTAATTCAGAGCCACTTACATTAGGTTGTGCCGCACCTTCAGCTAAAATTTTTATCTGCTGTTGACATATCTCACTCTTTAAAAAGAACCACAAATATTTTCTGTCAATTGCTGAATTCCCTTTCAGAGAGAACCGGCCAACGCGCTGATTCAGATAGGCACAGTAGCCATTGAGATCAGGGACTATTCCAAGTTTCCCAGTAGTTGCACCTGACATAGCAATAAGGATGTCATCAGATAGAATCCTAAATTTCTCTGCTTTTCCCAATTTTTCTGGTGGAATCTTTGCCGTATTTTCAACGTTAACTGTTGCACCATCAATATTCGAGATTCGGATAACTGGATACCCATTCTCTTCAAAGTCTTTGGATTTAAAAGCAAATCCACCCTCCACTTTAAGCACTTCACCCATAGGAACCAGAGGCATACTCATAACATCCTCTCCAATGCCTTCCGTCCCTCAGCAATCTCCTTCTCCAACGTTGCCAACCGTTCCAAAATCACCCCTGGCGGGTCATACTCCACCGCCTCATAAACTACCTCCTTATACCGATTAATCGACAGATCATAATCATTCTCTGCAATCTCTTCCCTCGGCACCAAAAAGCTCTGCTCCGTCCGCTTTCGCTCAGCCTCCGCATCCCGAGCCTGCCACCGCATCAAAATATCCGGCAAATCGCTCTTATCCGGCTGCTCCGTCCGTTTATCATCCAGGCTAAACCCATCCGCCTGCATGTCATAAAACCACACCCGATCCGTTCCCCCAGAATTGGTCTTCGTAAACAACACAATCGCCGTCGACACCCCCGCATAGGGCTTAAACACCCCCGACGGCATCGAAATAATCCCATCCAGCTTCTGATCCTCCACCAGCATTTTTCGCAGGGCCTTGTGGGCCTTCGACGATCCAAACAAAACCCCATCCGGCACAATCACCGCCGCCCGTCCGCCCGTCTGCAACACCCGCAAAAACAACGTCAAAAACAACAGCTCTGTTTTCTTGGTCTTCACCACCTTCAACAAATCCTTCGCCGTCGTCTCATAGTCCAAACTCCCCGCAAACGGCGGATTCGCCAGAATCAAAGAATAGGCTTCCTCATCATCCCCCGCCGCTGCATCCGCCTCAGCCAACGAATCCTTGTAGCGAATATCCGGCTTCTCCACTCCGTGCAGCAGCATATTCATACTGCCAATCCGCAGCATCGTCGAATCAAAGTCATACCCGGAAAACGTCTCCTCATTAAACCGTCGCCGAGACTCCGCATCCTTATAAATCACATCACCGTGATGCTCCATCAAATATTCCGACGCCGCAATCAAAAAGCCCGCCGTCCCACAGGCCGGATCACAAATCACATCCTTCGGGGTCGGTGCCGTCAACTCCACCATCAGTTTGATAATGTGGCGCGGCGTCCGAAACTGACCATTCTGGCCCGCACTGGCAATCTTGCCCAGCATATATTCATAAAGATCCCCCTTTGTATCCCGATCCGCCATCTCAATGGCGTCCAGCTGATCCACAACATTCGCCAACACCCGCGCCGTCGGCATCATAAACAGCGCATCCTTCATATGGTGGCTGTAGGTAGACTCCTCCTCGCCATTCTCGCCGCTGTCAGTCTGACCTAGGGTTTTAATAAACGGAAACACCTCATCTCGCAAAGTCTCAAACATCTGCTCCGGGGCCGTTTCCTTAAACCGTGACCAGCGCAGATGATCCTGCTCGGGGGCAAAAATCGGCTCCTCAATCGGCTTCCCTGATCGATTGGCTTTACTCTCCTTGCGGGTATGCTGCTCGTCCAACTGCTTGATAAACAGTAAATAGGTCAACTGCTCAATCACCGACAGCGGGTTAGAAATCCCCCCCGACCACATCGTGTCCCAAATTTTGTCAACTTTGGATTTAATCTCGCCAGTAATCATAAATATTTCTGAATTCTTTCTGATGGAGCTGATTCAATGTCCCGACACTGAATTCTGAGACTTCAATCATCTCAGTAATTTGGCTTAAGAGTCTCTCCAAGATTCATCAAATCCGGTGAGTAGAACTTAGAAATCCCCAAACGGGCGAAGCATCGTTCAACTAATACTGATGCCCCCAAGCCTTGAGCCCGGTTTGCAACGAACTCTGATTTTAAAATTCCATGTTTGATGGCATTGAAATCATTGATTAAAATTGATATCAAGTCTTAGGAGTCATCTATATGGCTAGCATCACTATTCGAAATTTGGATGAAGATATTAAGACAAAGTTGCGTGTACAGGCAGCCCAGAATAATCGCTCCATGGAGGAAGAGGCTCGTATCATTCTGCGACAGGCTTTAGCTCAAGCCGAGCCTAATATTGCTGATTTGGCACTGCAATTATTTGGTCAAGACAATGGTATTGAGTTAGAGGCTCATCCTGCTGTCCTGCCACGAGAACTAGAGCTGGAATGATCATTCTCGATATAAATGTGGTTTCAGAACTGATGAAGCCAGCTCCATCTCCACAGGTACTGAACTGGATGCGCGATCAAGATCAAAAGGATCTGGCGATTACGGTGATTACCTTGGCAGAAATTTACTATGGGTTGGGGCGATTGCCAGAGGGAAAAAGGCGTGAAGAGTTGCACCGTAGATTTGAAATATTTATCGATAAGGGGTTTAGAGATCGACTATTGAATTTTGGACCTAAAGCAGCTCTGGCTTACGGGGAGTTGTGTAATGCCCGTTTGCAACAGGGGCTACATGTGGATGCCTTCGATATGATGATTGCGGCGATGGTCTACGATCAGTCTGCAGCCATCGCAACTCGAAACACAAGCGATTTTGAAGGTTGTCAGATCACACTCATCAACCCTTTTTTAGGGTAGAGAATGATGAGTATGTGTCAAAGCGGATGATCGGACTCGAACCGACGACATTCAGCTTGGGAAGCTGACGTTCTACCACTGAACTACATCCGCAGAACGTGAATATTAAGATAGCATCCAACTCTCACCCCTCAATCGAACTATAGATTTTGTCAAGAAGTGAACTTAAAAGTTGTCAATTCATCATTCAGCTTGGGAAGCTGACGTTCTACCGCTGACTTAACCTCGGGACGTTAGTATCCCTGATAGATTAAATCTCCTATGACCTTAGGCAGAAGTGAATTCTGCGATCGCACGATCCATAAACGCTTGCCAATGGGGAATAGGCTGCCAGATTTGTAGTAACGCTGGTTGAGCTTCTTCAGGTGCCATTTGTAGTCGCAGAACTCGATATAGATACATAAAAGCCGAAACTCGCATATTTTTGGCGCAGTGGACAAACACCTGAGTATGGGAGCGCTGATCCATCACTTCAAAAAAACGGGTTAAATCCTCCAACGTCGGTTCTTCCCAATCCACTGGAATATGGACATATTCCATGCCTAGCTGAGCAACAATCTCTCCTTCTTCCGGAATGGCATCTGTCGAATGGACCAGGGCCAAATTAACAATGCTTTGGTAACCCGCAGCTTGAATGTCCTTAAATTGAGCCGCCGTGGGTTGCCCCGCAGTTCCAACCCGATCAGATAACCCTAAGAAAGCCTGAATTTGTGTTAGATCTCCATCAGCCATAAGTTCATTCCTGAAAAGAAAATCCGTAGTTCTGCATAGATTTAGCCTACAAGATTCATCAGAGGGGATGCAGACTTTAAATACTATCCGTACAACTGCTTACCCTCCCTGCTGTTGTCGAGGAATGATTGCAGGTGCAACCAATCCCTTAAGGGCTTAGAATTCGGTGTTCCTCCTGAATACAAGCTCTTGGCCCTCGCCGTAGGCTAAGGACAGCACTAGAGGAGGACCTGTTATGACCGTTCGTTGGCGACAACTAATCGTAAGCTTGTCCTTATGGCTATTGGCTGAACTCGTGCTGAACTGGGTTGGTATTGATGACCTCGTTGACTACAGCGAATATTTATTTGAACGTCAGGCCATCGTCTTTTACGTTTAGAGCATAAAGCGATTCTGGCTTGCACACTCAACTTAGCCATTTCTGTACCACGCACAAGCTAAAGGCCAGGTTCAACAGACCGTAATTCGTCCATATCTAATTTTTTCAGCGCCTCATAGGCTTCTTTAATCTTTCCTTGTCCTCGCAAGAAGCCAGTATTGGCGCCAGGGCAGATAAATTGCAAAGTATCTTGGGTAAATTGATCAAGGAGGCTTTGGACGCTAGCGATCTGTCGAGGCCAGTGGAAGGTCTTCGCTGTTCTTAAGGGCAAAGGTTGTCCGTGTTGATTTGGCAATATATGACGGCCTGTGAACAAAACTCCGCCCCAAGCCTGATAATGGAGGCAGGAGGACCCTGGAGAGAATCCTGGTGTCCAAATAAGCAAACAGTGAGGTGTGATTTCTTCTCGTTCCCTAAACGTTGTGACTTTCAAATTCGGGAGTAAGTAAGCTTCCTGTTCTTGGATGACCAACTGACAGGCGAACGTTTCTTGAATGTGACGGACCTGTTGGCTAATGCCTTGGCGATGGGTAAAGATGAACCAATCAACCCCCCCCTGTTCCTTCAGAAATAATTTTGTATGATCAGTCCAGGGTGGACAGTCCACAAGGATATTGCCGCCATTTTCTACAATAAGATAAGCGGTGCCCCCGAGCGTCTCACGATTGGGAGGAAACCTATAAACAGACTCTAAAACCTGTCGTGGTTCTTTACTCACAGTAAGTCCCTTCCCTGGTGTCTTTGTCCCCGAGAATAACCTTTTTGCATGATTTGGATTTCCCTCTCTATCTTTGGACTGGTCCTGTATTTTATCGTTCATCACAGTGTTTCTCGGACCACAAATACCCCTACGTGGCTGTTGTGGCTAGTATTGATGATTCCAGCCTTAGTGGCTGGCGGTTGGGCTGCTGTCTATGGTGCGGATGTTAAACCACCGCCTCGACTGTGGATTCCCAGTACCATTTTTGCCCTGATTTCCTATTTGTATTTAGCCCGCCCCAATAAACGCAAGTCTGCCCCTCAATCCTCAGAGACCCAAAATACCGAACCTGAAAAGAGCCAGTCCGCTGAGGATTCTCCGAACAAGGAAGAGAAGCCCCCTAAGCCCATAGCAGCGGCGAATCTGTTAACCAAGGGCGAAGAGAGTCAACTCCAAAATTGCTTTCCCTGGTCTATTTTTTACTTGCAAAACGTGGACTACCGTCCCCAAGTCGTCATCTGCCGGGGCCAGTTGCGATCGCAACCGGAAAAAGCCTATCAAACCATCCGCGAAAACATCAAAACCCAGTTTGGCGATCGGTTTTTGGTGGTCTTTCAGGATGGGGCCATGAATAAGCCTTTTTTTATCCTGGTTCCCAATCCCCAAACCCAAGAAAAAGAGAAGCGGCGCGGTCCCGTCAGTCGACCAGGACTGGCTTTGGGACTATTTTTCTCCACCCTATTAACGACCACATTAGCCGGATTAAATTTTAGTGTCCCAGACTTGACGCGCCAATTAATCCGGGATCAGCCGCAATTGATACTTCAGGGGCTACCCTATGCTTTGGCTTTAATGGCCATTTTAGGGATTCATGAATTAGGCCATTACTTTACCGCCCGGCGATACCGGATCAAAGCGACCCTGCCCTACTTTATCCCTGTGCCCATTAGCTTTTTCCCCATCGGTACCTTGGGGGCCTTTATTCAGCAACGGTCTCCCGTCCCCAATCGCAAAGCGCTGTTTGATGTGGGAATTGCAGGGCCTTTAGCGGGACTGATGGTGACAATTCCCGTTTTATTTTGGGGGCTGATGAACTCGACGGTGGTGACCATCCCCGACAAGATCGAAGGCTTGCCCTTTGATGCCATGAATCCCACGTCTTCGATATTACTGTCCTTGTTTAGCAGGTTGGCCATGGGGAGTGCCCTGACTTTAGGTAAGGGGATTGATTTACATCCCGTTGCGATCGCAGGTTGGATCGGTATTATTGCTACGGCCCTGAACCTAATGCCCATTGGCCAACTCGATGGTGGTCATATCGTCCATGCCATGTTTGGTCAACGCAACGGGGCCATCATCGGTCAAATCGCCCGATTATTGGTGTTGTTTCTCGCCTTTATCCAGCCCCCACTACTGATCTGGGCCATTATTCTGTTATTTATGCCCACGGTGGATCAGCCAGCCCTGAATGATGTCAGTGAACTGGACAACAAGCGGGACCTGCTAGGGCTAGTTTCCTTGGGCATTTTAGTGTTGATTATTCTGCCCTTGCCCCATAGTGTGGCCCATATCCTTTTTGCCGCAAACCCAATTCCATAGGGGATGGGTGTTCCCTTGCACTCGAATTCGCATCACCTGTTGGCTAAGGCGTTGATACTCAGGCGCAGGAATGCCCCAGAGAATGACTCGACTTTGCCACAGCAAGACTGCAAAAGTCGTCCCTAAACAGATTCCGACACCAATTGCAGCCAGCCGATTAAAGGCAAAGGCATAGCGAACCGCAGCCCAGGTAAAGTATTCAAACCACAGTTGAATAGACTCTCTCAAGCTCCATAGACTGATGCCACCCACTGTCAGCCATAACCCACCGACGACGAGCCAGCGGGTATAGAGGGTTAGTTGGAATAATCGCTGTATTTCAGCCTGTAGTTGAGGATCTGAGTTCTGCTCTGGAACAGCACTGTTTGAACGTCCAGGGGGTTGACTCATAGGGCTAAATTTCTTCTGGACTGGAATCCACCGTATTGTAACCGCCACGCTCCTGGCGTTGACGCCACCAGGCCAACAAGGTACTGGCAATAAAAATACTGGAATAGGCCCCTGCAGCAAATCCAACGATCAGCGTTAGGGCAAAATCCTTTAAGGTTTCCCCACCAAAGATATAGATACCGATCAGGGGTAACCCCGTCGTTAGGGAAGTATTGATAGATCGGCCTAAGGTCTGGTTTACGGCAATATCGACGGTTTCACTAATCGAGCGCTTCGCACCATATTTGAGGTTTTCTCGAACGCGATCGTAAATGACCACCGTGTCGTTGACTGAGAAACCAATAATAGTCAATAGGCCCACAATAAACAGGCTGTTCACCTCTACCCCTCGGGTTAAGCCCAGAATAGAGAAAAAGCCCATAGTAACGAGGACATCGTGGAACAACGCCACAATGGCAAACAGGGCATAGTCAAATTGGAAGCGGACACTAACATAGACAATGATGGCTGCAAAGGACACGATCAGCGCTAATAATCCCGATGCCAGTAATTGTTTTCCGAGGGTTGGACCGACCGTATCAATTTGAGATTTCTCAACATCCAGCTGGCCCAATTTAGCAGTGAGGGCTTCTGTCAGCTTCGTCCGTTGTTCTTGGTTTAAATCCTTGGTGCGAATTGCTACCCCTTGGGCATTTTGGCCAATGACCTGTACATTGCTTTCCGCCAGCTTCTGTTCATCTAAAACCTGGCGAACTTCTGCAATCTGGATAGGAGTTTGGCAATTTTCAGGTTTGCTGCAGTCTCGCTCTAGCTGTAAGCGAGTCCCCCCCGTAAAATCGAGGCCCGGCTTCAGGGGAGCTTGATATTGATTCCAGGACAGGGCCATGGAAATAACCCCCGCTAGGATCAACGCTGCGGAGATGGTCCACCAGAGTCCCCGTTGCTGATTCAGATTCAACTTCATGAGACTGCCCTTTTAGAATCAAATAGTTCAACTTTTCGGAGATTGGGAAGACTAATGGCGGTAAACATCAGGGTGCGGCTGCAGGTAATGGCCGTAAACATACTGACAGCAACGCCAATGCCCAAGGTGACAGCAAATCCTCTCACTAGTCCCGACCCCAACCAGTACAGCACGCCACAGGCAATCAGCGTGGTGACGTTGCTATCGAGAATACTAGTGAAGGCACGATAAAATCCCGATTCGATGGAGCGATAGAGGGTTTTCCCAGACCGCAATTCTTCTCGGGTGCGCTCAAAAATAAGAATATTGGCATCCACGGCCATGCCGATACTGAGGATAAATCCCGCGATTCCCGGCAAAGTCAGGGTAACGCCAAACAAGACATAACAGGCAAAGGTGAGCAGACCATAAACACAAAGGGCCACGTCGGCAATTAAACCGGGCAGACGGTACCACACCCCCATAAAGATCAGCACTAGAATCAGCCCACCAATCCCGGCATAGACACTTTGACGAATACTGTCTTGTCCTAGGGTGGCACCCACTGTGCGAATCTCTTCGACTTTAACGGGCACCGGGAGGGATCCGCCTTTGAGTTGATTAGCCAGTAGCTTGGCATCTTCTAGCTCAAAATTGCCTGTAATAATAGCAGCACCACCCGTAATGCCATTGGCCTTAAATCGCTCGCTGACGGTGGCTTGGCTAATGGATTTTCCATCTAGAAAAATTCCCAAGGGTTGACCCGTACCTGCCAGACTTTTCGTGAGGGCCGCAAATTTTTTGCCGCCATCGACATCAAACCGGAGGGTGACATCCCATTTATTCGGTTGAGATTGGGAAATGGCATACCCCGCATCGTTGAGGTCTTCTCCCGTTAAGTCTGTTTTGACAAAGAACTGATCCTGTAGCTCCGTCAGCTGCTTTTGCTTCTGCTGGACTTCTCCCTGGAGCTTTGCGAGGGCGGCGGCATCGCCCGCTTTTTCTGCTTCGGGTAGCTTCTGTAACAGCCGCTGTAGCTCACTGCTACGGACATTGACTTGCGCCAAGATGGCATTGTTGGGACGCCGAAAATCAAGTTGGGCAACTTGGCTGAGTAATTGTTCAGCGTCTTTGGGATCGCTAACACCCGGAAGCTGAACCAGAATTTGCTGACTACCCACGGTCTGGACCACGATTTCCGATACCCCTTCAGGGTTCAGACGATTGGCCACCACGGTTTGCACCGCTTCCATCACGTTGGGGGTGATGTCTTTCACTTCTTCCGTCGGGTTGACCTGAAGGGTGAGTTGAGACCCGCCCCTTAGGTCTAGTCCCAGATTAATCTTGCCCAGGCCATACTGCTTGCCAAAAGGGGTGACGACGATTAATGCCCCCAACACTAATAGGGCAATGAGAGCTAGTAAAAAGCGTTGTTGTTTAAGCACTACACTGCTCCAAAGGAAAAAGTAAAAAAGGAATTTAGACCTGAAGAGCCGTAATCTGCTGAACCGCTTCCACAATTTGAGGCGGCTGCACAATCGTTAGACTCTCTAACATGCCGTTATACGGCGTCGGAATATCTTGAGAAGAGAGCCGCACCACGGGGGCATCCAGCTCATCAAAAAATCGATCATTAATAGAGGCGATAATTTCAGCGCCCACGCCCCCGGTCCGCATACATTCTTCGACGACAATCACCCGATGGGTTTTGCGAATGGAGGCTCCAATGGTATCGAAGTCAAGGGGCTTGAGGGAGATTAAATCAATAATCTCAGGATCGTAGCCCTGCTCCGTTAGGGTTTTAGCGGCCTGCACAACATGGTGGCGCATCCGGGAATAGGTGAGGATGGTGACATCTTTACCGGAGCGAACCACCTCGGCTTTGTCTAAAGGCAGGACGTATTCTTGGTCGGGTAATTCTTCCTTGAGGTTATAGAGCAGGACATGCTCAAAGAAGAGAACTGGGTTGGGGTCACGAATGGCGGCTTTGAGCAGACCTTTGGCATTGTAGGGGGTAGAACAAGCCACAATTTTGAGGCCAGGTACGGCTTGAAAATAAGCCTCTAGGCGCTGGGAGTGTTCTGCACCCAGTTGACGACCCACGCCACCCGGTCCGCGAATCACCATGGGGATTTTGAAGTTGCCGCCGGAGGTGTAGCGCAACATACCGGCATTATTGGCAATTTGGTTAAAGGCTAGGAGCAAAAAGCCCATATTCATGCCTTCAATAATCGGCTTCAGGCCCGTCATGGCAGCGCCAACGGCCATGCCCGTAAAGCTATTTTCTGCAATCGGGGTGTCGAGGACGCGCAGCTCTCCATACTTGTCATACAAGCCTTTCGTGACTTTGTAGGAGCCACCATAGTGGCCCACGTCTTCTCCCATCACCATGACGGTGTTGTCATTAGCCATTTCTTCGTCAATGGCGTCACGGAGGGCGTTAAATAACAGTACTTCAGCCATAATGCGTTAGCGATACACTATTGGATACGTTAGCAGAAGACGGCCCTCCAACCCTAGTGTCAATCGAGAGTCCTGATTTTAAGCCGCGTCTTAGGGACTTATCTGTGATTTCAGAGAGGGACTGAGAGATTTAACCCGCTGATTGACCTTTTTAATATAGCCATCAATATCGCATTTGCGTTTGAGACCGCTAGCGGCCATATAGCGAACGGTGCCAAATATGGGACGTTCGCGCCAGCCTCGATCATGGACGCCAAATACCCAGGCCACGCCCGTATAAGAATTTGCGTCGCGGCCATCGATAAAGTACTTATTGTTGAGATCTAAGGCCGTTTGGAAGGCCAGCTCTGGAGTAGAAGTCCATTCAATGATTTTTTTGCCCCAGTACATACGCATGTAGTTATGCATATAGCCCGTATGCTTCATTTCCCGCATGGCGGCATTCCAATAGGGATCTTCCGTGCGTGATTCGTCTAGCTGTTCTAGGGAGTAACAGGGGATTCTGGGATCGTGACGATGGTTGTCTAAGGTCGTTTTGGCCCAGTTGGGGAGACAGCTATAGGCATCATAGTCGGGGGTGTAATAGGCAAAGTTCATAGCCAGCTCCCGCCGCACAATCAGCTCTTCGATATAGGTATCAACGTTGTCACGAGGAACATTGCCCATGGATTGAATCTGCAAGGCCAAATATAGAGGAGAGATTTGGCCAAAGTGCAGATATTGGCTCATATAAGAGACATCATCGGTTTGGGGCTGATTGCGATGATCGGCGTAGATAGCGAAGGACTTTTGCAAAAACTGCTCTAGGATTTCCTTGGCCCGAGTAGTGCCGCCCTGGAACAGAGAACTGACGGGGGGCACGCTGCAGTCCAGGGGCAGCTTAGCTAGAACGGCCTCAATATTGCTGAGATCTAAGGTCTTCAGATCTAGATGGAGAGAAGACTGTTGGACGGGTGTCGAAGCGAAGGGAACCAGAAAGCGGTCTAAATGACGATGGATGCGAGGGCGGATGGTGCGGGCGGCATAGTCGGCTTTGACGGAGGTGGTTTCTATAGGCACCACCACTTCTGATTCCACTTGCGCCACCTGACAGAGGGCATTTTGAGCCACATTGTCTCGCCACTGACGTTGGAACCGAAGATAGCCGCGATCGCAAACTACCAACGAAGCGTCTTTCCCTAACTCCAAGGCAATCTGATCCGGGTTACCATAGCGCATCACAAATTTGATACCTCGTTGGATCAGAGCTTGCTCCGTATCCTGCAAACCTTCCAACATAAAGGTGTAATGGCGCAGATTAGAACCAGGATAATCGGCCATCAAGCCAAAGCAAACCACCACAGGCTGTTGAAGATCATTGGCCCGCTGAATGGCATATTCCAAGGCATGGTTGTATTCGGCTCGCTGAGACTGCTGCATCCAGTACAGAACATAACCTCCGGGCTGTACGTTCTGTTTATTCAGGATTTGGATACGTTCGTCCTCAATCAACGAATTTGCCATTGCTGGATTTATTTCTCTTCACTTCAAAACGATACCTAAACTCTAATCGAGGAGGTCAAGCTCTCTGAATCACTCAAGCCATCTTAAATAGAGGGTATAAACTTTAACCTTTTGAATCTCAAAAGAGGGAGAAAGCAAACTCTATCACTTTACCCACTGCACCCCCAACCTCTATCCCAATTTCGCGCCCAATTGCTTGTCCAGAGCTTCCTCCGGCAAGCAAGCCAACAACGGAACCAATTGCTTTCCCTACAGATTTCAAAACTGGAACGATGTCAAAAAGACGTTTTTTGACCTCTTTAACTTGATCATCAGAAAAATCAACCTTGGATTTCTGATGAGATTCATGATCTTCTTGGTTGTTTGGGTCCTCTTGGTCTTTATTAGTTGACTTTGAGCTTTCACGAAATTTGATTCTGTAAACCGATTTGGATTGGGGAGGAGTTTGTTGAGCTGTGGAGCCATAATTGAGTCTGCCAATTGTAGACACTAAGAAAGGGATAGCTCCTTGTTGTTGAATACGAACAAAAACCTTTGTCCATAGCTCTCCTAACCATTTTCTCCCATCAGGAGTATGCTCATGTCCATTGGCTACAGCAACTGAAGGAATTGCGCTTGAAATTGTTGGGCTGACATATTTTGAGATTTCACTATGGATTCGTTTAGTTCTTTCCCTTAAGTCTTCTTCAAAATTATCTGCTTTATCTGCACGAGTAAAAATGATAATCGAGTGCTCCCAGACTTCGGGGGTAAAAGCTTCTGAGATAATTTTAATGCCTCTAATCTCATCAGCAGTTACTCGTGGTTCGTCAAGACGAGTCACGAACCAAATGCAATCTAATCTGTCAACTTTAGATTGTATTAACTCGATGTATTTCTGATCATTGCCCTTCTCAGGAAGATCGTCACATAATCCAGGAGTATCAATAATGGTGAATTTAATACCGTTCAGCTCATGATCATATTCTTTGACACTCATTGTTGTTGCATCATATTTGCCAGTTTGAGCGATATCTATTCCCATCAAAGAATTGATTGTACTTGATTTGCCTACTCCCGTTCGACCGACTAAGAGAAAAATAAATTTTTCCTCACTAGACCTGTTCAATGTATCGATTAATGCCCGTAAAGCTTCCCAAAAGGATGTTGGTAGCAGGGCTGTTTTAAGTTAGCAGCGAAAAAATAATATCGACCCGATTAGCAAGCTTAGTCATCGCGGTTTTGAGGGATTGATAGTCGTTTAGCCGCAGGATATTAATCCCAATAGTTCTAAGCACTGACCAATTGAGCAGTGCTTGTTCATCTTCGAGTCGATAATCATCTTCGCCAAAAACAACATCCTTCGGCCAATGCAACCGATTTTCAATGCCCCAATGTTCTCGGACCAGAGATTGCCAATGATGGGGTGAGGTGGCAGCTGAACTGATGTAATAGGCGGTATTGTGATACTCCTTTCCTTTGCGAGTACCCCATCGTTGGACACAAAGTACAGAGCGAATTGCTGTCCATTCTTGTAGGGCTATGCCGACAGGCTCATAAACCTGTATACACCGATGTTCATCTCGTCCTCTACTTTGGGCGGAGTGGATGTGCTCAGCCATGGGTTTAAGACACTCAAGTAAGTCTGGAGGTGGTCGTAAAGTCTTCCCTGATTGGATTTGACCGCCACAAGATAGTCGTTACCCGAGGCCACAATCTTCTCAAGTGTTTTTTGGGCGTGTAAGGCATCCATGGTAATCAGCAAGCCATCGAGTTGAAGGGTTTCCAACAGTGCCTGCACGACTTTGATTTCGCTATTATCCTCCTGAGTGAGGGCTTCGAGCTTGAGGGTGATGCCTGCTTCCACCGCAAATAAACTCACCAAGCCCACAAAACGCTGCTTCCCCTTGGCATCTGTCAGCCCCTGACGAATCCGTTTGCCATCAATGGAGGCTGCATAATTATCGGGAGAGTGAGTCTGGGCTTTCGAGAGCATCCATGCTTCAAATTGGTGGCTCAACGCTTGGAAGTCAAGCCCCTTCATCACTCGACGAAAGGTACAGTGAGACGGAACTTCGAGGCTCTCAAGCCCCAATAGCTCACTTAAAGGCTGGCGATAATCGCTCACAAAGGTTTCTAACGGACGGTACCCTTGATATCCAGCAAGCATGCCCATCACCATCAATAGCAACAGCAGCCATAACGGATGAATACGGCCATGGGCACTGCGGAAATCCGGGACTTGCTTCAAAGTATCGATTAGATGGCTCATCGGTCTCTCTACTGTTGGTCAGTAGAACCATCCTATTTTTTCTAGGAGTAACGTAAAACAACCCTGATGTTGGTAGTTCTTGCCCAAGAATTTTCATCATGCTTATACATTTCTTTGATGCTTAATACAATTAGGTTCCATTCTCTGATGCTCCTATTCCTTAAAATTGGGGAAATAGACGTTTTCTAGCTATTGAATCTTCTGAGATCAGCAAAATGGTAATCTTTTAAGCTTATTTGTATATTTTCTGCTGGTGTGGCTGTTTTGTCTAAATGCATCTAAGTGTAAATAGGTTGTAAGTAAACTAAATTTTATGTGAAAGATACTTCAGCCTGTGATTGCTCTAAAAAACGTAGACAGGGTAAAAATGATTTTTGAGCTAGCTCAAACAATATGTATGGGGCTAAGAGTTTCTTAGTTCAAGCTTTGTGATAAACAACAATATGCACTGATTACGAGATGGATACATGATCAAGAAGGAGTGACCATAAGCAGGTGAGATGGATACCTACGCCATTTTTAAACAAACACAATCCCTACGAGTCAGTGATGGTGCCGTGGTGCCTCTCTTATCCGATTGTGAGCAGGCAAGCTTAACCCTGGTTTTGGTTTGGCCGCAGCTAGGGGATTTTGACAGCTTGGAATATGCCTGGTGGCTAAAGCGACAGGCCGAGCAGATTCAAGCCAAAGGTGTGCAAATTCGAGCAGTGGGTATTGGCGATCGCAACTCAGGACAGAAATTTTGTGACTTCACCGGATTCCCTCCTGAGCATTTATTCATAGATTCCACGGGCCAGCTCCATCAACAGCTCAACCTGTATCCGGGACTGACTTGGAAGGTGCCGTTTTTCTCTCCGATTCAGAATGCATACTTAAATTTGTTACTGATGTGCGCGGGGATTGGTAGCCCTGGAACTTTGGCAGAAGTGTTTCGAGGCTATCGGGGCGATCGCAATGCCCCACAACTCATTGCCGAGGACGAAGAAGTTAGGGCATTCCCCTTGCCGCCTGTAAATGGTGCCTTGTTTAATCGAGCAGGAGGAAAAGGATTTCAACGTCCTTTTGAACTGGCTACTCTCCGTCTACGAAATATGGCTGAAGTGCTGAAATACTGGAAAACCTATGTGCCGGATGCCACCTACATTACCCAGCGGGGCGGCACGTTCCTGTTCGATCAACAGGGACAACCAGTGTATGAACATCGCGATCAGGGCATACTGGGATTTGCCACTGATATGAGCAACCCTCTCTCCTTTCTTCTAACGTAAATATCGAATTCAGTTCATGACTATCCTGCTACCGTTAATCAGCGAATCCTCACTCCGGATTAGTAGCTCGCATCTTTGAATAAAAGCCCAACTTGGAATGTTTCTTAATCCATACAAAACTCAAAAGGAGAGTTTGAAACAGCTCGTTTTCTTCTCTCTGATTGGCTTGAGTAGCCTATTAGGGAGTCCTCAGTTTTCAGCTGTTTCTCAAGAGTCAAGACCGACTCAACTGGGGAAGCAGTTACAGCAACAGGTCCAAGATTGTGTAGGGAATTCCCCTACAGCGAAAACATCTACCCAGCGTTATCAAACCTGCATCACTCAGTTGATATTGCTAGATGCTAAGGGCAACCGACGTCCAGATGCATCTCAACGCTTATTGGCACTCTTTGAGGCTATGGGAATTGCCATTCCCAAACGTCGGCGCCAGGGCCAAACGACCTTAGCGTTAGAGTCCCTACCCAAAAGCAACTGCTTCAGCCTTCCGGTCCAACTTAAGGGATACACTGGGCAATTTTTACTGGATACAGGGGCTACCCATACCGTCATCAATACAACCTTGGGCAAACAGCTGGGGTTGCCCCTACAGGACTATCCACCCAACTTGACCCAAGGCTTGGCCTTTGGAAATGAAAGAAAAACTCAGGTGGGTATCTATCCAGCCCTAACCTTGAGCATCAAGGATGCTTCTGTCCAGCAAATTCATCCCTTGGGGATGGCGAAACAGTCTATCCTCCATAGTTTATCTGGAATCTTGGGGCTAGATTTCCTCAGTCAATTTGACATGGTTATCGACCCCCAGCAGCGCCAGATCCAATTACTCCCACCGACTTCCCAAACCGGGGGAATTCCCTTAACCGGTAAGGGAGGCTGGCTGACAGTTCAAGTATTGATTAATGGTCAAGGTCCTTTTACCTTTGCTCTAGATACGGGAGCGACCCAAACCATTCTCTCTCCTAAGTTAGCGGCCCAATTGGCCCTCTCGCCTACCGCTAAACCGGTTCAGTTACAGGGATTGCTGGGGGTAGAAGCAGCTCAAC
Organism: Acaryochloris sp. CCMEE 5410; assembly: GCF_000238775.2. Taxonomy (NCBI): domain Bacteria; kingdom Bacillati; phylum Cyanobacteriota; class Cyanophyceae; order Acaryochloridales; family Acaryochloridaceae; genus Acaryochloris; species Acaryochloris sp. CCMEE 5410. The sequence continues at coordinate 353,452 of NZ_AFEJ02000002.1, read as the reverse complement.
CCACTCAACTCGATGCGGTTCAGATTGGTCCGCATCAAACGGCACAGCTCGATGCTTTAATTATTGCCAGTCCTCTAATTGAGCGGATGCAAGTGGACGGTCTTATTGGCCAAAATTTTCTCAACCAATATCAGCAGCATTGGCGCTTTGGTCCCCAAAATGCCCTAGGGATGGTCGAGCAAGGGACATTAAACCTTTCTCCTCTCAAGCCATAGGTTCAGCTCTAGCTGGTCCAAGCCGGATGGGACAACAAAGCATTAAGCACCTGAACCCCCCGCAGCTGGTTAGACAGGGGGAGATGACCTCTAGGCGCACTCAGATTCCAGGTGAACTCATCGGGCCAACGGGTCCAATTGCGTCCCGAACGCCAGTTAATCTTGGGCCAGAGGACATCCCAGTTGCGACCGACACTAAGCCATAGCTGCCGTTGAACGCTATAGCCGAATTTCCCTTCCGAATGCACTAACCACAGCTGGTTAATAGTTTGCAAGTCAGGTATGGGGTATTGCTCAACTTCCGTGAAATAAATCCACTTTCGTTTAACAGCTGCTGGCCCTGATAGCTCACAGAGCTTACTTAGGGTTAAGTCATCGGCTGCTTGAAAGGATTGTTTAGCCAGTAAACGCTGGAGGGGCAAATAGTCAATATTTTGTTCGGAGCGAAGGGGAACAACACCCGACTCAAAATGCTCCTGTAAAAAGCTCTGGACTGCTGGTACCTCTGTCCCTAACAGCAGCTCATAACAGCGGCCATCAATATAGGTGGAGGGTTCTTGCTGGCGAGAAAGAAGAAACTGTTGCAAGATGGCATACCCTGCTTCCCCCTGAGCCAGAATGTCTGGCATCACCTGAAGCTGTATCTTTTCTGAACCAGTGTTGAGTTGCGACTCCAACTCAGCAATATCAGGCGGTTGCGATTGAGCAGATGCGTCCATAAAGTTGTAGCGAATTTATCCTGTATCTTAAGCTATCAAACCCTGGGGGGGTCTGACGAGGAAAATCCTTTTGTTCTTTCCATCCAGGCCACATACATCCGTCAACGGTTATGCTTCAGAATCTCCGTCGATATTGGGGAATTGGAGTGCAGAGATCACCCGGTAAACGTCCACCCGTTCGACTTTCCCTTTCAGGGCTAAGGTTCCCCAGTTCTCGACTTCAAACTGATTGTCTAAGTACTCAAGAGTTTCTTTGGCAATTAATACCCGACATGAGGAGCTTTGACGTTGCTTATCCAAGCTTTCCAGACGGGAGGCGGTATTGACACTATCCCCAATTACGCCATACTCTAAGCGAGTTTTGCTACCCAAACTTCCCACCACCACTGAGCCGGTAAAGATCCCAACCCGCATCTGAACGGCGGGTAACCCGCTTTTTTGCCATTGGGGGTTGAGTTCGTCCAGACGTTTGCCCATATCTAACGCACAGGCCACCGCATTTTGGGTATCTTTTGCGATCGCAGCTTGTTCTTCATGGGCAATCGGCGCACCAAAGACGGCCATCACCCCATCCCCCGTAAATTTATTAATCACCCCATGATGGGCTTGCACACTCTGGGTCATGGCTTCTAAATATTCATTGAGCCACTCCAGAAGTTGTTCCGGCGACATCTTTTCCGAAATAGTGCTGAACCCCTTTAAATCCGTAAACAAGAGGGTGGCCGTGATTCTCTGGCCTGTGAGCTTGCCATCTTCTAAAAGCTCATCGCGTCGTTGCCAGAGGGTTTCAGCAATTTCGGGGGAAGTACTTTGCCCCAACAGTTTCATCACCATCTTTTGTTGCCGCTGAGCTTGTTGGGCATTGTAAATCACCACAATGCCCGTTGCGCCGACAAACGCGAGGAAAGGAGGGACCAAGGGAATCCAAATTTGCTGTAAGAATAGGATGCGACAGACGCTATACAGCACAACTAAGGCGATACCGCTGCCCAGCACCAATCCTATCGGGTGACGGACGGCCCAGGCGAGTAGGCTTCCGATCAGCGCCCAACCCAAAATCCAACCCATTTCCCCCGGTTCTGGCCAGACGGAAATCAGATTGCGGGTGCCGTCTGCTGCATCTAGGAATTGACTGACCATTTGGGCATGGATCACCACCCCTGGCATGGTTTGCCGATCGTCAAGGCTAGAACTGTAGGGCGTATGGAACAGATCTTTGCCACTTTCGGCCGTCGTACCGATTAGGATGATGCGGTCTTTTATCAAATTAGGGTCCACCTGGCCGGCTAACACCTGAGACAGGCTGACCTGCTCTACACTCTCGTGGGCAGATCGATAGTTGATTAAAATCTGATAGCCTCGGGTATCCGCATTGATATAAGAGCCATCATTGCTTTGCAGCGGCCAAAATACCGTTGGACCAATTTGTAGGACATTTGGATCAACCTCGCTGGGTTTATCTTCTTTGCCGTCATCCTTGAGGTAGCGGAGGGCCATCCTCAGGGCAAAGGATGGGAAATAGTCCTCTTGATACAGCAGATTCCGACGGACAACCCCGCCCGAATCAACGACGGTATCGTTGAATCCGACCTGTGCTTCTGGTACGCCATCGGGAGGAGGGATGGTGGCTTCGTCCTCAGAGCCGAATTTAGTAATCACAACCACTCGGTCAGACCCTTTCATCTGTTGAATAAGTTGGGCATGGCCGTTGGTCTGGGTCGGTTCTTTAAGATTGGGAATAGGGAGATTACGCCAAATATCTAGACCGATAACTCGGGGCTGATGGGTTTGTAGTTTTTTGAAGGCATCAGCCAGCACGCTGTCAGGAATAGGCCACTGGCCGATGGCTTGAATGTCTGCTTCGGTGATTCCGACAACGAGAAGTCTTGAATCTTGACCCAAGTCGGGTTGGGCTTGAACAAAGTGATCATATGCGGACAGTTCCAGGGACTGGAGCCCTTCAACCCGCAGGAAACCGATTTGCCAGCGGGTGACTTGCCGAATACCTAGAACGCCACCGCTCACGGCGAGTCCGGCAAGGAGAGCGATAGCGAGATTAGGCCAACGGGATCGGAGTTGATGGAAAAACTGAGCCAAGATGCCAAAAAATCATGGGGTTGCGGTATGAGTATAGTGTAGAGTCCCGATGAATTAATATGGCCGACTATTTGATCGCAACCTTAAGCGATCGCATCCAAGCAGAAGAAGTCCATTTAGCCTTGCAAGAGATCGGATTATCGGAACCCAATCTTAGTCTGTTTGGCAAAGGTTACAAGACAGGCGAGGACTGTAAAGACTTTGACCCGGCCCTGATTAAGAAACGGCAAATGCAGCGCATGATGATCTTTTTGCTGCCCCTAGGATTTGTAGGGGGCATTATTTTCTATCAGGCGGTCCGCGTGGATGTTCTACCTAGCTTGGGGTTTTTCGCCAATGCCTTGATTGGCGGGCTATTGGGAGCTGCTTCTGGGGCATTAGGAGGATACGTCACCGGTGGTGGTTTGTCCTTGATGTTAGATAAAGCCGTTCCCTACGCAGAGCAAATTGAAGCTGGCACCTTTCTGGTAGTGGTCCGAGATGCAGAAGATCTAAAAATGCGCCAAGCGAACCGCGTTTTCAGAACCCTCAACATTGATAATGTTGCCTATTACGAGCGACCAGACTAAACTACTTACGACAGAATAAACAGCAAGTGAAACGGTGCAGTCATTATCTTGCGTGGGGAAAGGTTAGACTGCCTGAGAGAGAGGCTTGAGTGGTTAACTAAATCGTTTTAGAGCTTTAACTTTTCTAAGGAAGAGCTTTAGTGTTGTTTTTATCTCTAGGCTTATTCTAAATCTCTGTGCCGAACACATTTATCAGTCTATAGATGTATCCAAGAATGGGCATTAAAAAATATTGCCCAATGTCTTTTATAGTTTTTTTTGTTAGAATGCAAAAAGGCTGAAATTTATATCTATTTATACAGTACTGATATAACCTTTATTCCTTATTGAAAATTATAGAAAAATTGTATGCATAGTTTGGTCAATCGGACCTCCATCTTTGTGGATGGAAATAATATGTTTTATGCCCAGCAGAAGAATGGCTGGTTCTTTGATCCCCGACGAATTCTAAATTACTTTACTGAACCCACGGATGTTCGCTTAATTAATGCATTTTGGTATACCGGATTAAAAGATCCTCAAGACCAAAGAGGGTTCCGAGATGCCCTCATCAGTTTAGGCTATACCGTCCGCACAAAAATCCTCAAAGAATATTACGATGATTCATCTGGTCGCTATTCTCAAAAAGCCAATTTAGATATCGAAATTGTGATCGATATGTTTAATACGGTGGACCAATATGATCAGGTTATTCTATTAAGTGGAGATGGTGATTTTGAACGGGCAATTGAATTATTGCGTTCAAAGAATACCCACATAACGGTGGTATCGACGGAAGGCATGATTGCTCGTGAACTTCGGAATGCGACGGATCGGTACATCGATCTCAACAAAATTCGCGATCGCATCGAAAAAACCGAACCCTGATTCTGCCGAACTGCCTTTTATCAGCAAATCTTAAGGTCAGTACTCTAGAATAAGAACATCTAAATTTTAGATAGTGTCCTTTTCTTCTTCTACCTAAATATGGGTACTGGATAACATCATGATCAAAATTCAACCCCAACAGGTCGATCGTATTCTCATTTTCGATACCACCCTTAGAGACGGCGAACAGTCTCCAGGGGCTACTTTGCATATCGATGAAAAATTGACGATTGCGCGGCAGTTGGCACGGTTGGGGGTTGATATTATTGAAGCCGGTTTCCCTTTTGCCAGCCCTGGTGATTTCGAAGCAGTCCAGCAAGTGGCTGCGGAGGTCGGCACTGAAAACGGCCCGATTATCTGTGGCCTAGCCAGAGCCACTGAGCAAGATATTAAAACAGCGGCAAAAGCCTTAAAACCTGCATTCCATCACCGCATTCATACCTTTATTGCCACTTCCGACATCCACCTAGAATATAAGCTCAAAAAAACGCGGCCTGAAGTGTTGGCTATTGCCCAAGACATGGTGGCTCTCGCTAAGTCTTTTACGGATGATGTAGAGTTTTCCCCAGAAGATGCCGTTCGCTCCGATCCAGAGTTCCTGTATCAGGTATTAGAAGCTGCGATCGCAGCCGGTGCCACTACCGTTAACATCCCCGATACCGTTGGCTACACCACCCCCCAAGAATTTGGGGCTCTTATTCGCGGTATTAAGGAAAATGTCCCCAACATTGATCAAGCCATTATTTCCGTTCACGGCCATAACGATCTAGGCTTAGCTGTTGCCAACTTCCTAGAGGCAGTTAAAAACGGGGCTCGCCAACTGGAATGCACCATCAATGGCATTGGTGAACGGGCAGGGAATGCTGCCCTTGAAGAATTAGTCATGGCCATGCATGTGCGCCGCCAGTACTATAACCCTTTCCTCGGACGCCCTCCCGAGTCTGAAGCTCCCCTCACCAATATTGACACCAAACAAATTCACAAAACCTCCCGCTTGGTCTCTAATTTGACGGGAATGCTGATTCAACCGAATAAGGCGATTGTGGGCACGAATGCCTTTGCCCATGAATCAGGGATTCATCAAGACGGTGTGCTTAAGCACAAACTCACCTATGAGATTATGGATGCCCAATCCATTGGATTAGGGGATAACCAAATTGTTTTGGGTAAGCATTCTGGTCGAAACGCCTTCCGTACTCGCCTGCAGGAATTGGGGATGGAGCTGTCCGAACAAGATCTGAATAAAGCCTTCATTCGCTTTAAAGAGCTGGCAGATAAGAAAAAAGAAATCTCCGATCGTGATCTAGAAGCCATTGTTAAAGACGAGACCCAATCCCAAGTGATTGGCGGCTTCCGTCTGGAGTTGGTGCAGGTTTCCTGTGGGGATCATGCCTGTCCCACGGCGACCGTGACCATTTGTACACCTGACAACCAAGAGTTGACGGATGCTGCGGTAGGAACTGGGCCAGTGGATGCGGTCTATCAAGCGATTAATCGAGTGGTTAAAGTGCCGAATCGATTAATTGAGTTTTCAGTCCAGTCTGTGACGGCTGGAATTGATGCGATTGGTGAAGTGACGATTCGTCTAGAGCAGAATGGCAAAATTTATGCGGGATATTCTGCCAATACGGACATTATTGTGGCATCCGCTCAAGCGTATCTCAATGCGTTGAATCGTTTATATGACTCAACCCAACCGCAAAATAAAACTCAAAATCAGGAAACTGATCTTTTAGTAGAGCAAACGGTCCATGCTTAGGGCAGTGAGCCATTGCAATTTTGCAATGGTAGCTCAGCAATATCTGCTGAACTGAAAAGCTGTTCTTATTTAAGTTCATGACCCCTGATCAACCTACTCCTTCTAGTCCTGAGCCTGCTCGATCATTAGACGCCCTGATGCATGAGCGAGATCAGGCTCAGGCGAGTGCAAAGCGCTGGCGTCGTTTATATGAAGTTGAAGCACAGCAGCGTCAAAAAGAATCGGACGAGGCTGAGCAAACAATCCAAGGTTTGAGAGCAGAGGTTCAGCGTCTGTGCCAGTTTTCAGGCAGTGCACCAATGCTGATGCTTTCACCAGGAAAGTCTAAGGGGGGATCTAGTGGGCATTCACAGAGCCAAATGGCTGATTTGATGGCTGAACGAGATCAGTTATTACAAGCTTTGGAGCAAGAAAAGCAAAGCCACGAAAAGACGAAGCAAAACTTGATTAGTGCCTTGGGTGATGCGTTGGGTGCACAAAGACGAAAGTCCCTAGCTTTACCCTCATCACGAGCAGGGGCAAGGGCAGGGGCCATTATTCTCAAAGATCGAGATGGGCGAAGATCTAAACCTGACTAATCGGCGGATGTTCCGCCCATATAAGTCAGTGATGGAGCTGTTGAATCGCAGTGCTTCTGCTGAATGAAATCGGGATGAGAGGATTTGAACCTCCGGCCCCTTCGTCCCGAACGAAGTGCGCTACCAAACTGCGCTACATCCCGTCACAGAGTATGTATCGCATACTCTTACACCTTAGCCTAGCATCATGATGGCTTCCCCTTCAGACTGGTAAACAGTTTGTTTATAGATGACAACCGGCAACAGATTATATATAATCACCACTGTGTGAGGAGCGAACTAAAAAAAGGGCATCAAGACGAAACACGGCCAGTCGTTGATGCCCTTTTTTGCATTTTGTTGGGTTAATCCGAGGCAACGATGTTAGACTATATGTTGGCTCGGACCCATGCGATTACAACGCCTCAATCTTGTCAGGACCGGAAGGTAGCAGCAATACGGGATGCTTGTGATAGGCGTGGACTCCGGGTCACTTTTGTATCTGGATATAATGATATTGAAGGAGCCTAAAATCGCTACGTTCCTGTCAAGATTTTAGACCTGCCTTTACCCTGTCCCACAAAACGATTGGATTCCTAATAGGCAATGAACGACCTTCCTGATTTTGTCAAAAAGGCCTTTTACCTTGGGGTTGGCGTTGCCTCCTATGCAGGGGAACAGGCTGGTAATAAAGTTGCTGAAATCCAAGAGCGAGCTCAGCAGTTGGCCGATGAAATGATTCGTCGTGGTGAGATGAATGCTGAAGAGGCAAATCGGTGGCTTAATCAGTTTAATGACACCCCTGCACAAGTCTCGGTAGAAGAGGTTCCCTATCCCGATCAGCCTCAAACGATTGAACTGGTGACAGGAGACGAAGCTGAAGAAAAGGCTCCATCTGAATCAAAGGATATTCACGCACAAGTTAATGAACTTGAAGAAGAACTACGCCGTCTCCAGGATTCATAAATAGCACTCCTCATAATGCCTTTTGCCAGATTAAAGGATTGTTAATGGCTGATTTGACTAGGGATATACAAGCATTTCTACAGCAGGTTCTTCATCAATCTGAGCAGATGTTTGATGCTTCTGCAGACATGCTGGATCAAACCCTTGCCCAGATTGAGCAAGGGGTAGAGGAGTATGTTGAGCCGGTAGTGAAAGAGATTGAACAGGGATTAGACGAAGTGCTTGATCCCATTATTGTTGATCTCATTGCGTTTGAGCATGAGCTGGAAGATCTGGCTTCACCTTTAACCCAACGGCTTTATCCCCTATTCGATCAGCAGCCTGCTTGTGTTGGCTGTCGCCATTATCATGGCAAAACTTATGGAGAAGCCTTTCTAGTGTGTGGCATGCATCCTTATGGTGCACCTACCGATTCCTGTCCAGATTGGGAGTCTTGTTAAGGTGCTTTCTGGGTTCAAGGATGTCTGAGTCTTTTGGGGACAACCCATGGTTCAACTCCCAGCAATTGGTAATCCCAGCACTGACTGATTTCCAGGAACCACTGAACCAATCTCGTAAGCCAAAATTTGATGTTTACCCAACCAGTCCAGGGCTGTCTGGGATTGCTCTGGGGCAACGACCAACATAAATCCGATCCCCATATTGAAGGTCTCAAACATATCGGCTGGACTCACCTGTCCAGCCTCTGCAAGCCATTCAAAAATAGGTGGAATCGGCCATTGTCCGATATTGAGCTGTAGGGATTGATCGGGTTGTAAGCAGCGAGGTCCATTCTCAGGTAATCCGCCTCCGGTGATATGGGCCATGCCGTGAATATCTAAGCCAGAGCGAAGGACAGACAAGACGGGCTTGACGTAAATTTGAGTTGGCGTCAGCAGGGTTTCGCCTAGGCTCATTCCCCCTAGCCTTTCAGGACAGTCTTGCCAATCCCATCCAGGTTCTGCTCGATGGGGATTCATTCCTTCAGCTACGATCTTTCTCACCAGGCTAAATCCATTACTATGAACGCCCTGACTGGCCAGACCGATCACAGCATCTCCAATGTTGATCTTGGTTCCATTCAACAGTTTCTGTTTATCGACAATCCCAACGCAAAAGCCTGCAAGGTCATATTCACTGGGCTGATAAAACCCAGGCATTTCGGCGGTCTCTCCCCCTAACAGAGCACATCCAGCTGTCTTGCAGCCTTGGGCGATCCCAGCGATGACTTGCTTAAGCTGTTCAGGCTGGAGTTGACTGGTGGCGAGATAATCCAGGAAAAATAAAGGTTCTGCTCCACAGGTCAGCACGTCATTGACACACATGGCGACCAGATCGATGCCGACGGTGTGATGTTGGTTGAGAGCTTGAGCCAGTTTCAGCTTTGTGCCGACGCCGTCCGTCCCTGAGACCAGAACAGGTTCTTGATAGCCTGTTGGTAATTGGAATAGGCCATTGAACCCTCCTAGATTGCCTAAAACTTCCGGGCGAATGGTGTCGGCTACCATCTGTTTGATATCACTGACAAAGGTCCGTCCTGCCTGTATATTCACACCAGCGTCACGATAATCCATTCCCAAACCTTTCCGATACCTAAGAGCAACATGACATATTGACAGATTATGATCCACCAAAGCAATACATCATCAGGACCAAATCAATCTAGTTATAGTCAGCTAGAAAAATGATCTTAAAAAATTGCTGACTAAGAACGATATTTACCTCTAAATTATTAACGCCATCTACGTATTAATAAATTTGCCAGAACTGATCGATAAAAATAACCTATGGGTCCTCTGATATCTATCGTTATAAAATCTTCTCAAAATCTCTGATGGCTATATATAGATAGGTCTTAAGGCTTTTTGAAGGATGGGAGTATGTGGGGCTTTTTTGGTGATATTTGCAACTGTTAATATTATTCCTGTGCTAAAAATATCTATAAAAATGATATCCTCAGCTGATTAAAGTATTTGAATATTCAAACGGCAGAAATGTACTGATAGTTTTTACTAATCAATTGTCTGGAGTTCTTAATCGCCTGAAGATATTAATTTTTCTTGCTTTCAGCACTTTAAGCATTAGTGAATGTCAAATACAAAATGTTTGTAATAGGTAAGTTTTAGTCTTGGTCTCAGCAGAATCCCTGATTTCAGCAACCCAAAGTTCGTGATAGGGTAATTAAGTTCTGTAAAGGAAGGTTGAATCCTGTAAAGGTTAATAGAGTCTCCACCGTATTTTGTGTTAAGGAAGACTGTTTTCAATCTTGTCCTTCTATACTCTCCAGGCAAGAGCATTCATGAGAAATAAACTGGTTTTAACTGGCCTAGCTGCCGCACTTACGGTATCCGTTGTGAGCGCACTGAGTACGAGTGAGGCCAATCAAACCCTAGAAGTAGAAAAGCCTGCTCCAGAGACAGTCCGTGAGCAAGATGCATCAATTGAAACCTCGGATGAGGCCGATGTGTCTGAAGAGGTTCAAGATGCTGATGTGGTTAAGGTCGGAGACAGTCAACCTAAGGGCGCGGTTAGTAACAAACCTGCGATCGCAAAAATTCACGCCTATGAAAAGTCGGGTCGACCGGCCGCTACCTTGTATGTGCGTAATATCCCCGTCGTTACATTTCTAGGGACAGAAAAGTCTGCTGAAACAGAGAAAGTCGCTACAACCAAATCAGAAACCGCTCAACCTGAAGCGAATCAGCAAGATCCGGTGTGGCGGGCTACAACCATTGCCGCCAAGATTAATCAGTTGGATCGAGATGGGGTTGATGCCAATAACATTAAGGTCATTTGGGATAAAGAGCGCGAGAGCTATGTAATTAAGACAAGCGACGCCCACATCCTGGAAATGAGCGAGCTAACGATACTCCCCAAAACTACCAAGGATATGGGAGATGACGCCCTGAAGATTACGAATTTACTGCGTCGTCAAATGGGGACTACTGTGGCGTTAAAAGACATTCCCGGTCGCCCTAAGCCTCCTGCTCCTGCCGTTGCCGCAACATCTGTCCGGTATCAAGTTAGTGGCGAAGCCTCTTGGTATGGCCCAGGCTTTCATGGTAACTACACTGCCAATGGTGAAGTTTATAATCAGTACGCATTGACCGCAGCTCATAAAACCTTGCCCTTTGGGACCCGAGTCAGAGTCACCAATTTGTATAACGGGCGTTCTGTAGTTGTACGAATCAATGACCGCGGACCGTTTACCCCTGGACGCATCATAGATTTATCCCAAGGTGCTGCTCAACTGATTGGTGTGACCAGTAGTGGTGTCGCTCCCGTACAGATGGATATTCTGCAGTAGTTAAGGGTTAGCTTTCAGCTTAAAAAAGCAGCTCCAAATCTGGGGCTGCTTTTTTAAGCTGAATTGCTAGAAAATCAGGATGAGAAGATCTTCTAGCCTATGAACGCTGATAGTAGAAATAAGTCAGCATCGGAATGGCTGTTGCCAAGATTAGTAGTACAACGACTAGTATGGCGGAGCTGGTGTCATTGGTTTCTTCTGCAGTACGGAAATTACTTTCAGCAAAAGCGGTGACTTCAACTTCAGGTGGACCCGGATCTTCTTGCCCAGTGATCACAGCTGCAAATCGATCCCCAGCTCCAATAAAGGCCTCGTTGTAGTTCCCTTTACGAATAGGAATCAGCAGATTGTCAAAGGCGATACTTTGAGCCGTTTCTTCTGAAAGCAATTTCTGGGCTTCTTGGCCCACTAGAATCGCAGGGGCATTGGTACGAGCATCATAAACTAGCAAGACTTGGTTTGCTTGGTCTTCTGATGTAGGGAACCACTGTTCAAATAAGGTGTTCGCAAAACTATCTGCGGTCTCACCATAATTAAGACCTCGAATGGTAATGACCCTAACGTCTGTCCCAGTCTGTCGGGATATCTGTTTAAGGGTTTTATTCACCGAGCGCTCAGTAATGACGCTCAGAAGTTCTGCTTTATCGGCTAACCAAGTCGACTGACTCGCGGAAAGATTGGGGATATCCTCAACAACGGTTGCCAAGGCCGGAGGAGACCAAAGCGGTAATCCGACCAGGAGGGTAAGCAGGCCAACAATCAACCACCGCTGTAGTTGTCCTTTCCAATCCCATAGTTTGTTGAGTTGAACTTTCATCCTAGATAACCTTCAATCAATGTATTTCAATGAGCCACCGTGCATGCAGCAGTGTATGCAAGCAATTCACTCTATTCATACTATTGATCCGTTGCCTTGGGATCAACAATTGTAATGAAGCTGATAAGAGTTGCTTAAGTCTGTGATTGATGGCCTTGATAATAGGAAGTGAAACCACCCAAATACGGTGAGCCCTTTTCAAGCAGAAGCACTGGACATCAAGATCTGCTCAAGGATTAAGTCTGTTGCAGCAGCAATATCTTCCAATATGTAGTCTGGATGATAAGCAGAAAGTTGGGCTTGATCCCTAATGCCAGACAAAACTGCGATCGCAGGTAGGTTTTGGGATTGGGCCGCAATCATGTCCGCTTCCGTATCACCCAACATCCATGTTTGATCTGGGGGGAGTTCCTGCATCGCCTTTTCCATCAGCAGGGTTTTATCTTCAATATCTTGAGTCTTCACATAGTCATTGGTCAGACAATACCGTCGTTCAGGCCGAAAGAATTCATCTAACCCATAATTCGACAGGGCAAAGTCTAATTCCCGAGTGCGCCTCATGGTCATCACCACGAGTTCTACTCCCCTGGACTGGAGTTTTTGTAGTGCAGCTCGGGCGCAGGGAATGATCAGATCATGCTTAAAATAGGGCATCGTATGAACAGTAACTCGACGTAAATGGGCAAAGTCCTTTGCCTGGGATTCATCGAGTCCTGAATAGATGCCAATTTGAGTCTCAGGGATTCTTGATCGTTTTAGAAACCAGAATTTTGACTTAGGAAGACGGCTTATAGCTTGCCCCGGTCTAGAAATAGTGGTTAGACAATACTGATAAACCTGATAATACCGTTCAGATACATCAACAATTGGACCATCAAAGTCTGTAATTAAGCGGGGCATCGATTCATCTTTTCCAAAGCATTGCCAGACAATGCAGATATTCTCTTTAAGAACGGTATATTTTTAAGTATTGTAACGTGTTATCACGGGTCCTTGTCCTCAAATAGAGATGCTAATACTAACCTTCTACCGCCTGCAGAGACAGCATGGAAACTGATTTAAGCTTTGTAGATACGCCTGATGAACAGTTGGAGCCAGATATTACCCCCGAAGAGCTGGCTGCCGTCACCTTAGAAACACAGAAATTAGAGAAACGGCATCGACAAATCCAAGCCCAGATTTCTTTGCCCTTTTCACCTGAGCAAATCTGGGATGTCCTCATTGACTATGAAGCCCTAGCCGACTTTATTCCTAATCTGGCTAAAAGTGAGCGTATCCCTCATCCGGAAAGCATTCGCATTGAACAAATTGGCGTTAAGAATGCGTTATTTCTGAAATTCTCGGCCCGGGTTGTGCTGGATATGGTGGAAGATTTCCCCCATGCCATTCGATTTGAAATGGTTGAAGGTGACTTCAATGCCTTTGCAGGCGCTTGGGAAATGACCCAGAATGAAGATCAGTCAGGCACAACCTTAACCTACACCTTGCAAGTCTGCCCAACCCGTTTAATTCCGGTGAGAGCGATAGAAATGCAGCTAGGGAAAGACCTGCCGCGAAATCTAATCGCGATTCGTCAAAGGCTTTACCAGATCTATGGTGGCTAGCAGCTCCCCATCAAGATGATGAATGTTCTAGGTGATCTAAATCGATATTTTGGAGATCTTGCTGGAGTTGGCGTCGCGAGGGGCGACGATACCGCTTTGTTTCTAACTTGGGCTCATTTTTGATCTTGCCCCGCTTGCCGGATTTGCGCTTCGTCCGAGTTTCAGTCGTGGCTGTCATTTGCCGCTTGGCATGTTCTTCTGTTACCTCTGCCAGCAAATTCAAATAATAAGGGTAACGCTCCCAGTCGCCTCGAACGGCACAGTTGGGTTCATCCATATGTTGGCAATCCTTAAATTGACAACGGGCCTGGGAGAGCCGCTGTCGGATTTCGGGGAAACACTGGCCTAACTGAGCTGGCAGAATGTTGCCTAGGCTGGGCTGGTTAAAACCAGGGGTATCCGCTAAAAAGCCCCCCTTTGAAAGCTCAAATAGCTCGACATGGCGGGTGGTATGACGACCCTGGCCCCATCGTTCCGAGACACGTCCCACTCGCAGGTCAATGTTTGGGATGAAATGGTTGATCAGACTGGATTTGCCTACCCCTGATAGCCCTGATGCCACGGTGATGTGCTCCCTAAGGGGGCGCTCAAGGGCCTTTAACCCTACCCCCGTTTGGAGACTGATCAGAATGGGATCATAGCCCCACCGCTTCATACGATCGCGCCAGGCTTTTTGCGTCGCGTAAGAGGTTAAATCCCGCTTATTGAAACAGAGAATAATGGGGAGGTGGGTCTGTTCCGCTGTGACTAAAAATCGGGTTAATTGCTGAGGGTCTAATTTGGGCTCCGCCAAGGCAAACATCAATAGGATTTGATTGACATTGGCAATGGGCGGACGAGCGAGTTGGGACTGACGGGGGAGGATACTTGCGATCGCACCTCGTTGCCCTAACCAATCCGGTTCTTCTACAACCACTTGATCCCCGACCATGACTTGCTGCCCCAGCTTTTTGAGACGAGAGCGGCGAGTACAGAGCAGCTGACTAGAAGGGAAATTCTGTGCGGCCTGAAGCTGTACCTGATAAAAATTGGCCTGAACAGCTAACACCGTTCCTGTTAAAGGAGTATCCGTTGCTGCTCGTGCCTGCTTACTCATAGGTCAGCCGATCTGACTTGCAAAGCGTAAAAACCAGAGCAGTCCTGTAATTGTTCAATTTTATAGCCAGCCATTTTGAGGCTATCGGGTACTTGCTCAATGGGCTCGCCGGGATCTAACCAAACTTCTAACAAGGATCCAGGAGCCATTTTTTGCAAATGTAGTTTTGTGCGAACAAAATTGAGGGGGCAAGGTGTTCCCCTTAAATCAATTTGGTCATCTGATGCTGGCAAAAGCGGTGGGCTAGGCTCCGTCATCGGCCAAAAATGCCCCCGAGGAAGCCTTCGATTCCGCCTTTCCCAGTTTGCTCCGCTCGAATACTGGCAAGCTGCACCAACAACTCACGCTCTTCTGTAGAAATTCGGTTAGGAATATCAATAATGACCGTAATCAAATGGTCTCCCCGACTTACCGGATTACCTAAACGGGGAACACCGTGATTTTCCAGGGTTAAAACAGTGCCTGGTTGAGTTCCCGCAGGAATCGTAATGGTCTCTTCTCCATCCACGGTTTTTACTGGCAGTTGGGCACCTAAAATCGCCTGCAAGTAGCTGATCTTAAACTCAGATAGGACATTGGTGCCATCGCGACGAAATTCTGAGTCTTCTTGTACAAACAGATAAACATACAAATCACCAGGAGGCCCACCCTTTTGGCCCGCATCTCCTTCATTGGAGACCCGCAATCGAGTACCTGTATCTACGCCAGCTGGAATTTTGATTTGTAATTTCTTGCTGACTTGGTTTTGCCCACGTCCGCCACAGCTATCACACTTCTCTGTAACCACTTGCCCTTGACCGTTGCAAGTTGGACAAACAGACACTTGCGTAAAATTTCCCAGAGGCGTACGGGTCATCCGTCGAACTTGACCCGACCCTTGGCAAGTATTGCAGGTTTGGGGTCGAGTGCCAGGTTTTGCCCCAGTTCCTTCACACGTTTTACAGCTTTCTAGGTGAGAAATGCGAATTTGCTGTTCTCCACCAAACACGGCTTCTCTAAACTTGAGCTTGAGATCAAATCGCAGATCCTCGCCCCGCGCTGGCCCCGAACGACGTCTTCCTGATTGTGGACTCCCTCCAAAACCACTAAAAAAGGTTTCAAAGATATCTGCAAATCCACCGAAGTCGCCAAAATCTTGATAGCCCGCCCCTGCCGCAGAACTGACCCCTGCCTCACCAAACTGGTCATACCGGCCTCGCATTTGCGGATCGGACAAGGTTTCGTAGGCTTTATTGATTTCTTTAAATTTATCTTCGGCCCCGGGTTCTTTATTGACATCGGGATGATACTTACGGGCTAAACGTCGATAGGAACGCTTGAGCTCATCGGGGTCGGCGCTGCGGGAAACACCTAGAATGTCGTAGTAGTCGCGGGCCATATATGGTTCTTAACTTAGGTCACTAATTAGGCTGGCAACGCACTTAACCCCTAATCTACGGCTTCATAGTCAGTGATAACCGTATCATCAAAATCTCCAACAATGGTGGAGTCGTCATCCAACGGTGCTGAAGGTTCCGAAACTAGATCAGGCGTTACTACAGTGCTAGGTTGACTATTATAAACGTCACTCGGATTATAAACATCATTCGCCGACGGTGAGTTTGTTGCCGACTGCTGATAAACTTCAGCCCCAATATCTAAGAGTACCTGCTGGAGTGTATCTATGCGAAGCTTCAACATTTCTGCAGTGACATCAGGCTGGTCGGCTAAAACTTTAAGTTCAGCCGCTGCTTGCTCGGCCCGTTGCTTGAGTTCTGGAGAAACGGTGCTTGCATTATCCTTCAAAGTGGCACTGCAGCTATATAGCATGCTGTCAATCTGATTTTTCTGATGGGCAACTTCTTTCAACTGCCGATCTTGATCGGCATATATTTGGGCTTCCTGGCGCATTCGCTCAACTTCTAAGCTACTTAAGCCTCCGGTATTAGAGATCCGGATACTTTGTTCTCGTCCAGTGCCTTTATCTTGGGCAGAAACATTGAGAATGCCATTAGCATCGATATCAAAGGTGACTTCAATTTGTGGTACACCCCGCGGTGCCGGAGGAATGCCGGTTAATTCAAAACGACCGAGACACTTGTTATCTTTCACCATGGCCCGCTCACCTTGGTAAACCTGGATTTCTACACAGGTTTGCCCATCTGTTGCGGTAGAAAAGCTCTGTGAACGGCTGGTGGGCAAGGTTGTATTACGGTCAATGATTTTGGTAAATACCCCTCCCAAAGTTTCAATACCCATCGACAGGGGAGATACATCCAGGAGCAATAGATCCTTAACTTCCCCGCCCAGAACACCAGCTTGAATGGCAGCACCTAGGGCAATCGACTCATCAGGATTAACCGAGCGATCCGGACTTTGACCGCCAAAGTATTGTTTGACGGCTTCTTGGACTGCAGGAATCCGGGTGGAGCCTCCCACCAAGATGATGCGATCAATGTCCTCAGCTTGTAAGTCTGAATCCTTGAGAGCCCTTTCAACAGGTTCCATCGTTCCTGTTACAAGTTCAGCAGCTAACTCTTCAAATTTGGCTCGGGTTAAATCCATCTCCAAATGTTTGGGACCTGTTTCATCAGCCGTGATGAATGGCAAGTTAATGGAGGTTGTAATGGTACTAGATAGCTCGATCTTGGCTTTTTCTGCTGCTTCCCGTAATCGCTGCAGGGCCATCTTGTCTTTGGATAGATCAATCGATTCAGTTTGGCGAAAACTTTCTAACATCCATTTCAAAATGGATTCATCGAAGTCATCCCCACCGAGGTGATTGTTACCAGCAGTGGCTTTTACCTCAAAGACCCCATCTCCGAGTTGAAGGATGGAGACATCAAAGGTACCCCCTCCTAAGTCAAAGACTAAGATCTTATGGTCTTCCTCTTGCTTTTCCAGACCATAAGATAGAGAGGCTGCGGTGGGTTCATTGATGATTCGCAGAACTTCTAATCCAGCGATGGTTCCTGCATCCTTTGTGGCTTGGCGCTGGGCATCACTGAAATAAGCAGGAACGGTGATAACTGCTTGAGACACTGCCTCTCCTAAGTAGGCTTCAGCATCTTGTTTCAGTTTTTGCAGAACCATTGCTGAAATTTCCTGAGGGGTATAGTTTTTCCCTCGAATTTGAACATCAACGGTTTCATCTTTGCCAGGAACAGAGGTATAAGCGACACGAGATCTTTCCGTTTCTGTTTCCTGCCATCTACGGCCGATGAATCGCTTAATGCTGAAAATGGTGTTTTCAGCATTGGTGACTGCTTGTCGTTTGGCAAGTTGGCCAACTAGGCGGTCCCCAGATTTAGCAAAACCGACAATACTAGGGGTCGTTCTGCCCCCCTCAGTATTGGGGATAACGACCGGTTTTCCCCCTTCAAGAACAGCAACACAGCTATTCGTTGTTCCTAGATCAATACCAATGACCTTACCCATAACTTTTTCGCAGCAAACAGCAATTATGCTTGATTAAATGTATTGAGCTTTCTAAAATGCTCCTCATACTGTAGGGTGCCTCATCTGCCCATGAATTTAATCAACCTTCTGCAAATTAACCCAAGAAACAGGTGAGAAGAGAATGATTCAGACCCTGGCAAAGTTATTCAGAGACAGCATTTTCGGCTTCCTCAGCTACTTCTTCCTCAGTAACTGCTTCTGGCTCTTCTTGCTCTAAAGGAGCAGCAACCTTTACCATGGCATGCCGTAGAACTTGTTCACCTAATAAGTATCCACTGACTAATTCTTCAACAACCATACCTTCTTCGAATTCGTTAGTGGGTTCCCGCATTACAGCTTCGTGGAGATTAGGGTCAAAGGGTTGTCCTTTAGAACGCATGGGTGCAACTCCAATTCGCTTCAAACAATCCACTAATTGTTTGTAGACCCCTTGGTAACTGTTATGAATGTTTTCTTCTTGATCGGTTTGAGGTTTGATATGAGATCTGGCCCGATCAAAGCTATCAATAACGGGAAGAAGCTCACTGAGTGTTTCTCGTTTCACCCGTTGTTCTAAATCTGTTTTCTCTCGCGCCGTACGTCTACGAAAGTTTTCGAAATCCGCTGCGATTCGGACATATTGACTGGTGCGCTCGTCTAACTGACTTTTTAAGGTTTCAACTTCTGTTGCTAACTGAGATAGTGCTTCTGATGAGTCTTCTTGCTCAGGTATGGATGTTTCTTCCGGTGAGGCAGTCGAGCTATGGGGGGCGTCATCAGACGAAGCAGATGAAACCAGTTCTTCTAAAGCATCTAAAGGCAACTCTTCAGAGTCGTCTACCACTAATTCTTCGTACTCTGAGTTTGACTCTTCCTGATGAAGCGAAGATTCATCTGAGTAACCTACATCATTAGCCTCAGTATTCTCGTGCTGCTTCGCGTCTTCGCTCATGATGCTCCTGTTTTCTTTACTTCCATCAACAAACAGTTTGGTTAACAGTTCTACAACCTTAATGTGTTGTGATCTTTAACGAACATGTTTCAGTGTAATTAATCGTATGGTATCTCAGACCTGCTCAAATATGAGAGTATTAAACCTCCCCAAGGGCTGGGAGCCTTAGTACTGCTGATGATTTAAGCCTCAATATAGTAGCCTGCCTTTCAGTTGTTTCCACAATTTGATTTTATATTGCTATTCCAATTCTGAGTAGAGAGTTGAACCAGAAAATCATCAAATATCGATAATTTGAACAATCTAAGCTTACTAAGGCTAGTAATGGAGCCTAATGGTAGAAAAAGGCTGAGAATATTAACGTTAAGAATATTTTAAACCTATATATACTCTAGCAGTTGCTCTTGGAATCTCCCTTGGATCAGAGGCCTGAAGTTTGGCTAACTTGGACTCTAAAATTGCTGATGTCGAGGGAAATGGAATTCTTGATACCCAGGAAGATTGTAAAAACCTCAAAAAATGTGGGCATGCTGAGAACAGCCTCGCCATTGCCTCGACTTGGCAAGGAAGTCTATTTTCAAGCTTACATATCCACGGTTAGGTCTTTCGCTTTCATCGCTATGGTTAACTCTTCCTCACAGCGGCGTGCTCTCGTTACTCGGCACAATTTTTCCCCTTTTGGCAACAAGCTGATTTCAACAGGTTATGTTGACCAAGACCAAATGCGGGAAGCGACCCTAGAAAGTCGACGCTCAGGACGTTCACTTGTCGAAATTCTTCAAGGACTCACTGGACAGTCTTTACCACCAGAACTTCTACGCCAATATAAACGACAACAACTTTTTGAACTAAAAATACTGTATGGTATCGACTCTTTAGATCTTGAGTTAAGCCAAATTCCAACGGATCAGATCGAAGAATTGATCCAGAATTATATTTCTCTAGACCTCTGTCGACGCTATCAGATGGTCCCCCTGACCCTTGATAAAGAAACGGATCCGGCAACATTGCTGGTGGCAATGGTTGATCCAGATAATTTAGGTGCCCTGGACGATCTAGGACGTATTCTCAGGGAGAAAAATCTAACCTTGCAACGCATGGTAATTGCGGTTGAGGACTATCAGCAACTTATTAGTAAGTATCTTGATCAGCAAGCGGCTGAGCAAAAAGCGAATGAAAAGCCGATTGAGTTCGATTTAGATGATGACTTAGATGCGATCGCAGGTTTAGACGATCTCCCTAGTGATGAACTTGAAACGGACTTGGGGGCTGCTCTTCAGGATGCGGAAACAGCTCCCATCATTGGTCTAGTTAACAAAATTCTGGCTAAAGCTTTACAGAACGGTGTCTCTGATATTCATATTGAACCCCAAGAAGATCATCTTCGGATTCGATTCCGTAAAGACGGTGTGCTTCAACAGGCCTTTGACCCACTGCCTAGAAAAATCATTCCTGCAGTCATATCCCGTTTCAAAATCATTTCAGAGCTCGACATTGCCGAGCGCCGCCTTCCGCAAGATGGTCGTATCCGGCGACTTTTTCAAGGACGCAAGATTGACTTTCGAGTGAATACCTTACCAAGCCGATATGGAGAGAAGATTGTACTTCGTATTCTGGATAACTCCTCGACTCAACTGGGTTTAGACAAACTTGTTTCAGATGAAGATAGTCTAAACATTGTCAGAGAAATGGTCAGTCGACCGTTTGGACTAATTTTGGTGACAGGACCGACTGGTTCTGGTAAAACAACGACTCTCTATTCTGCCTTAGCCGAATGTAATCACCCAGGCGTTAACATCAGTACTGCTGAGGACCCGATTGAATATACTCTCCCAGGTTTAACCCAGGTTCAGGTGATTCGAGAGAAAGGAATGGATTTTGCCTCAATCTTGAGAGCTTTTCTAAGACAAGATCCAGATGTCATTCTAGTGGGTGAGACCCGAGATAAAGAAACGGCAAAAACAGCTATTGAGGCTGCGCTAACGGGCCACCTTGTGTTAACAACCCTGCATACGAATGATGCGGCTAGTGCGGTTGCTCGCCTGGCAGAGATGGAAGTTGAGCCTTTTATGGTTTCTGCATCCTTACTGGGTGTTGTTGCCCAGCGTTTGGTTCGGCGAGTATGCTCAGACTGCAAAATCCCTTATCACCCTACTCCCACTGAGCTTGGCCGATTTGGGTTATCTGCTTCTCCTGGAACAGAGATTACCTTTTATAAAGCTAATACTCTCTCAGCTGATGAACTTCAAACTGCCCAAGCTACCGGGCAAACGGTTTGTTCAACTTGTAATGGTATTGGTTATAAAGGGCGTTGTGGTGTCTATGAAGTCATGCAGATCACTGAAACTCTGCAAACACTAATTACTGAGGGAGCCCCTACCGAGCGGATTAAAGAAGTAGCAGTTGAAGAAGGAATGAAAACCCTTCTGGCCTACAGTCTTGAACTAGTTAAGAAAGGGGATACTACTCTCGCTGAAGTTGAACGAGTTACCTTTACAGATAGTGGCTTAGAAGCTGAACTTAAGGCTAAGCGCAAAACATCTCTAACTTGTCGAGTCTGTGATGCAGATTTAAGGCCTGAGTGGTTGGATTGCCCCTATTGCACGACACCAAGATTCCAAGATTAATACAGGAATCCATGAAATATTTTTTGTATTTGCTGAATCAATCAATTTACGCTAGCTGAGACTATTAAGAGGCTATTTATGGACTACATGATTGAAGATCTGATGGAAGAGGTCGTTGAGCGGGGAGGCTCCGATTTACACCTCTCAGTAGGCTTACCTCCCTACATTCGTATCAACGGAAAATTAACTCCTACTGATTATGATCCGCTCAGTCAAGAGCAATGTCAGCGTCTTATCTTTAGCATGCTGAATAACACTCAACGTAAGCAGCTAGAGCAAACATGGGAACTAGATTGTTCCTATGGTGTGAGGGGGCTAGCTCGGTTTAGGGTAAATGTCTATAAAGACCGAGGGACTTATGCTGCGGCATTGCGTGCTCTTAGCTCTAAAATTCCTTCTATCGAAACATTAGGACTACCCAATATTGTCCGAGAAATGTCGGAAAAACCACGAGGGTTGGTCCTCGTTACGGGGCCTACCGGTTCAGGGAAAACAACAACCCTTGCCTCTATGATTAACAATATCAATCTAACTCGGGCTGAGCATATTCTTACGGTGGAGGATCCCATCGAATTTGTTTATGAACCCATTAAAAGTTTGATTCATCAACGTCAGGTTGGTGAAGATACCAAAAGCTTTGCGAATGCGCTACGAGCAGCTCTTCGTGAAGATCCAGATGTTATTCTGGTTGGGGAAATGCGGGATCTCGAAACCATTCAACTTGCTATCTCTGCAGCAGAAACAGGTCACTTGGTTTTTGGGACACTTCATACCAGTTCAGCTGCCCAAACGGTCGATCGAATGGTAGATGTCTTTCCACCTGAGCAACAGACTCAAGTTCGAGTGCAATTGTCTAACTCTTTAGTAGCTGTATTTAGCCAAACGCTGGTGACACGAAAGAACCCAAAACCAGGCGAGTTTGGGCGAGTCATGGCCCAAGAAATTATGGTATCAACACCTGGAATTGCTAACTTAATTCGGGAAGGGAAAACGTCCCAGATCTATTCTGCGATTCAAACTGGTGGAAAGTTGGGGATGGTAACGTTGGAAAAAGTTTTAGCAGAACTGTATCGTGCAGGTACGATTTCCTTTGAATCTGCTGTATCAAAAACCTCCCGACCTGATGAAATGCAACGCCTTATGGGGGCAGCTCCTATGGGGAATCAACGTGGCTCTGGTGCCGCATCCTATCGGCGATAAGCATTGAGTATAAACCTAACATTCGTTCTTTCTTCATTTACTGCTGAGAATTGAGTTATGCCAACTTACGTCGTCCGTGCGCGAGACTCTCAAGGAAAATCAAGCCAAAAAAGGGTAAACGCAACCTCTCAAAAAGAAGCTCGTTCTAATATCCAGCGCCAAGGGCTACAGATCCTTGATATAAAGGAATCTCAAGGCTTCAGCATGAATGCTGAGCTGGATCTGAGTTTTCTTCAGTCCATCACTGTTAAAGATAAAGCTTTGTTCTCGAGACAGTTTTCAGCTTTAGTCAATGCCGGGGTTGCATTGGTAAGGGGCTTGGGAGTTATGTCTGAACAGTGTAAGAATCCTAAGCTTAAAAAGGCACTTCTAGATGTCAATGCTGCTGTCCAACAAGGCGTTAGCTTATCAGATGCTATGAGGGGCCACCCTGCTGCTTTCGATCAGCTATATGTTGCCATGATTCAAGCAGGTGAAACAGGTGGTGTTTTGGATGAGGTTCTCAATCGTCTAGCCACTTTGCTGGAAGATCAAGCGCGTTTGAAAAATCAGATTCGATCAGCGCTAGCATATCCAGTTGTCGTTGGTTTTATCGCTGTTTCAATCTTTTTGGGAATGGTTATTTTCCTTATCCCAGTATTTGATGGCATATTTAGCCAATTAGGTGGTGACTTACCTGCGTTTACTCAATTTATGGTGAATCTCAGCGAATTTTTGCGGACACCGATTTATGGGATTTCAGCTGCAATTGTTGTTTTTGGATCCACATTTGCCCTTCGGCAGTACTATCGAACCCGAGCAGGCAGAGAAACTATTGATCGAATCATGCTTAAGTTGCCTCTGTTTGGTGATCTGATTCAAAAGACGGCTGTGGCTAGATTTTGTCGAACTTTTGGGTCACTTTCTCGTTCAGGTGTGCCTATTCTCTATTCTCTCGAAATTGTTCGTGATACTGCAGGAAACCAGGTTGTATCTAACGCTATTGATGAAGCTCGACGAGAAATTCAAGGGGGTGGCATGTTGAGCTTAGCGTTGCAAAAAGAAAAAGTATTTCCTCTCCTAGCGACTCAAATGATCAATGTTGGGGAAGAAACAGGAGAGATTGACAAGATGCTTATGAAGGTTGCTGATTTTTATGAAGATGAAGTCGAACAGGCGGTTAAAGCCATGACTAGTGTGATGGAACCCTTGATGATCGTTGTTTTAGGAGGTATGGTTGGTTCCATTCTTGTGGCTATGTATTTACCTATGTTCAAGATCTTCGATCTAATCGGTTAATAAAGGGCTATTCAGTAATTTACTCGGTTTAAGTGTGATTTACGCTAAAATTCGCTAGCTCCTAATACATATTGTAAGCAAGCTCTATCGACTAAGAGATAGAGCTTGCTTACAATATGTATTAGGAATTTCTTTGAGTGTTGAATTTTTAGCACAGAATTATAAAAAGCTTGAACTAGAGTGATGTCGATGGATTCAAATTTCTACCAGTTGCTAGATCTTTCTCCTGGAGCTTCTAGTGATGAGATCCATGATGCTTATCGAAGAAAGAGCAAGGTTTACCATCCCGACACAACGGCTTTACCCAAGGAAACTGCGATCCAAAAATTTCAACAACTTAATGATGCATATAGTGTTTTGAGTAGTCCTGAACTAAGAAAATCATATGATTATCGTTTAGGTGTTTCGCCTGCCAAATATACCTCCGTGCAGAAGGTGCGCAGTTCAGATAATCCAGTGGCATCTTCACAGGTTCAAATCCAAGAACGTCCTTTGTCTTCTGGCGAGCTTGTTGCATTATTAATTTTGTGTATAACCTTCTTAGGGTGTTTAATCTTGGCTGTGGTGTTGGGTTTTGCCCGTGGAGAAATGATGTTTGTAGGACTTGCTACTCTTTACCTGATATGAATTTGAAATTTTCTTTAGGAGTTTGTAAGACGATTCTCTCTATTGCTTTTTAGCATATGATGATGTGGTTTTAGGAAGATTTAGTATTGAACCTCGTTTGATGAGTTATGGGCATCTTCAACTCTCCTTCATTGACCTCGTGTTTTTCTTTATAATTAAGCACCCAACTATTGATCAATTTGGGAGTATGTCACCTTCGTGTCTGAGTGTTTATACTCATTTCAGTAATTCCTGCTAGCCTTGATTTCAGATGCCAAGCTGTTACTTTCAAAATTTATATACTTGCAAAGGTGACATACTCTCGATCAATTTGTGTCTAAGTTGTAAGAGTTAGCTAATGACTGAATCCTGTTTGCCAGATCCTAAAACTCCGCTGTATAATCATCCTCTTCCTCAAATTGAGCTATGGCTTCACCAGCTTGGATGCCACCAAGATTCTCAGGATTTGCATCTTTGGCGTGTTGAGCGCGATCAGTGGAAGGCAGAAATATGGCTAGATATCGAGGAGTTGTCTGTTGTATACGTGCCAGCTGTTTCCACTGAACGCGATATTCAACGAACCTTCAAGTACTCTTTAAGCCGCCAAGATATTGAGGATGCAGTGTTTTCTGGTCCTTAGTGGTATCACTTGGCCTAAGCTTGAGATATGCTAAAACTCCTAGTTTTCCGTGAGTGAAAACCTGTATTCTTCAGTAGAAGAACCTTAAAAAATGGACTTAATTTGAACTGGGCTTACTTAGGCTTATCAGTAATTTATGCAAAATATGCAGCATCTTACTAAATAATTAGTTGACTTTACCAAATCTTCGATGCCTATCTTGGAAGTCTTTAAGGGCTTGATGGAACTCATCTCGATCGAAGTCTGGCCATAGGGTCTTGGTAACATAGAGTTCAGCATAGGCCATTTGCCACAAGAGGAAATTACTGACTCTCATTTCTCCACTGGTTCGAATTAACAGGTCTGGGTCTATAATTCCGGCTGTATATAGATGCCGTTCAAATAAGCTTTCATCAATATCATCCAGGTTGATTTGATTATGCTGAACTTTAGAGGCAATATTGCGGCATGCTTGAATAATTTCTCTACGACCTCCGTAATTAGTGGCGACGATAAATTTGATGGTGTGATTGTCTTTTGTCGCAGTCATCGCTCGCTGTATTTCTGTTTGTAGCGTCAATGGCAGAGCTTCTAAATCACCGACAAAGTGTATTTGTACGCCTTCATCAATCATCTCTTGTAATTCGCGACGCAAAACCCTTTCAAATAGCATCATCAAGAATTCCACTTCATCAAGCGGACGTCCCCAATTCTCTGTGGAAAAAGCATACGCTGTGAGTGCTTGGACTCCCCAATCTTTGCAACAACGCAGGAGTGACTTCAGGGTATCTACTCCACGACGATGTCCGACAATGCGGGGTAATCCTCTCTGCTTGGCCCATCGCCCATTACCATCCATGATGACGGCGACATGTTTGGGCAGTCGCTGAACATCTAGGTCTGAAGGGAGTTGCTTTGGAAGACTTGAATTTAACGTCATATATTCTTGCGAGATTTGAGCAATGGGAATATGAGAGAAAGCAAAGAAAAGATTTGTTTTCTGATTTTCCTGCCTAAACTTCTCAAGCTTGGGGTGACAACTTCTCTATCCACAGATAAGATTAATCGATCAGCCAACAGTTCTCTCAATTTACTGCTAGTTAAAGGGCGTCTCAGTATACCTTGTTCAGCCAGGGAGATGGAGCCGGTCTCTTCGGAAACGACGATACAGACACAATTATCAACCCGTTCTGTGATCCCCATCGCTGCACGGTGGCGAGTGCCTAATTGGCGAGAAGCGGTCTGTTCAGAAATAGGTAGAATAACGCCAGCTGAAACGATCCTGTCCCCTCGGATCAATAGGGCACCATCGTGTAACAAGGTAGTTGTTTGAAAAATGGTTTGGATGAGCTCCCGAGAAATTTCTGCACTTAACTTTATTCCTGGTACTGAAAAGTCTCGTTCATCAATCGGAATATTTCGAGTTTCAATGATGAGTAAAGCGCCGGTCCGATTTTGGGAGAGTTCTTTAATTGCATCAACAATTTCATCGATGATGTTATCTGGATTTTGGGTGACCTGCTGCGCGGGACGTAACATTTTCAACAGTTCGCCTCTTCCCAATTGCTCCAGAAATCGTCGGACTTCTGATTGCAGAATGACGGCCATGGCTACGGCAGAGCCAATGAGTAAGAAAGTGAGTAATTGGTTGAGGTAATTGAATTGCAGTAGTTTGCTAGCAACGGTTGCTAGAACAAGAAAAACGACACCTCTTACCATCCATAGGGTTCGCCGCTCAGCAATGACTAAGAGCAGCATATACGTTAAAGCTAAAGCGAGGCTGATATCAATTAAGGAACGAAAGGTCTGAACCCAGTCATGGTTTATCAGCCATTCCTTAACCCCGTCCATGCCTTTGGCCTAACCTTTTCGTATACCTATGTCAGTTTAGCGTTATCAGTAATTAGTGCAATATTTAGTAAATAGAGGGCTAGCTTGGTTATCGCTATGAGGTTTAACCAACCTATTGCTCTAGATGTCTTGGCAAACAATCTTGACGAATAAGGTCTTGATAAGTTTCTCTCTTAAGAATTAAGTTGGCATCTCCGTTTTGTACCAGAACGGCAGCAGGTCGAGAGATTCGATTGTAATTGGATGCCATGCTGTAATTGTATGCTCCTGTTCCCATTACAACCAGAATATCTCCAGGGAGACTTGGAGGAAGAGGGATATCTTTCAGCAAAACATCCCCAGATTCACAATGTTTACCTGCTACGGTGACGATTTCTGTTGCAGAAGAGTCCATGTGGTTGGCAATGGCAGCACTGTAAACGGATTGGTACGTAATGGGGCGGGGATTATCGGACATTCCACCATCTACAGAAAGATAAGTGCGGATATCGGGAATGTTCTTTTTGGCTCCCACCGTGTAAGCCGTAATGCAGGATGTACCTACTAGGGAGCGTCCTGGTTCGCAGAGTAGCTTTGGAAGTGGAATATTGGCTGTTTGGCAGGCTTGTGCAATGCCGTTGCAGACGATCTCTGACCATTGAGCGATACTGGGTGGGTCATCTGACTCAACATAACGAATACCTAAACCGCCACCGATGTTGAGTTCGTTCATGGATAAGCCTAAAGCTTGTGCTTTAGCTAACCACTCGACAATCACACTGGTGAGATCTTGATGAGGTTGCAGCTCAAAGATTTGAGACCCAATATGAGCATGAAAGCCAACCCAAGTAATTTGAGGGTTTTTTTGAGCGAAGGACAAGACCTGATCGATTTGGTTCGGGTCAAAACCGAATTTACTATCTAGATGGCCTGTTCGAATATATTCATGAGTATGGCATTCAATACCAGGGGTAATTCTGAGCATGACCCGAGGAGGGTTTGGCAAGGCATCGATTGTGGCGAGAATTTCTGTGAGTTGTTCTAATTCAAGCCAGTTATCCGCAATGATGGTACAGCCACAAGACAGCGCCATTTCCAGCTCAGGCACTGATTTGTTATTGCCGTGAAAATAGATCGTTTCAGGATCCACACCTGCTTGTAGGGCGGTGTATAGTTCACCCCCTGATACTACATCTAGTCCTAAGCCCTCATTAGCGACTAGTGCGGAGATAGCCATACAGCTCCAGGCTTTGGAGGCGTAGAGGATTTGAGATGGCCCAGGATAGAATTTTTGAAATGAGAGACGGTACTGTTGGCATGCAGTCCTTAGGGTGAGTTCATCTACGATGTAAAGGGGAGAGCCAAATTGCTTAACGAGATCGGTAACCAAACATCCACCAATAACCATCTGTCCTGCTTGATCAATTTCGGCAGATAGAGGAAGTATTTGCTGGTTGGGAGAGGTCTCCGCGATTGGAGTAGATGAGCTGATATCTGGTGGTTGGAGGGATACCATAAACTAACCGGAATGGGCTTAGACTTTGCCAGGATAGGATTGAACTCGGTACGAGCCATCCGAGGATCTTATCATATTCAGATGTCTCTATTGCCGTGTCTAGAGTGGGCGTGGAGTGTGGGGTACAGATTATGAGGAAGTACTGAGCATGATTTTTGCAGTCTGCTCTTTCATGTGCTTAAAACAGCTTTCTGGCTTTCTAATTTAGCTTGAAGGGGGTCGGGGATATTAGACAAGAAGTCATACCCCGTTTCTTGTTCTAAATGGTCAACGGTGACAATGTACCGTTGCCATTCATGGGATTTAATCCCCTGCTTATTGGGAATATCAACGGCAATTACTGGAGTATTGGTAGAAATACCCTTTACACCTAATGTTGTTTCATCCATTACGACGATGATTTTCCAGAGGCTTTGGGGAGGAGTGACTTTTCCTTTTGCGATCGCAGCTCGTTTCCCATATCCTCCCGCAATAATGAATAGCTCTTTGCCTTCATCCACTAAATCTCGACAGTAATTCTCCAGGTCAACCCATGGCCCTCGGTTGTTATCTGGCCGCTGGGGCACAATATTGGTCATGACGAAGGTTGCAGAATTGTTGACTTCTGAATTAGTTCGATCACCAGAAGGAGCCATATGCCCTCGATCATAGCCACTCCGGCTATAGTCTCTCGAATCAACTTTCTCCCATTTTGGCGGCAAGCTTTGATCCGCTCGAAAATCATTGCGACGTTCGACGTCTCCTAACCAAGTCTGATCCAGCTGCCAACTCACCCAGTTGGGAATTCCCTTGCTGCGGTTGTAAGACAGGGCAAATTGAGGCTTTTTTATCAAATAATTATTACTATTGGCCAAGACGACTCTGGCTTGACTAGGATTCCCGAGAGCTAAGTGGTCAACCTTTGATTGGGGGAAGGTTGAGAAGAAACTACATCCGGTCAAGATTGAAAAACATAGAAAAGTCGTGATCGGTAGATGCGAACGCATCATCAATCCCACAATCTTCCTTGCCCAACTAACAGGGAGTGATCTGAAGAGCCGTATCACTATTTCTCAATCCATAATTGAAAGCAATGGTTGCATCTGGTTCTTATTCTAGGAGCAACGATTTGAAGGTAAGCCATTGGAAGCTAAGGGACTATTGAGCTGACTGCTTTAATTCTGTCATCGTAAATAGGGGATGGAGCGTTAAACCTTCAGCATTTAGATTGGCTTGTCCACCGGCTTCACGATCAATGACACACATGACATCCGTAACCGTAGCGCCTAGGGAACGTAAGTCCTGGGCTGAAAGTTTGATCTGTCCACCTGAAGTCACCACATCTTCAATGATGACTAGCCGTTTTCCTTCAATTTCTCCTCCCTCCGCTAGTTTGCAGGTACCGTACGGTTTCGCCTTCTTTCTGACAAAAAGGGATGGATATCCACTGATTTGAGATAGCATTGCCACAATCGGAATGCCGCCCATTTCCAAACCGGCTAAGGCATCCACAGGAGTGGGGAGCATGGCGGCTAAATGTTCGGCGATGGCCTTCAACAAAGTTGGATTTGCTTCAAATAAATATTTATCAAAATACTCATGGCTCACTTGCCCCGATCGCAGTAAAAACTCACCTGTGATATGGGACGTTTCATAAATTGCTTTTGCCAGATCTGCTTTGTTCATCAAAATTTGTGGAAATTGAGCTAACGTTAATTAGTTTAGGTGCTAGGCACCCTCTTGGAACTGCTTATATAGGTAAGACACTGGATTATGTCAGACCTACCTCAAACACAAAAGAAAAGAGCCCCTATGAACCGTACATTGACCCTCAGTACGGCAGACCGAGAGCGGTTGAGATTGAAACTCGTCAAAAATATTACAAAAACATCGCCAAAGGTAGATATTACAGTTCAAGGAGATTGCCTCGATATAGCTCCCAAACTGCCTCAAAGCAGTATCAACTTGCTGATTCTTGACCCACCTTACAACCTGAACAAAGTCTTTAATGGTCGAACGTTTGCCAAGCAATCTGTTGCAGCCTATACCGAATGGTTAGATCATATTTGTTCTAAGCTCAAACCCCTACTACGTCCTGATGCCTCGATATATATCTGTGGTGACTGGTTCTCATCGGCTTCAATTTTCACAGTTGCAACTTCTCATTTTCAGGTCCGTAACCGGATTACATGGGAGCGCGAGAAAGGGAGAGGTGCCCGTTCTAATTGGAAAAATGCAAGCGAAGATATTTGGTTTTGCACAAATTCGAACACATACACCTTTAATAGTCAAGCTGTGAAGCAACGGCGACGGGTACTAGCCCCCTATCGACGTCCAGATGGGTCTCCTAAAGATTGGTCTCAAACGGAAAATGGCAACTTTAGAGATACCTTTGCGTCTAATTTATGGACTGATATTTCGATACCTTTTTGGTCCATGCCAGAAAATACGGATCACCCCACTCAAAAAAGCGAGAAATTAGTTGCAAAGCTTATACTGGCCAGTAGCAACCCTGGAGATACTGTGCTAGATCCTTTCTTGGGCAGTGGCACAACGTCTGTTGTGGCTAAAAAACTGCAAAGACAATTTATCGGTATAGAAATTGATGAGGAGTATTGCTTGTTGTCCGAACGGCGTATCGAACTAGCTGACTCTCACCCAACCATTCAAGGATTTGCCCAAGAAATTTTCTGGGAACGAAATACAATAATTTCCCAAGTGCCTCAGTGATTTTTGACCGAAGGGGGGAAACCATGTATGTGCCAATTATTGGACATCCAGTTCTACTTCTCAAATCTTCACCGAGGAATGGTTTAATGCAAAAAGTAATGTTCCATTCCAGGGAATATGAGATGGTAACCTTCAAGGAAATTTGCCATTTGCATAGCTGAAAGCTAAATTATCCTCAACCCTTTGCTCTGAAATGAATTAAGAAGACCCCATATTGCCAATGAGTAATGAGTATACAGATGAAAGCATCGATATCCGCAACTACCTCCGCATACTTAGACGTCGATGGATACCTGCAACGGCTGTATTTGGCTCGGTTTTTGTTCTAACTGCATTGGCAACATTTTTGCAAAAGCCTGTTTATGAAGCAGAAGGTAAGCTTCTACTTAAGAAACAAAGTGCATCCATTTCTGATTTGGAGATAGGAGGGCTGGGTGCCCTAGAAGCGTTGTCTACCAAAAGTAGTCCGGTCCAAACAGAAGCAGAGATTATTCGCTCAGAACCGATTCTAAGACAAACCATTACTGCGCTGAAGTTAGTCGATGATGAGGATCAACCTCTAGAAACCAAGGACTTCCTAGAAGCCTTGAATGTTTTTAATGTTAGGGATACCGATGTCCTAAAGGTCACCTACAAAAGCATTGATCCAAAAGAGTCCGCTGATGTTGTCAATCGGCTAATGAATGACTATCTCAAGAATAATATTGAAACGAATCGAGCTGAAGCGGCCTCGGCAAGGGTATTTATTGAAAAACAGGTTCCAGAGGTTGCCGCAAAACTGAAAAATCTGGATCTCTCTTTACGACGGTTTAAAGAAAAGAACGGAATTATTGCTTTAGAAGAAGAAGCTAAGGTGTCTGTGGAGGTTGAAGGCGAGTTTTACAAAGAAACGGCTAAAATGCAAAGCCTTCTTATTAATGCGAGGGCAAAAAGCCGTGCGCTTAGAAACAAGTTGGGGCTTTCTCCCCAGCAAGGCGAAGATATCAATGCCTTGAGCCAATCGACAGTGGTTCAGCAAGCGCTGGCCGACTACCAAGAAAATGAGCGAAAACTGGCTGAAGCCCAAAAAGTTTTTCAACCGAACCATCCCACCATTCTTGACCTTAAAGATAGAAGAACTGCTCTTAAAGCGGTGTTGGGAAAGCAAACAAGCGAGATTGTCGAGAGCAATCAAGCCCAGCCGCTTCGCAATCTTCAAGCAGGCGAATCTCGGCAATCTTTAACGGATGCTTTGGTTGAAGCTGAAGTTGAGCGCTTAGGGTTGGAGAAACAAGTGCTTTCTTTGGCTCAAACCCAAGCTGAAAACAAGCGTCGGCAAGGCGTAATCCCTCAGTTAGAGCAGCAATTAATTGCTCTAGAGCGGGATAGGATTGTTGCTCAAACGACCTATGAGGAATTATTAAAAGCATTGCAGCAAATTACGATTAGTGAGAACCAAAATATTGGCAATGTTCGAATTATCGCTGCTGCACTCCAACCCAAAGAACCAATTGCTCCCCGTAAAGTGTTTAACCTTGCAGTGGGTTTTATTCTAGGTGGGCTGCTGGGAATTGGGACTGCACTGCTATTGGAAGCGCTGGATACTTCTGTTAAGACAGTCCAAGAAGCAAAAGATCTATTTGACTATACAGTTCTAGGTAATATTCCATTACTGAAAGATGCTGAAAAGATGACCCGTAAGGGGTTGGATCGTCCCACCCCTGATTTGGTAGTTCGAGATTCTCCTCGTTCTTCCGTGAGTGAATCCTATCGAATGTTGCAGGCAAATCTTAAGTTCCTGAGCTCGGATCACCATGTACAGGTTTTTGTGGTCACCAGTTCCATTCCTAAAGAAGGGAAATCAACCGTTGTGGCCAACTTGGCTTTAGCGTTGGGTGAACTGGGGCACCGAGTCTTAGTTATCGATGCTGATATGAGACGCCCCTCTCAACACCAAGTTTGGGAATTGCCAAACACATTGGGATTAAGTAACGTTTTGGTGGAGCAAAAAGATTGGCATGAATCTATCCGCCCTGAGGATGATCAGCTTGATATTCTCACGGCAGGGGTTACCCCTCCTAACCCAGTGCCTTTAATTGACTCCCATCACATGGCTGTATTGCTTGAAGAATTTCATCAAGCCTATGATTACGTACTGATTGATTCTCCACCCCTAGCCGTTGCCGCCGATGCCCTATTACTCGGTAAAATGACGGACGGTATTCTCTTAGTAACTCGTCCAGGCTTAGTGGACACTGGCTCTGCTCAATCTGCAAAAGATGCATTGGAACGTGCTGGCCAGAAGGTTTTAGGACTTGTCATTAATGGTGTTATACCTGAAAACGAGCCAGATAGTTATTATTATTACTATGCTCAAGATTATTATGGAGAGAATTCCGGGGGCGAACAGTCAAAAGCCAAGAAAAAAAAGAAAAAAGCTGATGTTAATGCCGTAGAGCGCTCCTAAATTCCTCACTGATTATGATTATGAAATCTTCCAATGTTGTCTGGCATCAATCTACCGTCACACGCCAGAACCGACAGGAGCAAAATGGCCACCTGAGTGCGATTCTTTGGTTTACGGGACTATCTGGTGCGGGTAAATCGACATTGGCTCACGCCGTTGAAGATGCCCTATGTAAGATGAATTGCCGAACTTTTGTTATCGATGGAGATAACATTCGTCACGGTTTATGCGCGGATCTCGGTTTTTCGAGTGAGGATCGAGTTGAAAATATTCGCCGAATTGGTGAAGTCGCTAAACTATTTACGGAAGCAGGCATCATTGTTTTGTCGGCATTTATTTCTCCGTTTCGAGCCGATCGAGATCGTGTTCGAGAATTGGTTCCAGAAGGTGACTTTATTGAAATATATTGCCAAGCGAGTCTAGAAGTCTGTGAAGGGCGAGATGTAAAAGGGTTATATAAGAAGGCTAGATCGGGAGAAATCCCTAACTTTACAGGTATTTCTTCTCCCTATGAGTCACCTGAAGAACCAGAGATCATTGTGAAGACGGGAGAAGATTCCCTAGAGGCTTGTGCACAGCAGGTGATTGAATTTTTACAGGTGCGGGGGATTGTTCAACCCACCTCTGCTTAGCTAAGGTAAATTGACGAGTCAATTACTAAAAAACAAAATATCATGACAATTCTGGTTACGGGGGGAGCCGGTTTTATTGGTGCAAACTATGTTTTGCGCAAGCGGCAAAATGATGAAGGCTTGGTATTGAACCTAGATAAGTTGACCTATGCAGGTCACTTATCCACTTTAGATTCCCTGAAGTCTGATCCAGGCCATATCTTTATTCAAGGGGATATTGGTGATCGCCAGCTTGTTGAGGACTTGCTAACTCAGTATCATCCTAGGGCTATTCTCAATTTTGCGGCTGAAACCCATGTGGACCGCTCCATTGATGGCCCAGATGCCTTTATCCAAACGAATATTGTTGGCACTTTCAACCTATTAGAAACGGTTCGGTCCTACTGGCAGAACCTCTCTGTTGCTGAAAAAAACAGCTTTCGGTTTCTGCATGTTTCGACGGATGAAGTCTTTGGCACCCTCTCGGCTGCAGATCCTCCGTTCTCGGAATCGACGGCCTATGCTCCTAATAGCCCTTATTCCGCCTCCAAAGCCAGCTCCGATCACCTGGTGCGATCTTATTTCCACACTTACAATCTGCCAACGTTAATTACCAACTGTTCTAATAACTACGGCCCTTATCAATTTCCTGAAAAGTTAATTCCTTTGATGATCTTGAATGCAATTGAGGGCAAGCCGTTGCCTGTATATGGAGATGGGGAAAATATTCGAGATTGGCTCTTTGTGGAAGATCACTGTCGAGCCATAGACCTGGTGTTGACTCAAGGGGAGATGGGTGAAACCTATAATATTGGTGGGAATGCAGAAAAAACGAATCTCTGGCTCGTCCAACAAATCTGTGCAATTTTGGATGATCTGCTCCCTCATTCAGCCCACAGCCCCCATGCGAATTTAATTACTTTTGTGCAGGATCGACCGGGACATGATCGACGATATGCGATCAATTTTTCTAAAATCAATCAACATCTAGGTTGGTCTCCGCAAGTCACTATTGAGTTTGGATTAAGGAAAACGGTGCAGTGGTATTTAGACCATCAGGCATGGTGTGATCAGGTTACATCCGACCAGTATGAACGCCAACGGTTGGGATTAACGGCTGTCCAGCAGTAATAGACCTTTGCCCATGTTACACATCTCCAGTCAGATGGGCATAGTTTGAAGAAAGAACGCTGCAGTTATATATTGCCGAGATAATACTGATGAAAGGAATTATTCTGGCTGGTGGTTCAGGTACTAGACTTTATCCCATTACTCGGGTGCTATCTAAACAGCTCATGCCTGTATACGATAAGCCCATGATTTACTATCCCCTCTCAACCTTAATGTTGGCGGGGATTCGGGACATTCTGATTATCTCTACCCCTCAAGACTTACCGTTGTTTCAGCGATTATTTGGAGATGGTCATCAGCTGGGATTAACCCTTTCCTATGCAGAACAACCTAAACCTGAAGGTTTGGCCCAAGCGTTTATTATTGGTCAGGACTTTATTGGTGATGATTCGGTTGCCCTGATTCTTGGAGATAATATTTTTTATGGAGCAGCTCTAGCAGAGCGACTTCAGAAAATATCGCGACTCACTAAGGGGGGGATTGTGTTTGGCTATTGGGTCAAGGATCCACAGCGGTACGGCGTGTTAGCCTTCGATCAACAGGGGCAGGTTACGGATATTGAGGAAAAACCCCAGCACCCGAAATCTCATTATGCAGTGACGGGGCTTTATTTTTATGACAACCAAGTGGTTGATATTGCTAAAGCTTTGAAGCCTTCAGCTAGAGGGGAATTAGAAATAACGGATGTCAATACCACTTATCTTCAACGGGGACAATTAAAAGTCGAGAAAATGAGTCGTGGGGTGGCGTGGCTAGATACGGGAACCCATGAAAGTTTGCTGCAAGCGGCTGCCTTTGTAGAGACGATGGAACAACGACAAGGGTTGAAGATTGCCTGTGTGGAAGAGGTGGCCTATCGGATGGGATATATCTCAGCCGCTCAAGTCAAAGAATTAAGTCGAGATTTGTGCAAGAACAGTTATGGAGAGTATCTCCTGAGAGTGTTGGAAGAGGGAGATCAACCCCTGTGAATGTGATAGAAACGCCTTTGCCGGGTGTGTTAGTGATTGAACCTCGTGTATTTTCGGACCAACGGGGCTTTTTCTTGGAAACCTATCATCGCCAACGGTATACAGCATCTGGTATTGATGAGGTTTTTGTGCAAGATAATCATTCTCGATCTGCCCATGGAACATTGCGAGGGCTCCACTTTCAGCTGAAGTCTCCCCAAGGAAAATTAGTCAGGGTGAGTGCGGGGGAGGTTTTTGATGTAGCTGTTGATATCCGACGGGGTTCACCCTATTTTGGCCAATGGTTTGGGGAGTATCTTTCTAGTGAAAACAATAAGCAGATGTATGTTCCACCTGGTTTTGCCCATGGCTTTTGTGTCCTAAGCGAGATGGCAGATTTTATGTATAAATGTAGTGATTTTTACGATCCAACGGATGAGCAAGGGGTGGCTTGGGATGATCCGGCCTTGGCTATAGACTGGCCTATTGACCAGCCGATCCTCTCGCAGAAAGATGCTGCGTTACCTAACATGTCGGAGCTGATGGATTGTTTGCCTCGGTTTGCAATGTCTCAGGTTTAGCGAAAAAGGATTGAATGGGTAAAGCCCGAGCCAAGGGACTTAAATCGCAAACTGACGATGGTGTCTGTGAACTCTTTGCGGCCATACCGTATCCAATGGAATAGCTTGTTATACTAGTCCTGAAAAAAATTCAGACCCAGCCGTCTCCTTTTTGTATGCAACCTACTGATCCTGATAAGTTTACCGATAAGGTCTGGACGGCGATTGTTAAGTCTCAAGATGTAGCGCGACGGTTTAGTAATAACAAACTAGAGGTTGAGCATTTAACCATTTCTCTGTTAGAGGAAGAGCCCTTAGCCAATAAGATTTTGAGCAAGGCTAAGGTTGATTTTGAGCAGATTTTGCAGCAGTTAACGGCTTTCGCTGAGCGACAGACTAAGGTTGCCGAAGGAACGGCGTTGTTCTTAGGTCCAGGTTTGGATCGCCTTCTTGATCAGGCTGATGCCCTACGGCAGGATCGAGGCGATCAGTTTATTTCCGTTGATCACTATTTATTAGCCTTTGCTGAAGATGCTCGGGTGGGACAGTCTTTGCTGCGAGACCAAGGAATTGCCCGTACGGATCTGGAGAAAGCTATCAAGGTGATGCGGGGCACCCAAAAGGTGGCGGATCAAGAGTCGGAGTCTCGCTATAATGCCCTGGAAAAGTATGGTCGCGATCTGACAGAACGAGCCAAGGCCGGGAAGTTGGATCCGGTGATTGGTCGCGATGATGAAATTCGACGAGTGATTCAGGTCTTGTCTCGGCGGTTAAAAAATAATCCTGTTTTGATTGGTGAACCGGGAGTGGGGAAGACTGCGATCGCAGAAGGTCTCGCTCAGCGAATCGTGAATGGCGATGTGCCGGAATCCTTGAAAAATCGACAGTTAATCACCCTAGATATGGGCAGTTTAATTGCCGGTGCAAAGTATCGGGGTGAGTTTGAAGATCGCCTCAAGGCCGTTTTGCGGGAAGTCACCCATTCCGATGGTCAGATTGTGCTATTTATCGATGAACTCCATACTGTGGTGGGGGCAGGGTCAGGCCAAAGCTCCATGGATGCCAGCAATTTGCTAAAGCCCATGCTGTCCCGGGGTGAGCTGCGCTGTATCGGAGCCACCACTCTTGATGAATATCGCAAGCATATTGAGAAAGATGCGGCTTTAGAGCGGCGGTTTCAGCAGGTTTATATTGACCAACCCAATGTTGATTCTGCTATTTCAATTCTGCGTGGATTAAAAGATCGATACGAAATTCACCACAACGTTAAAATTACGGACTCTGCCCTTGTCGCGGCAGCAGTCTTGTCCGATCGCTATATTGCCGATCGGTTCCTGCCCGATAAAGCCATCGATCTGGTGGACGAAGCGGCGGCTAAGCTGAAGATGGAGATGACCTCGAAACCCAGCGAACTAGAGGGAATCGAGCGGCGAGTGATGCAACTAGAGATGGAAAAGATGTCTCTAGAACAGGAGCAAAAACGCTCCAGTATTGGCGGCATTTACGAGTCTTCGGAAGATCATTTGCAGCGGGTGATGGCAGAGATTGAAGAGCTATTGCCGAAGCGTGAGTCTTTGGAAGAACAATGGAAGACGGAAAAACAGGTCTTAGAGGAAATCAATAGCCTCAAAGAACAAGAAGCCCAGGTTCGGGTTGAGATTGAAAAAGCAGAGCGAGAGTTTGACCACGAAAAAGCCGTCCAGCTCACCTATAGCCGCATGGCCACATTGCAGCAGGAATTGGAAGAGCATGAAGCCAAACTATTGGCGATTCGAGCCCAGGGCCCCACTCTTCTAAGAGAAGAAGTGACGGAGGAAGATGTTGCCGAGGTCGTCGCCAACTGGACGGGGATTCCAGTGAGTCGGCTGCTGGAGTCGGAACGTCAGAAGCTGTTGCAATTAGAAGATCATTTGCATGAACGGGTGATTGGCCAGGAAGATGCCGTGGAAGCGGTATCGGCGGCTATCCGTCGAGCTAGAGCGGGGATGAAAGACCCGAATCGCCCCATTGGTTCCTTTATGTTCTTGGGGCCAACTGGAGTGGGTAAAACCGAGCTGGCTCGAGCTTTAGCCCAGTTCCTGTTTGATACGGAAGATGCCATTATTCGGATTGATATGTCTGAATATATGGAAAAGCACGCTGTATCCCGGCTGGTGGGCGCTTCTCCGGGCTATGTGGGCTACGAAGAAGGGGGGCAACTCTCAGAGATGGTGCGGCGACGTCCTTATTCGGTGGTGCTATTGGACGAAGTCGAGAAAGCTCATCCAGAGATCTTTAATATCCTGCTACAGGTTCTGGACGATGGCCGAATCACGGATGCCCAGGGACGGACCGTCAATTTCTGCAATACGATTATTGTCTTAACTAGCAATATTGGCAGTGAGCATATTACTGAGGCAACTGAGGAAGAGGAACAATACTTAGAGATGCAGATGAAAGTGTTGGAGGCGTTGCGATCTCACTTTCGTCCCGAGTTTCTCAACCGTATCGATGAAATCACCATGTTCCATACCCTCAATCGCGAGCAGCTAGGTTCGATTGTCAAGATTCAATTGAAGCGAATTGAAGCATTGTTAGCTGAACAGAAGTTGGCTATTCAGCTTTCTGATGAAGCATTAGAACATATTGTGGAAGCCGGGTATGATCCAGTGTATGGCGCACGTCCCTTGAAGCGGGCCTTGCAGCGGGAACTTGAAAATCCGATTGCCACCAAAATTTTGGAGAATACGTTTACTAGTGGCGACACGATTATGGTGGACTGGGATGAGGATGAGCTGATCTTTTCTGAAGCTCCGCGAGCGACTATAGACATGGCGGCAGAAGCGTCTGAAGAAGAGGAGTCTGAAGAGGAAGAACTAGCTCCAGCCGCTTCCTAAGTCGTTGGCTTGGGCTTGGCTTCGCTCAGTTCTGGATCTTGGGGGTGTGAGTAGAGACTTTAGAGACTTTCTGGCACTGATGGCGAATTGAATGACGTTTCTTGAGCAGACTGAGGCATTTTTGCGAGGGGTGATTGCGCCGCAAGCGATACAGATTGACCAGGGTTCTGAGTCTTTATTTCAGGCGCTGCAGTCGTTGGGAACTCAGGGGCTGCTGGGGCTGCGAGTGCCCCAGGAATGGGGTGGACAAGATCTTGATGAGCTGACCTTTCGCCAGTTTCAAGAACAGGTCAGTCGCTATTCGGGGGCATTGGCATTTTTACAAACCCAACATCAAAGTGCAGCCTCGCTCATTGCTCATAGTACCAATACGGGGCTGCAGGAAAAATATCTTCCCCATCTGAGTAGTGGTCAGGTGTTAGTTGGTATTGGCTTTTCTCATCTACGCCGCCAGAATCCACTCCCTGTTCAGGCTATTGAAACGGATACGGGATATGAAATTACGGGTGAAGTCCCTTGGGTCACTGGATATGGTTGTTTTAATCACTTTATTGTTGGAGCCCAACTGGCGGATGGACGAGCAGTGTTTGGCTTAGTGCCCTTGGCAACGGTTTCTCAAGCTGGGGGCATGATCACTTGCAGTAATCCACTACCATTGGCGGCCATGGGGTCTACCCAGACGGTGAAGGTACGATTGAACTGCTGGCAACTTCTGCAGGATGCAGTGGTGGTGATACGTCCACCGGGCTGGATTCATACCAATGATCAGAAAAATAGCTTACACCATAGCTTTTTTGCTTTGGGATGTGCTCAGGCTGGGTTGGATATTCTCTCAAGTGAGAAGCTACCGGACTTTGTAGACCCGGCTCGACAATTATTGGATCAGGAGTTACAGTCGTGCCGATTGGCAATTTACCAGGAGCAGCAAACCCCTGAGTTAACGCTGCCCAAACGTCTACAGCTGAGAGCCTGGGCGATTGAATTGGCGAATCGCTGTGCCCATGCGGCTGTGATTAGTGGGCGGGGTGGAGCTAATTTAATGGACCATCCCGCCCAACGGGTTTATCGAGAAGCGTTAGCTTTTTCGGTATTTGGGCAAACGACGGATGTGATGGAAGCGTCATTGGCCCGGTTGGTTCGCTCAAGATCCTGATTCTATGCCTATAGACCAGGCCGCACTACTCTCGGACATAGTAGTCTCTAAGTGAACCGTCAAAGCGACCGCTCTGCATACAGCAATGCTTGAATTTTCGACCAGAACCACAGGGGCAAGGGTCTTTTCTGCCTAGTTTTTCCTGTAATTCCTTCTGGCCATTGACCACCTGGTGTCCCTGCTTAACGCGGGTTTCGGAAGGATAGCCTTTGCGATGTTTGCTGGAGACTTTGAAAAGTAAGTAACTGTACAGAATTATTTACGATAGCTGTTAGTCCTAGATGGCTTTTAGGCTAATACAGTATGTAATTATTTTTGGCTAGGTACTTATTACAGATGATCGAGTTGGTCAAGATGAGAAGTCAGATCAAAGGAATGCCTCTTTCCAACAGTCTCGATACTTTTCTAAACGGTTGTCTATATCAACACAACTGTCCATGAAGTCAATATTGAATGATAAACCTTCTTAATAAACAGCGAGATCTGCTCAAAGGAACAGCAGAGTCCGTTCAACTTAGCAATGACTGTATGGAGCATCAACTGAATTAGTCCATCTGAGCTAATCCTTAAATGGTTCTTATTCTTATTTGGGGATTATTTCCTTGGGATGGAAGATAAAAGTAAAGATGATTATCGTGACATCATCATCCTGATAGAACTGTAACCTTTCCATTTAAATACACAGTGATAGCATTGCCCTATGAGAGATTCGAAGATTGAATGGACTGATCACACTTTTAACCCTTGGTGGGGATGTACCAAAGTTTCTGAAGCATGCAGAAATTGTTATGCCGAAGCGTGGGCAAAACGGACGGGCCATTTGGTTTGGGGATACCAAGCTCCCAGAAGAACACTAAGCGATCAGTACTGGAAGCAACCCTTAGTGTGGGATAAGGAAGCGAAGACTTTTGGTAGAAAACGTGTATTCTGTGCATCTATGGCTGATGTATTTGAGTGGCGTAAAGATCTGCTTAAACCTAGAGAGCGTCTCTGGCTCCTTATTGAAAACACTCCAAATCTTGATTGGCTGTTGCTTACGAAAAGACCTCATTTAGTCAAGCGCCTTGTTCCTTGGGATGAGAAATGGCCTGACAACATATGGATTGGAACGACTGTGGAAGATAATGTATCTGCACAAGAAAGGATACCGAAACTCCTTGATATAAATGCTAAAGTCAAGTTTCTTTCATGTGAACCACTGTTAGAATCTCTGGATTTATCAACATGGATTCATGGAATTTCTTGGGTGATAACTGGTGGTGAGACAGGCCCTTACGCAAGACCAACTTCGGCAAGCTGGTTTAGAGAAATACGCGATATTTGCATAGCTCATGATGTACCATTTCATTTCAAGCAATGGGGAGACTGGTCTCCTCTGGAAGAGATGGATAATCCAGGTAAACCCTCCAAGATTGAAACATGGTATGGAGAACAATTCATAAAGGTGGGAAAGAAGAAAACAGGCCGTATGCTAGACCAAATATTCTGGAACCAGCTGCCAGTGCTTTAGTCTTCAGGAGGATAAGGGATGCCCTCAATTAATACATTCTTCGATGAGTCTCAAGAGCAATCCATAGTCAAAGCGAAGATTGTTGAGTTCTATTTTGTAGCATGGGCAAAGATCATAATTTCAGCTCAGAAGAAATATTCAAATTATGCACAGAAAGTCGGATATGTAGATCTTTTTGCTGGGCCAGGCAGATATAAAGACGGATCAATATCTACTCCTTTACGAATACTAAATAGAGCTATTGAAGATGAAGACCTTTGCAAACGGCTTGTTACTATTTTTAATGATAAAGATGAAGAGCATTCCCGATCTTTGAGTTATGCAATAGAAGATTTAGAGAACATCTCCAAATTAGAGAATAAGCCAGTGATATGGAATGAAGAAGTGGGAGATGGTATTGCAAAGCAATTTGACAAAATAAAAACAATACCGTTACTCGCATTTATTGATCCATGGGGTTATAAGGGATTATCTCTTCGGTTGGTCGATGCTTTTCTCAAAGATTGGGGGTGCGATTGTATTTTCTTTTTTAACTATGCGCGCATTAATGCTGGATTATCAAATCCCCTAGTTCGCGAGCATATGAAAGCTCTATTTGGGGATCGAACTGATGAGCTAACCCAAGAGCTTAGGAATCTTCTACCTTGTGAACGTGAGGCTACTATCGTGGAATTCCTAGCTCAATCTCTCAAATCCTTTGGCCAACGTTTTGTACTCCCGTTTTGTTTTAAAACTCAAGGTGGGACAAGAACAACTCATCACCTCATATTCGTAACGAAGAATTTCAAAGGTTACGAAGTGATGAAACAAGTCATGGCTAGACAAAGCTCAAAAGATTTCCAAGGCGTACCCT
This sequence comes from Acaryochloris sp. CCMEE 5410, assembly GCF_000238775.2. Classification (NCBI taxonomy): domain Bacteria; kingdom Bacillati; phylum Cyanobacteriota; class Cyanophyceae; order Acaryochloridales; family Acaryochloridaceae; genus Acaryochloris; species Acaryochloris sp. CCMEE 5410. The sequence goes on along the minus strand of NZ_AFEJ02000002.1, from coordinate 310,056 downwards.
CTTTTCAGTTTTTGCCGTCTACTTCTATCAATCAGAAGTTGCTCTTTGAACTTAATCGACCGTTAGACGATCTGCATGAGTTGCTTCTGGAAGATTTTCGAGGACGAACGGCTAAGATGCGTGAAATATATGAGGAGCATTGTGTTGATACTCCATATATCAAAGCGAATTATAAAAAAGTTCTAAAACAAATGGAACAAAAATCACTCATACGGACGCAGGGTAGAAGAACCAATCGAGGATTTGCTGACGATATAGTCGTTACTTTCCCTGGCTGAATGCAGATTATCATTAGGTGATAAACGATTTTTGTGTAGAGTAATAGAACATTTGTGTAGATTCGAAAGTATCTATGCTGCTTGAGCTTTTATCTTTAAATAACCAGCCCACAATAATGGCTTAAGGTGAAATAGAAAGCATTATGGCTGTTCAATAACCTCGATACAGTAAATAAGCTTTTTCTCAACAGGGTAATGAGATTTATGGAACTTAAGTTCTTTCCCAGGCGGGGTTGCTCATGAAGGCAAAGTAGTGGCAACTGATATTGAGATCTTATCCTCTGAAATAGTTGATACCTCAATGGCAGCAATGGATTAGCATTATGAAAACAATGTAGATGCTCAACCTTGGGTAACTCGAATTGGATATCGGACCATTTTTTCGTTTAGCAGTCATAACCTGCAGGGTAATCAGGATTTAGTTTTCTGCTTGAAGGGCAATTCTTGATTGATATAGTCAATCTCCCGCTGCTCATCCTCATTAATTTCGTCAATATAGTGATGAAAAATTTGTTGGAGACGAGGTTCATAAAACCGATGCAAGCTATAGTTCGGCGTTGCCCGAAAGCCCCGTCGTTTTTTATGCCTGCCCCCTGCCCCCGGATCAAACCGCTGAATCCCTTGAGCCACTGCCCATTCAATGGGTGAATAATAACAAGCCTCAAAATGCAAACAGTCAAACTCCTGATCACTGCCCCAATAGCGACCATATAGCTGCTCACCCTTGGTTAAGCAAAACGACATGCCAACAGGTTGTTGAATATTCCCCTCGGGGTAAGCCGCTACAAAGATGACCCGATCCGCATAGGTGGACTGCAGATCTAGGAAAAATCGTCGGGTCAGATACTTACTGCCCCACATAAATTTTTCGCAGGTGTCTTGGTAATAATGGTGCATCCGACCATAGAGAAAGTCAGGGATTTCTTCCCCTTGATAGGTTCTGAGTTCTAGTCCTGCTTTGGCAACGCTTTTGCGTTCCCGCTTAATATTACGGCGCTGATTGGCATTAAACGCCCCCAGGTAATCATCAAAGGTCGAAAAACCCTCATTCTGCCAAATATAGCTGTGATGAAGCCAACCCTTAAACCCGTGACGTTCAATTACGGGCTGCCAGTCTGGATCGACAAATAGAAAGTGGCAGCCTGATAAATTGTTTTGGGCACAAAAGCCATCGATGACCTGGACCATCAACCCCGTTAGCATATCCTCATCTTCATCGGGGGCAATTAAAAACCGATAGCCCTCTGCAGGGGTAAAGGGTGTCATCCCCAAGAGCTTGGGATAATATTCAATCCCCATGCGATAGGCCACATCTGCCCACTGGTGATCAAACACAAACTCGCCATAGCTATGACCTTTGACATAGAGTGGAGCTGCCGCCACCAGGGTCTGATCCCGCCAGACCGTTAGATGTTGAGGTAACCATCCTGTGCGTGCGATCGCACTGCCAGACGTCTCCAAATTATTAAGCCAGTGCCACTCTAAAAACGGCGTTTTTAGGGGGACTGCCAAATCATCCCAAGCTTGCTGCGAAATCTGTCCAATCTGCTCAAACCACTGAACGGAGTAGCGAGGTTGGGGTTGGGTTACCATAGCCGAAAAAATGAACTGTTTCTAAGGTAATAGAAACAGTTCATTTAGGGTACGGTTTCCCGTTGATTGTTATTTGGGCTCATTTATAGGAGCAATAGGTTGGGGAGGTGCAATCGATTTCTCATTGGCATCAGATTTCTTGGATTTAGCTTGTTTTGATTCCCTAATTTCTTGTTGGAGATTGAAGGGTTGAATATCCTGGAGACTCTCGATGTTCGCAAGATTAATCAGAGATAGCACCAATCCTGTATCAGGGGTGAGTTCTTTAACTAAAGATTCAAGGGCAGAATTGCGACTATCCTTGATCAATTCTGTCAACTTCAAGCTACTGCCTTCTGGACGATAAACCACAAGGTACTTTTGTTTACCCAGCATGATGGTTTGACCTTGGGTGTAGTAAATATTGGTTCTTAAAGCAGATTGGAATAAGCCAGAGATCCCAAACAGCATGGCAGGTCCCAACGAATCTTGGTTCAAACTCAGCCGTTTCCAGGTACTATCCAAGGTCTTTAACTGCAGTTTCAGCGGTGTATCTACTAACACTTTGGTGAGTTCGTTGGCTGATACGGGGGTTGTGTATAGGGTAATTGTGGTTGCGATCGCACCTATACAACCCACAACCATGCCCTTGATACTGATGTGAGACATCACTTCTCCTCTAACACTTCACTATTTGTGCCCTCCTTAGATTAAATCTGAACAGTCTACCCTCATTTGGATTCGCAGATTTCCTTTAGAATGAATTTTCCAGCCTTAGAGTATCTGTGTAACAGTTAATCTTGAAGGCTTAGAGGATTAGTCCTTTTTGGAGGGGGATTTAATACTCAAGGAATTTGACCATTGATTGAGTCTTGAGAAGGTTCTTCCAAAAGGTATTGATTGCAAATATGGATAGATACCTGTTTGTCGATACTCATAAAACCCATCCCCCTTACAGGGATAATGGGGATCAGGTTTAGCTGAGTGTTGTAGTGCCCTTTCGGTTTTATCCCTTCACCCAACTTTTTCAGGCTCGACTCTCGCGACGGATCGAGCTATGGGTATTTCTGAGCATTATTGCGATTGAAGCCGTTATTCTTATCCCTTCGGTTTATCGACGTGAAGCCGAATTGCTGAAGCACCTCACGGATATTTCTGCAGCAAAAGCCACAGGTGTACTAGCCAATGAGGGCAATGAAATCACCGATCAAACGGTCCTAGACAAACTTGAGGTAATTGAGCAAAATCCAGCTGTGACGGGTGGGATTCTATTTCGGACTGATGGCACCAAAGTAGGGGAGTTCGGCGAGCTGCCTGAGCTTACTTTTGAGCAGGTTACTCGGCGTTCCGAAGAAACATATCTCAATCGAACCCTACAACGATACGATGCCACCTGGCCCATGCCCTTGCTCGATAAATATGTGCTAATTGTTCGCCACGATGCCAGCAATGTCCAAAACGAACTCAATCAGTTTATTTGGCGGATCATTGGTCTGGTGGTCATTATTTCCCTGTTTGTGTCCTTAGCAACTATGATTGTTTTGCAGTCCTTTGTGATTGCCCCCATCTTGCAGCTGCGGAAAGATTTGCTCCAGGCGGGGACCTTCTTAGCGACACCACCTGGCAGTTCACCGCCAGAGTTTGAGTCCACCCAGAATCCACCGGATGATGAATTGGGGGATGTGATTCAAACCTTCGAGCAGATGTTTAATCAGATTCGCGATGCGATCGCATCCCGGCAGCAAGCCGAATCTGACCTCAGGTTATCAGAAGAGAAATTTTCTAAAGCATTCCGAGCCAGCCCCAATCCCATCACCATGAGCACCCTGGAAGATGGTCGTCTGGTTGAAGTGAATGACAGCTTTTTGGATTTATTTGGGTTGACCGCTTCAGAGGTATTAGGTCGGACCAGTTTAGAACTGGATCTATGGGCCGATCCAGCGGATCGGATGCAGATGATTCAGGCCATTCTCAAGGATGGCATTATTCGAAATTATGAGTATCGACTGTGCGATCGCAACGGCAAAGAAAAGACGGTTCTCTACTCCTCCGAACAGCTGAAGGTCAACGACCAGGACTGCATCCTCTCCGTCATTAATGACATTACCGAGCGTAAAGAAGCCGAAATTGCCCTAGAGGCGAGCGAAGAGCGATTTCGGATGTTGGTGGATCAAGCCGTTGATGCCATATATGTGGTTAACGAACTGGGGCAGTTTGTGGATGTGAACCAGCAAGCCTGTGCCAACTTAGGGTATACCCGGAATGAATTATTAGCCTGTCGGGTACCAGATATTCAAAAAAGTTTGTCCGACGACGATTTTGTGGACTTATGGCAACGACTGCTACCGAAAGATCCTCTCACCTTTATTGGCACTCATCAGCGCAAAGACGGCAGTCAGTTTCCCGTCGAAGTTCGATTAGGGTTATTTGAAGCGGGAGAAGAACAGTTACTCCTAGCCCTAGCCCGAGATATTACTGAGCGACAACAAGCGGAAAAGGATCGAGAGCGACTGGCGGAAATTGGCGAACTGGCCGCCATGATTGTTCATGAAGTCCGTAATCCTTTGACAACCGTGCTGATGGGACTGAATTCGTTCCAGCGCATGGACTTACCCGACCGGGCCAAACTCCGTTTGCAGTTGGCCTTAGAGGAGTCAGAACGGTTGCAACGACTCCTGAATGAAATTTTGCTCTATGCCAAACAGCAAAAGTTAGACACAACGGCAGTTGAGCTCAATCAGTTGTTTGCCGATATGCTGCCGACCTTACAAGAAATGCCCAGTGCAGCAGATCGTCCGATTCAGCTGATGCCTGCTGATGAGTCGGCATGGGTAGATGCTGATATCGATAAACTGAAGCAAGTCTTTATCAATTTAGTTAGCAATGCCTGTGAAGCGGTTCCCGAAGGTGAACCCATTATTTGGCAGCTTCAGATTGTAGCGCTGCAAGATCAAGTCAAGATTGAAGTCAATAATGGCGGGGAACCAATTCCCGCAGATGTGCTGCCCCAGTTAACGAAGCCGTTTTTTACCACCAAGTCCTCTGGAAATGGGTTGGGACTGGCCATTACCAAGCGGATTGTGGAAACTCATGGTGGCGAGTTAGTAATTCAGTCTTCAGCTGCTAGTGGCACTACCGTTACCGTGTCTTTACCAACGGTTAATTCTCCCTAGGATTTTAAGCGGCAGCGCTGGGAAGTTGAGCAGTCAGGGTTTCCATCAAATCGTTAATACTGTAGGGTTTGACCACATAGGCATTGGCACCTGCGGCCATTGCTGCTTGACGATGGGGCGGATCATCCATGGCGGTTGCAAACACAATCGGAACTGCATTTCCGGCTGCCCGAAGATGTTGGCATATTTCTAGACCCGTCAAATTTGGCAAGGTCCAATCCAGAACAATAGCATCCGGCTGGATGGCCTGGGCAAGTTCTAAACCGACTTGGCCATCATGGGCAATATTGACTTGATACCCTGCATCGGACAATTCTAGTTCAACGAGCTGAGCAATTCTAACTTCATCTTCAACTAGCAATATGTGGGGGTTCATTGGTTTTAAAGGTTTTTGTGTTTGTGGAAAATTACCAGTGCGTTTCTAATCTTCAGACTCTACAGCGTGACATATGGGAACCCGATAGCAGAGTTATTATCGATAGCTCTGGTATGGATGACGACGGTGAGTTTGTCTTGTAAAAGGATTGATTGACCCTTGATAGTTACTAATCTATTCAAAGAGACTGAGGTTATCCTGATGGAATTCTGTGATTTAGATTAGAAACCAGATAAGTTGACAGTCCACCCATACGGTATTGGGACAAACACCTTGATTCTGAGAAAGGAAACCAACCAGCTTTGCGGAAGCTTTAGGCAGAGATGGAAGAAAACACAAGTTTGAACTTCGCTATCAAAAAGACCTTCGCAGTACTCCAACCATAGCTGAAAGCTTGGTTGGGGGTGTAGCGGAGCGTGACCAAAGGGAGCAAGATCTACATTGTAAGTTGTATAATGTAGATATGCTCAATATGACGTGGGAATTCAAGCTAAAACCAACTGTAGAGCAAGTTGCAGAAATTGAGCGCACATTATCCGTGTGTCGCAAAGTCTGGAATTATGCCCTAGCAGAGCGTAAAGACTGGCTGAATTCTCGCAAGTCTCCCGTGAACGCTTGCTCCCTCCATCGGGAATATATATTGCCTGCTGATCAGCCGTTTCCTAATTATGTGAAACAGGCCAAAGCGCTTACTCAAGCTAAACAGCAAATACCTGAACTAAAGTCTGTCAATGCTCAAATGTTGCAACAGACCTTAAGGCAGTTGGAAGTTGCTTGGGAAGCATGGCTGTTGAAACGAGCAGGGTTGCCTCGATTTAAGAACCAAGCCAGAATGCGTAGCTTTGTCTTTCCCCAGATGCTGAGGAATCCCATCAGCGATCAAGGGATCAAGCTTCCACAGCTGGGCTGGGTAAAGGTGAGGTGGTCGAGAGACATTCCTGATATCTGTTTAATCAAGCAGGCCAGGGTTGTCCGCAAAGCTTCAGGGTACTTTGTCCTGTTGAGCTTACAAGCCGATGTCGATATTCCAGAGGTGCCCTTTCAAGGGCATCCCACTGGAATTGATGTGGGCTTGGAGTATTTTCTGTCAACATCAGATGGACTCCAGGTGAAGCGTCCTCGCTTTTTCAATCCGTTACACCGCAAGCTGCAATTGCTGCAACGTCGGCTGAAGACAAAGCAAAAGGGAAGTGCTAACCGTTCTAAGTTGTTGCAGAAAATAGCACGAGTGCATCAACGGATTGCCGACACTCGTAAGGACTGGCACTTTAAGCTGGCTCATCAGCTTTGTGACAGAGCTGATGCCCTGTTTGTTGAGGATTTGGACTTCCGCATTATGGCTAAGGGGATGCTAGGGAAGCACACACTTGATGCTGGTTTGGGTCAGTTTACGAATCAAATCTTGCCTTGGGTGTGCTTTAAGCGTGATGTTTATTACGCCAAGGTTGACCCAAGAGGTACGAGTCAGGAATGTCCTGATTGTGGTGCCGAAGTCAAAAAAGACTTGAGTGTTAGAATCTCTCACTGTCTTGAATGTGGGTCCATCAAGCCCAGAGACATTGCTGCCGCTCAAGTGATTTGTACCCGTGGGCAACGGGGAATAGAAAATGCCTGTGGAGTCGAGGTGACGGGGAGTTCAGTACTGAATTCTAGTCAACTGGCACTGAAGCAGGAAATCTTCGGAGCAATCCGGGGAATCTCCAGCCATACCGTTAGGTTGGCTGGATGAGGATGTCAATGATAATAGTCGCGGTACCAAGTTACAAATTTTTGAATCCCATCTTCAATTGGGGTTTTGGGTTGAAAGCCCACGTCATTCATTAAGGCATCTACATCTGCATAGGTTGCCGGGACATCCCCCGGTTGCATCGGTAAAAAGTTCTTGTCCGCCGTTTTGCCCATGGCGGTTTCAATCACTTCAATAAAGCGCATCAGGGTTACGGGCTGGTTATTGCCAATGTTATAGAGCTTGTAGGGAGGGGTTGTGGTGTCTGGATTAGGAGGCTGATGGAGAACTCGGACAATCCCTTCGACGACATCATCGATATAGGTAAAATCTCGCTGCATTTTTCCGTGGTTGTAGACATCGATGGATTTGTTGTTTGCTATGGCATCCACAAACTTGAAATAGGCCATATCCGGTCGTCCCCAAGGACCATATACCGTAAAGAACCGCAGTCCGGTGATTGGTATTTGATATAGATGGCTGTAGGAATGGGCCATTAACTCATTCGATTTCTTAGTGGCGGCATACAAAGAAACGGGATGGTCCACATTATCAGCGACGGAAAAAGGGACTTTTTTATTGGCACCATAGACTGAGCTAGAAGACGCATAAACCAAGTGAGATATTTTGCTTTGGCGACAGCCTTCAAGGATATGAAGGAAGCCCACCAGATTACTGTCTACATAGGCATGAGGGTTGTCTAGAGAATAGCGAACCCCAGCCTGGGCAGCCAAATGAATCACCCCATCAAAGATATTGCTCTCAAACAGGGTTTCCATGCCCTTGCGATCGCTGAGATCTAAACATTGGAATTTAAAGTTGTGATTCGGCTCCAGCTCGGCTAGGCGAGACTTCTTCAGATCGACGGCATAGTAGTCATTGAGATTATCAATCCCCATGACTTGAACACCATCTTGCAAGAGACGCTGGGATAAGTGATAACCAATGAAACCAGCCGCACCTGTAACCAGAACTTGCATGGTTAATAATCTCCATTCACTAGCTTGATAGTTCCCTTACAGGGGAGATGGATATCCCTTCCAGCAATCCTAATACCCTCATTTTGCCGAGAGAGGCAAATATACCTTGAGTAACGAGTATACCCTAGGGGCCCTGTTGGTACATATCGGGAATCCTAGTAGATGTTCCTTTAGCTCAATCTGCTGTGTGGAATGAGGTATTCAGCAGAAAGCGACGATAGAAGGGAGAACGAGTAATTGGCTAGCCTTTGAGGCGGTAAAGCAAAAAAAGCATGCTACCAAAAGCAGCTCCAATTCGATCCTATTTTAATTTTTTTAGAACAAAAAGATGTATGGCTTCGCCTAAAAAATTGACTTTAGTTTTCAGAGATTCTGATTGTTCAAATTTAAGAGAGATAAGCTCTTTGTCAAATTCGAAACGAAGGGTAGTCTCTAAGCGTTTTTCTGCCCATTTCTTTATTATTCAAGCCTTGAGATGAAATGCTTCTAAAAGCCAGATAAAAAGGATATTTTTTACATCTCAAAGAGAAAAAAACATAGTCTTAAGCAGAATTATATCAGGATGTTGATTTGCTAAAAATAAGCGATAATGTCAGAAAAGTAAGGTTGAGCTTAAAAAGGAATCTTGCAATTGCTAAATTTTTAGGGAATTTTATTGATTTTCGATGAATATAGTATGGCTACTTTAAATCACAAGATATATGACTTTATATGACTTTTTTTGCTTAACATTATAAATGTAGCGTGCTATGCTTTCTACGGATCCAATAAATATGGATAGAATAAAATTTCTGTTAAGTCTACTTTCTATTTTGAATGTATTACACTAGTATTGAGCTTGACATTTTATTCGAACTATAGTTCACACCTGTTTTTTTATTGTCAGCAAATCGATTCATAGGGGGAAATATGACTGGCATTACATCAACAACTGAGCCATATTTACAATGGAATCTTGATTTTTAGTACACCTATTAATCTGGTTCTTACATAGAAAAAGGCTTCATGCCTTTAGCTGCTATCTAAATATCCTGATTTTTGGCAGCTGTTTTCTTCAGTATTGAGATAAATTAAATACCCTTTGATTTTTGTTTCTGGGTCTTCGATGGTCTTTCTGATCTCAGCCTCAAAACACGAACCTTGCGATGCCGCGAATGATGTATTTACGAGCAAAGGAGGCCGAATTTGGGGAGAAGGTGCGATCGCAATCGGAAACGCTCGAAAAGAAGAGCGATTTATTGTCCTGTTCATCACTGCTATTTAGACAGTGTTAGTCAAAAACACGCCATTTACTCTAATCAACCATCCCAATTATTAGAATATGGAATTGGCAAACAAGCCTCTCGACGAATATTAGCGGCTCAGTCAGAGGTGATTCTTAATAATCACTGGCTAGAAGCATTTTGGTGTGAGGAATGCCAAAAGGTCACTTGGTATCACATCCACAAAATCGATCGGGAATATAGGGTTTCTACGCCTCCCCCCGAACTTTGGCAACGCGTTATGGGGGTGACAGATCCAAGAGGTAATCCCTCTGTGGGGGAATTTACGCGTAAGCAAGCCCGTATGGCAGCCCATAAAATCAAACAGTTTGGACATATTTACTAAGATTTCTAGTGTTTGTTAAGTGATCTAGAAATCTAGTTGTGTTTGTAAGCATATTTTTCCTACTTGACTTCAGCGTTTTTAGAAGAACGACGACCTTACTGAGAGATACAGAATTTTAAAATCCCTGGTAATTCTCCATGACTCACACTCCCGTTGTGATGGAAAGTTCACAACAATCTGACTTTATTAAATATTGGTTGATGGTTAGGCGACGGTGGTTGCCAGCAAGCCTAACCTTTCTCGTTGTTTTGGTTATATCGCTTTTTCGTGTTTATCAAGAAGAGCCCAAGTATATTGCTTCGGGCCAGCTTAAGTTCGAAGAAGGTCAGCGCAGCTCTGAACTAATTGGTTTGGATTCGGCTATCAATGAAAACGAACGTGGCCAATCTTCCATGCAGTGGCAACGTTCCTTGGATACAGAAGTGTTGTCGATGTCTTCCCCTGAACAACTGATTAAAGTACTAGAGAAGATTGGTGATCCTAGAATACAACCAAGTCTTGGTGAGATGCAGGAGAATTTAAGGATTGTACAGTTAGATGAAACTAACGTTGTTGCAATCCGTTACTCTGCAAACAAGCCTGAGCTTTCTGCAGCTGTGGTTAACCAAATTATGCAGCAGTATGTGGATGAAAACTTGGAGAAAAATCGGGCTTCTACGTTAGCCGCAATTGACTTTATTAACAGACAACTTCCTGAAGTTAAACAACGGGTTTTCAGATCTGATTCAGCTTTACGGCGATTTAAGGAGACCTATCAAATAAACGACTTGGATAGTGCCAAAGAAGCAAATGCCAAAGCACAAAATGATCTGCAAGTTACCTTAGATCAAACTCATCGACAGTTATCGGAGACGCAAGCCCAGCAACAAAAATTACAAAGCTTGCTAGGGCTCGATCCTCAACAAGCATTGCTTACAATTACTACCAGCCATGCTAGCATCACCAAAAGTCATGAAGAAGTTGAAAAGCAGATCGCTGAAGCCCGTTCCAACTTTCATCCAGATCACCCGGTAATCCAGGAGCTGGTAGAACGTCAAGTGCAACTGCAAGCGTTATTAAAGCAGAAAGCTGAAGAATCTACTCAATCCACATCACAGCTTAGTCTTGTTGGAAATCAACAACATGACTTGCGCGCCCAGTTGATTCAATTAGAAATTAAACGGCGAGGGCTAGAGCAGCAATTAGCCACCTTTAGAAACCAACTCTCTCGATACAATCTGCAGGCTAAAACGCTCCCGCAACTGGAACAGCAACAAAATGATCTAGAACGCAATGCTAAAGCGGCTGCATCAACCTACCAAAATTTACTGGAGCAAATCCAAGAGCTAAAAGTGACAGCGAATCAAGCCACGCCAACGGTCAAGATTTTGCAGAACGCAACCCGTCCCGAACCGACTCGAACAACCTATATGTCTGCAGGTATGAGAGGGGGGATGGCAGGTCTGTTACTCGCGGCTAGTATCGTGTACCTACTAGAGCGAGTCGATCGCAAGCTTAAGTCCAAAGAGGATATTCGACAAATTTATCCTTACCGAATTTTGGGTGAGATCCCCACCTTTGCAGAAGCGGAAGGAGAATATTCCAAACTCCCGACTCTGGCGAATCCTGCATCTCATGTGAGCGAAGCATACCGAATGCTGCAGGCCAGTCTCAAGTTTTTGAGTTTAGAATTGTCGCCCCGCATCATTATGGTAACTAGTGCCATTACTCAAGAAGGGAAAAGCACAACATGCGCCAACCTGGCTGCGTCTTTATCCCAAATGAATCATCGAGTCTTGTTGATTGATGCTGATGTTCGCCTGGCTTCACAACACCATATTTGGGAGTTGAAGAACCAAGAAGGTTTAACGCATATTCTTTTAAGGAATAACGTAGTTGAGCAGCATTCACTCCCTACCCATCGCGTATCAAAAGGGTTAGATGTTATTACGGCAGGGCGGATTTCATCAAATCCATTACCCATGCTGGAATCTGAGGAATTTTCTGCTTTTGTGCAAGGACAACTGGATACATATGATTATGTTCTGATTGACTCTCCACCATTAGTTTCTGTTGCTGACCCATTAGTGATTGGCAAAATTGCAGATGGAATTGTTTTGGTCGCCCGCCCGGAACACTTAGAACGTGAACTTGCCCAAAAGGCGAATGAATTATTGACGCAATCTAATTTAATCGTTTTAGGAACTGTAATTAACGGTGTGATAGATAGCAATGAACCTCATTCCTACTATTCCTACTATGGACGCTATACAGACCAAGTACACTCTTCAAGCAATGGTTTAGTGAAGCAACTCACTGAATTACACCATTAGATAACTGGTTGATTTAACAGGTATTTGAAAACTAATTAACTCATATCTATCCTAATTGATTTGTTTTTCTAGTAAATGCTTAAAATCCACCGCAAGACTAGAAAATATACCATCATATTTCTTCTGGGGCTCTGCGCTGCTTTGATCAGCATTATCCCCATTCGGCTTACAATCGCAGCTTGGCAAGCTCCAAGTCCCCAAGCCATTTTGGTTTTGGGTGGAAATCCAGATCGAGAAAAAAGTGCCGCCCAAATTGCTCAATTCGAAAACCATCTCGATATTTGGATCTCTAGTGGCACTAAGCCTGAAAAAGCGTTATCGTTTTTTCAGGCTTTAGGGATTGAACGCTCGAGAGTGCATTTGGATTATCAAGCAACTGATACTGTCACTAACTTTACGACGTTAGTTCCTAAATTTAAGCAGCGTCGAATTCAACACATTTATGTCATTACATCTAATGACCATATGCCAAGAGCCAAAGCTATTGCTTCCATAGTTTTAGGCAGTCAAGGTATAACCTTTACCCCCGTTTATGTTCCTACAAACAATGAACAAGAACCGATTTATAAAGTCCTAAGGGATAGCGGAAGATCCTTAATTTGGGTCTTTACTGGATTTTCAGGAGCTTAGGACCACACTCAGATCATTTTCTATTTTTCGAGGTCAGGCTAATCAGCTGCTTATCTAGTCCTTGAAGAAACACGTCCAACCCAATACTGATTACTAGGAGTTTTTCCCATGAAACAGAAATTTAGTTCCCCAACATTGACTGCTTTTGGTCGAATGGAAAAAATCACCACTGAACTAGGTGATAATGGTCCCGAAGATAGGGAACGTAATGAGAGGATAGAAGAAGGTGGAGATGATATTGAATCGATTGGGATTGTTAAACCCGATTTAGAGGAAGAGTAAGAATAGACAACTACTTTCTTTAAAATGAAATAGGGAAAGTTAGGATTTTCCACCTTTCCCTATTTTGATTAAATTAATTCAGATTATGCCCATCTATTCTGTTTTTGATTTTTGTCTTGAATCACAGGTGCCTTTACCAGAATTGGTAGAAGTAAATTGTCATCCAGACGTCACCCTCAAACTATCAAAGAAAAATCATCTCTCTCCCACCAATAAAAGCTTAAAATCTTTCCAAGGAAAGCTTGATAATACACTACGTTTTAGAGTACATGAAGGGAAAGAAATTAGCATTGCCCCTTATGAAGATGTAGATTTAAGCCTAATACAATCGGCAATTTATGGTCCTATTTTTTCAATTCTCTTACGCCAGCGAGGTTTATTAGTCCTTCATGGCAGTTGCATTGTAATTGACAATTTTGCCATTGCGTTCCTTGGAGCATCTCGAGCTGGAAAATCAACTTTGGCAGAGGTTTTTTATCAGAAAAAATTTCCTGTGGTGACAGATGACGTCCTAGCCATCCATTTCAATTCTGCTAATCCACAGGTTGTACCGAGTATTCCCCGCATTAAGTTATGGCCTGATTCTGCTTTAGCTTGTGGGCATCAACTCAAACAATTACCCTCTATTTATCCAGATTCTGATAAGCGCTATCATTCGACGAACAATACTTCTGGGGATGTTCCTTTAGCAGGAATTTACATTTTGAGTCAAGGGCCTCAGTTAAGGATTGATCCACTCAAAGCTCGGCAAGGATTCTTGAACTTAGTAAAACATTCACGAGGGAAAGTTTTGCAGGATCCTAATTCTCGAGAGAAGCATTTTGAGCAGTGTATTAACCTTTTGCAGGCTGTGCCAGTTTACTCTTTAACGCGGCCTTTGGCATTATCGAAAGTATGGAGTCTAGTTGATTCCATCGTGGACCATCATGTCCAAACTAACACTCATTCACTTTCAGTCGTTTAAATGAAGGTCCGCACATAAATTTTATCTTGTGCCTATAGATCTAAATGCTGCTAGTTCAGAAACCCAAAAAATCCTATCTGATTGAATCAGAATTTAGTTTTCTACTGGCTTGTCTAAATCGAGAGGACCTATTTCGGCAACAGTATGGTTCTGATATTCAGATTAGCAATGAATTTGATTGGCCATATTTTCTAAGGCTTGCACGATTTCACAAGGTCGTTCCTTTGATTTATCAACGGCTTAAAAATGCTGGTGAAAATCAAGTGCCGTCTTATGTATTGTCCACGCTAAGGCAACAATCTTGTGCCATTGCACTAAAAAATTCTTTCCATACCCAAGAACTGATTCAAGTTTTGGATATGTTCGCTCGGTATCAGATCCCTGTAATCCCCTTTAAAGGTCCAACGCTTACCCAGATGGTCTATGGAAATATGGGTATGCGTCCTTTCTGTGACTTAGATTTATGGGTTAGAAAGCAAGATTTTGATACCTCTCTGAAGCTATTAATAGATGCTGGTTATCAGTCTCCTTATTTACGTCAGACCTGGAGACGCTCAATGTTCTTGAGGTGGATTAACTCTTTTCACTGTGGGGTGATGGCTCACGAACTTCCTTTAGGTCGGAAGCATCAAGATCATCATTTATTTATTGATTTGCATAGACAAATATCCAAGTATTTCCAATTCTCTTTTGATGAAATTTTGAGACGATCTAAACCCATAACATTGCAGGGAGATACTGTTATGAGTTTGGAAGCTGAAGATTCACTATTGATAATGTGTGTGCATGGCTCTCAAGATGGCTGGAATAAATTGCAATCGATTTGTGATGTTGCTTTTATACTTAAATCCCATCCTCAGTTGAATATAAATGAAGTAGTTTTTCGATCTAAAGAAGCGTACTGTACCCGTCGACTTCTACTAGGTCTATCTTTAACCGCTGAGTTCTTTGAGATTCATCTGCCTGCAGAAGTTAATCAACTGATTAGTCAGGATAGAGGGTTGCTACTCTTAATCAATAACGTTCTAACTCGGCTTGCTCAACAGCCAGGGCAGAACAGAACTTGGCAGGGAAAATTACAAGTATTGTTCATGAAATTGGGGATGTTAGAACGATTCGTTGATCGAAGTAAATTTCTGCTTAACTTTGTTTGGTCCTTTTTTATTGCCAAGTGCCACCAAATAACGAAACCTGATCATGCTGTTTCCAAAGTAGTTTGACTAGGGAATTTAGACTAAATGACTTGTCAATTTGGCCAATACATCAACGAATAAGATTTAAACAGATATATCTTTACCAACCCAATTAATTAGGTTGACCTAACACTCGAACAAAGCAATGAGCTAACTATTTCATGTCTTGGTACTGGCTTAACAACTAGGTCAGATGCAATATCAAGTCTTGGGTCTTAAAAAGGATTTGTATGACAGAGAGGAATAAAGAAGAAGAGGTAACCTTTACAACTTTTTCTAAATAGACATCTTCTACATTTCTCTAACCACACCACAATCGTAAATATTAGTTTGCTTACTCTAAAATTGATTGAGATTATGACACGAAAGAATGCTGTACATACGAATCATCCCTCTACTAGTCAGGTTAAAAAGGTTGAACATGAATTTCCAGTTTCTAGGAATACTCGACTCGGTGTTTTTACCCAGTTCTTCCCTCCTGACTATGCACCAACTGGGCAGCTAATTGATGAATTAACTCAGCATTTATCTCATCAAGATATTAAGATCAATGTTTTTAGTGGACAACCCGGATATGCATTTCGTTCAGATCAATCCGCTCCATTAAAAGAATTTAGAAACAGTGTTTTAGTTAAGCGATCTAGGACGGCTCAACTTTGGCCACAACAAATTCGTGGCAAGGCTATTAATGGCCTTTTATTTTTTATCCGTGCTGGTTTACATTTACTTCGTTCTTCCTGGAAGTATGATGTCATCCTACTAACAACAGCTCCACCTTTTTTGCCTATATTAGGGTATTTAGCTTCGCTTATTTTAAGGAAGCCTTATGTTTGCCTAATTTATGATCTTTACCCTGATATTGCAATTGAACTAAATGTCGTTAGGAATAATCACTTCTTAGCAAAGTTTTGGCGTCAAGTTAACTACCATGTTTGGAAAAATGCCAGCGCGATTATCGTTTTAAGCCGGGCAATGAAGAAAAGAGTTATTCGGCAATGTCCTGATATCAAGGGGAAAATTTCAGTGATTCATAGCTGGGCCGATCCGAAGCAAATTTCACCTATTCCTAAAGAAAAAAACTGGTTTTCATGGAAATACCAGTTAGTTGATGTATTTACAGTAATTTATTCCGGCAATATGGGACGTTGTCATGATATGGACACGTTGTTAGATGCTATAACTCGTCTACGAGATGAACCCATCCGATTTGTGTTTATTGGAGGGGGAGCTAAGCGCCCGGACATGATTAATAAAGTAAATAAGCTCAATCTAAATAACTGCTTGTTTTTACCATACCAAGATAAAACTGTATTACCTTACTCATTAACAGCTGGAAATTTGTCCTTAGTAAGTATTAGTTCTGGTATGCAAGATCTGGTAGCTCCAAGCAAGGTTTATTCAGCTTTGTCTTCAGGGCGGCCCATTGCAGCTGTTTGTCCAAAAAACTCATATTTGAATGAGTTAATTGCAGATGCAAAATGTGGAACAACTTTTGAAAATGGAGATAGTAAAGGGTTGGCTGATTTCATTCTTTACTTGCAAAAAGATCAGAGAATAACTGAAGAGTTAGGGAAAAACGCTTACAATTATTTAGAAGAACATTTCACGCCTCAGATAATTTCTAAGGAATACTTCAAGGTTGTAAACCAATCCTTACTAAACAGAGAGATACATCAGCATAAACGAAACTGGCAAGGTTTTAATCCAGACATTGATGCTAATACTGAAATATAGACATAAAAAATCATCATATATATGATTTTTCTGTAGAAAATCGATCAACCTCTAATATCTGAGAGAGAAAATTAGGTTTTCATAAAATGTGAATGCAATTTTGGATGAATTCATTATTTAAAGTATGTTAGTGCATAATTCGTCTCACCCTTAGCAAATCAATATGAAATCTATTTTCAGATCAAGTTATGCCGCCACAAAGGCAAAAAAACAGAATAAGTCATTATTTAATGACTTACATAACTTATTGAGTCATATAAGCAAGCAGCGACGACAACAGTTAGGGCTACTATTGATTTTGATGGTGATTTCTGCTTTTAGCGAAATGCTAAGCTTAGGGGCAGTTTTGCCATTTTTAAATGCATTAAATAACTCGGATCAACTGCTAAAAACTCAACAATTACAGCCTCTTGTTAATCTACTTAAAATCGATAAGCCTTCACAGCTGTTAATGTTCTTTGCAATCTTGTTTGCAGTTGCGGTAGTAATCGCTAACGGACTGAGAATTTTAACTATTAACATTCAGAGTCGTTTGGCTGGGAATATTTCTAACGACATTAGTTGTCTTCTTTATAACAGAACTTTATTACAACCCTATGTGTTCCATTTACAACATAATAGTAGTGATTTGATCAATTCAGTAATGGAGGATACTCGTCAACTAACTAGTAGGATTTTAATCCCCCTGCTGATATTTGTTACTAACAGTTTATTGATTTTGGCACTGGTCGGAGGGCTTTTCTTAATTGATTGGCGCGCAGCTCTGACGAGCGCTGTTGTGTTGGGTTCTGCCTATGCAAGGCTTTATCAAATTCGGCGGAAAAGGTTGCAACTTAACAGCAATGTTCTAGTGCAAAGTAGTCAACAACAGGTCAAGGTAGTTCAAGAAGGGCTGGGAGGAATCCGGAATGTACTGATCGGAGGAACTCAAAGTTTTTTCCAATCAGCTTATAAGAAGGCAGATCAGCCCTATCGGCAAGCTCTTGCATCGAACATGGTTATCCAATTGACGCCTCGCTATCAGATTGAGATGTTGGCCATGGTCGTAATTGCCATTTTGGCTGTCTGGTTGAGTAGGGTAGGGAATATAAGTCAAACTTTGTCAGTGCTAGGAGCTTTAGCTGTAGGAGCAAATCGACTGCTACCCCTGTTACAACAGGAATTTGTTGCACTGACTTTTATCCAGGGGGCACGAGCTTCTTTAAAGCGGATCCTTAGAGGGTTAAATCGTCCAATAGATCCTTTGCAATTGTGGGTACCGACGGTCGGACTGGGGGTTGAAGATGAATTAAGGTTTGAGAATATTTGGTTTCGCTACAGTGATGAGAGCAGTTGGATTTTTAAAAATTTGAATTTAAGAATTGCAGCAAAGACAACTGTTGGTTTTGTTGGTAGTTCAGGTAGTGGCAAGAGTACGACAGCTGATTTAATTTTGGGTTTGTTGAGCCCTCAAAAAGGCTGTATTTCAGTAGATGGAGTTCCATTAGAAGGAGAAAGATTGCGGCAGTGGCAGCAGAGTATTGCACATGTACCGCAAAGTATTTTTTTGATGGATGGAACGATCGCAGAGAATATCGCTTTTGGCATACCTAAACAAGAGATTGATTTTGAGCGTATTATCAAAGCGGCTAGGCTAGCGCAAATCGATGAATTTGTTAATGGATTACCCAATCAGTACAACACTAATGTAGGAGAACGTGGAGTTCGTCTATCAGGCGGACAGCGGCAGCGGATTGGGATTGCGCGCGCGTTATATAACAATACATCAGTACTTATTTTTGATGAGGCGACTAGCGCGTTAGACAATCAGACAGAAGAAGAGGTTATGAATGCAATAGAAAGTTTAAGTAATCGCTTCACCATTATCCTGATTGCCCACAGATTAAGTACGCTTAGGAAATGCGATTGCATTTTTGAGTTTAGTCAAGGACAAGTTGTTGCTCATGCTGATTTCATAAAATTAGGCTTTAAACCTTCTACTTTTAACGAAGTTTCATCAGTTAATTAGATATCCTGAGAACTATTTTTCATAGTATTTAAATGTAATTTTTATGCTTAATTTATGGAAATATTTATATATGTTTATTTGCTAGGAATAAGTGGATTTATTCTAATTAAACGTGCTTATTTACTGGCGCAGAAGAAAGAGTGGGTTCAACTTTTAGGGGAACTGTATGTTCCGATATTTTTGTTTGTATGTTATGGAGTGGCTGGCTTTCATATAATACTTAGCCCTTCAAGTAGCTATGTTCAATTTAATGGTGTAGCATTTGAGCGAGAAGATGTTCTGACAGCTTACGTTATGATGTGCCCCATAATGTTGTCAATATCAATGGGTTTTCGACAGTTTTATAAAGGAAAAAATTTACATCATTCTAAACATATCCTCCCTGATAAAAAGATAATTCTTAGAACACGCTTATTAACTTTTTGTCTTCTTGCTTTTGACCTAACGATTAGAATAATTAGCATCAAATCAGGTACTTACTTTAGCTGGATGAGAACAGATATTGTCAATGCTGGAGATTTTCAAATCCCTGCTCACTATATGATACAGCAGTTTCTTTCACCTCTTCTTGCTGTGCTAATCTGTTTGCAATCAAACAGTATAAAATTATTTAAATTTATTTTAATCTTTTTTTTGCTATTAATATTTTTAGAAGGCAAACGTTTACTGCTTATTCAGGTAATAGTTTCTATTATCCTAACTCAACAATCGCTGACATCAATATCTGAGTCCAAAAAAATTGTTTTACCGATTAAATCACTTATTGCTTGGTTAATTATTCTGAATTTTTCACTAAATTCAATTTTAGGAATTAGAGCAATATATCGTGCTGAACGTTCTATATTCTTAAATAACCCAATGCTAATAATCGAGAAAACAATCACAGAGTATATCCCGTCTACAGTTTATGGTCTTTTTAATGAGACAGATAAAGAGGCTCAGTCTCTAGCTCTTGAAGATGCTAGCATTTTAAATCGATATCAACATTGGCAAGGCAGCTTTTCTTCACAATTAAATAGACTAAGAAATGGCTGGAATTATATGCCATTAACTGATATGGCTGAAAACCTAATGCTTCCAATACCTTCACTATTTTTAGGTAATAATAAGCCAGTTATAGAAGCCGGTATTGTATCATCACATCACTTTTCACTTGATAAGAATAGTAAATCCAAGCCAGATCCTGCTACTACTGTTTTTAGTCATATTTACCAATACACAGGTATTTTTGGAGGTTTGATTTTAGGGTATATATTTGGAGCTTTTAATGGTTTTATAGCTCGACTACTATTGTCAAGGTACCAATATATTGGAAAAATTCTTTTTTTAGGTCAAATTTCCTTCCTTAACGTAGATGCTAATTCATTTTCAGTGATTTTTGTTAATTTTAGAAATCAAATTCTTATTTTATGTATTTTTTATATAGCACTTGGAATACCTAAAGAAGTTGACAGATTAAATTCCAAGGCTCAAAAATATTCCTAATTCCATTATGAATTTGATTATAGAGTAAAGAATAAGAAAAACAGTTTTTTGATAATTTATATATCTAAATTTCACATCGAGAATGTTAACTTGATTTTACTACATTGTACCAATGCTTTCTCATAAACATAAAATTATTTTTGTTCACGTACCTAAAACTGCTGGGCAAAGTGTTGAGCTTTTTTTTCTTCAGAAATTTGAGATTCCATGGGAATCGCGAGGTGTTTTATTACTTGATAAAAATACTGATCCAAGTAAGGGACCATTTAGACTTGCTCACTTAACAGCAAGTGAATATAGTTCACTTGGGTATGTCAAAAACGAAGAGTTAGAAAGTTACTTTAAGTTCTCTTTCGTTCGGGATCCATGGTCACGCTTAGTTTCAGAATATAAGTGGCATGGCTATTACAGGAGATGGAGCTTCAAAGATTGGTTGTATAATGCTTTTCCACAACCCGATGGAACTGATGATTGGCGTCACGTAATGTCCCAATATGATTATCTTTATGACGAAAAAGGTTTATGCTTAGTTGATTTTATTGGACACTTTGAAAGTTTAGAAGATGACTTTAAAGTCATACAAACTAAACTAGGTTTTTCACTAGAAAAACTGCCTCATGTCAATCAAACATTAGAACAACCAATTAGCATCAAAACATCGTATGCAAAGAATTTCGCAAGGCTGCTTTGGAGGCGAATTAAGTCCAAAGAAAAATTTCATAAAACATACTATGACTATTATGATTCCCATACTTGGGAATGGGTAGCTAAACGATATGCTAAGGATATCCATGCATTTGGTTATACAGATCAATTGAATAGATTTAATTCTATAAGTGTATAACCTAAACCTATTACTCATATCTCTCGGAGGCTATTTGAGAAGTAAAATTACCTTCGGTAGAGCCAGAGGCTTATTTTAGTTAACGCAGTGGAATAGCCTCCAAAGTGCAATTCTCTAGCTTCATCCTAACGGTAGGTTTAGCTGTTCCAAGCGAGCATCATCTAACTCCTGATTACATATATGCTCGAACTACCGCTTCATCCAAATCCACTGTTGATGCATAGTAACCCCGCGCCCAAAGGCTCTATCCTGAATAATTTCGGCGCTTTCCCATAAAGTGACGCGCTATCACTATGGCACTCTTACCTTTCATAAAACTCAACACCCTTGAGACTGGATGCTTTGGTGGAATTCTCTTACACATAAGAACATGGTCTGGAAATTTATGACCTTCTAAAATTTCAACACCTCGATATTCCACCAGCTCCCAAAATAAAACTCCTAAATGACTACAAAGACTACCATATATAGCTTTCCGACGACGCTTAGGAATGAATACAATGTTATGTTTGCAATCCCAAGTCGTATGATTTAACTTCTTAGGTGACATTTCTTTCTCCTTGCGAGAAAACTGCAAGGAGAATTTTCTACCGTTGCACCCGGTCAAACCTACGAGAGTCTCCCCGGCAGAGCCAGGCACTTACCAGTATTTAGTTAAGATGAAAAATAGATGATTTTTTATTAGTAGATAGGAAAAACTACCTCCATTTCATTTGATTTAACAGCTTAACAAATAAAATTTATTGGTGCGCAGTCTAATGTCACAAATTTGTTAGCTTGAATAATACAGTACCTGAATGATATTAGTTATTAACATATATGTTAAAAACAAAAAAAAAGCTTAAATATTACCAGAATACTTTACCTAATTCTTTGATTATTGGGGTTCAAAAATCTGCTACAACTTGGTTATCAAAACGCCTTTCACAGCATCCAGATATTTATATTTTTCCTGGGGAAGTTCATTATTTTGATAACGAAAAAAATTTTTCTAAGGGACCCGAATGGTATTCATCAATTTTTCGAAATTCACTCGATAAAGTTATTCGATGTGAGAAGTCACCTGACTATTTTTGGACCACATGTGATGATGTTCCGAATGAACCTAAAGATAAACCTCTTCGTATTAAACAGCTAATACCTGAAGCAAAATTAATTCTTATTTTACGAAATCCAGTCACCAGAGCAATATCTGGTTGGAATCACAATGTTAGATCAGGGGCAATTCTTCCTTCTTTGGATATCAACAAGATTTTTTTGCCAGAGTATTCTGATGTGGTCAAGCGCCATGGTATCCTCAGTAGAGGACTTTATTTTAAGCAATTATCAGAATTCTTAAACTTTTTCCATCGCGAACAAATCTTAGTTCTTTTTTTTGAGTCTGATATTATTAAAACTCCTGAACTAACTCTTGAAAAAACCGTAAGATTTTTAGGAGCTAATAATGATTTTAAGTTTAAATACGTCCATGATCCAGAAAACAAGTTGGCTTCTACCAAGCTAGGAGTATGGGCAAGTTACTATTCTACTGGAATCCTAACGAAAGTAGTTCATAAATTTGATAGAAATATTTTAAAGGATTTTCCATTACCTAAATGGAAGCCTGCTAATCCCAATAGAGAGACTCTAGAAAAGCTAAAGGAATATTATAATGAAGAGAATATCAAGCTTTCTAAACTCATTGGTAGTTTGCCTGATGACTGGAATTATTGATGACTGTAATTCAATTAAAATCTACTTATTTACCAATTTTTCTAGCTTGTTAAATATAGCAGATTGCATAACTATCGAAACTACATGATCAGTTTAGAGCCTTGTTAGGAAGGTACTTGGCGATTTCATAATTCTGAAAGCCGCTATAATTATATTAAGTATACATAAAATATTGCTTATATCATCATAACTGCGACGAAAACAATATTTCTGATTGATAATGTTTAAAAATTTCAGTCAATCAAAAAGGCTTAAGATTCATCTTTTGATTCCAAATATTTTTGGATTTAAAGGTGGAGTACAAGTTTACTCAGCTTTTTTTTTGGAAGCACTTCAAGAGATTTATCCATTTGCAACAATAGATGTATTTCTATTGCATGATACTAGTCAAGATATTGCCAGCAGTCAGGTAAGTTTCTTAACTGATACAAGATTTCATTCTTTTGGCAAATTTAAGCTAAGCTTTCGTTCGTGGATTTATGCTTTTTATCTAATAGCATATGGTTTGTTTCATAGACCTGATCTAATAATTTCTACACACCTTAATTTTTCTGTTGTTGCTCACAGGCTAAATCAAATTGCTGGGATTCCTTTCTGGACAATAGCTCACGGAGTAGAGGCATGGGATATCACTCGACCTGATTTGAAAAATGCTTTGAGTAAAGCACAAAAAATATTAGCCGTGAGCCACTATACTTGCGATCGCTTAATTAAGGAGCAAGAATTAAAATCTGGAAAAATCTCTTTACTCCACAACACCTTTCAATCAAAACGCTTTCAGCCTAGTCCTAAACCAGATCAGTTATTAAAAAAGCATAGTTTACATATTAGACAACCCATACTTTTAACCGTATGCCGACTATGTGCCTCTGAATCTTATAAAAGTTACGATGTAGTGCTTGGAGCACTACCCACTATTCTCAAAACAATACCTGAAGCAAAATATTTTATTGTTGGCAAGGGTGATGATAAAAGTCGCCTTGAAAAAAAAATCATTGAGATGGACTTGCAAGAACATGTGATATTAACTGGCTTTGTGCCAGATCAAGACTTATGCGATTATTACAATCTTTGTGATGTGTTTGTAATGCCTAGCAAATTAGAAGGTTTTGGGATTGTCTATTTGGAAGCTCTGGCCTGTGGTAAGCCCGTTATTGGTGGCAATCAAGATGGAGCAGTTGATGCACTAAGCAAAGGTGAATTAGGAGCACTTGTAGACCCTGATGATGCTGAGGAAATTGCCGAAACTGTCATCCAAATCCTTAATAGAACATATCCTAATTACTTAATGTTTCAGCCAAACAAACTACGCTCCTCAGTAATAGAGAGATTTGGATTTACCTCATTTAAGAGGACTTTAAGAAATTATTTACAGACCGAAATATCAACCTTATCTTCATGAAAGTACTTCATATCATTCCATCCTTATCTCCCATTAGGGGTGGTCCCAGTCTCGCAGCTATTGAAATGGTAGAAAGTCTTAATTTCAATGGCATTGAGGCTTCGATAATCACTACAAATGATCATGGCGACCGACAACTAAAAATCTCAACTAAGGATTGGACTAACTATAAAGGTGTTCCTGTTCATTTTTTTTCTAGATACTCACCTATAATTGCACCCATAAGAGAGTTTTCTTATTCCTCAGACCTAACATCTTGGCTTTGGAATAATATTCATAATTACGACTTACTCCATATCCATGCCATTTTTTCATACCCTTCTACAGTGGCAATGGCGTTCGCGCGATGGAAACAAGTACCCTATATTGTTCGCCCTCTAGGACAATTATGTCATTGGTCTTTAAGTCAACAAGCTATAAAGAAAAAAACCTATCTAAGCCTAATAGAGAAAAAGAACCTTACACAAAGTCAGGGTATACACTTTACATCCCAAGCAGAAGAGAATGAAGCTTCATCTTTAGGTCTCAACGCTCCGAGTTTCGTTGTACCCCATGGATTACATGTTCCAGAAAAAGTTAGTAATGCTTCTACAAAATTACGAGCCCAACTACAGTTATCAACTAAAACTCCCATCATCACATTCTTATCTCGTCTTCACCCCAAAAAAGGTCTTGAGTACTTGATTACAGCTCTGAGTAGCCTCAAAGATAATCCTTTCTTATTCTTGATTGCTGGTTCTGGAGATTCTGACTATGAAAGTTATCTTAAAAACTTAATTAATGAGCATCAATTAAGCGATCTCACTCACTTTCTTGGTTTCGTGGAAGGTGAAACAAAGAACCTATTATTACAAGGTTCTGATCTTTTTGCCCTCACGTCCCATTCCGAAAACTTCGGTGTTGCTGTTCTTGAAGCCTTAGCTGCAGGTTTACCGGCACTTGTCACACCAGGCGTGGCTTTATCCGAGCTTGTCCTCCAGCAACAACTTGGATATGTCCCTCCTTTAGAAGAAACAGCCATTACTAATGCCCTTCTTCATTGTCTAAAAAATCCAGAAGAAGCCAAACTGATGGGAGAACGTGCCCGTAGATTTATCCAAGAAAACTATACCTGGGATAAAGTTACAATCAACTTAATTGAGGTTTACCAAACAATTCTCCGACGAGAACCAAACCAACAGTATTCATTTTCGACCTCACGACCTTAGTCTTATTAAAAGATGATTCCAAATATTTCAACAGAATAATTCTGCCTATACAAAATAAAAACAATATGAGTATCTTTACGCAAAAGATTAGCTGATCAATACCCACAGCTTTTTATTACAGCCGTTGCTTTCAATGCTGCCAAAACTAGAAGAGCAAGGAAAGTTAAGACGCTTAGTTACCTACTCGAAGCTGAGGGATATAGGGATCTCAACTTCCAGTTCGCTGGGCGAATCTTCTACCTGTGGAAAGCGATGCTCTGTTCAAAGATTATTAATGAATAGTACTTGTTATGTTACTCTCCATTATCATTCTGACTAAAGACGAGGCGGCTAATCTACCAATCTGTCTATCTAGCTTGCAACCACTCGGGGCAGATATTTATATTGTTGACTCTGGTAGTACCGATGAAACTATCGACATTGCCCGTCAATATGGTTGCAAAGTTTATAAACATGCTTTTGAAAATTATGCCAAACAACTAAACTGGGCCCTTACGAATTTACCAATCCAAACCTCCTGGGTTATGAGGTTAGATGCTGATGAACGGGTAACACCAGAGCTTAGCTCCGAACTTCAGCAAAAACTCTCCAATACTCCCCAAGAGATTAGCGGCTACCAAGTCAAACGTCGCGTTTTTTTCATGGGACGTTGGATCAAACACGGTGGCTATTACCCCACTTGGCTTCTACGTATATGGCGCACTGGCAGCGGCACCTGCGAACAACGCTGGATGGATGAGCATATGGTTCTATCTCAAGGCAAAATCGCCAATCTCAAGAACGACATCATTGACGAAAATCAAAAAGGTCTTACTTTCTGGACTAATAAGCACAATCACTACGCCGATCGTGAAATCCAAGATATGCTCGGCGTTCTCTTAGATTCAGATGACCCCCTGATCCATAATCAACAACGATCTCAAGCACAGCAACGCCGCTGGGTTAAGAATAATCTTTACTCTCGATCTCCCCTTTTCCTACGAGCCTTTATTTATTTCCTCCTGCGTTACACGGTTGGCCTTGGTTTTCTTGATGGTATGGAAGGACTGGTTTTTCATTTTCTTCAAGGCTTTTGGTATCGCTTCCTCGTCGATGCCAAACTCTATGAACAACGCCAGCAGGAAAGGAAGCATTCGCCAAACCCCATCAAACCAAGCTCCTTGGCCTCCGGTAGGAGTCTGTAGAAATTGATAGTAGAGCTACACGAAGTTCTGAGAAATTCTCATCACCATATTCAGAGCCATAATTCGGTAGATAAACAATCAAAATGTCTTCAATTAAACCAATTTCATCAACTGATTCTTCCGGGCAAGTTCGACTGCCACCTTAATGCAACATCCAAGCCAGATCAATTGTCAAACCCGGTAGCACATTTTCCCCCTCTAAATCAGTGGGTAACCGCCGTATCTCAACATCCTTGCCTAGTCGATAGATCTCAACCTGTTGGTTTTGCGGATCAATCAACCAACCCAATTGGACCCCTGCTTCCTGGTACTCTCTCATCTTCTCTTGTAGAGTTTTCAAAGCATCAGTTTTTGAACGCAATTCAATCACAAAATCAGGAACGATAGCTGGAAAAGCAATATCACCAGAGACTCCCTCCAGTTTCGAGACCGCAATCCAGGTGACATCCGGTGATCGAACCGCGCCATTGGGCAAAGTAAAGCCACCGGAAGAATCAAAGACTCTTCCTAACGCAGTTTCCTGATTCCAGTTACCCACTAATCTAGTCAGTTCGGCATTCCGCTTCGAGCTTTCCCATCCCGCTGGTGGCATGGTGATCAATTCTCCTGATGCCGTTAACTCTAGCCGTAGATCTGGATTGTCTTGACATAACCGCTCAAACTCTGCATGGGTAACACGCAGAGTAATTCCCCGCACGTCTAGCAAAACAGGCTTGGTTTCGATTAATTGCACAACTTAACCCATCCTAATTAAATTTGTATTATCAGAACTCACTCAATTAATACGTTTAGCTTTAAGCCGTTAAATTTCAGGTCGCAAGGAAAGTCCAAAAAATCATATTTTCACAGAAAAAATCACCTTAACTTAAGCCAATCAAAAATATCTTTTGCACATAAAGTTAAGTTAATTTGATTAGGAACAATTAAAGCTTCTTCACCTTGAAATAGTGTTGGAAGTTGATCCGGTTCAAAAACCATAATCGATTGATCCCTAGGATCAACTAACCAACCCAACTGACAACCATACTTTAAACAATGGACGATATTCGCTGTTACCTGATTCGCACTTTGATCAGGGCAAAGGATCTCGATAGTCCAATCCGGTGCAATATAGACATCATCTACCGGAATCCCCTCTGCATCTAACTCGATTTTATCCCAGTCAAGAATCGCTAAATCCGGAATAAGCGAACAGCCCCCAAATGTACAGCGCAGCTCCGGAAATGCATAGGCCACCTTGTTCGGCTTACTTGCAGCATTTATTGCCATACACAGTTCGCTTTGCAGTAAGGAATGTTGACGTTTGGGCATTGGCTTAGGATAGAGTTTGCCGTCAATGTACTCAAAAGCCGGTTTACGCTCAGGTTGTTTGAGAAATTCCTCTAAACTCAGTGGAGGAGAAGTCTTGACCATAATCACAAATCCCCTTGCTTGCTATATCCCTATTCAACCGGATCCACACCCAAAGCCCTTAACT
The DNA here is from genome assembly GCF_000238775.2 of Acaryochloris sp. CCMEE 5410. Classification (NCBI taxonomy): domain Bacteria; kingdom Bacillati; phylum Cyanobacteriota; class Cyanophyceae; order Acaryochloridales; family Acaryochloridaceae; genus Acaryochloris; species Acaryochloris sp. CCMEE 5410. The sequence goes on along the minus strand of NZ_AFEJ02000002.1, from coordinate 281,907 downwards.
GTTCCCGTAATCGCTCCGCACGTTGTTGTTCTTGTACCAATTCATGACTGAGTTCTGCTGGTGCTAATAGTCGTTCTCCCGTCGCCAGACTTGTAAAGCCAATCAACGTCCCTTCCACTTGTAATTGCAACCCCAAAGCCTGACTGCAACTATCCGCAATCAAAACATAGTCATCCCCCACAAGGCGATACCCCATCAATGGAGACTCCAACCATTCTCCCTTTGGATCAAACAACCAATATTCCTCTACTCCAATCTGAGCATAGAGGCGACGCTTAAAAATTTGGTCTTCCTGTTGAGTACCCTTCGATGTCATTTCAAAGACAACTCTAGGTACCTCTCCCTCCTCCCAAACTTTGTAGCTATCCCTCCCCCCTGGTTCAACTCCAAAAATAACCATCACATCTGGGGCCACTCGTAATTTCGGCAACCCTTGGGCATAGTATAGGAACTGATTTGCTAACACCGTCGCTTGCTGTCCGTCAAGATGCTGTCGCAGCACCTCTAACGTCACTAAGATCGCGTAGAGATGATCATAGGTTTCTGCCACAGGTTCACCATCCGATACTGGATAAACAATGGCTGCATCGGGTTGGTTTTCAGTAACCTGCATCGCCAATAAGTCCCCATAAGAGCTGTCTAGAGTATATCAACTCTACTCAAGCCCCCCATTTTGATTCCTGTCAGTTTGTTCATTTCCTGCCTTACGCTATGCGTCTAGATCAATACACTGTAGGTCAATACACTCCAGGTGCGCCCTATATCAAACAGCTCCTGTGGTACTTCCTCGGCCAACCCCTGTTCCGAAGTTATTGGCTCCCCATCTCTGGCCTAAAAGTAAGGCTACTGCGGCTTTTTGGCGCTCAGGTGGGTAAAGGCGTTAGAGTCAAACCTGGTGTCAACATCAAATTTCCATGGCGGATTGTAATTGGTAATTATGTCTGGTTGGGTGAGCAAGTCTGGCTTGATAACGTGGTTAAAATTCGCATTGACGATCATGTCTGTATTTCCCAAGGAGCCTATCTAGGCACCGGCAATCATGACTGGCGAGATCCCAATTTTGCCCTTAGACTGTCTCCGATTCACCTAGAATCAAGATCCTGGGTTGGAGCAAAAGCCATAGTTGGGCCAGGGGTGACGATGGGGCAAGGTGCCGTGTTATGTCTGGGAAGTGTTGCAGGCAAGACTCTAGAACCGATGACCATTTATGCGGGTAATCCCGCCCGCCCCGTCAAAACTCGGCAAATGAATAAAACCGAATTTGAGCCAGTGACCTTACCGATGTGATCTCAACCTAAACAATTTGCGACAATAGCTCCAGACCTAGCAGAAAAATCTATGTCGGAGTTACAAGCCCTTCTCGAATCCCTACATCAAACCTACCAGCAGCAAGATGCTGGACAACTCGCCTGCTATATTCCTGAACTGTGTAAAGCCGATCCCAATTGGTTTGCCATTTCCATCGTCACCACCGATGGTCAAACTTTCCAAGTAGGGAACTGCCAGCAAACCTTTACCATCCAGTCCATTTCCAAGGTTTTTGTCTACGGCATGGCCCTTGCTGATCATGGCCGGGACGCCTTACTCGCAAAAGTAGGCGTTGAGCCCACCGGAGATCCCTTCAATTCTCTGATTCGTCTAGACGAAGACTCCAAACGCCCTGACAATCCCATGATCAATGCGGGGGCGATCGCCACAACCAGCTTAATTCAAGGCAATGGTCCCACCGAGCGCCTCAACCGATTGTTGGAAATGTTTCGTCGCTATGTGGGCCATGAAGTCTTTATCGATATGCCCGTGTTTATGTCTGAACGGGATACCGGGCATCGCAACCGAGCCATTGCCCACTTAATGCTCAATTTTGGCATGATCGACAAGAATATCGATGAAGCCCTTGATCTTTATTTCCAGCAATGCTCGGTACTCGTGAATTGCCATGACTTAGCCGTGATGGCAGCCACCCTAGCTCATAAGGGCATCAATCCCATCACCCAAGAACGGGCGGTTGAATCTGGCTATGTCAAAGATATTCTTAGTGTAATGTATACCTGCGGTATGTATGACTTTGCTGGAGAATGGGCCTATAAAGTCGGTTTACCTGCAAAGAGTGGCGTTTCAGGGGGGATTATGGCCGTGGTTCCCAACCGAGCCGGCATCGCCGTATTTTCTCCCCTGCTGGATGAATATGGGAATAGCATTCGGGGCAGTCGAGTTCTAGAACTTGGCATTCGCGTTATCCAAGTCTGAATAAATGTCTTGCCTCATCCTCTTGTAATTTAAGCCTCATCAGCACTTGACTCAAGACTGGAGTAGATATCAGGGGGCAAGCCTAGAAGTTCTACAATTCTTTGTTGCAGTGAAGTTAACGGAGAGACATGTCCATATTCTTCGTCTTTTACGCCAAGAATGGTCAGAGATATGTCCTTAAACGCCCTTAGAATTCTTTCTGTAGTGGGTCGGGTAGTGGCGCGTTTTGGATTTCCAGGGAAGAGTCCAAACAATTTTTCGTTCTGTTGCTTTAATCGACGTTGAACAACGAACTCAATTAACGTCAAGATCCGCAATCCCAGACTCAGTAAATGCATCAATCCTTTGGCTTGGTCATCCCTTTGCACGAAGAGTGGAGATGCCCCGAGGGGCTTACCTTTTAAGCGAGAGAACCCACCTTCTTGAATCCAAGCGTTCCGAACAGTCAAGACAGCTTCCTCAAATGACAACTCTTCAAGGGGAGCATTCGTGACGTAAACCCGCCAGCCAAAGCGTTGTTGTGTTGTCTCAACTGCGGCTTCTATGAGTGTAACTTTGGTGATTTGGTAGCGCTCTTTCTGTTGCTTTACCGCTGGGTGATACTCATAGCTATATTCAATCAATCCCTCAACGCGATGGGCTTTAAGGATGGCGTTAGCCTTCTGTTGAAGCTCTGAGAGGCTGCGAACTTGTCGCTTACCGCGTCCAACGGCAGGTGTCAGTGCGTTTAACTTTTGGGTTGCTCGTTTAAGTCGCTGCTCCAGACCCCGCTGTTGCTGTTGGGCATGAGCAGGAGAATGGACTAAAAATACTCGTTCGGTCCACTCTACTGTGTTGCCATCCGCTTGATGATGCTCCTGCTTTCTGGATAACTCATATCCCGTGGCAATTTCCTGGGGGTGTCCTTTCTCATCAAGACGATGAACTCTCAATAGAGGAGACTCGTTGGCAACTGCATCAATGAGTCCTTGTTCCAGCAACTCAGGTACTGAACCCACCCTCGCTAAGGGCGTCAGGTAATAATGTTGTTGCTGATGAATTCGGGCCCGTGTGGCTTGGGCACCCATCTTACAATCACCTACCCACAGTAACCCTAGCCGAGTAAAGCTTTGGCGGACTTGCTCGAAAATCGGTAGGTACAGTCCGTCATCAGCTTGCTCCCCGAAACAATGTGAGTCGCCAATGGCATACCCAATGGGTCTAGGCTGGCTAGCATGGCTTTGAGATGAGGAAGGCTCGGATCATCTTTGCTATGACCAAACTGGAATAGTCCGTCCTCATGAACCAGATGGACACCAGAAACTGTGGTCGCATCAAGACGAACACGATAACGGTCTAACTTATAAATACGGAGGGTTTGACTATTAAGGTCCCCCTCAATTTGTTGCCAGTACTCTGGCTGACTCAACTTACTCAATACGATGCCCAGGCGGTCATCGGTAAAGTCTGTCTCCCGTAATGTCAGACCACAGACTTGGGCAATCATGGTGCTGCGTTGCTTGACCCAGTCTCGAACGACTACTTTGCGGTGGTCGCCTTCGGAAAGGATGTAGGAAAGCCAGATCACAATCACCCACCCCCAATCTAAGCCTTCCTGTTTCCAGTGGCGGGGAAGATGTTTGTTGAGCACTTCTGGTAAGCCCATTTGCATCATCATGTGCAGCAGGAGCACTACATCATCAATACGCTCAGTCGTAACAGTAAGTTGATCTGCCATGCCACTGTCCTAGCTTGATTGCTAGACGAGCATACGCTGAATATCTTTATGCGATCCGATTACGCGAACGTCAAGCTAGAAGCACTTTCTCAAAAACTAGGGTTACACCTGTTCGATTTGTCGATGGGTGGATGTGGTTTGCAAGCAGCAATGGAATCCAAGTAACCGCTCTGTCCAGAAGCCGCTATTTTCAGTAGACGATGGAATTGATGTATCCAGTTTACGTTTGGGATGATTAAATCAAGGCTTTGCCATCCGAGCGATAGATAGCAACCAAAGCGGGTTTAGGCGGGTCCGTTGCTTTTTTCCCAGGCCAGTTTGAACCGACGGGCACATCCCGAGTCTGTAGGAATTCCTGACCATCTGTGGTTAGCAGGGCGATCTCTCGGGTCTCAGATGCCATTTTTTGCCGGATACCGCCTGCTTCACCTGGATGTTGGGCCGTTAAAAAGAGCGCTTTTTGATTTGGATGTAGACATAACCCACAAAGCTCACTATCCATCGGACCCATCGCAAAAGGAAAGGCTTTACCCGCATGGGTGCCCATCAAAGGTAAATACCAGGCTGTATTATTGCCGAAGATTCCTCGTAGTTTGGATTGATCAACACCACTACGATTGGGAATGGCCAGATTGTGCTTACTGGTGGACATGTCCGTTACCATCCACAGATTGCCTTGAGCATCGATTTCTAGGTTGTCTGGATTGGCAAACCCAAGGCCATCCTGAGCCGGTTCCCCTCCCACGGCAACCATCACCCACCGGAACTGCATAGCGGCTGGATGATCGTCTACCTCCATGATTTTCATAATCCACCCATATTCGTAGGGCGTTTCTCCATTGGGGCCTTGAAAAATCTGTTGATCGGGTCCACCATCTTCCCCTGGCCCACCGGAAGTAAAGGCCACAAAAAGCGCCTTCTGTTCTGGATCAAAGGTGGTGTCTTCGGGTCTGGCTAAGCCAGTAATTCCAGCCGCATTGGCTGCATAGTGAGCATCGACCAGGATCGCCCCTTGACGTTCGCTGGCGCTGCCTTCATAGAGATCGCCCAAGGTTTGAAAGGTCTGCTGGAAGGTTAAGGCGTCTGGATCGTTAGTGATGTCGATGTAGCCGCCTTCCTGGCGATCGGGGTTGGGTAACGTAACCAGACCAGAGTCAGATTCGCCTAGAACCTGACTAGGAAGGACGGGGTTAATGGGAGTGCTGGCTTTCAGGGGAATCCATTGACCCGTACCATCGGCATTCAGTTGGGCACCGTAGAGCATGCCGTTCTCTAAAAGTTTGGAGTTGGCTTTGTCCGTGGGATTTTTGACTTTGCCAGCACTGACGAATTTGTAGAGATGACCGCCCCTGCGATCGCATCCCGAATACACGGCCAAAGGCTGACCTGCCATAGCATTCACTGCAACGGCTTCATGGCGATACCGCCCTAGCCAGGTGTGCTTGGTGCCATAGTCCTTGGGATTGCTGGGATCGACTTCTACCATCCAGCCATATTTATTCCCAGCCAGACCAAAGGGATTGCCCCGACCATCCACCTTATCTTCCGTCAGTTCAAACGGAGTATGGGAAGGGGGAAAAGAGGAGCCATCCGCCATCACGGGTTCGGGGACTTGGTCTTGAAAATTCTCTTCGGCACTCAAGATGGTTCCCCAAGGGGTGGTCCCACCCGCACAATTTTGAAAGGTGCCAATAATGCGGCTGCCCAAATTATCGTCGTAGCCCCGTTTGTTGGACTTGGTAAATACCGCCACTCCAGGTCCGGTCGCTTTTAAATAGCGGCCATCTTCCAACCCCGATATTCCAGAAATCCGTCGATCTTGTGCAGAAGGCTGGCGCACCCATTTGCCTTTTTGGGCTTGGACGGCAATGACTCCAATGCCTTGATCAATCAGTCCTTCCTTGGCAATCGCTTCAATTTGTTGCTTGAGCGGATTGTCCGCGGGTAGGGCAAAAGCATCAATTTTCTCCTGTCCCATAGCGGATCGAACTTGATCAAATGGGAGAGACTTGCCTAAAACCTGCTCATAGGTCTGCATCCAGGTTTTACCGCTAATATATTCGAAATTGATCGATAGATAACCTGAGTTTGGTGCTGTCTCTACAAAAGAGACAAAGTCATTATTGTAGCCAAACCGAGAATCGCCAACCGGGTCTCCCCAAGCGGCGATGGTGTCATAGATATAGCCTTCTGGCAAGACCAAATCATCAATGACCTGATAGGTGCTGTAGGTTTGCTTTTGCTGTTCTGGGGATAGCCCTTCAATGTCCAGGGGAATGGGGACCCGAACGGGCTTGAAGGAAATCGTTGCTTCCGTTGCCGTGGACGAACGGTAGAGTCTATTCGTGGAGGCGTTGCAGGCCACCATGGTGGATGCAGCGCCCATAAATAGCAAGAATTCTCTGCGGCTGATGGACATGAAATATAGGGTAATGAGCCTAAGACTAAGGCTATCGTGATTAATTTAAGAAAAGGTAATGAATTTACCCAAATCCTGAAGAATTAGCAGATTAACTTTTGCCGCTGAGGAGGAAGGTTAATTGTAGGTAAACCTCAGATTAAGTCACAAATAAGCTTATTCAAGAACCTAGAAAAACTATGTTATCAGTTACTTATCTGCACCTAATCTAGAAGAAATATAGGGTCGTCATTTTAAGCCCAATTCTTGATGAGCCTGGAATGATTTAAATAAACTAAACTCTACCTTTTGGGTTGGCCAATGTAGGGATTCCCCTCTCTGTTGAATATTCTTTAGAGATGCAGATAGAGGTTCATATTGAGGATGCTAGAAAAGGTAAGTATGGGCTTATCAATCCCGGCTCACTATAGAAGTTTTCTCCCTCGCTTTTATCAGCTCGCTGTTGTGAGTGCCCTATCGAATATGATGGTGCCTCTGGCGGGTTTGTTTGATACGGCCTTCCTGGGACATCTCGACGATATTCGCCACCTAGCTGGGGTGATCTTGGGCAGCGTTCTCTTCGATTACCTCTACCGCATTCTCAAGTTTTTTAGAAATAGTACCAACGCTATTACAGCCCAAGCGGAAGGTGAGAAGAACCATCAAGAGGTTTTGTTGGCTGCATTGCGCAGCAGCATGGTTGCGATCGCAGTAGCCATCCTCATCCTTCTCCTCCAATATCCCTTGCAGCGTTTGGGTTTTGCCGTCTTGTCAGGGTCTCCAGAGATCGAAGCAGCCGGGCTTGACTACTTTAATGCCCGGATTTGGGGAGCCCCTGCCGTATTGCTCAACTTTGTGTTGATTGGCTGGTTCTTGGGGCGGGAAATGAACCGGATTGTCCTGATTATTTCTCTGGTGGGCAATGGTTCCAACGTTCTGATGGACTACTTAATGATTAACCGCTGGGGTTGGGAGAGTATGGGAGCCGGGTTAGCAACGGCCCTCAGTCAATACTTAGCTTTGGGGGTGGCGTTGGTCGCAGTGGTCTTTAGCATTGAATGGGCCACGGTGCCTGCCGCCCTAAAGCAGATTTGGGATATCGCTGCCTTCAAATCCACCCTGCTGCTGAAAGGGAATATTCTGATCCGTTTTTTGGCCTTGATTTCCGCCTATGCCATTTTCACCAATCTCAGCGCCACTTTGGGTACGACTATCCTGGCGGAGAATGGTTTGCTGCTCCAAATTGCTTTGCTGAGTCAGTTCACGGTGAATGGGGTGGGACTTACCACTCAGACTCTAGTGGGCAACTTTAAGGGTAGAGGAGAGTCAGAACTGATGATGCCGGTTCTCTATACGTCAATGGTTCATGGACTGCTAATCTCTCTGCCCTTTGCGGTGCTGTCCGTGCTCTTTCCGGTGACGGTGTTTGGTCTATTGACCAGCCATACGGAGGTGAGCTATGCCATCCATACCTATGTGATCTGGCTGGTGCCCCTACTGAGTCTAACGGCGGTGGCCTTTGTATTAGAAGGATATTTTATTGGTCTCAAAGAGGGTGCTATTCTTCGAAATTCTGCGTTGACGGCATTGGGAATCGGCTATGCACCGATTGCGATCGCGGGTTGGTATTACCAAAATAATCATCTGCTATGGACCTCCCTCACGGTTTACATGGCTACCCTGACGTTTTCTCTTTCCTTACAGATTCTGAAAAATCAACAGACCTTTCAATCATCCCTAAGCCAAACCTAAAGGGTTCTCGGCTTAAAAAATATTGAAAAATTAGCAAAAATAATAGAGTACAAAAATCCCTCGGCGAAGTCGCCGAGGGATTAGAATTATGGAAAATATAAATTTTTAGATTGCCACTCAACATACCATGTCCATTAAAAATCGACTGTATCCTATTTAACAAAATACTGTGAATAAAGAATAAAAGAAAACGGACTTTGTATGCATACTTTGTATCAATTGCATAGATTTTTGGAATTAAGAATAGCCTAGTATTATCTCTCGCTATTCATTAAATTGCATTGAAGGTCTCAAAAGAATGGAATATCTGATCTGAATTGTAAAACCCTTGCTGTAGGGTCTCTAAACTCAGTCCGTTTTTGGTGGTCAATTATTGATGTCAATCTAGCTAATCTCTGGTCTTTAGAACATAAATCTTGATATGAAGCGAGATAGGATAGTCTCGGGGGTGGGAATGATTATTAGAGGCCTCACCACCCATAGTCGCTTCAACCTGACTTTGAAGTTTATAGAGATGGGGCTATTGTTCTACTTCACCGACTAGACTGGTCTCACTACAGATTGAACATATGGAATTAGCGACACCCCCAACGACTCCTTCCATGTTCCTTCAACAGACCTTTAGGCAGCAGGGATACGTTGTCATCAAGAATTTCTTCTCTCCCCAAGAGATGGCGACCCTGATTGAGCAAATCGAATCTCCCCAGAGCCGTCAATGTTTAGATCAATGTCTAACCAAAGGCACTCTGAGATTCTATGCCAACCTCTATCGTCATAATGAATCGATTCAAAAATTTGTTTCTCAGCCTAAAATTGTCAATTTCCTCTACCCATTTATCGGTTCAGACTTCTGGGTGAGATGGGATCAAGCGGTTGCTAAAGGGCCAGGGGCAAAAACCTTTCCCTGGCACCAAGACAACGCCTATAACGGCTTTAAGCAGACCCACTATCAACTTTGGGTCGCGCTTACCTCGATGACTATTGAAAATGGTGGTCTTTGGCTAGTGCCTGGGAGCCATCACCAGCTACTGCCCCATCGAAAAATCAATAACCATATGGTTTATCAAGGGGAACCTGAATCACCCACCTTTATTACGGCAGAGGTCGGAGATATCGTCTTGTTTTCATCTTTAACGCTGCATAAAACAACTCCCAACACAACAGAAGGCATCCGCTGGGCTTATGTCATTGAGTACATGTCCACCAATGATTATGATCCGGGTATCGCCCCCCCTTTTCTAAAGGTTGCGAACCAGGGACAGCCCCAGGCAGAATTTGTCCAATCCTATCGAGGACGTAACCCCATCAACCGTCTTAAACATCGTTTGTCTCGACGGGAAATTAGTCAGATTCTGGAGTGGCAGTAGTGGTCCTCTAAAGTGTGTGAATTGAGCTGTGGAGCGGCCATTCAAGCTTAGGGACTATTATTTTCTGACATATTTATCTGGCTCACTTTCCAGGGTGGCATAAACTTTTTTGCCAATGGATATATTTAGTGCAGAATGTAGAAGGTTTGAGCCATCCTATCTGAAATGCCAAAGGTCTTTTCATCAGCACCGGTTTTGGGTTGTTTGAAAGGTTGCTTGACTTAGAGAAGAGGGGACTCAGCTATCTCGTGCATTCTGATTTCGCTACAATCGCGATTATGTGTGCAACTTTGCCATCTTATCTAGGGAACAACCATGATCGTAACGGCTATCGCTGCTATTGTTGGCGGTTTAGTGCTGTTAGTTGTTGGGGCGGAAGCCTTAGTTCGAGGTGCGTCTCGCTTAGCAACGATGGTGGGTCTGTCTCCGTTGATTATTGGCCTAACTATTGTGGCCTATGGCACCAGCGCGCCTGAAATGGCCGTTAGTGTCAAATCCAGCATCATTGGCCAAGGTGACATCTCCTTGGGAAATGTGATTGGCAGTAATATCTTTAATATTCTGCTGATCCTAGGTCTCTCTTCTCTAATTACCCCACTATTGGTAGCCCAGCAGTTGGTCCGTCTAGATGTCCCCATTATGATTGGGGTCTCCGGCTTGATGTGGCTTTTTAGCTGGGATGGCACTTTGGGTCGATCGGATGGTGTGATCTTGTGTTTAGGGGGGATTATCTATACCCTCTTTTTGATTTATCAAGGTCGACGCGAACTTAACGAAGAGGTTCAAGCGGAATATGCCAATGAATACGGTAAGCCGATCCAGTTCTCAGGACCCAGCTTATTGGCCAATCTAGGATATGTCGTTGTGGGCGCGATTTTACTCGTGTCAGGCTCCAATTCCTTGGTAAATGGTTCAGTTAGCATTGCTCAGAAATTCGGGATTTCTGAACTCGTTATTGGTTTAACCATTATTTCAGTGGGGACATCTTTGCCTGAGTTAGCCACGTCCATTGTGGCGAGTATTCGAGGAGAGCGAGATATTGCCGTTGGTAATGTGATTGGCAGTAATATTTTCAATATTTTAACGGCCTTGGGGTTGGCTAGTATGCTTGCTCCAGATGGTATCGCCGTGACCAACACGGTTCGCTCCTTTGATATCCCCATTATGATTGCCGCAGCAGTGGCCTGTCTTCCCATTTTTGCCACGGGCAATGTGATTTCTCGGTGGGAAGGAATTTTATTTTTGATCTATTACATGGCCTATAACAGCTATCTGGTATTGGATACCATGCACCATGAAGGCATTAGTGTATTGACCACCGTCATCAGTACGTTTATCGCTCCGTTGACGATTATTACCTTTGCGATTATTACCTTCCGAACGGTTCGACACCAGCGAAGCAAAAAAGTCTAGGGTTAATGTCTATGGCTGCGGGTTGGCAGAAAGCTGGGCAAAGCCAGCTTTCTGCAATAATTCTTGGCCCTGGTTGCTGAGCAAGAGTTGAGTATAGGCTTCTCCCGCAGGTTCATCCCCTTGGGCATAGATAACGTAGAGGGGGTGGGTGAGGGGATATTGCTGGTTTAAGAAGGCAGAGCTGTTAATTCGATTTCGTTGGTTTGGGCAGTCTTCAGATAAGACGTAGGGGGCTTGATAAGGGGCAACCCTTTCCTGGGTGTCTTGACCAATGGGGACCGGCTTGACGGTGCATTGAGGAACGATCTCTGCCGAGGAACCAAAGAGAATTCCGCCTGGGCTCTGGGCTAACTTTCTCAGGGCAGCTGTCAGGTTGGGGAAGTAGTCTAGGGTTTGACTAAATGACTGGCCTTCCATCACCTTGCTCAGAAAGATATCTACGCTTCCGACTGAGCCGACCGAGAGGGAAAAGGGTTGAATGGCTAAGTTGGGACCACCCACTTGCTGCCAGTTGGTAATCTTCCCTTGATAGATATCGGACAGTTCTTGGAGGGTTAGGCCCGGGATGGTCAGGCTGGGGTGTACAGCGATGGCAATCCCGTCTGTGGCGACGGGAATTTGTTGGAGCTGTAACCCTTTGGTTTGGGCTTGCTTGATCTCGTTGGGACGGAGGGGACGGTCAGATTGCACAAAATCCAATTGGTCTTGGATTAGAAGGTCTATAGCGGTGGTGGAATTTGCAGACTTATCCTTGGGTTGCACGTAGCTCAGTTGATATTCTCGCCGTTCGGATTGGATCGCTGAGTCAACGACTAGCCGGATAGAGGACCAGTTAGGGCTACCGCTGTATCTAAATCGACCTGAAGGAACGGGATTTACTTGAGCGAAGGTTGAATTCTCCGAAACGGCTTTGACCGCGGGATTGTTAGGTTGTTCCCTTTGCAGTTGTGGGGTTTGCAGGTTTTGCCAAACCCCAAAGCCCAAAAGGCCGACGGACCAGACTAGCCCCACTGCAATAATGCCTGGGAGGACCAGATCTCTATGTTGCTGGGGACGCTTCAGAGGGTTCATAACAATATCCAGGGCAATCTCAAGAATGGATTGCAGGGGAATGGACAACTTGGATAGCGGAAGAGGCTGATGCTTATTATCCCACTCCTACCCAATGATTTTTCTAGGGCCAGACATTATTTCTTATTTAGCTTGCTTAAAAGATCCTAATGTTGCTTGGGTCTGTATGATGGCCAGAAAAATCGTCAAATGGTGACTTGAAAGTAAAAAAAAATAATTTTCTCGAATAATTATCTTTCCCCAGGTTATCCCCAAGCTTTCCACAAGTTTTTCCACAGTTTTCCACAGTTTTTCCGATGTTTTCCACAGGGGATGGATGAGACTCAAAGCCCTTGAGAATCTTTTGGGGATTTTGAGATATAAATGAGATTTCCCCAGGAAAATATGTATCTATGTAACGAAAAAGCTCTGTAACCCCTAACATCTCGTTGTGGGCTTCATTTTTTCTTAAGAATTTATCTGGCCCTTAACCATTGACAACCCCACCCCCACATAGCGCAAAATGAATCGGCCTAAGTTATTTGAGTGCTCTCAGTATTGGGGGGCAGGGTTCGTGCACGCAAATAATGATCAATTCGAACTGTATTGCCAAAATTGATAACTATGAATGCAACCATTAGCATCCTTGCTGAAATTCCTGAGGAACTGCATCTCACCCTCAAAGGATATTTAGAGTCTCATCCTGATTGGGACCAGGATCGAGTCTTTTCGGCGGCTCTATCTTTATTCTTGTTGCAAAATGGCGAAGGGGATCGTCGTGCGGCTCGGGTTTATTTAGATACGCTGTTTCAGCGCTCAGCCGGTTAGTGGATGACACGGATGCTGTGGTGGATCGGGCTGGCTAAAGTCCCCTAGGTGCAACGTTGCAAGAGGGCCTGATGGGGAATAGATGCCGTGACTTGTAGATTTTAGATTGCTTAACTTGTTCAGGTGCAGTTTGCTGAAATAATGGGGCTGATACGGTCAAATAGCTTCTGTGGGTTTTTCTCAGCCCTACTGCAATATCTGGTCTTTATGAGCCTGACTTTCGCACTCTATGGTAAAACTTCGTTCTGTTTTTCTTCAGTTACTAGCCAGCGTTCTTGCCCTGCTGATTTGGAGCGGACCCGTCTGGGCCCTTGAGCCAGAGCCTGAATTGGCCCCGCCTCAGCCAGAGCCTGAGTTAGGCCCTGAATCGGCCCATTTTATGCCTGATACAACGTCTTTAATGGTTTCGTTGACGGGAAGTCCACTAAAGATGGCCGGAAATGAGTCAGCAGGAGCCTCTTCCCAACTAACGGATTTACCTGCGGCTTTGTTGGCCACTGGGGGCATCGATTATCAAAAGGATATTCGCCCCTGGGTGAGTGATGAAATCACCTTTGCCTTGACCAGTTTGGAGAACGGGCAGCCTGGATATTTGCTGGCGGTTAAAACCCGAAATAATCGGGATGCAGATGCCTTCTTGGAGCGGATTTGGCAGCAGCAGGCCACAGATGGCCAGACGATAAATTTTGAACGGTATGCTGGGGTCGATCTGATCTCAGCTGATGTATCGCCCAATGTGGCTACGCCTGTTCGTCTACCAGGACTGCTGAAGCCGGTTCGATATTTGACCACCGCGAAGTTGGATGATCGCTTTATCTTAATCGCCAATCAGCGCCAAGTGATAGAGCAGGCGGTAGATTCGTCTAAAAAAAAGACCCCGCAGTTGGCAAAACGGTCAGAATATAAAACTGCGATCGCATCCCTGACTCAAAAACAGAAGTCTGGAATGGCCTATCTGGATTTAGAAAAGCTGCTTCCGGCCATTTCTGGCCAAGCGGCCACGACTCCACCCACCTATCGCAGCTTGGGGATTGCCTTTGGTGAATCTCGGCAGGGGCTGTTAGCTGAGACCGCTTTGGTTGCCAAGGCCGGACGAGACCTACCCGCCGTTAAGATAACCCAACAAGAGCCGATGGCGGCCCTTAGTTATTTCCCCGGCAATAGTCCATTTGTAGTCTCTGGATCGAATTTAGGCACCCTATGGTCTCAAATCAACCAGGATTTGCAAGGCTATCCCAATCTCAAATCTTGGGTGAATCAAACCCTCGGCACTTGGGGGAAAACCCGCGGACTCAATCTCACTAGCAAAATTTTCCCATGGGTGGATGGGGATTATGCTTGGGCACTATTACCGGATTCTTTGTCGCCGGTCCTGTCGGCCCAGGCGAATGCAGAAGCAGATTGGCTTTTTGCCTATGAACAGACCAATAGCGATAAAAATAAGCAGTTGGCGACTCATTTAAATGAGCTAGCAACGGAACAGGATTTAGGCACAAGTCCGTTTGAGCTAGCTGGTCGCAAGGTCTATGCCTGGACCCGCTTGGTCTCTCAAGAAATCGACGATACTCGCAGCAGCAACCTCACCTTCAAGACGGAAGTGACGGGGGCCTACGCCAATATTGATAACCAAAAGATCTTGGCCAGCTCACCAGAGGCCCTGGGGTTAGCCCTGGATGCAGGCAGTGATGCCTTGACTAGTCAGCGGTCGTTTCAAGATGCGATCGCACCCTTCGATCAGCCCAATCAAGGGTTCTTATATATAGATTGGCCCGTGATGAAGCCCATTCTGAAAAAGAATCTACCCGTTATTTCCAAGCTGGAAAGTAATGCTCAAACCCTCCTGAGTAAACTCCGGTCCGTATCCGTCAGTAGTTATGGCGAAACCCCTGAAGTCCAGCATAGTCAGTGGTATTTCCGCTTCTAGTTAAGTAGGCCAACGCTGGGGAAACCAATGTGCTTTGGTGGAATAGGGAATAGTCGGTTAGGGTTAAATGCCTGCCCTGTTGTGGGTATCGAGTCTTTCACACTTACCCGCCGATCTAAGGTGGGGTAGAACCATCAAATACATGCCTTGGCTAGGAAAGCTGTCAAATTGGCTACACCATTTGCCTTCGCCAACCCCCTAAGCTGTGTCCAATTCAATGGGACCGAACTTTATACTACGGTTATCCGGTGGGGATTAGGGAAATAAGCAGTTAGAATGTTCGTACCGAATTTGAAATAGGTTGGCATTGGCACTATGGATCCATGCATCGAGACCCCCAAGCAGCAGACAGTTGATATTGATCAGCTGAATCAGCAGTTGGATAAGGCTCATCCCAAAAGTATTTTGACGTGGTGTTTAGAGAATCTACCTGAGGGGCTGATCCAGAGCACTGCATTTGGGGCGAGTGGCATGGTGATTATGGACCTGCTTTACAAAGACCTCAATCCCAATCCTTCCATTCCGGTCTTGTTTTTGGATACTCTGCATCATTTTCCAGAAACGTTAAAACTGGCCAACGATGCTCAGGCCCATTACGGATTAGATTTGCAAATTTTTCGTCCCCAAGGTGTGACGTCCCGTGCTGAATTTGCTCAGCAATATGGTGAGCAGCTCTGGGAAACGAATTTAGAACAATTTCATCAACTAACCAAAGTTGAACCGTTGCGACGAGGACTCGAACAGCTACAGGTCGCCACCTGGATTACGGGCCGACGACGAGATCAGTCTTCGACCCGAGCGAAGATGCCGATTTTTGAATGTGATCGAGACGGGCGCTTAAAAGTGAATCCCCTGGCCAACTGGTCTTACAAAGATGTGTGGAACTATCTGGTCAACAATCAGGTGTTGTATAACCCCCTTTATGATCAGGGTTATGCCAGTATCGGCGATGAGCCTTTAACCACCATGACGAAGCCTGGGGAAGAAGAGCGGGCCGGTCGTTGGCGAGGAAAAGCCCGTACAGAATGTGGAATGCATGCTTAAGGATGTCTGCTCCCAACATTAAAGTTACGGTCAAGCTGTTTGCCGCCTACCAGGAAGTGGTGGGTTCCCCAGAGTTGGAACTTGAATTTCCCAATGGCTCAACCGTGGCTCACGTCGGTCAATATTTTTGGGAGCAATATCCCGAACTGGCATCCTTAAAGTCTGTGACCCATTTTGGCGTCAATCTGGACTTTGTCCCTGGGGATACGCCCTTACAGCCCGGCGATGAGGTGGTGTTAATTCCCCCTGTGAGTGGGGGGTGATGGACCGCTAGCTTACGACTCAGGATCCAAAGACTAAGCCCCACCCGTTGCGTTGAGGTTGGATTCAGGGAAATCTCACTTTAGATGTTTATGCTTAAGCAGTTAGCTGGTCAGGGTGCTGTCATGAAAAGGATGTCTCTATTAGTTCTGTTTGTGGGAGCGATCGCCTCCTTGACTTGGGCGAGGGCTCAGACCGAACTCTTGCCGCAGACAAAGCTCAATGCAGTTCAGGCTCAGCTCCTTCCCAAAGCCATTCAATCCGAAAGTCCCGAGGCAGGATCGACCACCATTGAACAGCTGGAAACGATTCTGCGAGATGAAGCCTCCGATGTTCAAGTTGAGCAAGGGCAGATTAGCTTTAAGTATGACGGGCGAACCATGCTCATACTGACAAGCGCGCAGCATGATCGGATGCGAATTCTGGCTCCCATCAAAAAGGCAGCGGAGATCACCCCAGAACAGCGGGATAATATGCTGCTTGCCAATTTCCACACCGCTTTGGATGGTCGGTATGCAGTCAGTAATGGCATTGTCTTTGCTACCTTTCTTCATCCCCTGTCTTCGCTGCAAGATCGCGATTTTCGATCAGCTTTGAGTCAGGTTAATCAACTTGTTCAGAATTTTGGTACGACTTATTCGAGTGGGGCGATAGGATTTGGGGCGGGGCAAGAGCAGCCAGAACCTTTGCCAGCTATTTGATTTGGCCTATTTGGATCTGAAGAAAACGAAGTCTTTTGCTTTAATCACTGCATAATCAATCGGACTCCAACCTATAGACGAGTGTAGGGAGCTTTTCCCTTTCACTATCTACAGGAGTCAGGTCATGTCTGCACAGATTAATCAACTGAAGTCGATCGCTTTAGGTGGGGTTTTGGCCCTTTCTATGGCACCCGCTATCAATGCGCAAACCCTTCACCAGCGTACCTTTAGCCAGCGTCCCCTGAAAACCCAGAAATTTTCCTGCGGCCGCCATCTCAAAACCTTTGTGGTCCGGTCTTTAAATCAGCAGAGAGGTCGGGGAATCCGTTGTGTGAAGGTCTCTACCGTCAGACGTGGATCTCGACGACTTCCCAAGATTGCTTGGTATGGCGAAGGAAATTGGAATGGTAAATCCTATCGTCACGTCGGCCATGCGTTTGGCAATCGTCGCATAATGCGAGGTTATGCGTCGGACATCTATGGTAATGGCGAACATTTTAAGAATAATTTCCCTGGCAACCTACGGGTCAGGATGATCTCTCCCAACCGCATCCAAGTAACTGGAGCCTGGAATGAAGAATGGATCCAGGTGCGAACAACTCAATATCAACCCTTACGTCGGGCACGTACCTGCGGTAAGTTTTTTGATCAATATCGGGTTGCAGATTTAATTTCGCCGCCAAAAGGTCGTCAGGGCAGAGGACTTCGATGTGTCTTAAAGGTTGGCCCGCAAGGAACTTACGCCCCCAAGCGTTACTTCACAACTTGGTTTGGCAATGGTCAATGGGGGCAATCAACTTATAGTCATTTAGGGACTCGATCCCTAAAAGGAGCGGGAGCGAGTGATATTTGTGGCAGTGTGTTTGGACCCGTTTGTAACCATTTCAACTATGGTTCTTTGAAAATTAAGCCCGTAGGCAATGGTTTTGATGTGGTAGGGGCTTGGCGCGAGACGTGGCGTTAGGTTGAGGTTCTCCAGGTTGTGTTGGCTTTGACTGATGGCGATGGCTTTTGATAAAACGAAGGCCATCGCGTTTCTTTGGGGTGCCCCAAAGATTGTTTCAGTCAGGGTTACTGCCCAGGCTTAAATCATTGTGTTGAGAATGAAGGTATAACTCTATCTGAGACTATGTTTTAAGCACACCAGCAGTCAATCCGTACTCATTCGTTGAACAAGAAAGTCTCTGACCAGAAAATTAGTGAATCTGATATTCGAGCAATCTACCATCAAGGAGAGGATGCAGTTGTTGAGCTGGTCACCCTTCTTATTAAACGGATAGAGCGACTAGAAGAGCATCTTGGCAAAGATAGTCGGAACAGTAGTAAACCACCCTCAAGCGATGGCTTTGGGAAGCGGACCAAAAGTCTACGGGGTAAGAGTAAGCGTAAAAGTGGGGGTCAAAAAGGCCATCCCGGTAGTACCTTGGAATGGCGTGAAACCGTCGATGCCGTAGTGTTACATCCAGTCACTCAATGTCAAGGCTGTGGTGCCTCGTTAACAGAGGTCGCCGTCCTTGAGTATGAACTGCGCCAGGTTCATGAGCTGCCCTCCTTGTCATTACAGGTCATCGAGCATCAAGCAGAAGTCAAATATTGTGAGCACTGTCAAACCTTGAACCGGGGTAAATTCCCCAGCGATGTCACCAATGTGGTTCAGTATGGCAGTAATCTCAAAGGCTTGATGGTGTATTTGATGGAGGCTCAACTGTTGCCGTTTGAGCGCACCCGTGAACTGCTTAAAGACCTCTTGGGTTGTCAGGTTTCTGAAGGAACCCTGTGCAACACCCGTACAACCTGTGCCCAGCAATTAGAACCGATTGAAGCCCAGATCAAAGACGCTATTGAGCAAGCAGCTGTGGGACATTTTGACGAGACGGGGTTGCGAGTCAACAGCAAGTTGTGGTGGCTGCATGTCGCTTGTACGAGTGGATTAACCTACTACTTTGTCCATGCCAAACGCGGCACAGCAGCGATGGACGAAATGGATATTCTGCCAAACTTTACGGGCACGAGTATTCATGATGGTTGGAAGAGCTATGCCCGCTATGGTTGTACGCATAGCTTATGCAATGCCCATCATTTGCGCGAACTCCGATTTATTGTTGAACGCTACAAACAACCTTGGGCTGAGGAGATGATCTCACTGCTGCTAGATATCAAAGCTGAGGTAGAGCGGGCAAAAGCTGAACACTTAAGCGTTCTCGATGCGAGACAAGTCGAGGCGTTTGAGCAGCGGTATCGCCAAGTGTTAGCCGATGGATTCAAGCATAATCCAATGCCAACCGTCGATGAAAATGCACCCAAGAAACGAGGCAAGCAGAAGCAGAGTACACCCAAAAACTTGCTCGACCGACTTCGAAAGCACCAAGCTGCTGTCTTGGCGTTTATGTATGATTTTCAGGTGCCTTTTGATAACAATCAGGCTGAGCGCGATATCCGCATGATGAAGTTGAAGCAGAAGATATCGGGATGTTTTCGCTCCTTGGCAGGTGCCCAGCAGTTCTGCCGCATTCGCGGTTATATTTCAACTTTGAGAAAGCAAGATATCCCTGTACTGGATGCACTCAAAAGTATTTTTGCTGACAATCCTGTTAGACCAGTGCTTCAGCCTGGGCAGTAACCAGTCAGGATTGTACCCGCCGACTAAACTACTGATAAAAATTGCAGGATAACTAAAAATGTAACCTTGCATCTCGTTTGGCAAACTGGAATTCTTGTAAATGGTCGTAGAGGTTAACCCTTATAGTGATCGCCCAGGAGGGTGCCATTGGTTAGTGTTAGGTCGTATCTAGGACTTTGGACGGCTAAATTTCAAGGTGATTCCGCCTGTATTCCCCAGCTTGCCGCCATTCCCTACGAGACTAAGTTGACCTTCTGCGTTAATTTCAACTTTCAGCTCTACTTCATCCAGCTGCATTTTGGTTTGATTTTCTGATTGGATAAATAGCTCATCCACTACCTGCATCATGCCATGCATCTGTCTTTTAAGCAGCGTGACATCCACAGGGACTCGTTTGCGAGTTATCGCAATCAATTTCTCTGTTGTCCGTTCGCCAAAGCGAGGTCCGGTATAGCCACCGTCGCGACTCCCGGTCTCTACTGGAACCTCAGATTCATCTTCTGCCACTACCCAGAGTTCAATTGTGTCTGACATAATAGTCCCCGCTTACGTTGTTGGCTTGGGCTGAATAACTGCTCAGCGGATTGCTTACGAAGCTATCCAGCCCGGTTTGATTTTTGGATGCCGTTACCCGCATCTCTGGACTAGACTTGGACTCTTCTAGCACACGCCCGAGGGATTCCCATCACTCGGTTCTGGTACAGAGAGTACTCGCCGACACACACACAACACGAAAACCGACATTGTTGTTCTGGTTGTCGGGTTCGTTCCTGTTGCGCGTGGCCGAGCGGCAGTTCCTCGGATTGTTGTTCCAGGAACCGCCCCGCAGCACGGTTGTGTCTAGCCCATCTCTACTGCCTTGAAAACACAAGGTCAGCAAATATCCGTTGTCGCAGTTGCCAAGTATCAGCATGATTCAGGTGGGCAACCCAGCTTTTAATCGATTGATCGATTATCGTGGCACTAATTTCACCTTGTGCATAGGCTTTTTGTAGTTTTCGTAATCTTTTGCGGCCTCTACGAATATTGGCACTCTGGATACGAATATGGGTGGGAAAAATCCGAAAACCCAAAAAAGTAACGCCATGCTGAGTGGCGACAATTTGGCTTTTGATCGGATGGATTTTGAGTCGGAGTTGGGTTAAATAGGCTTCTATGGCTTGGCGGGCCTGTTCTAATTGTTTGCGGCTGTCATCGAACAGGGCAAAGTCATCCACATATCTGACGTATTTTTTGGCTTTTAACTGCTCTTTAACAAAGTGATCGGGAGCATGTCACCTTTGCAGATTGTTTTGAAATCGTTCAGGATACAAGTGTTGCCCAGAAGTCTTCATCAATGAACTCCGAAAAAGCAGCTCAACTCAAAGTCCATCTTGATGCGATAGCCCAATTACTGTACGAAGAAAGCGATCCAGAGAACCTGAAGACGCTAGAAGGTATTGAGATGACGGTGCGTCAGCAAATTCAGACCCATGTCAGTCCCGAACTCGGTCATTTTTTATCCGCACAGCTACTGGCACAGCAGCAGGCCGCAACCGACGCCTGAAAAGCACCTTGGGCGTTCTAAGCATTACAACTCAACAGGCACAGCATCTAGCCGTTTCCCCCTATCGTCAAATCAGTCCTCATTTAGAGAATTGTTGCTTGCGCATCAGTGCCAATGTCTCCTATGCTCAAACTGCTAAAGATGTGGCTTATTTAACTGGGATTCAGGTACCAGCCAAAACCCAGCAGCGATTGGTGCATCAACAACGGTTTCCTACCCCCAGGCTCATGAAGCTTTAACCGAAGTGAGTGTAGATGGTGGCAAAGTGCGCATCCGCACCCCTTTAGGACACCCTTGTCAGTGGAAAGACTATAAAACCCTGGCAACGCATGTGGGACTCATCGCGGATTATCACAATAATGCCCGGCTCATTGACTGGACTCACCAGCAACCGTTAGCCTCTCCACTGACTTGTTTAGGGGATGGTCATGATGGCATTTGGAATATCATTCGTCAGCTGAGCATACCTGAGCAACGGCGAGAGATTCTGGACTGGTACCATCTGGTGGAAAATCTTCATAAGGTCGGTGGGTCCCTCAAACGTCTGCACCAGGCTGAGCAGCTCTTATGGCAGGGGAAGGTTGATGAAACCTTGGCTCTATTTGAGTCATTGAAGAAAAGCAGGCCCAAGTCTTTTGCAACTATGTTCGCAAACATCGGCATCGGATCGTCAATTATGACTATTACCAGAGTGAGCAAATCTGCTCTATTGGGTCTGGGGCTGTTGAATCTGCTATCAAGCAGATTAGTCGCAGAGTCAAAATTTCAGGGGCGCAGTGGAATGAAAGTAATGTCCCGCAAGTGCTGGCACATCGGTGTGCTTACCTCAATGGCTTAATTGGAATGCAAAGGTGACATGCTCCCAAAGTGATCGAACCCATTGAGGTAGACGTTGGCAAAAAACTGACTGGTTAAGTTGCCAATGGGTAGCCCTTGGCGATGGGACAGGGGAGTGAGTAAGTCGTCACCAGGAAAATATTCAAGGACTGAACCTTGGGGATTGCTGTGATCGATGATTTGGTCAATTAACCAAAGGGTGTCTGGACATTTGATTTTGCGGCGCAAACAAGCCTTCAGCAGTCCATGATCAATGGAGGGAAAGTATTTGCGAATATCGCACTGCAATACATATCGGCTGGAGCGGGCAAACTGCGTAAACCGCTGCACAGCCCGATGGGTACCATACCCCCACCGATTGGCATAGGAATCGCGAATAAAGGTGGGTTCAAACACCGGAACAATAATGTTGCAAAGGGCATGGTGAACCACTCGATCCCGATAGGGGGCTGCTGATATCAACCGCAGTTTAGGTTCAAAAATTTCAAAGGTTCGATAGGGACCTGGGGTATAGGTTTGCGTGGCTAGCTCAGACTGAATCGTGAACAGTTCGGTTTCTAGGTGATGGTTGAATTGCAGAACATTGGCTCGGTATCGCTTGCCTTTTTGGGCCTGCCGCGCTGCTTGCAGCAAATTCTGAAAGGCAATGACTTGGGGCCACAAGTTGCCGACCCGTCGCATGGTGCTACCGCCTCCGCTGTTGCTTAATCCAGCCCCCCAGGTCTAAACCAATCTCATGGAGAAAGAGGCTTGCATTTTCGTACCGCTGGCCGGATATCAGTTCAAAGTCTTGCATCAGACGGGTTTGATACCGCAGAATATCCAGTTTGCTATTGAGGGTTTCTAGCAGGGGCAGCTTATTGCGGGAATATTGGGCCGTAATCAGTCCTTCCAGGAGGTCATAAAGGCTAGAGATCATTCGATCTCCCAAGGTATAGCGATGATGGCGGGGCAATTTACTCAGAATCGGCACATACCAGCGAATACAATCGTATGTCTTTTGAATAACAGGTAGATCTTCCATAAGGATTTTATTTATTAGGATAATTTAAAAAATAATTCGATCAAAGGGCAAAAGGGAAAGAGGGTAAAGGGCTAGAAAGCCCTCGCCGACACACACACAACACGAAAACCGACAACGAGGTTCCGGAGGCCGGGTTCGTACCTGCCGCGCGAAGCCGAGCGGCAGCTCCTCGGATAGAGGCCCCAGGAACCGCCCCGCAGCACGTGAGAATGATTATCATTATTGCTTAGCCAAGCAGTCCCATCTGTAGGGGCGTTTGTATAATCCTCATGCCAATGATCCAGACACCATTCCCAGACATTGCCATGCATGTCAAATAAGCCAAAGGCATTGGCAGCAAATGAACCGACGGCTGTGGTTTTCTGTCTAAACTGCCCTTTGGGGCCTTGCCCATAGGTATCATCCCCATAGTAATTAGCCTGATCTGTTGTAATAGTTTCCCCACAATAAAAAGGGGTTTCGGTACCCGCTCGACAGGCATATTCCCACTCTGCCTCAGTCGGTAACCGATAGTCCTGGCCTGAATGTCGCGATAGGCGCTCACAAAATTCAATCGCCTGATACCAAGACACCTTCTCCACGGGTAACGTCTCTCCTGTGAATTTGGAACAATCTGGGTTCAGTTCCATCTTGACTTTACTCAGGCCCGCAACAGCTTGCCACTGCCGTTGAGTTACCGAATATTGCCCCATCCAAAAAGAAGGAACTGACACTTGATGCCTGGGGTACTCAGTATCCAGAGCATCTACTTCATTCTTCTGGGCACCCATCCAAAACTGCCCCTCGGGAATGCGAACCAAAGATAGGGGAACTTCTCCCGGCAACATTATTAAGCTCTGTTCTGCCTGATTCTCTTGCTGCTCAATGACCTTGCCTTGGGCATTGACCTTGACTACCGTAAACGTCGCCTTTAAAGGTTGAGAGTCAGACGATTCATTATCAGCCAGGTTGGCCTCCGACTCTGACTGGAGGTTAACCCCAGGTTCTCGGGAAGAGTCATCAGCCCGAGTGATTACCGTCTTTGGACTTGGAGTCGGTGTTGGTCTGGGGGACTGGCTCGTCGCCTGTTTAACTGCAATTCGTTGCAGCCCCTTAATCGCCTGCATATCCGCTGGGGAAGCTGCTAACACCCGAGTCCACAGATGCTCAGCCCCATCCAAATCATTCTCCGCCTCAGCTTCCAGGGCATCAATTTTCATTGCTGCTACATCTTGCAGCGTGGCTTGCCTCGGCAGCAGAATAAAATGCAGCTTCGACTCAGGTTCTATCCGAGTGTAAGGCGTTTGAGTAGGTTTGTTGTATCGACGGTTAACCTCAGGCACCTGCACTTTTAGATATTGGCTTAAGCGTTCCACCGTCGCGCAATTGCCCGCCCCCTGGATCTGGAGTCCAGCTAGTAGCGTATGGGTAAACGCCCCTTGCTCTATCTCCTCAATCTCATAAGACAACTCCTTGGGACTACAGGCAAACAGCGTAATAATCCCTTTCTGCTGTTGACGACCCACCCCTTCACCCCCATCCCGATCATCCTCGCCTCGGCAGGCGTCAATCATCAAAATCACATTGTCTGCCCCACTGCGCCGCAGTCGCTCAGCAATATAATCAATGGCAATACCCATCTTCTCAACGCGACGGGGGCTGCCATCAATCGGCATCAAATAATCTCGCCCCTTGTGGCGTTTGCCATGCCCCGCAAAGAAAAACCACAGATTATCTCCCGGCTCTAGAAATGGGCGTTCAAACCGGACATCAAAAAACGTATCTAAATTGCCGACAGTAGGGTCAGCTTCAAGGGGAGGACCATCCTCATAGCGGACAGGCTCTGCCCCTTTGGCAAACAAATCTACCTTATCGAAATGTAAGGACTCCTGAAAAAACTGGCACACCGCCTCCGCGTCTTTTCGGGCAAATTTCAGCGGACGCATATTTTGATAATCGTTAATGCCAATGGCAATTGCCCAGTTTTTACCCATTACCTAGCAGAACTTCCAACTGTTCTCTAATGTCGCATATATTTTTAACGAGTTTCTCCCCCAAGCAACGTCAAGCAGCTAACATCTGCAAAAAAGCACCTCTGATGAGAAAAGGCCCCAAGATCCCTTTCTAAGCCCATTCGGCTAACCAAATCTCTATCTCCCAATCGTTCAGTCTTCCCGCACTCACATAAAAAAGAGAAGTATTAGGCTTACACACCCTTATCGGATGTCTCGAACACCGCAACATCCACTGGTACTCGCTTTTGGGGAATGGACAATAGCTGCTTGGCAGCTCTGGAACCGCCTTGGCGAAAAGTAGACCCAGTATAAAGAGTAGCGAGACTTTTGGTATTCGCCTCTAATTCAGTCTCTTATTCGGCCATCACTCAGAGTCTAATTGGACCAGACATATTTTTTCCTTGCTTATAGTATTTAGAGACGATATCCCCTGAAATTAAAACCACTAATTTAGGAATTTATATTTCGCAGGGTTTAAGAGTATTAATGATTTTTAAACTGTTTTCATCTTTCAGGAAAAAACAGGTTTTCTCTGTAAAAAAGAAATTCTAAAGCAAGGAGAAATTGGCTGTACCTCTTTTGCTGAAAGCCATACAGCTTCTTGCTTCTCCCAGGCTTTGATTCTAAGAGAGAGATTCTCAAATTGGATAATGCGTTTCAGAATCTTTCCAAACCCTTAGGGATCGAGCAGGGACAAATTCACGAGCAACCTCTTATCAACTAAGGAATTACCCATAAAATTAAAATCTATTTTATTCCTATAAATGTGTAATAGCTATCCTAAATAAAGGCTATAAACAACAAAATATGATTAACATTTCCTAATATAAAAACAATCAATCAATATTTAAAGAATAAATTTTATTCTCATGAATGTATTCAATGCTACTACATTATTATCTTGATCAATCTTAGAGTTGGTCAGCCTAAAAAGTGTGTTCAAGTAATATGCCTTCTGAGAAGATTCCTTGCTGGGTAAGAGAATTTTCCTCTTTAACCTCAATATTCAATTCTATTATTCTTCACTCAAATAAGCTTAGAAATAAGAATTATCCAGATTATATTTCCCCAGAAAATCATTTTTTTCGTCTAAATAAAGAGAAAAATGGATTTAAGGCTGATTATTATCAATATTTCTATAAATTATTTAGCAATAAGCAGAATCGGTGCGATTTCCCTGTAGAAAACCACCAAAATCAATCGATCCGAACTCCAATTTCTAAGGGGCTGAAGCAAACGGCCACCTTGGTGAGTTTGTCACTGGTTTGTGGTTTAGGCTCGGGTTGCTCTCCCTTGTCAGTTCGACCCGCTCCATCCATGCCAGAAGGGGGGGCTTTCCCGGATCCCCCCACTACCATGCCCAGCCTTCTTCTCAATCGCTTAGGGGTAAAGCAGTGGTTTGATAATCGTCGAGGAACTCATCCCCTAACGGATCTACCCAGTACAGCCATGAAAGGCTATTGTCACCCCCTTCAAGGCAAAGGGTTTCTCAGTCAAGGGACCCGAGGCAATACTCATCAAGGCCGGATGAAATATGCCTATGACTTTGGCGTACCCATTGGCATGCCTGTTTATGCCATGCAGGGTGGGCGAGTCATCGGCTTACGAGATAAATATCCCGATAAAGGGGGAAGACGCAGAAATGCGGAGAAGTTTAACTTTATTTGGCTAGAACATAGTAATGGGGTCCGTTCGGCCTACATTCATTTGCAGCAGAACTTTAAAAAGAAAATCCCAATCAAGCTGAATGATTGGGTGAGGACGGGGGACCTGATTGGCTACAGCGGCAATTCGGGTTGGAGTTCGGCTCCACATTTACACGTCGAAGTGCATAGCATTAGTGAATCTGGCTTTGGCCAAACCTTACCGTTTGAAATAGCCTCTAAGTGCCATAACACTCCTTTTGCCAGCGTTCGTCAGGCTTCATAAGGCAGTGGTTTTGGAAGGGGTAGGAGCCACCGCTTGAGGCTGCAGACTTCTCAGGTACAGTGTTCCGACGGAGAAGAGGAACGTGCCATAGGCAACGGCTTGCCCCAAGTAAATATGATCGCGGTAACCCAATAGGGCCTTAAACAGTAACCCTGGAAATTGATGATCGGACAGGACTCGGCTTGTATCCCACAATTGGGGACCCAGGAGGCACGAGTCTTGGGCAAAACATAGATTTGTGGGGGAAATGGCCATTTGCTCCCAAGCAAAGGCAGCGGCATCCAGATTCTTGCAAACGGAAACGACCAACCCAGAGACAATCAGTAGCAAGAAGATCCCCATCACCTGAAAAAAGCGGCGGATATTAATTCTGACCCCGAATTTGAACAGACCAAAGCCAATGCCAGTAGCTCCGATCAAACCTGCGATCGCACCCACGCTACCGGCAGTTCCTTGCTGCAAATTGGTAAAGATAAACAGGACGGTTTCAAATCCCTCGCGCAGGACTGCAATTAAAATCAGCATAAACACCCCCCATCCCGCAGACTTGCCATTCTTTTGCAATGCGGAAATCAACGAGCCTTCGATTTCTGACTTGAGGGAGCGCGCTTGTTGAGTCATCCAGATCAGCATCCAGCTCAACATGACAATGGCCGTTAGGCATAAGCCGCTTTTCAGTAATGGCTCAATAATGGGTTCAAAGGTGGCGTTACTCACGGTTACCCAGTTAAGGGTCCAGTTCAAAAGAAAGCCCGTAAGTACACTCCCCACTAAACCAGCTAAAATTCCCAGGTAAACCCAGGTATTGAGATAACTTTTTCCCGATTTTTGTAAGCAAGCCAGAACAATACCCACCACTAGAGCTGCTTCAACGCCTTCTCGGAGAGTGATAACAAAGGTGGGTAATGCAGCAGAGATATCCATAAAGTTCAATTTAAAGGTGGATTATTTTGTTGAGAGAGATTCCTAATAAGATCCAGTTTAGCAATTCCCCTGCCCTGGGAAAACAAAATTTATTTATGGAAAAGCGAAATGGATCCTGGCGTTCTGTAGTTTTGAACACAGCAGAGGTCTAGATTACATGTCAGTAATGAAAGCAATTCAGGTCTAGGCTTGGATTACTCCAACTTCGAATGGCGTTGCTGAATTTACAAACTCAGCGTGTTGAGAACGATAGGTTAAATTTTATTAAAGCTATTTTTCTATTAATACCAGGGGATTTTTTTGATTTGAGTAACGCCATTATTCCTTCTCTCAAAGAGCTTTAAGGTTTTTACTCACTGGTCTCATCTGCCCTATAGAAGGTGAGGTACAGGTCAGTTTGTATTTCGGTATCCGTTCTATCCATTTTAAGGAATAAATTTGCGTACCATCAGGAAGTTCGAGTCCTGAGGAATCACCATGAGTGGAAATGAAGCCCGAGTCCTAGCTGTTCACCAAATTACCAATCGGGAATTGATGCCACCCAAGCCTCCTGAATCCCTGGAGAAAATTTGGGCTGAGAACGTCTTCAACTTAAGTAAAATGCAGGCGAGCCTGCCGAAAGCCGTCTTCAAATCGATTAAAAAGACCATTACCACGGGGGAAAAGCTCGACCCATCCGTAGCGGATGCCGTGGCAACGGCCATGAGAGATTGGGCACTTGCCAAAGGGGCTCTCTACTACGCCCATGTGTTTTATCCCATGACCAACCTGACGGCAGAAAAGCATGATGGCTTTATCTCCGTCCAAGGGGATGGCACCGTTATTTCAGAATTCTCTGGCAAAGTACTCGTCCAGGGTGAACCGGACGGATCTTCTTTCCCTAATGGCGGCATTCGCGACACCTTTGAAGCTCGGGGCTATACGGGCTGGGATGTCACCAGTCCCGCCTATATTATGGAAACGGACAATGGAGCCACCCTGTGTATTCCCACCGTATTTGTTTCCTGGACCGGGGAAGCGTTAGATAAGAAAGTCCCCTTGTTGCGCTCCATCGCCGCCATGGATAAAGCCGCAAACAAAGTCCTGAAGCTGTTGGGCCATACGGATATTGCCCATGTCAACTCTAGCTGTGGGGCTGAGCAAGAATATTTCCTGATCGATTCCAACTTTGCCAGCCAGAGACCCGATTTGATGCTAGCGGGTCGCACCCTATTCGGCAAAGCTCCGGCCAAGGGCCAGGAATTTGACGATCATTATTTTGGGGCCATTCCAGAACGGGTTCAGGTGTTTATGCAGGATGTGGAGGAAACCCTCTATAAACTCGGCATTCCCGCCAAAACCCGTCATAACGAGGTGGCTCCAGGACAATTTGAAATTGCCCCCTTCTTTGAAGCGGCCAATGTGGCTAGTGACCATCAGCAGTTGATTATGACGGTCCTTAAGCATACGGCCAAAAAACATGGGTTTATTTGCTTGCTCCACGAAAAGCCCTTTGCGGGGATTAACGGGTCGGGTAAGCATGTGAACTGGTCCGTGGGCAATGCCACCCAAGGCAATCTGTTAGATCCAGGCGATTCCCCCAATGAGAATGCTCAGTTCTTGATCTTCTGTGGGGCAGTGATTCGGGGTGTGCATAAATATGGCCCTTTGATGCGGGCTGCGATCGCAACCGCTAGCAACGACCATCGCCTCGGCGCCAATGAAGCGCCCCCAGCAATCATGTCCGTGTACTTGGGCACCCAACTCGAAGAAGTCTTTGAGCAAATCAAAAATGGCTCGGTCACGGATTCCAAGCACAAAGGGGTGATGGATTTAGGCATCGATGTCCTGCCTCCCCTGACCAAAGACGCGGGCGATCGGAACCGGACTTCTCCCTTCGCTTTTACGGGCAATCGGTTTGAATTCCGGGCGGTAGGGTCCAGCCAATCGGTCTCTGGCCCCTTGATTGTCCTCAATACCATGCTGGCAGATTCCTTGGAATGGATCGGCAATCGCCTAGAAAGTGAGTTATCGAATGGACTCGAACTGAATACAGCCATTTTGACTGTACTCAAAGAAGTAATGGAAACCCATGGTTCAGTCGTGTTCGGTGGCAATGGCTATTCTGACGAATGGCACAAGATGGCCGTTGAAGAGCGAGGACTCGCCAACTTACCCACCACTGCCGATGCCTTACCCTATCTAAAAGCAGAATTCATTGAAGACCTTTTCCAAAAAACGGGTGTCTTAACTCCCGTTGAGTTGGAAAGCCGCTTTGAAGTCTATGCTGAACAATACATTCTCTCCATTGAGGTGGAAGCAAAGCTGGTCACGAATATGGCCAAAACCATTATTTATCCAGCAGCGGTTGAGTACTTATCCAAGTTGTCCTCGACCATCTCTAGTCTGTCGGATCTGGGTATCGATTGTCATAAGGACAGTGCCAAGACAATTGCAGAACTCACCAATTCGATGGCAGACGTCACTAGCAAATTATCTGCAGCGATGGAAACCCATGACTTTAGTTCGACAGAAGAGCAGATGATGTATTGTGCCAAAACCATTCGTCCCCTAATGGACGAGGTGCGATCCTATGCAGATGCCTTAGAAGGTGAAATTGCGGATAGTTTCTGGCCCTTGCCCACCTATCAAGAAA
This sequence comes from Acaryochloris sp. CCMEE 5410, assembly GCF_000238775.2. Lineage (NCBI taxonomy): Bacteria > Bacillati > Cyanobacteriota > Cyanophyceae > Acaryochloridales > Acaryochloridaceae > Acaryochloris > Acaryochloris sp. CCMEE 5410. The sequence continues at coordinate 251,696 of NZ_AFEJ02000002.1, read as the reverse complement.
TGTTGTTCATCAAGTAACCCCACTGGCGAATAACAAATAAGAAACTCACTTGAGGGTCGTCAAGTGAGTTTCTTGTTCAGAGCGCACTTAAACTACTCTGCTGAAGAGCTAGGGCTAGGATGGAGTTGGGTGCTATCCAAGAGAAGGATTTGAGCAATGTCATCAAAAAAGAAGCAAAATGCTTCCCCTAATTCCCCACCTGAAAAGGCTGAGGTCCAACAGGATAAGCCACCCAAAACAAAGAAGAAAAATAAACTAAGTAAAAAGCAGAAAGCAAGCCGTCAACTCTCCTCGGAGCGCAAAGTCTTTCACCATATCTCGGAATCAGAAGGCAGCTCCAAACTGTCCAAAAAAAAGTATGAGAAAGAACTCGCCCGTCTCCAGCTTGAACTGGTCAAAATGCAGTACTGGGTTAAAAATACGGGGACTCGCATCGTCATTTTGTTTGAAGGCCGAGATGCGGCGGGTAAGGGCGGCACCATTAAGCGAATTACCGAACCCCTCAATCCTCGCGGTTGTCGGGTGGTGGCCTTGGGAACCCCCAGCGATCGCGAGAAGACAGAATGGTATTTTCAGCGCTATGTGGCACACCTTCCGGCAGCTGGAGAGATTGTCTGTTTTGATCGTAGCTGGTACAACCGAGCTGGCGTTGAACATGTAATGGGGTTTTGCACCGACGACCAGTATGAGGAATTCCTGCAGACCTGCCCTGAATTTGAACAGATGCTGGTTCGCTCCGGCATCATTCTGCTGAAGTATTGGTTTTCCGTCAGTGATGAGGAGCAAGAGCGGCGCTTTCAGGCCCGGACAACGGATCCAGCCCGCCGCTGGAAGTTGAGTCCCATGGATCTAGAGTCTCGCGATCGTTGGGCTGAATATTCCCAGGCCAAAGACAATATGTTCGCCCATACGAATATTCCTGAGGCTCCTTGGTTCACGGTGGAAGCGGATGACAAAAAGCGGGCTCGTCTCAACTGCATTAGTCATTTCTTGAGTAAGATTCCTTACGAAGATATGACCCCCGAACCGATGGAGTTGCCACCCCGAAAGACAGCTCCGACAGATTATGTCCGTCCACCCCTGAACGAACAGTTTTTCGTTCCCCAGCTCTACTGATAGTGTCAGGGTGAGGGGTTAAAAAATGCGGTCTAGAATCTCTATTTTCACGGGCGTAGTCTGTATTCTTTGGGTAAAAAGCGATGACAGGTAGACATCGATTTAGGATACCTTCAGGTTTGATAATCACATCGTGAGACAGTCCGTGGAGAAGGGATAGTCTCCTTGTAACCACCCCACAATTTCTTGTGAGAACTTAGTGCCTATGGGTTGGTATTGGGCCATTAACTCTGCTTTTTTCTTTGGCTCCATCTGCTCTAAACCCTGGTCTTGCAACAGACTGAGATGGTCCATCAGACTCTTGGCCAGTGTAGGGTCACATAGAGACATAACAGCTTCCTGCAACGCTTGCAGTGGATCATAGTTCTCTTGTTGTTGATAGCTTAGGTGCAGAGTTCGCAACGGAATTTGAGAAAGGTAGGGTTGATTCATGGGATTAACCGCATGGCCTGAGATCCAGTCAGCCATTTGAAAAGGCCGATTTTCAAAAGCCCTGAGATGCAGATAGTTACACATATTGGCACTATCATTGACCGGGTAGTTATCCCAGATAAAGGGTTTTCGCCCCAGCTTCTGGCTGACCTCTTGCAAATGTTCGAGGGGATAGCTGTTTGAGCAAATCTCTGGCCCTGTCCAAAAAATATGCAACTGTGGATCGATCAATTGCCCCAGGGTTTCTAAGTAGTTTTCGGGGCGTTCCCCAAATAATTGATCCAGAATCCGACTGCTGCTGTAGTAGGTCGGACACATAATAAAGGTCTTGGCTGTACTCAGTTCAGTAATTCGGTGGGTAATGTCAGCTTGAATCTGGGCAATGCAATCGCAATCTCCTCGCATATCATCAAACAAAATCGCCAGAATATCCGGCTGAAGTTGATTGAGATATCGAATTTTGGCATTTAGCTGCTCAATCGTTTGTTGATCGTAATTAAAGAAGATCTCATACAGATTGATGCCAATTCCCCAGGCGATACCCGCTTGGCGATACCGTTCCCCTAGCTGCTTCAGTTCTGCATAGGTGGTCTCTGGCCAAACGTCCTGCCATCGAATCCGCAAATAGGGATCGGCTTTAGGGGCATAGATATAGAACTGATATCCATTTTGTTTGAGAAAACTGGCGTAATCTAACCGAGCTTGCCAAGGCCAAGGCTTACCAAAGAAGCCTTCAACAACGCCATATCCCCATGATTGCTGGATGTCCATATTGATTGCCGAGCCCATCACAACGTTAACTTGGGTTCTTGATGAACAGAGTTCAAAGCGCTCAGAAACAGAGATTACACTATTGCACTCAGAATTTCTAGAAGATTTTCAGTCTAATTGTGTCATGACAATCCCTGACAGAGATTTTGCAACTATCAACTGGTGTGAATCACCAAATCTCGAAGGGTAATCGTACAGCTTTGATGACGACCTTCCGTGATAAATCGAGTGATGGTTTCACTTGCGATCGCAACAGTCAACAACACCAAATTCCGCGCTAGGGGATAGTCGCAGATATCATCATGGGTTGCCGATGGCACTTGATACGCCGGTTCCCAAACCACTTCTGCATACTCTGCAGCCAGTCCAGCATGGAGGCAAGGAATATCCTGCTCTAAACAATAGTCTTTAACCGCTTGGCGAGAAACACTGTTATCGAAGGCATCAATAACCAAAGAACTCCCCCGTAACAAAGACTGGGCATTGGTGGCGGTGAGCTGCTTGGGCATGAAATCCACCGTAGTTCCCAGGGCTCGATACAGCATATTGGCCAGGATCTTACCTTTGTAGGCCCCGACATCAGATCGATAGTAGGGCTGGGTAGAAAGGTTGCGAATCTCGATGCGATCGCAGTCAATCACTTTAAGTTTTCCGTAGCCGGAGCGGGCCAGGGTTTCCACTAAGTTGGCCCCTAGTGCACCTGCTCCACATACGGTCACCGGATAATCTCGGAGCATCGCCATCTGCTGGCTAGACCGATATAGTTGCTCATGAAAAAATTGTTCAGTCATACCAATCTTCTCTTTTTTAATTGTCTTGATTAAAGGCTTTTACACAGCCCTAGCCTCTTCAGTGGAGAACATTGATCATTGCAAAAATTGCACCCAGTTTTCTCAGGGGCTAGGGAGAAAATGCCCGCTCCTAATCCTGCTTGAAACTTCTGTAAGTACGGAAGTTTATAGGTTGTTGAATGATGCGTCCTGTCGAGTCACCTTTGATGTAACCAATACGCCTCGCCGCTTCTATTTAATACATATTTCCATCAGGCTGCGGCTGAAGTTGGCTCAGGTAAAGATAGGCCGTCTTCTTCCAGAAGAAGTTCTAAGACTTCCCTACCATTTTTCGCCGCTTCTTCATAACTTTGGCCATGGGTTCGGTAGGTCTGTTCTGGAAAATCAGGCAGATGTACCAGGTAACACTGATCTTCCTCTGACCAAACAATGACCATTTGATATCGCAGGGTATCCATTACGCTTGATCTCCTTGCTCATTCACCATTGTAAGGGCTTTGGCAATCTCTTTCTCCTGGTAGGGTTTAGCATCTTGCCCATCTTTGCCAGATAAGGTTATTCGCCCTGGATACAAGGGGTGCAGCCATTTAGTATGGCTTCCTTTGGCGGGTTGTTCCGAAAAACCAGCTTTCCTCAGCATTGACTTTAATTCTCTGATTTTCTTGGGCAAGACCTGATTTTTTCACCTCATAGGCACTGCGAGAATATCACATTGACACTCCAGAACAGAGGTTGTGCCGCTAGATCCAATCTTCTTCCTCCTGTTCAATCACTCCGACAAGAGATTCCAGATCAAAATCGCGATCGCGACCGCTGAGACAAATACCTGAACTCAATACGGTGAGGTCCGATTTTGCGATCGCACTGATCTGTGGTTGGCCCTCCGCCGTTGTCCACTCCACTCGCCAGTACTCCTCCTGATTAGAGAAGTGTTGGAGGGTGCCTCCCCCCACTTTGAGGGCTTTCGCTAGCCGCCTTTGATCGCGTTCGGCTTGAGAAAATTCAGCTAATGGCTGAGTGGCTAGCTCATAGGCCATTCGCATTTCTGGTGTTAGGCCTTTGAAGCGGAGCTGCTCAGGGGGTGTATGTTGCTGAAAGGCTTGTCTGAGAAACTCCGAGGGTTGGGGGTCGGCTCGACGGTCAAGGGTGTCAAACCACCAAGTTTGGGTGTTTGGGCGTGCGATCGCAACATCAAATGCCGATCCTTCCGTTACCAGATGAATCGGAACGGGTTTGGCCCATCCCCATCGTTGAGTCATATCGCTGACATTGAGGGGAAAAGCTAACCAAGTTTGGCCTTGCAGCAATCGGACCAGTATCAATCGGAGGGTTGGTAAAGGGTGTAGATAGGCTTCGATTTGGGGGAGATCTGCCATTCTATTGACCCTTGCATGGGCTCTATCCACTGGTTGAAAGATTCCCCAGCCTTGAAAATCATGGGGGATAGGTCTGAAGGTGTAAACCAAGTTTGAAAGCTTGGTGCGGACACGACCATTGCAGACACAAGGTGCCAAAAACTGTTGATTAAGGAGTTCTACCTCCTGGATGGTTAAGTGGTTCAGTAATGTATGGATATTGACCATTACTATGCTCCTGCAGATTGAATGGGGATACCCTTGGATAAATGCTCTCTGAACTAGCTATCAATTAGTGCCGAATGGGCAATGGAGTCTCCATGATTTCCATCAGCAACTCCAGTCGAGAAGGGCGAGTCAGCAAGGGCACCAAGTTGGGTAGTGCGTAGTAGTCTCCTTGGAACGTGAACGTTTCCACTGGAGCTTGCTGCCGTCTAAGCTGGTCTTCCACCAACTGGTAGACATGGCCCACTCGCACAATCACAACATTGGGCAAAAGGCCAAACGCCCGACAATATCGCTGGTAGGTTTCAGCAAAGTAAGGTGTTGTATTTTCCCCTTCATCAGTAACCAAAATAATTTGGTCAACCTTTTGCTGGCGCTGACACATCACCTCCAGGGCACAACCTAAACTAGTACCGCCCCCAGCTTTGATTAGTTTAAAGGCTCGCTCCCAGTCACTCAGGTCTGAGCCTTGGGACTGGACTGGGTAGGGAATCGTATCAAAGGCATAGACAAATAGATCCGCTTGGCTAATGCCAGAAATCATGGCAGCTAGTCGCTTTCCTACCTCAATCGCACAGCTCATAGAGCCAGACTTGTCCACTAACAATGCTGTAGACTTACCGATGGTTCCACGTCGCTTAATCTGCTTATTGGTGACCTTTTCCAGTTTGGCAGTTGTTTCCGCATCCACGTCGACTGCCTCTGCTGCCACTTGGGCTTTGAAGGCAGAGATTCGGGTGTCTGTTTGGGCCTTCTCTAACTTGTCATCAATTAGCTGCTTCATTTCAGCATGGTCCATTGCCCCCCGTGCTTTCAGGGACTTGAGGTGATTGATCACCTCTTGAGGACTCATATTGTGAATTAAAGCAGCCAGTACTGTGGGGGTGAGTTGCTGGATAGTGCCTGTTGCGATCGCATAGGGAATCTTAAACTCCACAATCAATCGCGCCTGTTCACTTGGATTCGGTGCATTTGCAATCTGCTTGAGGACTTTCGCCAGTGATCCATCGGGTGGATCATTCTTGAACAGAATGGCATCAGCCCGAACTCCCGGCTTAATGTGCAGGGTCGCATAGAGATGCTTAATGGCTTTTCGTGCCCGTAGCGCGGCTCGATCAAATTGTTTGGGATTTTGCTCTCGCTGAGTCAGATACCGGCGAACTGCAGTCCGAGTTGATCGAGGGACCTTGCCCAACTTCTGCTTCATAAAGTCAATGACGCGGGCTACCTGGTATGGGGGCAGTCCTTGCAACAGGACAAATCCCGCTTCTCGGTGATCCGCCATGCCACTGGTTAACAGGTGACTGACGAAAACCTCCTTGTGGTCACGCACATCACCATGTCGTTGATACCATACCGCTAGGTGACCGTAAAATAGTGGGTCTACTTCCACCATTAACTGGTGTGTTTCCGCCACTTGCTCCAACTTCCGATGAGGGGTGGTTAGCAAGCTATTCAGCATTTCTAGACGTAAATCCTGTTCTGCAGTATTCATATAAACCTCCTGGGTTGAGTTCGGAGGCAGCGATTGCACGCAAAGCACATCCTGGTGGATGCACCGCACAAGTTAAGGAAGCAATTCGCTTTCGCGACGGCCTGTTGTTTCTATCTCCATAGACGCAACAGGCCATTGAGAGTATGTAAGCTTCCCCTGTTCGGGTGCGGCAATACTGCCATTAGTAAAAAATGAAGGACATCGACCTGGTGAAGAGCACGATATCCAATTGAAAAATCCACACAAGTATGAAAAGCATTTTTGCGCGAAGCAAAGCAGGATTTGAACCTGCAGCCCTCCCTATAAAGTAAGGACTCAACCAAGTATGTAAGCTTTTCTGGTTGGGGTGCGGATTGTTTATAAGATGACAGGTTGGGCATTGCCCTTGGATAACTGATCGGCTTGGCGAGTGGTTTCAGGTAAACGATATGCGGGAGCGCATTGGAGCACCAAATCAATAGCACTTTGCAAACTAATGCGATGGCCAATGGACACAAAGATAGGTTTAACCTTTGTTTGAGTCCGCAGGGCTGCCCCAATAACCTCTCCCCCATCTGTGATCGGCTGCCATGCCCCACGATCATCGGCTAGAGGTTGGAATTCCCCAATGTAGGGGGTTTTGGCTACTCCGATAGACGGCAGTCCACTAACAATTCCTAAATGGCAAGCAAATCCACACCGACGAGGATGGATGGTGCCATTGCCATCACAGATTAGGAGTCCAGGTTGGGTTTTCAGACTTGCCAAGGCTTCCATAACGATGGGAACTTCTCGGAATGCCAGCAATCCCGGTACATAGGGGAAGGTAACCGGACGACGAATCGCCACAGATTCCTGGACCTTGAGATCAGATAGTCTCAGTACTGCAACTGCAGCACAGGCAATTTGATCCTGATCCTCAAATCCGACATCCACTCCTGCCACCGTTTCAAGGGGGCCAAAATCGTCTTCTTGGATGACTTGGTGCCGCAGTTTTTCCTGAAGGGCAAAGGCCGATTCAGGATTTTTCATCTGGTTAAAGTGGTGTTTGTGGGGCATAACAATCTCCTACAGAGAGCTAGGACTTTCAACCCCTCTCAGGAGGTAGGTTTAACTGCTTTAATCTGACTCAAAATAAATCGGATCTCCTTCTTGTTACACTGTTTTTTCTTGACTGCATAACGGGTATTGATATTGCCATATCGAGTCTGCCGAGGGATTTCGCCCCGCAGCACATCTCTCACAGTCATCACAGGGAAAGGGGGAAAGTCCTCATAGGAAATCAGATACCAAAGCTCGTTGAGTTGCTGATATTCATGATAGGCATCGATAACAACCCTATCGGATGGTGGCCTTTGTCGCTGCCGCTTACGAGGTTTCTTTTCAACTGCACATAGAATTCTAGTCTCAGGATGCACATAGAATTTGTCCCGATAACAGCGATAGTCTAAAGGCTGAAAGGACCCCCAGCGAGGCTTGTGGTACAGCACACCATCCATGATTTCAACATGGGGTTCAACAAAGTCCCATAAATGGCTCAGAACATGCTGTCCCGCCATGGTGTTGGTTTTAAGCTGTCGACAGAGTTTGCTGTAAACGTCATCCCAGGGTTGACCCACATGGGACTTTAAAAATCGCCGCAGCGGTCCCAAATGATCTGAAAGCCACTTTGTTTTGCCTCTCGGTTTGATGAGGTACGGACTGAGTAAACCATCCTCGGTGGCCACTTCAGTGAGGCGATCCAACTGTTTTCTGGCTCCCTTGACCTTTCTCAGGCTACGCCTCATTCCCCCACGAGGTCGTTCAATGGTGATTTCGCTTAATCGATGTTCGCTCATAGTGCGGTTCTAGATAATCTGTAAATGTTTTGGCGATACTCCCCTCAGAAATGGGGAGTGGAGGGGAACGAATGCTGCCAATACCAGAAATCCAGAACTCAATTGCGTCAAGAAATAGCGCTTCGCACAAGTCAAAAAAGCTGTTGTGTCATACACAGGAGTTGAACCTGTATGTGCTTGATCTACAAATCAAGTGCCTTACCATTTGGCGAGTATGTAGGCTTTTTTCGTTAGGGTGCGAACGCGAGTTTTGGGCAATAACAATACTTCCATGCAAGTTTAGAAAGCAGTTCATCAACTTGCGGCCGCTCTTACCAAATCAACCTTGGCAGTGGGCCCGCATCTTCTATCTGCGAGAGATATTGGATGCTTCGCTAGTGCGATCGCTCGAACGTTGCTACCTTAGGACCGTTATTCGTGTGTAAGCTTTCTCGATTGGGGCACGGGAGTTATTTATCCGTAAACGGCCTCGGGGTGGACAATCACATCTCCACTTGGACGGTGATCGACCACGTAGGTATCGAGACGGTTAACGGGGACTTCTAGGTGGCGGGCTACATGCGCTTTAAGGATGCGGTCACCCATCCCCCCTTGAATTCCTAAATGTTGTTCAGCGACATCATAAGATCGCCCTTCAAACCGAATATGCACCATTTTGACCTCCTGAATCATGATGGATGGTGTTCTATTGTTGTTGAGACCAGAGCTATGGACTGAGGTTAGCGATACTCCCCAATCACCTCAATTTCACCGACGATATTGTCGTTCAGCTCTTCCAATTTTTCTGCGGGAATCCACCATTCTGTGTGGTGGGCACCCCCAACTTTCTGGATGACATAGTTATCCATAAAAGATTTTTTGACGCTGAACCGAGTGACGTATCCAACACCACTCGCTTTGATATTCCATCGGGTGGCAATATCAATCGCGTATTGCTCGTTTGTGACTGGATAAAAGATGGGTTGCTCCGGTAGCCTTGGCGGCCAGCGACGAAAATTAGCATCTTTGAGCAACTTCAATTCTTCAGGCCCCGTCGGTCGATACATTGTGATGACGGTATTTTTCATCTAATTGAGATTTGGTATTGCCAACGTTTAAGTTAATAAAGCTTGTGAATGCTAGAGAGAGGAGGGATTTAAATAGAAGCCCTTAGTGCGTACAGAGAGGTAGATATGCGAACCCTTCTGTTATTAAATGCCTTCAGATGTACCTTTATCACTCATTGTTTTAACCCTTGCAAACGTGCGTTAGATCATTTGTAACACGTTTGTAGTATATACTGCAAGCTGTGATTATATTCCCCTTCAGAAAGGGGAATATAATCACATGGGAGTATTTCCTTGAGAATGCTTCACCCACATGAGTTTTAGTGTGTTCAATCGGATAATTTTTTCGATCTGAAGCCTTGAAGTTAGATGTGCCTGTAAGCCATGCCAGACAGAGTTTTCAAGCGCCAGGTGAAGTAATATGTAATACGAGTTTTGCTTATTTACTATTTATTCGAACTGGTTTTAAGCCTCTAGTAAAGGCGAAATATATATCGATAAGAGAGAAATTAATTTTCAGTGGAAACTGAACCTCTGGGGTCTCTGACCGTATTTAAAATTCTAAAAAAAATAAATCGACCTATATATATAAAACTTATTAGTGAGTTTAAACAATATGATTGAATGAAAAAATCATCGATTAAACATACAAGATTGTCTCAAAAATTACTACATTTTTTATTGAAATAGGCCAGGATATCTGTAGATAAAGCTCAGTCCTAGGAAGCAAAGTAAAAGCCGTGGCTAAAAGTTGTCGCAGATGTAAGAGCCGTTATCTCATACATTCTCGCCTTAGAGGATTCCATGAAAATGTGCTTTTACTTTTTAACATTCACCCCTATCGCTGTAAGTCCTGCGGACATAGATTCTATGGGTTCTTGAGAGTTGGTCAGTCTAGGGATAAATTGCCTATCATAAGCCTCCTAAAACACTTTTATTCCAAAGCTTTTAGGGCATTGCAAAATTTTAAGACTTCCCGCCATTGAGTAGGGCTAGACCAAAATAATCCTCAATAATCGTTCGCATCGCATTTCCTAAGGAATTACCCCTACAGCGGACCGAACTCTGCTGGTGGAATTCTAGGTTTAGAACCAATCTTTATCCGCTCTTCGACAGCAGCATATGGGATGAGAAAGGAAGGTGGAGGAATCGAACCCCTACAGCGAACCGTACCCTGATTTTCAAGACCAGTTGCCGACCATTCGGCGGCACCTTCCATAAGGTGTGAATTGGGGTGACCGACGGGACTTGAACCCGCTAACACTAGGATCACAATCTAGCTCCTCGTCCGCTTCGGATTCGGCCAACATAGTTGATTCTGTTCAGATTTGTACGCATAGCGTCTCTGATAGGAGATACTGGCATCTTTCTGCTTGCAAGGCTGATGCTTTCCAATTAAGCTACAGACTCATATAGCGGGAGTGGTAGGACTCGTGCGCGAAGCGGCTCCAACGGAGCTACCTACACAGACCGATTTAGAAGATCGGTGCCCCATCCCTTAGGCGACACTCCCAGGTTTGGTAGGGGATCTGGGTTATGATCCCAGCCGTCTAGACTAATCTGGTCCCCTCGCTTATAAGGCGAAGCCGCTCACCAGAGCTATCCCCCACTGATGGTCCTGGTAGGATTCGAACCTACGGCTACCTTTTTGTAAGAAAGGCACTCTCCCAGGCTGAGTTACAGGACCACAAAGCGAGTGGTGAGATTCGCACTCACGCGCTGGCGTTGGCACCGCCAGATGCTACTTCTACATCACACTCGCCCAAAGCGGATAACGAGAGTCGTTCGCTGAGCGTCTCCGCAGGAGAAACTCGTATCAAGAGGTTGGAAGCCTCTCATGCTAGCCATTGCACCATATCCGCAAGAGTTTATATCCGTTAGGTTTTATGCACCTAAGTTTTGTGGACCTCACTAATTTTGCACCTATTAATTCACCTGCTCCGCTATTTTTAGGTAGGTGTGATAAATCAATTCGCCAAAGCAGGCAAAGATAACCTGGGTTATGGATTGATTTATCTGCAAGAAATTGAGGGTCGTTTCAAAGGCGATCTGACAGGCTTGGTCTATCGGATAGCCATAGACTCCGCAACTAATGGCAGGAAAGGCTATGGTTTGAATCCCATTGTCAACGGCTAACTCCAAACTGCGTTGATAGCAGGCTTGCAATAAAATCGCTTCATTGGCTCCCCCGCCTCGCCAAATCGGACCAACGGTGTGAATTACATACTTGGTTGGTAGTTGATATCCTTTTGTGAGTTTGGCATGGCCCGTTTTACAGCCTTTAAGGGTTCGGCATTCTGCTAAGAGTTGCGGCCCGGCTGCTCGATGAATCGCGCCATCGACGCCACCCCCGCCGAGCAAGGACTCATTGGCCGCATTGACGATCGCATCTACTTGTAGGGTTGTGATATCAGTTTGGACTATTTCGATTCGGGTATCCATGGATTAGCACCTTTGGAAATCGCCTAGTGAGAAGAATCATCTTTCTGTACCTAAATAATGGGACAAGCTGGTGACAGGATTCGAACCTGCAACCTATTGTTTACAAGACAATTGCTCTAGCCATTGAGCTACACCAGCCCAAGATTTGGTAGCGGAGGTGAGAGTTGCACTCACGGATGTGCAGCGTATGAAACTGCCGAGCCCCTCTTGCTCCATCTCCGCTATGAGGGTTGCGATACTGCATTGTTCTTGAGTGGTTGCAAATTTTGGAGCTGTTTCAGGGTATGGGTGATGAGTTGCGATCGCAACTCACCCCCTCTGAAATTATGCTCCGGGCATTCGAGCCAAATCTGGTTCCACCCAATGCTGCCTGGCCTCCTTCGACATCAACCGATCCTTGGAGTAGTAAATCAAAGGAAGATTGCGATCGCCCCATGCCTCTATCAAAGCCTCAGCCAGTTGGTCGATGGGTTGGGAAACATCGTGCTGTTCAAGGAAGTAAACAATCACCTTCAGATAAAACTGCGTGATGGTCTCGTGATAGCCCGATGTCTCAGAATTCACTACCCCGCAGACGACGTTGTATCTTCGAATCCGCTCCCGCAATAGATTCAAGGCTGTTGGTGGAGAGTAGTGCATCAAATGCCAAAGTCCAACCCTTAGGTGAGCCTCATGAGTCCACGCTGATTTAGGTAGCGTGCAATCACAAAATTCTTGGGCGATTGTATGGGTACTGGATTTGACCATAAGACTTCTATCTTGACTCGCAAGCAATTCTGAGCTGGCGTTTACCAGGCAATCGAGGTTGGGTGGTGGTCACTGTTCAACTCCCGTAGGAGCGAACAGTGACCACCCATTTACTGAGCAATGTCAGAGAGAGAGGATGCGATCGCGAAACCAAGACTTTCCAGAATGGGTAACCGCTTTATTGACATCCTTCCAAGAAAGTTTGGCTGCTTCTAATTCAGCTTTGCTTTCTTTTTGGACATCCTGAGCCAGCCACTTCAGGAAGCCCCCCAACTGTTTCATATCCAATGGCCCTTGGCAACTCTCAGTTAACCCCTGTTCCAGTCGAGCAGGAGTCACCATCAACGCCACAAATTCATCGATACTCTTAACGAATTCAGGGTCTAGCTGCACGGCCTGTTTTGTTTTGACTACCTGATGCTTTTCGCCTTTCGCCTTAAACATCAGCTCAGGGTAGGTCAGTCGATCCACTCGAGTTTGAGTTTGAGGATAGAGAACCAGGCCTTCCCCCAACCCATCAATTCCGAAAGTGGCTTTAACCCAAGGGTCAATTTGCTCAACTTTAGAGACGAGTTGGTTGATGGCATTGGCGACGGATTCCAATTGGTCTCGGTTGCCAAAGTCCAAGGTCAACGGCTCTCCCATAAACGGCAGAACAAAAATGTCCGGGTGAGATGGGAGTAGCTGGGATATCTTATCTGGATCGATTTCCAGCTTGGCGACTTCATTTTCTACTCCGCCATACTGGACCGCAAACACCGTAAAGATTCTGCGATCGATTTTGGAAATAGAAGTTCGCTTCTGAATCCCCCGGCCACACCATTCTCCAAAGATTGTGATGTGTTCGTGACCTGCCAATGGAGCAAAATAATCCATCTGTTGACTGACCCATTGGGCAAATCCCATATTGTCATCATCAGGCGTGATGATCTGGGATCGACTTTGGGCAGCTACGCGACCATCCGAGAAGATTTGCACCCCGGCATTGGTTCCATCCAGTTTGATTTTTGCTCGATAGGTCACTACCGGAGTGGCTTCCAGAGCAATTAAGCTGCGTCGAACATTATGCAGGAGTTCCACACTGGGCCATCGCTGCATTTGTACCGACTGCACAACGGACTGCTGGCAATAGGTTTGAGATACATCTTCACCAATCGGTAATTCCGTTTTCCCCAGTGCCATCCCGTAGGAGATGATGCCACGCAATTTGGTTGCTTTGATTTTGGTGCCGTCTTTGAGAACAGAATTGACCTGGGCAACCAGAACATGTTCGCCTACTTCATAGGTTCGTTCCAAATTCGCAATCACCTGAATAGGAGGAGATCCAGGGGATTGCATCACATACACTTTGAGAGAGTCAGCATTCGGATGCTTCTCGACGTTTTTTACCTCCATTACAATCACAGTCATCACATCACTCCTATAATTGGCTGACCAATATTCACTCAATCAATGCCCATTAATCCGGCATTTTCATCCCAAGGGGGATGATGGGCTGTGTAGGGATCGAACCTACGCACTTTCGCTTAAGAGGCGACTGCTCTACCAACTGAGCTAACAACCCTGGTGGGCCGCCTAGGAGTTAAACCTAGATCTATCCGTTTAAAAGGCGGCTGCATATTCGCTCTGCCAACGGCCCATTAATCTTTTGAGCTATCTCAGCTTCATAGTTCCCAAGCAGATCGATGGAGAGGAAGGCCCCTCCACGATCTGTTTGGGGCTCAGTCCGAGTGGCAGGATTTGAACCTGCGACATCCTGGTCCCAAACCAGGCGCGCTACCAACTGCGCTACACCCGGACATCTAGTACTCCTGGTGGGAGTCGAACCCACAACCTCTGGTTTCTAAGACCAGCGCCTCTTCCAGTTGGGCTACAGGAGTGAATAAAGGGTTTGGAATTCAGAAGTGAGAGGAGCATTAATCCAGAGAAAGATACTACCGAAATTGGAATTCCGTAATACTCCTGGTGGGAGTCGAACCCACAACCTCTGGCGTTTGAAACCAGCGCCTCTGCCAATTGGGCTACAGGAGTAAAAAGTAGCTTTCGAGATATGCCTCTATTTGTGAAGTACCTCAATTCTGAACTCTAAACTCCTATACTCCTGGTGGGAGTCGAACCCACAACAAACTGTGTTTAAGACAGTTGCGTCTGCCAATTGCGCCACAGGAGTAGGAAAAGGAGGCGTGAATAGACCCAGGCAATAGGTTTTGTTTCAACGGCCTCCAACTGTCCCGCTAGGATTCGAACCTAGGACTTCGCTTTCAAAGAGCGAAATGTTGCCAGTTACACCACAGGACAAGGTCAGACAGATGCCGAGGTAGGATTCGCACCTACAACCTCCTGATTCAGAGTCAGGCGACTTGCTATTCGTCCACTCGGCAAAGAATTGGCTGCCCCGGCAGGGATTGAACCTGCGACCGTTCGCTTAACAGGCGACCGCTACTACCACTGAGCTACAGGGCAACAAAGCCCCCCGAGCCAGTTTTGAGCTGGCGACCTCTTGCTCTTCAAACAAGCGCTACTACCTCTGAGCTACCGGGGGATAAGACAACCGACAGGTTATCTAAAGCGAGAACGGAAGGACTTGAACCCTCAATCTTCAAGTTCGTAGCCTGAGATGTTATCCAGTTACACCACGTTCTCAAAACGGAGAGAGAGGGAGTCGAACCCCCAATGGACAAAATCCACGACTGTTTAGCAAACAGATTGCCTTGCCAATGGCAATCTCTCCATGTCGATAGGCCGGGCAGGAATTGAACCTGCAACGCATTAAGCGGCTGCTTTACAGGCAGTTGCCCACGCCAGTAGGCGAGCCGACCTATGGTTGGGAGTGGTGACGGGATTTGAACCCGCAATCACTTGGTTGAAAATCAAGTCGCTTAAACCATTTGCGTACACCACTTTGGTATTTGCCTGAATCGTTGGATTCGAGCAACGCGGAGACTAGGATTTGAACCCAGAACATCAGCTTTGGAGACTGAGGTGTTGCCATTACACCATCCCCGCAAGGATTGGAGTCCAGGGTGGGAGTTGAACCCACGATATCGATTTTGCAGACCGACGCCTTCAACCCCTTGGCGACCTGGACAGGTAAAGAAGTCTCGACGGGAGTTGCACCCGCTTCTCCTTAGCTGAGAACCAAAGCGACTTATCTAATCGTCCACGAGACTATACGGGGGAGACGGGATTTGAACCCGCGACCTTTCGCTCGACAGGCGACTGCTCTAGACCAACTGAGCTACACCCCCAAATGTGGAAAATATTCAGTTTTCAAGGTTCAGAAGTTGATTGGCTGTAGTAGCTCGTTTCAACTGCACTACATTAATACTACAAATATACTACAAAAATGTCAAGAGCATACTACAAGTTTTTTTGTCTTTTTCAAAATGAACTGAAATACTTATTTCGTGGTGCTAGACACTTCAACAAAGAATGATTTGGATATCTAAATCACAAATATCAAGGTAAAAGTAATGGCACTTAATTCAATACGGAAATCACCCAGAAAAAGGAGTAACTCTGGCAGTAAAGAACTATAGGAAAAAAGAGGGAAATCTATCTTCAACTCGCGATTTTTATGAGCTGAGTCAAGGATGCATCAGTGCAAAGTACTTGCAATCCCTGCTCATAAACAGTGTAGTAATTTTGATGGATCACGAAATTAAAGTCTTCAGAAATATCCTTCGATATTTCTTGAAGGTGGTTGTCCATTTGAGCATTCACAATATAAACCTCCTGTGAGATAGGTTTCTTCCAACTACGCTCAAGTCTCGATAGCTCTTGCTGAGACCAATTAAAGTTGGAAGAGAGAGAGAGGGAAGTTGGTAACTCTGAGAAATGGAGTTCCTGCAAGAGATTCCTCAATCGACCAGCCAGAGATTTCCCCCGTTGTTTTAGTTCTAGGGTGATCGGGTGAAATAGACCTCCACAGAAGTGGATAAAAAATTTAATCCGATTCCTACATATAACCAGGAATAAAGTACGCTGTTCTTGGCCAATATCCACACCACAGCCAGCTGTAATGATGATGCCAGGATCAATAGTGGTGAGTGATGAGGATGTTTCTAGAGATAGTTGGCTGTAGGGAGAATCGTGATAACGGATGTCGCTGACGGCCACTATTCTAGGAGAGAGCAGGAATAAACCTGGCAGGCGAGGTCGCTTCACAACTGCACGAAAGTAAGACCAGTAGCTAGTGCTTCACCACAGTGATTATGACAGGGTAGTTTGGGGATAGAGTCGGCTGAGTTTAGTTCGTGCATCATCCACTGTAAATAACCAATTAACCGTCGTTTTATCTCGGTTACGCCTTTGTTCCCATGCGGTGACCTCATGCCGGAGTTTTTCAATATCAGGAATTCGTCGATTTAAGCACTGCCTAGAAAGAGCCGAAAACTCAAACTCAACCATATTGAGCCAACTGCCATGTTTTGGAGTGTAGTGAAACTGGATGCGACTGAGAATCCTCAAAGCTTCATCAGGTTTGAAGGTTTTGTAGAGTGCAGCGGGAGTATGGGTGTTGAGATTGTCTAAGACAACGTGCACTTGTTGAGCATCAGGAAACAGACCATCTACTAGATACTGCATGCACACCCCAAAGTCCTCACTTTTTCGATGCTCAGTCACCTTCAAATGTCGCCAACTTTTAAGCGGTTGAAAAAAGCCAAATATATTACAAGTGCCCTTGCGCTCATATTCATGGTCGTAGCGTTGGGACGACCGGGCTTTGGTGGACGGGGCACCCGGGTTTCGCCAATCAGTTGGCAAGGCCGTTCATCAAAACAAACAACAGGCTCCTCAGGATGGTAGGGTTGGGCATACAAATCTAGAACGTTCTCCATCCGCCAAACAAAGTCTGCGCCTACAGTAGAAAAACACCACTGCTCTTTTAGCCACGGCTTAAGCTGTTTTTTCGAGCGTGCGTCGCACCGTTTCATCCGATAGGCTTTCGACGACGTTGAGTTCAACTAGCCGTTCTGCCAATAGCTGCATGGTCCACCGGCAACAACCGGTAGGTGGGTCGCTACAAGCTGTCGCAATGAGCAAGGCCTCTGCTTTGCTATCGAGCTTCTTTTGCCCCCCTGGCCTGGGACGCTCATTGAGGGCGAACTCCACACCACCTTCCACAAATTTCTGGCGAGTACGATGCACGGTAGAGATGCCTGCATTGAGCATTTGAGTAATGGTGTCGTCTTTGTGTCCCTTATCTGCCAACATCAAAATCTGGGCTCGTTTCATTTTTCGCGCTGACAAGGTTCCACGTCGGGTGAGTTGCATCAGCTCACTGCGTTCTTCAGGCGTTAGCGTCACAATATATTTATCAGGCATGATTGGTTGGCTAAAAACAGCTAGATTGTTTCTAGCTTACCTATCTAATTCAGTGTGGTCGAGCACTAGTCCCTTGGTGAGAATAGAACGATCGCTCTCGATGCAGAGGAGGCTGTAATCCAGAAGTGATAATTACTTCATCTTCTAGAATTGCAAGTCCAATAATTCGACGCATATCAGTTGATAGAGAATGACTAGAAGGCTTACAAGATTTATGCTTTCTTCTATATGCACTAATTGCAGAAATTCCAGGTATTGAATTTAGCAAGAAGAGCCGAAATAACCTTTTTAAATATTTCCAAAAGGATTTGGAACCCTCTTCCTGAAATTAGGGAATGGGGACAAGTGCAAAACTGTTATGAGTTTTGCACTTGCTTACTAAACAACAGAGGTTAGGGCCTGATCAGAAGCTTGCCAGAGACGACGAAGAATTAATTCAGTCTCATAATCATAGGCGGCTAAGAACATCCCCTCGTGGGCTTGGGACGTTTGGGCCATCCAGGTCCCAGCGAGGCAAACTTCGACATATTCCGCATCCACACGAGTGATCTCTAGGGTTTGGTCATATTGGCGAAGTGCCGTTTCTAAAGCCCCTAAGCCAGGGGTCAACACTGGGAGTAAGAATGAGGCCTGCCCCAGTTCTAAATGGAGGGTTTGGCCAGTACGAACGGTAAGAACAACATGTTGAGACACAACGGTTTCTAGGGAGTCTCCTACATATTCCATATGCAGTCCCAATTCGGTATAGATCAGTTTCAGCATGGTGGACTGTCTCCAAAAATTTCTGAGTTAAAGTCGGAGAACTGGGACGGCCCAGCCCTTAATGGGTTAGGTTTTCTTGGCTTTTCCAAAACTGGTCGGCAAAGGCCACAGCCGGATGGATCGGTGCCTTGGGTTTGGACTGCAACGTCATCCCCGCTTGGGTGGGCGTTCGATCGCTTTTGGTGGAATTACAAGGCTCACAGGCAGCAACCACGTTATCCCAAGTGTGCAATCCCCCTTTTGATCGGGGAATTACGTGATCCAACGTCAGTCGGCGTTGGCTACCGCAGTATTGGCAGCGGTGCTGATCGCGTTTGAGGACCTCGCGGCGGTTAACGGGGGGTATTTTCCACATCCGCTCTGGGTTGCCCATCAACAAGCGGATATGCTCTGATACCCGCAAGACTTGATTGGGCGATCGCACTTCCCATACCTGGGTAATGCCAAAATCGAGGGATTCCGCTTGACCCGTGATCAGAAGCACAATGGCCCGCTTGATATTGATCCGGGCCAAGGGCAAGTAGGCCTTAGAAAAGACGACCACGGTGTTTTGGAGAATAGGCTGGATAACGGTCATGGATCACTCCTCAATAAAAGAACCCCCGCTCTGGGTGTCAGAGCGGGGGTTCAGCAAAGTTTGGGTAAGGCTTGCTGTTATGTCGGTGCCTGGGCGCACCTGCCGCTCTGGATAATTGGATCTGGATATAGTCCACCTAAAATGGTTTCCCAATTTTTGCCTTCGGAGAGACTGCAGACTATTCTTGTCAAGGCCTCAAAGCCAAATTGCATCGCTACGTCAACAACGGGTCGTTGCGACGGACGATGAAGGTTGGCTGAGGTGAGTCTGCGTTTCATTTGAAGGTTTCGATCCAAAGCGGATGAAATACTACGTTTGTAGTACCAAATCTCGCACAGGTTTTTGGCTTCGTCAAGGGTTTTGGCAAAATTTTCTGTTTTTGGTGGAGAAAAGGAAGCCTTGGCCTTGTGATTCACGCTAGTATCGATGCGGATTGCCTTTGGCATCGCATTTAGACAAAGCTAGATGGCACAAGGTATTGACGTATTTCAATGAAGCAAGTGATGATTCGTGAGCCTTTAGTCACTCAGCCAGATACTTCTGTAGAAGATGCGGTGGCAATTCTATATCAAGCGGAAGCCAACTACTTAGTGGTGGTTGAAGATCAAATTCCTGTGGGGGTGGTTTGCGATCGCACCCTAGTAACCACCCTCGCCACCCAACTTGATTTGTCCATCACCCCCGTCCAATCCGTGATGGCTCCACTACCGATCTTGCCTTTAGAACAGGCCGACGACTTACCTGCTGCCACCCAAGTCATGCAAACCGAAGGTAGTTCCTTTGTTGCCATTGTTGATGAAGCTTCCCATCTCCAAGGACTGATCACATCAGATACCTTAATCCAGCAATCTTCAGCCTCCACGCCTTCCGATGATGTCGTTTCACTTCAACAGCGAATCAAGGAATTAGAGAATCAGGTCAGCGATCGCCAATTATTAGAAGCCAAGCTAAGAAGTTCTGAAGGCAAAATCCGAGCAGTATTTGAAGCGATGAAGGACTTGGTCTTTGTTTGTGATGTGGATAAAGGTGAAATTAGCAATATCGAAGTGGCCCCCACGAATTCTAGCGAAGGTAGCGAACCCGATGCAGAGTTGATCAGTTACACGATTAATGAGCTGTGGCAAGATCCCGATCAGCAATGGTCCCACATTATTCAAGAAGCCATTGCAACCCAACAGACCGTCAACTTTGATTACCAATTGATGATTGACGAAGAACCGGTCTGGTTTACAGCTAATGTTTCTCCTCTCCTAGATAGCTCCGTGGTCTGGGTGGCCCGCAACGTCACCGAACAAAAAGACTCCGTGGTTTGGGTCGCTCGCAACATCACCGAGCGGAAGCACTTCGAACATGAACTGCAACAGCTGAATGAAGAGTTAGAACGATCCAATAGAGAGTTAGAGCAGTTTGCCTACGTTGCCTCCCACGATTTACAGGAGCCCCTACGCATGGTGATTAGTTTTACCCAGCTGTTGGAGCAAAATTATGCGGGGCAGCTCGATGAGCAGGCCGACCAAATTATTGGCTTTGCCGTGGACGGAGCAACCCGCATGCAGCAGCTGATCCAAGATTTACTTAGCTATTCCCGAGTAGGGACCCAGGCCAAAGTTCTGGAAACCGTTGACTGTAACCAAATTGTAGAGAGCGCCATCTCAAACCTCCAGCTCTCCATCCAAGAAAGTGGGGCAACCCTAGAACAATCGCCGTTACCCACTCTACAAGCCAATCCTCGTCAACTCACTCAACTCTTTCAAAATTTGATTGGCAATGCCCTTAAATATCGTGGAGAACGAGTCCCCCATATTGAAATCAACTACAAGCAACAGAGAAAAGACTATCTCTTTTGGGTGAAAGACAATGGCATTGGCATCGATCCAAAACATGCAGATCGGGTATTTATGGTGTTTCAGCGTCTACATACTCGCCAGGAGTATTCCGGCACCGGCATTGGTTTAGCCATTTGCAAGAAAATAATCGATCAGCAAGGGGGCAAAATCTGGGTGGAATCAGACGTCGATCAAGGTTCAACATTTTTCTTCACATTGCCTATGGAATCTGCCAGTTGAAGCGCAGTATTCTAGAAGGTAGACGAATATTAGCCTTGCGCTTGTGTGAAGATTAATGCCCTGTCTAACGGTTGTTACTGTTGAGGCAGAAAATTCTTTTTTACAGAGAAAGCGACTGACAAAAGTAGGATTTTGTTTGCCAACTGTGCAAATTTCGGTGGGAATTGTGCAACCTATATACAACTAAAAAGGCAATCGTCTATCAATTCTAGAACCGTTGTTTCGATGGAAACGAATCCCATTGACATTCTCCTCGTTGAAGATAACCCCGGCGATGTGTTTTTAATCACACGGATGTTGGAGGAAAGTTCCCTCAGCTATACGCTGCACCGCGTTGACAATGGTAAGTCTGCTACAGACTTTTTGCGGAATCTACGTTCCTATGAGCAGGCTCCCTTCCCTCAATTGATTTTGCTCGATTTAAACCTACCGATTATGAACGGGAAAGAGGTCTTGGCAGACATTAAAACTGACCAGAAACTAAAACATATCCCTGTTATAGTGCTTTCTACTTCCAATGCCCCTGAAGATATTGAAGAAAGCTATCGACTCAAAGCAGATTATTATGTCACTAAGCCCAGTAGTTTTCACGAATTTGCTGGAAAAGCACAGGATATTCAAGATTTTTGGTTGCAATGGCAAGGGCGTAATTAATGAACCTATTCAAACTTCATCAAGGAATGTCTACCCCCTCTTAGGAAATAATGGCCAAGTCACTCAAATCAAAGCAAACCAAACCCGAACAAGAGGGAGAACGTTCCTCCACCGCCTTACCGCAGGAAGGTGAGATTATCCGCGTGTTGCTGGTTGAGGATAATCCTGGGGACGCCTTCTTGATTCAGGGCATGTTGGGGGTCAATCGAAGCGAAGACGCTGTTCAATACGAAATCACCCATGTTGATAAGCTAGAGGATGCGTTGCAAGCCCTGGCCAAGAAAGACTTTAATGTCATTTTGCTAGATTTGTCCTTACCGGACAGTCATGGGCTAACGACCTTAGAGAAAGTGGTTGCTCAAAGTCCCGTTCTCCCAATTGTGGTATTCACAGGCTTAGATGATGAGACGGTGGCCATGCAGGCCGTTCAACAAGGGGCCCAGGATTTCTTAGTGAAAGGCCAAGTGACGCCAGGCTCCTTAATCCATGCCATTCGATATTCCATTGAGCGTCAACAAAATGAGCTGGCCCTCAAGCAAAAAACCATAGAATTGGAGCGCCTCAACAAAGAACTCCGTAAACGATCTTTAGAGCTAGAAGCCGCCAACACTGAACTGGAAGCCTTTAACTATACCGTCTCCCATGATCTGCGCAATCCTTTAACTGGGATTAAAACAGGCTGTGCCTTACTGACAGCCTATATGGGGGATGAAGATCCCCGATTACAAAAATATCTGGGCACAATCCAAGACTACACCCGGCACATGGCCACCTTGTTGGAAGGGCTCTTGCAACTATCGAATATTGGGCGCAACCCGATCCAGGCCCAGGTGATGAATTTAAGCTCTACAGTACAAACCATTGCCAGACAGCTCTTGCTGCAAGAGCCCAAGCGGAATGTCAAATTTGTCATCGAACCCCAAGTGAATGTGGAGGGGGATACCCATCTGCTCTGGGTGGCCCTAGAAAACTTATTGGGGAACGCCTGGAAGTATACTGGGGCACTGGAACATGCCCAAATTGAATTTGGTAAAACCACCTTAACCCATGTGAGCCGACAACCCTTGAACGCGGCTGAAACCATTGCTCCCAATCAGCCCATCTATTTTGTCAAGGACAATGGGGCCGGATTTGATATGAGTCATGCGGACCGGATCTTTTTGCCCTTCCAACGACTCACCAATTCTGAAGACTTTTCGGGTAGTGGTATTGGTCTCTCAACGGTGCAACGTATCATCCACTGTCATGGTGGGCAAATTTGGTTTGATGCAGTGGTAAATCAAGGTGCTACATTTTATTGGACCCTGGCTTACAAACAATAAACTCCAGGGTGCGCCTATATGTCGACACCCAAAGCCTCTCCTTCTCTAGACCGCACTACAGCTGCCCCTTTTGTGGAAGTCCTGGTTGACTGTCCTGGCACTGACAAGCTCTTTACCTATCGCGTCCCCTCCGATCTGAGTATTCAACCTGGCGATATTCTCAGCGTGCCCTTTGGTGCTCAGCAAGTTGGAGCCATTGCCATTCGGTTTCTGGCCGATTTGCCGCCGGAGTTAGCTACCACCCGTATTCTGAAGGTGTTGGATGTGGCTTGCCGCACGTTATTTCCCCCTGGCTATTGGCAACTCCTAGAAAAAGTGGCGGCCTATTATCACACCTCTTTGATGGCGGTGATTCGAGTGGCATTGCCGCCGGGATTGTTGCACCGATCGCAACGCCGTATCCGCTTAAACACAGCCCTTCATCCCAGTGACATTAACGGTTTAGGAGCTGCGGCAAAGGGTATTCTAGCGCTGCTTAAGCAAAGTCCCAGTCAAGACTATACCTGGCAGTATCTGCGTCGTCAGATCAAAAAAGCCCAGGTGGGGTTAAAAGAGCTTCAACAGCAAGGCCTCGTCGAAAGCTATCTGCAAACCCAAGCCCCCACCAAACCGAGGCAACAGCAGGCCGTCACTCTGACTGACCCTAGTGCGCCGGATCTCACCGTGCGCCAACAGGAAATTTTGACCCTTCTCAAGCATGAGGGTGGGGAATTATGGGCTCAAGATCTCTTGAGGCTGGCCCATACGAGCAGCACCACCCTCAAAAAATTAGCTAGTAAAGGCTGTATCACTCTACACCAACAGGAGCGACTCCGATTAGAAACCTCTCCCATACAGCCCGATCAACCTCGAACCCTGACCCCTGACCAAGCTGGGGTTCTCGCTCAGATTCACCGGCTCCAGGATTACACTGAAGTCTTACTCCATGGCGTTACGGGGTCTGGTAAAACAGAAGTCTATTTACAGGCCATCACACCTGTCTTAGCGCGACAACAGTCGGTGATCGTCCTGGTGCCAGAAATTGGGCTTACCCCTCAACTAACGGATCGATTTCGGTCTCGATTTGGCGATCGCATTCGGGTTTATCACAGCGCCCTCTCGGAGGGGGAACGCTATGATACCTGGCGGCAGTTTCTTACCAGTACTCCCCAAGTTGTGATTGGAACCCGGTCAGCCATTTTCGCTCCCATCACCAATATTGGCTTAGTGATCCTAGATGAAGAGCATGATACAGGCTACAAACAAGATCAACCCGCCCCTTGCTACCATGCCCGCACCGTCGCTCGGTGGCGTGCCCAACAGGCAAATTGCCCCCTGATTCTTGGCTCTGCAACCCCTTGCTTGGAGAGTTGGTCCCAAACGCCCCCCGCCAACGCCCAGCCTTCTCACGCCAATATCCATTATCTCCGGCTTCCTCGGCGAGTACATGCTCGCCCCATGCCTCCCATCGACATCGTGGATATGCGTCTGGAGCTAGCGGATCGGAACCATTCGATCTTTAGTCGACTCCTACAAAAACGCTTACATAGTCTGCAACAAAACCAACAGCAGGGGCTATTATTTATGCCCCGCCGTGGCCATAGTACTTTTGTCTCCTGTCGCAGCTGTGGTTATGTCTCTGAATGCCCCCACTGCAGTGTTTCTCTGACCTATCACCATAGCCCCGATTCCCGTCAAACCCTGTTGCGGTGCCATTATTGCAATTATGCTCAGCCCCAACCAGAAGTATGTCCCGTCTGCAAATCCTCTTATTTCCGCTTTTTTGGCAGCGGTACGCAACGGGTCATGGAGGAACTTGCCAAAACCTTTCCTGAATTACGGGTGATTCGCTTCGATAGCGACACCACCCGCCGTAAAGGCGCTCATCGTCAGCTCCTCAATCAGTTTGCCCGCGGAGAGGCCGATCTAATGGTTGGCACCCAAATGCTGACGAAAGGGATTGATCTCCCTCAAGTCCAACTCATTGGCGTTTTAGCCGCGGATAGTTTGCTCAACCTTCCCGATTTTCGAGCCAGTGAACGCACCTTTCAGACCCTGCTGCAAGTCGCAGGACGGGCTGGCCGGGGGGAACATCCGGGACAAGTCCTGCTCCAAACCTATGCTCCAGAACATCCTGTTATCCAAGCTGTTCAAAAATATGAAATGGATAGCTTTCTGATCGCTGAACTCAAACAGCGTCAGGAAGCCAATTATCCGCCGTTTCACCAGCTCATCCTCTTACGGATTAGTGGTCTAAATGAAATGATGGTGGAGAAGACTGCCCTAGAGATTGCCAATTACCTGCACGCTTACATCCATACTCACCGCTATCAGGGCACCATTCTAGGTCCAGCACCTGCCAATATTTTGAAGGTAGCTCGTCGTTATTATTGGCATGTATTAATCAAACGGCCCCAAACAGAAATGGGGCAAACTGAACTTTGGCCTTTCCCGAGGCAAGGATGCCAACAACGATGCCCACAAAATATTCGTCTCCAAGTGGATGTTGATCCACTCAAACTCCTATAAGAGTTCAGCTTCAACCCAAAAGCGCACCCTTGAAGATGCGCTTTTGGGTTGAGATAAGCCTCTAATACTGATGAGACAGTGCTTAGAGATTGAAAGCGTTAAGCAATCTTTTTGGTGCCAAGTGATGGGCCACTAACTGCACACAGGCGAGAAAGATAAAAGGTGGAATCGTTTGGGTATAGCGACCAATAAGGCGCTTAGGCTCTTGAGCTAAGCGATATAGCCACTCAAGTCCGGTTTGTCTGACCCAGCGAGGAGCCCACTTTTTCAAGCCTGCATAGACTGGAAAGGCACCGCCGAGT
Source organism: Acaryochloris sp. CCMEE 5410 (assembly GCF_000238775.2). Classification (NCBI taxonomy): domain Bacteria; kingdom Bacillati; phylum Cyanobacteriota; class Cyanophyceae; order Acaryochloridales; family Acaryochloridaceae; genus Acaryochloris; species Acaryochloris sp. CCMEE 5410. Next base: position 225,940 of record NZ_AFEJ02000002.1, on the reverse strand, counting down.
CCAATCATCACCGCTTGGACGCGACCTTGATGTTCGGCCATCCATTTCTCTTGCTTGGGACAACCTAGAGACAAAAAGACGATTCCAGCACCGGATTCATGGATTTCTTCAATCAACTCTTGATCCTCAGCAGCGGTCAGCGGACGGAAGGGTAAAGGCTTCATCGCCGCAATTTCGAGATTGGGATATTCCTTCTCTAATCGAGCACGCATCCGGTCCAAAATAGATTTCTGAGACCCTAGGAAAAATACTTTAACCTTCTCCTCTGAAGCTTTTTGGCAAAGGTTTTGCAGGATGTCCATACCTGCTACGCGGTCTTGCCCTTTACGCCCGAGTAATTTCATCATCCAAACTAAGGGCATGCCATCAGGGGTGACCATGTCAGCGTTTTGCAGAACCTGAGAAAACTTATCATGCCAATAGGCTTCCATCAACATATGGACATTGGCAACACAGACTGATTTGCTTTCTCCGCCATGTGCCCACTGTATGATGGTGCGCATTGATTTGTTCAATCGAAGAGCAGTGATAGAAGAGTTCAGAACTTGCTGCTCTGGCAATGACTTGTTCATTTGGGCCGCGCTGGTTGGTTTTAATAAGACCTTGGGTTGAGGCAGAGACATGAGGACTTTGTCTGCAATGAAGTTTTGGCTTACTTTGGTTGGCTTTGGCAGAGTCGTTTTCATGGCGGTCACGCAGTTAGCTCAGGGCAGGCTGGACTTGTATGAATAAAAAAAGATGTGGTTGCAGATTGTCTGCCATCTAATTTAGGAGGGAGACAAGAACCAATAAGCCGTACCAAACAGATTTGATTCTTTTCCCGATGACCTTATACTCGGCCCTGATACCCTTGGATGCAGTGATCGAGCGCACATAAAAGCGTTGATCCATTGCTACTCTTTACATCTCCAATAGATGGAAGTTAATGGGAATGCCTCTAACCGCACAAAGGTCTTGCAGATGTCAGACAACCCTATAGAAGATTGTTCTCAGATAATTTCTTTACCTATTCAATGCTTATAAACGAAAAGATAGAAATAGTAATCTTCAAGATAAAAACTAATAAAACGGGATGAGAATTTCCCAAATAAGCGTAATTGAACTACCAAAAATTGATCAAGTTATAGGAGTAGAGAAGGCGACTCTGTCTCCAGGAAGATTGAAAACATTCTGATTGTATTTTTTTCATCTTTATCTCTTCTGTATAAATAAAAACATCTTAATGAAAGCCATGAAATCCTATTTTATCTTTTCTTAAAGAAATAAACAAGAAGATCTTTATTGGCAGATATTGGGCTAAAAAATATAAAAAAAAGATATTTATTCGTAAAAATAAGTCTAAATGCGCTTTTTTAGCTAAAAATTGATTAAAATGTTGATATATGAGTGCTATATATCTTAGTCTCTAATGAAATGAGCAGACTAAGCTATTTCTAGAATTCAATACGGTCTGTGTTTCTTACATTGCCCATTCAATTTGCCTATGGCATGGCCACATCATTGATTGACGAGACTGATTTATTGTTTCAGTTCTGTCGCGATGAAAAGGTGCATAGCAGTTCATGGACTTCCTGAAATGTTTTTATAGCAGTACTTTCAGCGTACTGTGAAATAAAATCCACCCAGGCATTTGAGATCGATTCCTGGACAAGATGAAAGCATTACTTTTGTCGATCTTATCTATTCCCTTAACCAGGCCACTGCACTAGAGGAGTGTCTTTATTAAGGTAGAGGGGATGGCGCGGACATCCCGATTGAGTGACCCCAAAGCACTCCACCTTGGTTGCGGATGAATTCAATAGGGTACTGATGGTGCGATCGCGCCCACAAAACCCCCCATGATTGCCCCAGGCGACAATTACCCGATCTTGGTTCTGGCATTTGGACAAGATCACCCCATCATTTTCCGGGCCAATCGGATCCTGGGCTTCTTTCAAGTCAGCAGGAGCAGTCGCCCGAAAAGCAAATAAATTGAGCATTAATAATCCACCATAACCTTCACGCTGAGCAAAGCCCATACAGCGGGTAATCGTTGGATCGTTATAAGATTCATCAGCCGTACTGGGATTGAGACCAATGATGATAATCAGAGGGGTTCCATTCCACCGACGCCACAATTGATATCGCCAGGTCCGGCAAGGGGAAAAGGCCGCCCCTGCCCGCTCATTGCCAATGGTGATCATCTGTCCTCCTTACCCCGGCAATCATCATCCCGTTCAATCTATTCCCCAAACGAGAGACCTCTAGAGTTGGACTCCCTAGAGGTCGTAGAGGTTATTGAACGCTAGTGAGATAGAAAAGCGATTTACTGATTCTGAATGAAATTAAAGCCAGTGTTGAAATTTTCAACTCTTCCTTCCAGAATTGCAATCAAATCGTTACTCCCAGCTAGACTAAGACTCGTTCGACTGCCGAAGGTCATCAACGTATAGTCTGCAGCACTACCTGCAAGCTCAATCGTATCTCGATTGAGTTCAAACCGTTGAATAATAGCAAGCCCTTGACCTTTATAAAAGACAGAACGCTCATCTCCTAGGATAAAAACATCTTCACCTCTACCGCCTTTTAAGAGGTCAAAGTCTCGCTGGCCAAACTGATCGCCAACACCATTAATAATGTCATTGCCGTACCCCCCTCTGACCATATCGTTGCCATTGCCTGCAACTAAGACATCGTTGTCAGCAGATCCAATCAGCACGTCATTCCCATCACCGCCAATAACGGTATCGTCTCCTGCACCACCGACTAAGTAGTCATCACCAAGATTACCGATCAGGATATCAGCTCCAAAATTCCCACGGATAAAGTCATTGCCCTCTAATCCATCAATCAGATCGTTCTGCCGAGTTCCCCGTAATGAATTTTGGCCATTATCTCCCAATATTTTGTTCTCATAAGGGACCTGGAACACATTGTCTTGAACCAGATAATCCTGAGTCGTGTTTAGACGGATGATATCCGCTAGGTTGGTTTGAGTTATGTCATCATCGAGCACCTTTAATTCATCCAGATCATTCAAGAAGAAAAAGCGATCGCCAGCGGCTGCCCGAGCAAATTGGTCTTTGATGAAAAAGCTAAAGGTCGGTCCCAGCAGGCCACCATGATTTGCCGATAACTCCGAAATACCACCAAGCCATAAATCGATCTGACCCACATGATCGTAAGCCGTCTCAAATAACTCAATCACAGCAGGAGCAAACGGCAACTCCTTAAAAGAGGTAATTTCGACGCCAAAAAGTTGCTTTTGAGCATCAACATAACTAGGGAGACCTACTTCCCGGCCTCGTTGAATATTGACAGAGGCAAGGTCCAATCCTCCAGTACCCGCGCCAAAAAGGAAGTTGCGGACGCCATCCACAATAAAGTTATCTAGTTCCTGAGCTTCTTGTAATACCAGCCCTCGCAAAAGGGAATCAACCCCATTGGCAGACACTTCTTCTGGTTTAAAGAAGGCATCTTTCAGGGCAATCGACTCTAAACCATTGTCATCAAAACGGTGGATTTGATTATTGAGGAGAGTATGGCCCAAACGATAAGCCGCATTTGCAAATTCATTGCTAACAGCTGGATTGATATAGGGCTTGTACCCCTCATAGTCATCTAACAGGGTATCTCCAATCAGAATCGGCAGAAACTCTTTATAGGTAATGATTTGAATCTTGGCCCCAATGACCTTACGGGCAGCTTGGTAAAGGTATTCATCCTTCACTAAACCTTCATTGGTGGCTCCATTCTGATTAAGATACTCACCTTTGAAGGATTGATATTGAGCGACAAGTCCTGATTCACCTGCCTCTAGCCGATTCAAAATGTCGGCAGCTAGACGGTTATGTTCACGTACAAACAAAACATGATTGGCAGTCAGCCCGATTTGTTCATTGGCACGAACATCCCCTGCTAAGTAAAGATCCGCAGCTGCGATATCTTCTCCACCGTCAGCATTACCAAATGGGTTCTCAGCGCGATTATACGGTAAGAGTTGTTCGCCATTCTCAGCAACAGTGGTTTTCAGCTTACCGTTTGCATAGGACCTGAGAAAGTTTGCGCGTTCCGTATCCGAACCATACACGCCAGAACCGTCAATAAATGAGGTAATCTCATTACTTTGTTCGCGGGGGTTATCAGTGCTAGTCCCCGTCCCGTAGGCAGCTGGCACACGGGTAAACGGCAGAAAGGGGAATTGCGGATTAAAGAGAGAATCAGATGGAGAAACTGGGATAAAAAAGGCTTCATGTCCACCTTCATTCAAATCCAAGTCGTGATCAATAAATTGTCCCCACTGCCACAACCAATCACTCGCTCCCAGAAAATTGGGAACCGACTCGGTTTGGCTGGCCACGGTATTACTGATCGTTCTGGGATTAGGCAATCCAGCTGGATCAGGAATGCTGTAAGGGCCTCTTGAAGAGTCATAGGTAATTACCCCTCCACGAGGAGTACTGATCCCGTCAGCATAAGCAGGGGTTAAAAGCCTTAAAAGCTGAGTCCCGGTTGAACCCGCATCAGTGAAATAAGGGTTATTGCCTGTTCCATCAATCGAACGATATTGAAATAATGAGGTTGTATTACCTGGAACGCTACTATTTACTTGATCTATATCCAATATTCGAGAGCCATAGAGCGGATTGGCGGTCGACTCTAAAAAATTAGGTGTGATTTTGTTATCGTTCATGGTTTCAACCTCAGGAAAATCCAACAATTAAAAAATTTGTTCAAGCTTGATTGAAGAAATTGCCCTACAAAACTTCCCCTTCACTAGGTCTAAACCCAGAGAAAGTCCATAGATTCAATATTGTTTCAAACCAAATTTAAGGCTGAAAAAATCAGCTAAAGCCAATAAGCTTCAGCAACCTTAAGAGCCAAAAATAGCTTGAATATTCTATTTATTCAGCAGGGAACTGATTCTGACCCCTTAGCCACACAACCAGGACTGATTTAGTCTCAAGTAAGCGGTTATGCACGATAGCCCAAGCTTCTACTGAAAGACAGTCGGTCCAAAAACGCGGGCTACAAGGAGACTAATAACAACAAAAAAGAAGTGAGTGTTTAGTGTTGATTAGCTGAGGCGCTTATCTTTTTTGCGAATCCAGAATAACTTATCTTATGCTCATTAGTATGCAATACTCCGTAGGATAGTAATTATCTGTCCCCGCGCAATTTTTTATTACTTGTATCATTATTCTAAGGTTAAACTCAGGGAAATCTCATATTTCTTTAAAATAAATTTTATATTGTCCCCCGTATGCCATGCGTTGGGTCTCTCCACCAGAGCATCGATCCAAGCCTATAGCCCTTGAACTAAGGTTCACATCAAGCTAAGCTGCCTCGTTTATTGGCCCCAGATCTTTCATAGTCTGCACCCTCCACTTTTGGCTAATGGAGAAACCTGAGCCAGTGCTCTATAAGTGAGGGGCACGAACCATTGTCTAATTAGGGTGGAACGATGGCAAAAACAGAATTTGCAAGATTATTTAGAGCAACACAGGAGAATCCTATACTGCGGCAGCAATTGAATACAGCCTCAAGTCAAGAAGAGTTTGTCAGCATGGCCCAGATGCATGGCTATAACTTCACAGTAGATGAGTGGCAAGAAATGATTGGTTTTAACGTCGAAGAGCTACAGTGCGAGCTTTCTGAAATTCCTGGGATTTAAAATTCCCTCTCTTAAACCCTAGCAATTTGCTTTGTCACGCGAAACGCTAGGGTTTTGTCTTGGGTTTCGCCTGACATTCGGATTTTGCAGAAATCTTGCGGAGGGGAACTAGTCCAATTTGCTGGAGCCAACATTGGGTTTCTTGGGTTTTGAGAATATTGGCAAAGGTTTGTCCAGCCGGTTGACGTCGATTATCGCGAGCATAAACCACATTCAGGGAAAAAGTGAGGGGATAAGTTTGGTTCTGAAGTGCCTGATTATTGACGGAATAACTGGCTTTGGAATTACATAAGTCCGTCGTAGGCGTAACAGGGCGATTATTATTTAGCCGGAATGGGGAAATAGCAGACTTCCCCTTTTCTGCCAGAGCTAAGGGATAGACAGAACATTGATTCACGACTTTGTTTAACTCATCGAACCCAATGCTGAAGGCGTCTCGATCTTCAAAGTCTTCAATCACGGATCGGAGTTGCAAAGTGGTGCTGGTAAAACCGCAAAAGGAACCCACACAGGTTTGGTCCGATATACGCCTAGATGGTTGAGTCTGAATAGCTATCTGTTCCCGGAAAGCTGTAATGCTAGATTCGTCCACCAAAACTTTACGCTCGAAGATGCGCAGCAGTCCATCCTGATTGGGGAAATATACTTTAACTGGACGATTAGGGCCGCCTAACTCCCGCCAATTCTTGATTTTGCCAGTATATAAACCTCGTAACTGCTGCAAGGTAATTTTGCCCTTTAATCTTCGGGGTAGGCTATTCTCTCGCTGGGCATAGCCAAAGGCAACAAAGACAGCAATGCCGTTATAGGCAAAGGGTTTAACGCCAAAGGATGGATCAATATCATCAGCATGGTTGGTGATGATAAAGTTTGCTGAATCTCCATTGAGCAAGTCCATCACTTTCTGTCCATAGGCTCCAGGTGGATTAGCGACCAACATATCTTGGGATACGGACAGGGGCTGATATTGCCAAGATTGAAGTAGGGCTTGAGCCTGATTTAATTCCCGTTGCAGGGTTGTATCCCGTTTTAGCAGGTGGGGTTGAGTATAAAGGAAATCCCAGGTCCCTTGTTTCTCAGCTAAGAATTGGACAGGACCTGTCGGCACATTGGCAACTTGATCGATACAACAAGGGATATGCTCTGTAACAAGTGAGTGTTTAGTTTGATTTCTGAGGTATAGCCACCCTATACCTACACTGCCTATGAAGAAGTAAACAAGGATTAATCCCATCCACCAGCGAAATGGATGAGTGGGGATCGTTTTTTGCGCCGCGACTGGAGAAAATGGTCTGTCTAACGGAGGAACAGGAGGCAAGCTTAAAAGTGCTTGCCGCGCCTGTTCTGAAGTTTCAAATGGCGGGTCTGATTCTCCAGTTAAGCGCTGAATAAATTGTTGATCTGCTAGGGGAAGATCAGATCTACTCTGGCTCTCTATTTGAGTTGCGTCTAAAGGTGGCTGTATGTCTTTGGATGCTGTAGTTAAATACTCAGCGATTGTTCCAACGGCCTGTAAATCCTGTGCGATCGCAGGTCGGCATTGCGGCGCGAAAGGAGACGTAAACAGAGACTCCCAAAAATAAAAATCACAGAGATACACCAGTAGTCCTGGATTTTTCTCAGCAACTAACACGCTATCTAAATTGAGATTGCCATGGAGAAGACCTGCTTGCACCTGACCTGAGATCCATCGGAATTGCTGTTGGTGCATAAATTCCAAACTTTGCAGAATCTGAGACAAAATATTTCGGATTGTCGCAACTGATAGAGGAGATTGGTGATCGAGGAACTGCTTTAGAGAAGTGGTATGGGTATACTCACCGCCGTATACCAGGAAATACCGTTCAGATGAAGACAGGGGAGATGGAATGGCCTCTAAAGGCATCACTAACCGAAAGTTCTGGGTGCGACCATCTGCTAAGCTAATGCCTGATCTTTGAATAAATGCTTCTCTCCGCTCAGCCATTTGACTAGAATTAAAAGTCTGCTGTGGAAGCACATATTCTTTCAAGACACAGGCGCTTTGATCGGAAAGATTGGTTGCCTTATATAAGCGGCCGTTTCCTCGCTGGCCTAAAAAATCAACAATTTCATATTGATTTTGGCCGTTTATTTTGGTTTTGGCCGAGAGAATTCCTGGAAAATGACAAACTGAGCAACTTCCCTTTTCTGAATCTTCAGTGCAGGTTAAAGGGTTTCCTTGTGGGCAGGCATATTGAGGGTAGGGGGGCTTAGGGATCATGATTCATATTGACCATATGCTGAAAAAACCTAGCCAACTAACCGCTCAATCTCTCGAATCCACTGCAACCGTTCTCCATGGTCCATGAGCAGAATGTCATTCCGGGACCAGTGAAAGTGATAAGCGATATAGGCTACCTCCTCATAGAGTTTATCTAGGGGGTAGCCCAGTGCTCCCCCAGTTCAATCGGGCCTCCGTAGGAATGGGTGAGATCGACGTAAACCTCTTGCAGGTAAAGAAAGTCCGTCAGAAATAATTGCTCTAAATGAAGGGGCGTAACGGTCTGAAAGCGTCCTAAAAAAGTAATGGCCTGGGTTAACAGAACCAAAGCTCCATAGTGGGGATTGTCTTGAACTCGCGGATCTCGCTGACTTTTGATCTCATCATGCCCCGTGGCCAGACGTAGCCCTCCTTGACGATGGAGGGTTCCTTGATCATCCAGTAACCCTTTGGGCAAAGTAAACACGTAGGTTGAAGAGTCGTTCATTCTGAATAGATTAGTAAGGGTTAGGATCCTTGGGTTTCAGGAGACGAAGGGGTTTCAGCTTCTGCGCCATCTTCAAGTTCATTGATGAGTCGATAGAACTTCTGAAGATAGCTGAGGTCACAGGCAAACAGACCTTCGATAATATTGGGGCTGACTGAGTCTAGGGCTCCCAAACGAGTGATCACCCGAGACAGAATAATGACCGTAGCATAGGCTGGATTGGCTTTTACCCGTGGATCGCGCATGGGCACAATCTCATCCATGGCCCTGGATAAGCGCATAATTCCCTTTCGGTGTAAATTCCCTGCCGTATCGAGGTAGCCTTTGGGCAATTCAAATTCAAACTCTGTTTGCACCGAACCCATAATGGTTTGAGGCTCTGTTATCGGTTGAGGAGCCTCAGGGGGAGGTGCTAGCCCTAAATTATTACTCAGTTGCATACTATGCCGTTACCTCTACTCGCTTGACGGATTCAACCGTAATCTCCACCTCTTCAATGTTATGTTCCCCACTTTTGACATCTAGATCAGAAATTTTGTAGCTAACAGGCCAGGCTCCCTGAAATTCTAACCGGCACTGTTCCTTCGCCCCTTGGTTATAAATCACCAATGCACCTTCACGGCGCTGCTCGGCCCAGTCCCCGTCTTGCACCTTTTGTAACCAGTTCCATAGGGTCATGGAAGACATCAAACCCCGCTTTAAGGTGAGGTTAGAGTAAGTGGCATTGCCAGGGATCTTGGTGCGGATGTTGCGACCTTTCGTTTTTCCCTGTTTTCCCCAGAGTTGGGGGGTCACCTCTACCACTTCAATCACTTCCTGGGAGGATTGAAATCCACTACATTCCATAAATATTCCATCCACTGAATCTTGACTTCCCTCGAGTTTCAGTTCTAGATAAAATCTTGACCGTGTAAGGATTTCTGGTAGATCGGGCATTGGAGCGGTTTACCCTAGTGAACTGTGCATAGAACTTAGACTTTGCGGATGACCTGAGTGAAATACAGATCAATATTGTCTTCTGCTAGTTGTCCACCACTATCTACTGATAGACTACCCACCTGTTTTTTCGCCCCAGGGAATAGATCCGTGAAGTTAAAGCGCATGGCTTCTTTGCCATCCGGGTTATAAATGACTAAAGACCCGGTTTTACGGCCTTCCATGGCTTTTGAGCCTCCTCCAGAAAATGTGTCTGGGTGGCAGTCATCGTACCAATCTGAAAGCTTCTTTTGCTCTCCCTCGTTACCTGCAACGTAGGTGAGGGCGATGGTGCTGTTGTATTTGACACCACCAATCGTCGCCTGAGTCTGGGTTTTAGCATCTTTGGTCACACCAATAGCTGCATCCCCCCCTGCCACTTCCAGCTCAATTTCAGGGCCACTAATTGATTTAAGGGTCAAAGAGGTGACTCCATCTATCTCAAAATAAAACTTGGAATTGGCTAGATACTGAACCATTTTGGATCTCCGAATTTATCCCTGATAATTACGACTGTTGTGCTAGATCCCATGAGAAGCAATCGGCACTATTGTGTCCGGTTAAACTTCTCGCAAGTGATGGTGTAGGTCTCTTCGATATAGCTATCGGCAGTAACATCTAAGTCTGCACATTTATATTTAGACGGCCAAGCTTCACTAAACTGCCATTTGGCCACTTCTTCACCATCTGTGTTGTAGGCCGTAATACTGCCTTCTTTCTGGTTATCGGCCCACTTGCCTTTGCCACCACTGGAAGAGGGTAGACATTGCTCAAACCATTTATACATATTCATACTGGTACTATCGCCATCTCCACTGGCAATGCAAATGCAGTCAAAGGAGAATAGCCCTTCAAAACCTGCGGAGTTGACTTGCCAAACGGTTTTCCCTCCTTTCGTGGTCCCCACTGCCTGTTGTCCCCCTTGGACTTTAGGCGAGTAATCGGGAATATTTACGCTTTTGAATACAGATTTTTCGCCATCCGCAACACCAGAAATTTCTAGATAGAAACTACTGGGGGCAATGGGTTTATTCAGTTCACTCGCCACAGCTATTCTCCTTGTTCAGGGATCGATGAAATTAACGATGGAGTTTGAAAGGGGCTACCATCCCAATGGATATGCTTTAGGGCAGAAAGCAAGAGCACCGCTTTCTGCCCTAAGGTATTTATTGATTTGGAGCCCACTGGCTGATGCGGAAGATCACGAATTCCGCTGGCCGAACCGGACAAACTCCTACTTCGACATAAAGACGACCTAGCATAATGGTTTCATTGGTATTCAATTCACCATCGCATTTGACATAGAATGCTTCGGAGGGAGAAGCGCCGAATAATGCTCCTTCTCGCCAAAGCCGTTCTAGGAAATTGCTAACGGTTCGAGTAATCCGTGCCCATAGATCCTGATCATTGGGCTCAAAAACGACCCACTGGGTGCCAATTTCAATGGATTTTTCGATATAGCTGATCAGACGACGGACACTGATATACCGCCATTGGACGTTATCAGGCTCCACCAAAGTGCGGGCACCCCAAACCTTAAAGCCACGATTGTAATTGGCAAAGTTGCGAATACAGTTGATCCCTTTGGGGTTTAAGAGTTCCTGCTCCCGCATATTGGTTTCATAGGCTAAACCAATAACGCCTCTTGGGGTATCATTCGCAGGCGCTTTAAACACACCTCTGGATTCATCTGTCCGGCACCAAATTCCCATCATATGCCCGCAGGGTGGCACCATGATGGGGCGTCCACCATTGCGTGGATTTGCGACTTTGATCCAGGGATAATAGATGGCTCCGAACATAGAGCGGCGATTAAACTCATTGAGCCACTGAGCGACATGCTGGGGGCGCTGTTGCTCTGGGGGAACCGCGGTATTGTCATTTTTACCAATTTTGACAGGAGGGGGATCTAAGACAGCCATCCGGTAAGCAGGTCCAGGGAAGGAATTCTCACATAGGCTGACCATCATTTCCATGACCCCATGAACCTGATCTAGATCGAGCAGGCCATTTTGATAGGCACGCATGAGGTCAGGACAGGCAATCATCGCCACTTCATCAATCTCGAATATTCCTTGCATCCCGGTTCGGTCATCCCGCTGGCCTTGCAGATCACGAGGAAATCTTTCAGGGGTGGAGATTTGGGGTGGAGGGGTAATTTCAAAAGCGCCATTAGCTGGGCGACGAGATAGGGCCTGGCCAGATTGGGAGAGGTTCGCAACTGCGACGAATTCAGACTCTTCCAACGCTGTAACGACATAGTCCGCAACAGCCGTGTCAACATCAGGATTCATGGTCAGATGTTCATACTTCTCCAGCTGTTCTCCCCCTTGCCTGACGACAACGGTAAAGTATTCACCAGAGTTGAGCGGAGGCTCTTCATCGTCGTCCACTGGCTTGGGCGTGCTCTCAAAGATAGCCACTTGTATGCGGGCATCTCCAGAGGGGAGTGCAGGAGCATCCCCTGAATCTTCTGGAAGTTTAAGGCTAAATTTTAAGGAAGGTCGGCCACTAAAGGTGGGTAATAAGGTTCCGGCTTCTTCTGGATCTGGAGCAGCAGAGCCCGGTAATTGGGTGCCAATACTCGTTACCCAGCAGCGCCCACCCCCATTCAGAAACCAGCCTTGAACCGCGAAAGGTAAGTAGGCGTCATAATCCGTAAACCCATCTGAGCCAGGTTTGGCAAAGAATTCCCGATATTGATCCCAATTGGTGATCATCATCGGCTGGAACAATTCAGCATCTCCGCGTACGTCTTCAGTAAAACCGATAAATCCGGCCACACTGAGACTGACACCTTCGATGGGGCGACTCCCTCGGTCAACTTCTTCGACGTAAACGCCAGGGGCAAAATAATCCAGGGCCATTGACTAGCTTCCTCCATTCAATACGGGGTAAGAATTTGAACTACTTTATAGGCGTGCTTTCACACCAATGATTCCTACTGGGGTTGGGATTAGTAGACGCTCGATCAGATATAAGAAACGGAATGGTAACGATGACATGTAGCGCCGGACGCAGGGGAGCACCCAAGGCATGCCAGAGTTCGATCGGGTCTCCTAATCGTCCAGTCGAAACTCTCATGGGCAAACGGCCATAGCCTTGCAAAACTGGAGATAAATATTCGAGGGGTAAGAACGAATAACGGGATAAAAGCATCAGGACTTCTGAAAGCAAATGTTGCTCTCCTAAAGCAGTAAAATCCCAGGCACTAACTAAGAAGGAAATATCAAACCACTTTAAGGGCTTGGTCTGTTTTGCTTCTACATCCTGAACAGACTTTTCTTCTCCAGGTAAACCGGTTGGGAGGCAAGGATAGCTTTCACGAACGTCATAACAGTAAAGGTTTACCCCAACTGCCATCTCCTGTTCCACTTTGGGGTGGTTGAAAAATATTTGGTCCTTCGTGATGGAAGACGTTCCGTCAGACAGGATTTCTGCCAAGGTTTGAGTGACAGCAGGAATCATAAATGAGCGCCATGAGGAAGCACAGCTCTACAGTAAGGAGTTACGAAATATATCGTTATTAGACTTAGGTCGGAATTATTGTCTTCCTTAGGCTGCACCATTTATTCAATAGCCACCTAGAACAAGTTTTTTCCCTGAAATACTGAAAGACTCAAGTAAATAAGACTTTTATCGATGCCAGTTGAGAAAAATCAAAAAACTAAATATTTCTTTACTAATCTCTGGGAAAAAGTGAGGTAAAACTGGAGCATTTTAAGTTTTACTTCATGCCAAACTAAAAAAGTTAAGCCCCCAAATGACCTATCCATGCCATAACCTCTAATGAACTATTGCTATGAAGGACTTTGTCAATAAACAATCTCTCACGATTATCTGAAGGAGTCGTTAAGCCACAAATTTTATCCTTTTTAGAATAAAAATAAACTGATTCCAAAAAGTCTATAACTGGGTATTCTACTCTCCAAACGCTTTTGTACCGGTTTTATACAAAAGCAAGATCCTCATATTTTTAAATATTTACCAGGAGGATTAGCCTCATTTTTAAGGGACTTAAAAGAATCTAAATACCGAGGGGAATTTGAATAGAAAGCCGTAGGCTGATTTATGAGTGCGAGTGGTTTGGTTATGAGATTTATTACTAAGTGTGAATATGTGATGGAGGAGAAAACTCACTCCAGCCTTGCTTCAATTGTGAAATTTTCAATCATAAAAGAAGCGCTCACTCGTTTTATTGTTTTTTATAATATTTGGATGGGGATGGGGGGCGGCTATGCAGGTTGATCAACCCATAACTCTAAGCAATGGGTCTTTGGGACTGGAAAAACTTCCAGACCGTCGCCAATCCTTCTCAACCATCGATTTAAATCGGCATTGCCAGGATTTTTTAGATTTAATTATTGATTATTTATCCCTCCCCATCGCTTGGATTTTACGGCGGGGTTTGGGTCATCAGCTTAAGATTGAGATGGAGTTAGACGGTTGTGTACCGCAGGATGTACTCACGGCTGCTCACAACCGCACCTCTTTCAAGGATCTCCTAGCATCCCCGAATCTATTTTCTCAATTTGCTCTTGTATCTACCCAACCCGGTTTACAACACTGGGTTTATCAAGACTGGCAAGTCTACAGTAGCTGCCTTTGTCAGCAGCAGGGGCAGTCCCTTTTATTTGTCTCCCAGTCACCGTTAACGACGTCGGAACGGCAATGGATAGAACGTCAAATTCTGTTAATGAGTGACTATTTTGATCTGCATTTGGCCTTTAATCAACAGCGAGCCGCGCTCTTAGCCAAACAACAGCATCTTCACCAGACCACTCATCAATTGGGGACGCCATTGTCACTCATCACCCTTTATGCTGACATGTTGCAAGTTAAAACAACCCCCCAAAACGGTCAGAACTATCTAGTACCGTTGCAACAGGCCGTTAAACAACTCCATCATCATCTCCAGGATTTGGTGGATGACGAAGAGGAGGACTCCCCCCTTGTTGAACCCTGTAATTTACATGATTTGGTGGCGGAGAATATCCGCGCTCTTCAACCCCACCTGCAAAGTCAGGGCATGGAAATTTGCTATCCACAAATGTCTGAGGTCGTTTGGATAGATCGTTGGCAAATGCTGCAGGTTTTCGACAATCTGCTGAGTAATGCTCTGCATTTTAGTCCCCAAGGAGGTCGGATTACGCTCACTTGGCAGCGATTCCAAACCGAAATCTTGATCGAGGTCAGGGATCAAGGACCGGGATTATCATCGGAAGATTTGTGCTGCATGTTTTCCCCTTATTACTCACGACGGCAAGGGGGACGAGGTTTAGGATTAGCGATCGCACAGCAAATCGTCTGTCGTCATCGGGGTCGGCTGTGGGCATCTAATTTGCCAGAAGGCGGTGCTCAATTTTCGATTAGTTTGCCACAAGAGTCCAACAATTAAAATTATCGGGGGATTTGACCATGAGAAGTACTCAGCCGCTATCCGTCGTTTTAGCAGATGATCAGCCCACCTTTCGCCAGGGATTGCGAACATTACTAGGGTTTTACCAAGCTCAAGAATCGTTCCAATTTCACATTGTGGGTGAGGCAGCCTCAGCCGATCAGGCGATTAGTTTGGCGTTGGAACAACATCCAACCTTGCTGTTTCTAGACTTGGAACTGCCGAAAGATGACGGGGTCGCCGCTCTACAACACCTCAGACAGCAGAACTACACCGGCAAGATTCTCGTGATTTCAGCCCATCAGGAAGATGAATGGGTGTTCCGAGCCATGCGAGCGGGGGCTGATGGCTATGTGTTTAAGTCTCAGTTAGCTATGAATTTGCATCAAGCTATTCAAACGGTGCTGAAGAATGAGGTGTTTCTGCCACCGGATGCGGCAACTGGATTTTTTCGATCTTTCCATTTCTATGAAGGCCGGGCTGTTCAATCGGAGCAGACCCTCCATCTGACGGCGCGAGAAAAGCAGGTGCTCCATTGGCTGGTTCAGGGGGCATCGAATCAAGCGATCGCAAATCACTTACACATTACGATCGCAACGGTGAAAGCCCACCTAACGGCTGTGTTTGAAAAGCTTGAGGTCAAAAGCCGCTCTCAGGCAATTGTCAAAGCCCTGAAGCTAGGTTTGGTTACCCCCTAAGGTTGGTTGAATGAGTAACTTTCTTGCGATCGCAACCGTAACTGCGGTCCTCCAACGGACCTTGCAAGCGGCCATTCAAGAGGATGTAGAAGGAGCCAGGGTCACCACCCTGCGTCCCGCCGATATCGGTAAGGGTACACCGGTTTCTGGAGTCAATATTTACCTCTATCAAACCTCCCTAAATACAGCCTGGAACAATACCGATCATCGGGGTCGGCATCGTCATAGCGATACGGCCAAGCGATCGCGCACCGCCCTAGACTTGCACTATATGATTAGCGTCTATGGCAACGAAGTCGAGCTAGAACCCCAACGCTTATTAGGCAGCGTCGTCCGCTCCCTTAGCGATGCCCAGGTAGTGCGGGAGGAGATGATTCAAGAGACCCTTTCCGACTCTAATTACGAATACCTAGCTGAATCTGATCTATGGCAGCAGGTGGAAGAGATTAACTTTAAACCCATGGATATGTCCTTAGAAGATCTCTCCAAAGTCTGGTCGGTCTTCTTTCAGACCCCCTATGCCCTGTCGATGGCCTACCGCAGTACAGTGATCATGATCGAAGGCCAGACTCCAGCCCAAAAAGCCCTGCCTGTGGCCAGTCGAGGCTTAGCGGTTGCCCCCTTCTCTGGCCAGCCCCTGATCACGGAGATTGCGTCGATGACTGGTAAATTTGAGCCAATTGTGGCCGATTCTACCCTATTAATTCGGGGCAAACGGCTGCAAGGAATTCATACCGGTATCCGGATTGGGGCCGTGGAAGTTGCTCCTTCCCAGGTGAGTGAAGGGGAGCTGCTGCTGCCTCTGGTTCGCTTGCCCACCCATAGCCTCCGAGCTGGAGTCCAGAGTTTGCAAGTGGTCCATCAATCGCAAACCCCCACACCAAACCGGCCTGGAGCGTGGCGTTCTGCCAGAGCTGCCCTAGTAGCTCCAAACCATCAAGTCGGGATGGTCTCTAATGCTTCTCCCTTTTTGTTGCGACCCACCATCATTGACCTAGCCGTCACTATTACCCAAGGCCAAGAAGAAGAACTCCGGTCTGCTGCGATTCAAATCACAACGGACGTTACCATCGCTAGCCTGCAACAGGTCACTCTCATCTTGAATGAACGAACGGTTGAACATCCAGCCGCCTATTTATTTGAAGCGTCTCACCGAACGACTGATACTCAGTCCATCACAGTTGAAGTGGACGATGTAAAACCAGGAGAATATTTTGTCCGCATCCAAATTGACGGGGCAGAGAGCTCGTTAAACATCGACCCAGAAGTAACCAGCCCCACGTTTGGTAGCTTTGTGGGCCCTACAGTCCAGATCATTTGAGACAACGATATGAGCACCTACCATATCCAAGTCCCCAATTTAGGCTATGTCCACAAAGCCTGGCAGGACGAACAGCCTCGTTTTTGCACTCAACCGACATTGGCCAAACAGTGGAAGACCCTAGATAAAGCTTTAGACTTTGGCAACCAATCTCTCACCCCCAAGCTCAAAACCGCCTGGGAATTGTGGCAGATGGCAGATGGCGAACTCACCCCGGTCATCCGTGCCCATCATTCAAAAAATACCCCAACCCCCTAAGGTGTGCTAAATATGACTGATGATTCCCTAGAGCCTCGAATCAACTTAGAGTCAGAATCCCTGCAATACAACAAACTCCATGAGTTAGGCAATCGTGCCCAATCTGCAGGATTGATCCTAGGGCATGGTCACCACCAGGGCAAGTATGAGATTTTACACAAGGGCCAAGCCCTATTGATGACTCCCAAGGAAGCCCAAGCCTTTTTGCTTGCGCTATTGCAGACCATTGAAACGTCGGAGTAAGTGCCCATGCAACAGGGGGATGCCGCATGGCAAGAGGCAAATTGGCTTTACTTCACCCAAGCTTTGCTACGGGTGAAGCAGGCCCTACGCCATCAAGGAAAGCAACTGGAATCCCAGGACCCAGCTCCTGAACCTATTGATCCATTACCCCCATCGGAACTATCTCCCCCTTCCTATTTAGAGCAAATCAGTAAAGCTTTTGGCCTATCGCCCTTTGCTCGGGATGTGCTACTGCTTTGTGTAGGCATGGAACTCGATCGAGGCTGGGAATCCATTTGTGCTCTGGCTCACGGGAATCCGAATCGTCCCTTTCCCACCCTAGGGTTAGCCCTAACTTGTTTTGCTGGATCAGATTGGATCGGGCTACAGTCCTTTCGGATCTTGCAGGAGTGGCACTTAATTGAGGTAGGAGCTGGTAC
The DNA here is from genome assembly GCF_000238775.2 of Acaryochloris sp. CCMEE 5410. NCBI lineage: Bacteria > Bacillati > Cyanobacteriota > Cyanophyceae > Acaryochloridales > Acaryochloridaceae > Acaryochloris > Acaryochloris sp. CCMEE 5410. Next base: position 208,246 of record NZ_AFEJ02000002.1, on the reverse strand, counting down.
GGCTTTATCCACTCGGCCCCTAAGCCTTGATCCCCATTTGTTGCAGGTCCTGTTGGGGGATAGTGAAGTTGATCCGAGATTAAAGCCTTTGACCTTGCCCTTTCCCTACCCCACGGAGTTGGTTTCTTCGCACCAAGCGATTGTGGACCAGATAGTGCAGCTTTGGTGGCGAGCCTTTCAACTGCAACAGTCATTTCCCATCATCCAGCTTTGCGGACCTGATGTAGTCAGCCAGCAAGGAGTAACCCTGGCTGCTTGTGAGCAAATGGGGATGTGGCCGTTTGGGCTGGCGGCAGAAACGTTACCTGTTGATCAATCTGGCTTGCAGCTTATTCAAAAATTACTCGAACGAGAATGGCTGTTGCATCATCGAGTGATCGTCCTGCACTGTGATGGCTTGGACGACTCTTTGAAAGATCGAGATCGGGCATTAGCGGGTTTCATCGATCGTTTGGATTTCCCCCTTATTCTCTTGAGCAGAGTCCGTCGTCCCCAGCATCTGAGACAGATAGTCACCCATGAGATCGGAGCACCCAATCCCCAGGAGCAGCAACAAGTTTGGGAACAGTCCTTGGGGGAATTGACAACCCAACTGAATGGGCAAGTCGAGGCATTGGTGTCCCACTTTAACCTCAGCGCCAGCAAAATTCGGGAGATTAGTCACCAATTCCGGCTGCAATCCCTAGCCGATAAAACCACGGAAAAAATCAAGGAACCCCAGTCGCCAACGGTTCTCTTGTGGCAATCCTGCCGCCAACAGGCCCGCCCCCGCCTGGACGAGCTGGCCCAACGCATTGAGTCGAATAGTACCTGGGAAGATTTGGTCCTGCCTGAAAAGGAGCAACAGGTACTAAAAGATATCGCCGTCCATGTTCGGCAGCGGCGACAGGTGTATGAGCAGTGGGGCTTTCAAAGTAAAAGTCAGCGGGGGCTTGGCATTGCGGCTCTGTTTGCCGGAGCAAGCGGTACAGGTAAGACCCTGGCAGCGGAGGTATTGGCTAATACCTTGCAACTCGATGTGTACCGCATCGATCTCAGTTCGGTGGTGAGTAAGTATATTGGCGAGACAGAGAAAAATTTGCGGCGAGTGTTTGATGCGGCAGAAGGGGGAGGCGTGATCCTGTTGTTTGATGAAGCCGACGCTCTCTTCGGTAAGCGATCAGAAGTGAAGGATAGTCATGATCGCCATGCCAATATTGAGGTGAGCTATCTGTTGCAGCGGATGGAGGCGTATCGGGGCTTAGCCATCTTAACCACAAACCTTAAAGGTTCTCTCGATCAAGCATTTCTGCGTCGCATTCGATTTATTGTTCAGTTCCCATTTCCAGATGCGAAGCAGCGGGCGGAAATTTGGCAGCATATTTTCCCGCAGCAAGCTCCTACCCAGGGGCTAGATGTAAAGAAGCTAGCGAAGCTGAGTGTGTCGGGGGGGAATATCCGCAATATTGCCTTGAATGCGGCGTTCTTGGCAGCGGACGATGAGCAGCCGGTAGGAATGCAACATTTATTGCAGGCGGCCCGCAGTGAATATGTCAAACTGGAGCGGCCACTGACGGATGCTGAGGTGAAAGGTTGGGTTTAGATGGCGCAGGAGGAATCAGCGATGGTAGCTCCATCCCCTATCCGGTCTAGGGTGGTGAAACTGAGGAAAAATGTGAGGCAACGCTGAGGTATTCTGCCTGCGCAAATCTCATAGAATTAGAACAAGTACTACATGGATGTAAGTTACAGTCGTCGTGAGGATTTCTTTGCATCTGCGTTTACTTAGGGCTTGCTTCGAAAGTCTAAGGTTGAATATTTGCAGTGTATCCAAGTGTTGAGCGCCCTTGAGAAGTGCAAGGAAAATCGTTCAAAATACTCAAAACCTTTGCACATGCACCCCAATGTATCGTCGCCCATCCCCCGGTCAACTGTCCTTTAAGAACTTCTACTTGCCCTTCGGAGGCAAACTATCAGAAGAGAATCGCTGGGTCAAACTCGCCGAGCTGATTCCCTGGGAAAGCTTTGAATCAGAATATGCAGACCAATTCAGTCAGACCATGGGGGCACCTGCCAAACCCTTTCGTGTGGCCTTAGGGACCTTAATCATCAAAGAGAAATTGGGTGTATCCGACGCAGAGACCGTAGAACAGATTCGAGAGAACCCCTACTTGCAGTACTTTCTGGGGTTTAGTGAATATCGAGAGAGTGCTCCGTTTGATGCCTCCATGCTGGTTCACTTTCGCCAACGGTTGAATCTAGAGCTGCTGACTCAAGTCAACGACGCAGTCGTGGAATCAGTGCTCGCATCTGAGGGTTCTCCTGTTGTGATGTCCCCTGAGTCATCTCCTTCTCCTGAAGATGACGAAGATGAGCCTCCTGCCCCTCCCAACCAGGGCCAATTGTTGATAGACGCGACCTGTGCGCCAGCCGATATTCGCTATCCGACAGACTTAGATCTGCTCAATGATGCCCGCAAAGCGAGTGAAGCCATCCTTGATGCTTTATATGCTCAAGTCATGCTGTCTCTCAAGGGCAAACCTCGCACCTACCGCCAAAAGGCCCGCAAAGCTTATCTGGCCATTGCCAAGAAACGTCAACCGAGTCGCAAGCTGATTCGTAAAGGGATTCGTCAGCAGTTGGGCTATGTGCGTCGGAATCTAGCCCACATTGATGGATTGATAGCTTTAGGAGCGTCTCTGTCCCGACTGTCCCGGCGACAGTACCGTCTGTTGCTGGTGATTCATGAAGTCTTTCGACAGCAAGAGTGGATGTATCAACAGCACGTGCGTCGAGTAGATGACCGTATTGTCAGCCTCACTCAGCCTCATGTCCGACCGATGGTCCGAGGCAAAGCTGGAGTACCTGTTGAGTTTGGGGCCAAGCTATCCCTCAGTTGTGTCAACGGATGTGTGTTTCTGGAACGTTTAAGCTGGGATGCGTTCAATGAATCCCAGCATCTTCAATATCAAGTGGAAGCTTTTCATCGTCGCTTTGGCCATTATCCTCTCTCAGTCCATGCCGACCAAATCTATCGAACCCGAGCTAATCGACGATGGTGTAAAGCTCGAGGTATCCGATTGAGTGGACCACCGTTAGGAAGACCTCAACAAGACCCCCAGGTGCAGGGCCAACTCAAGCAACAAGCACGGGAGGACGAAAAGGTGAGAGTCCAAATTGAGGGCAAGTTTGGGCAGGCCAAGCGAAGATTTGGCTTGAATCGAGTGATGGCGAAGTTAGCGGATACGGCTGCTAGTGCGATTGCTATCACGTTCTTGGTGATGAATCTAGAGCGGTGGCTCCGCCACCTTTTATCATTCATTTTGGGTGGGATTGCTGGTGTTGGAAAGCGTTATGGAGCTGCCAGGGCTGCCTTGGGGCTTTTCTAGGGCCAGTGAAGGAATATGGCCCTGGCCGTCACAACTGGGTTGATTGTACGATTTGATGCCAGGAATTAGCTCAATTTACTTTTTCAGCAAACCCTACTTATAAGTCTGCTTTGATAGAGTGCAGCTCGATCTAAATCTAAGGAAACTTTGACTATGCGTACTCATGCCTTGCGTTCTAAAAAGCTAACTTCGCCATTATTACCCCCTAGGAAAGAGGTCACTAAATCTCATTCAGTTGGGGTTCCACCAGTACAAGCGAAATCTAAGGAGGAGGGGTTAGCAGAATGGGAAGCGCAACGGCAAAAATGGGAACGCATAGGATCCCCCTGGATGGATAAGGTTCCTAATCCATCTGGTGAGCTAGCCCAACCCTGGATTCAGAGAAAGCTGACACTTGGTAAGCCCAATGATAAGTACGAACAAGAAGCTGATCGGGTTGCCTCCCAGGTGGTCCAACAAATCAATGCTCCCGTTTCAGCTCAGCCATTTCCACAGTCTGAAGTTCAACGTCAGACAGAATTCGATAAATTTTACCAGGCCAAAAGGGGGACCATTGGCCCAAGGATATTATCCTTACCCCCTGGGTTACAACGCAAAGGGATGCCAAATGAAGAGGACCTGCAGACAAAGTCAACTTATCCACAACGCGGAGTTATCACTGAGGGAGAAGCTTTAACAAACCTTGAATCAGCTATCAATAAGGTTAGGGGCAGGGGACAGCCTTTAGACGTGGGGTTGCAACAGACGATGGGGCAGGCCATGGGGGCTGATTTTAGTGGGGTGCGGGTGCATACAGATGCCCAGTCAAACCAGTTGAATCAATCGTTGCAGGCAAAAGCGTTTACGACGGGGCAAGATGTGTTTTTCCGGCAAGGGGCTTATACTCCAGAAAAGCGGAGTGGACAGGAGTTAATTGCCCATGAGTTAACCCATGTGGTGCAACAGAATGGTCCATGCATTCAGCGAAGCAAAAAACAAGTTACCTCTCCTGCCTTGACAGACTCTTCGTCATCTGAAGTCAACCTAAACGAAAGTAATCATGTCGTACAGCGTGGTTTGCTCGAGAAGCACTTGGGTAACGCGAACCCTAGAAAGCATATACCAGAAGCTATTGGCGGTTACACACCACAACAGAATCAAAGAAATACAACACGAGCTGCTCTAAGGGTAATTGGTTTACAAGACAATGTGGTTGAAACACTGATCGATATTCATCTAACCCGCAATCCACCATTAGGGTATGGCCATGCCGATATGCTGACATTAGGGCAAGGAATTAGCAACCTAGGCGGTACAAATGTCCTGGCTCAGAGAGTTGTGAATATCATCAATACAATGGGAGCGCCGGTTTTACCAGTAGCCGATCTCGTGCTCTTGATAAGTTTACATGCAGCCCGAAATGATCTTGATATTGCTAACTTGGCGACGGCTTTACTGGCTAATCCAGCTTGGGGAGCAGTACGATTGAGGGATCTTGCACAGCTTCCTCAGAACTTAGCTGTACCGGATATTGTGACTCTAGCCCCCTTAAACCTAACTCCTGCAGGTATTGGAAATTTATTAGCCGGACCTCAGAACTTAACTGTACCGGATATTGTGACTCTAGCACCTTTAACCCGAACACTTGCAGACATTGGGACTTTATTAGCCGGAAATGTTGTAGGAGTACCGGCTCCAACCGTAGCGGAGATTGTGCAGCTAGAGGGCACTTCAAATGCTGATATCGGTCAATTAGCGGGTCTTGGGCAAGTTAATGCAGTTGCCCAAATTATTCAGTTAAAGGGTGCATTGGCACGAGGAGGAGCTAGACCACTAGCAGATCTCGTAAACCTTGGCACAAATCTACCTAACTTAACGGTCAATGAGCTAGATGCATTAGCTGTTGCTCCTGCCGTAAATAATCTTGGCGAATATCTTGTTCAGGATGGAATTCAGCAAAACAGAACAGCTGATAACGTAATTAATGAATCGCATACTAACGCTAACACTGGACAGAGGCAAGCGGTTGCGAATCATGATGCCCTACGGTCAGTCATTCGTGAAAGATGGGTGGCAGGTGGAGACGCAACAGCCATTATGGCAACTATATTAGAAGGATCTTTGTATTGGCCTGCTGGCTCGGGACCAGAGCCTTCAGAAAATTATGAAATTCGCCTTGGCTCTACCTTTGCAAGCTGGATTCGGGGTGGAAATGAGAACCTAAACAAACCAACGGCTAATGCCGTTTCAACGATGAATTGCTGGGAAGGCGTACTTTTTGCAGCATACCTTGCAGGAAAGCTAACCTATCTTCAGCTAACCAATATACATATCCAAGTTGCTACAGCTGCAAATCTAATCGATCCAGGTGGCGCAGGGTTTGCAGCTTTTCAAGCGTGGGATGCTGGTGGTCGAGTCGGTCCAATACCTTTAGCGGCTTATACTGCGTGGACAAACGCACAGAATGCTTACTATGATGGGCTAGCTCAATTCCTTAATGCCCATAATTCAAACCCTTGGGATCCAACCGCTATGCCACTGACAGGCGTTCCAAGAGGACATATTATGTTTTTCACTGATGAAGCAGCTCCAACTAATGGAGACAAACTTGAGCATGTTGCTATATCGCTAGGCAGGGGAGTGGGAGGCAATGCGGAAATCATGAGTCATTGGAATCAACCAGGCAATAGTTTCCAATATTTGACGATAAATCAACTATTTGTAGGCGGCTATCACCCGGATGTATATACTGCACCATGTCCGTGGTAAGAGGCAGCGCGGAGTTTTGTTTGCTGGGGTAACTGTTGCTTGCCTATTTTTCATCCCAATAGGAAATAGTTTCCCTTCCCCTCAATTGAATGGAGCAACAAATTGTATGAGTCAGTATAAGTTTCAGCTTGTCGGTTCTGTTACCTGGCAGAAAGATGGACTTCAAGATCAGATCTTATATGCCAGTACCCTTGAATTGGGTAAACCAAAGATGCTGGCTCGCATTCCCCCCGATTTGTTCCGTGGACCGGACGGTACACTTTGGCTGATGTCAAAAGGTACAGTTGCAAGACTTCAAGGCACAGATGCAGCGGATATTTTCTCTCTGAAGGCAATTGAAACAGATGAAATAATCGCGCTAGTCCCAACAGAGGATCGGAGCTTAATCGTGTTGAGTCGCCGGGACATGAACTCTGTTTTAACGCGGCTTTCTAGTACAGGCGAATTAATCTGGCAGCGCAACGATTTGCCAACGCTTCAACAGCATTTAACTCAGGCACAACTCTTGGTCGATTTTGATGGTTCCACGTTCCTATACGCTGTGAGTAGGGAAGTTGGACAAGTTGTAAAGATTGATTTGACCAATGGTTCTTCTACAACAGTTGTTAGTTTTGAAAGTCAGCCACCCCAGAAAGTATGGGTTAATCAAGGTTCCTTATCTTGGGTTGTTTTCTCTGACGCGGGAACGCACACTTGGGTCAGCAAAAATTTAGAAACGGGTCAACAACACACCCTTGGTGAACCCCCACTGCAATATATATTGGATCAGGCTCAGGGCTCTTTGCCAAACGGTAGAGTGCTTTTAGCTATTCCTAAAAAGGGAGAATTGATTTGGATGAATTCCGAGGGCTTGGAGACGGAACGTTTATCTATTGCTGGGTTAGTTCGTGAAAACGAAGAACTCAATGTTGGTATAAGAGAAAAAGATTTAATATGCATCACTCGTTGGAAGTCGGGAGAAGCAATTGATCCCTCATTTCAGGTAAGTTCGTTCAGCAGTTCATTTTCGCGCTTGATCGCAGTCGAGGGAAATAGTTATTACGTTTTAGATGCTAGGAAATTAATTGTCTTTGATGAAAATGGTCATAAATTAAAAGAACTCGAGCAATTTGAAGTGAATGAGCAGCGATTGCAGAGGGAAGGAGCGATAGCTATAAGTAAATCAGTGATAGAGCCTGCTGGTTCAATTTTATTGGTTGGGGCAGATGCCGTTGGAGCATATATTGTAAGGATTTCTGGTGCACGGTAGTGAGTTTAGTGGCGGTGGTATTCGATCGAGGATTAAGGGAAGTCTACCCTTTTGCAACAAGATATTCGCTTATTTAAAGTAGGTTATTCTCTAGGCGCTTTTTTATTAACTCCACAGATGATTATTCATTTCCAAGTTAATTGTCAGACCTTGAACTTCAAGCATTTTTGGGCATGCTAGAGATATTCAGTTCTGTTTTCCTGAATCAATGAGAACCTACTGTCCTCGGCAGAAGAAGAAATCCCTTAATCAAACCCGACAGACCAAGATTGAGAAACCTACTCAGCAAAGCTTGGTAAAGCCTCCAGCTCTACAAGAACAAACCAATGAAGCTGGACTGGCAGAATGGGCTGCCCAGCAACAGAAATGGGCCAAGATAGGGAATGCTTGGATGGACCAACCGCCTGGGAACTCTCCCCAAACTTGGCTTCAGACCCAGCGAGACAAAAATATAACATCTCCGTCTGATCCATCAGCACACCTTCATATCTCTCCTATGATGGGTGCCAATTCTCCCATTCAGCGGTTAATGGATGTTAAAAGCTTTCAGGAAGCGACTAAAGGGACATTGTTGCATCCTCGCAAGCGGATAACTGCCATTGATGGCCCCCTCAAAAAGATTGATCAATCGGGGATGGATAGTATTCTGCTCAGCGAATTGCTAGAAGCCATTAATGGTTGGCTCAAAGTCGCTAGCGAAGACAGCACCCGCAAACCTGTTGTCCTCCAGCTTCGAGAAGAAGTGATGACAGAATTGGAGGAAATTGCCACCTCCCTCAGTCAAGATTTTGATCCAGAGAACCCACCCCCAACTCGATCTCGACGTAACGCCTTTTCTGCAGAAGTCACTGGCGCGGGCAAAAAATATGGCTCAGACTTTAGCGATTTCGACAGTAAGCAATTTCGAGTCTCAGGGCGAGCACCTCAACGCCGCATCGAAGAAGTCAAACGCCAGAAGATGGAAGATGGAACAGTCGTTTACTATGCCACTGGACTGGTGACTAACTTTAAGGGCAAAGCACCCATGGTTGCCCCTTATCCCGATCCCATTCCCTTGGGGGATTGGTATCCAAAAGTCACCCATATCAACGGCATGGCCGTGGCTCCCAAGTCTGGCTTACTTAGTGCTGCAGCCCTGCAAGAAACCGTTAATACGGCTCTAGGTGGGAAAGAGGACGTTGCTTTTGGTCAGGATGCGGTTGATATTCTGTACACCTACAGCGCCCAGCGTGGCAATGTTGTCTTTGATTTGATCGACTGCATCAAAGGCAAGCTCCAAATTGAGGATGAGGCCACGGGCAAACAAGAAGATATCATGCTGGATGCGGTCCGCAGCAAAAAGCGGGTAACAGTTTCTGCCCATAGCCGAGGCACCATCAAGACCGACAATGCTGTTCGCAATGTTCATGAAATATTGACAAAGGAATTATTGCCCTCCATCAGGGCAGCTCGACAAGAAGAAGTGATGGCCTATTGGCAAGCCAACGATCCGCAAATTGGGTTGTCGGCAGATATGCTTGCTGAACTCAGCTACAGTGGCTTTGCCGCAGAAGAAGCCAAGAAACAGTTGAATAACTATATTCAGCTTATCTATGCAGGTAATGCCGTTCAGCATCCTTCCGCTTTTATCGATGTCAAGCTGTTTGTGGGTGGCCTTGATCTGGTCAGTATGTTTGTGGGCACATACAGCGAAACAGGTCGAAAGATCGACTCGATTATTGGCACAGGCGGCTCCAAGAAATCGAAGCTAAAGAGTGTTGGTGGTACAAAAGGACATGGCTTTGTCGGTAACTATGTTCCTACCGTTGGCCAGGAAATAGCCCAAGATCTCCAACAGCGATAGTGATCAAAGTATTCTTGTAGGTTGGGCAGCCTTTGAAAACGGCAGAAATATTAGCCCAATGGCGAGGTCCTGAGACCCTTTTGAAGTGGGATAATTCCTTCGGCGATGATATCGTACGGATTCTGGGGGAATATCAGTGCAGACGCATCAAAATCAGGTACAGCAAGCCAAAACAGATGCTGTCCCTACCTCTACCCCACCCGTTACTCAACCGACATCCCCATCCCCCACCATAGAACCTAAGTCGAATGCTGAAGGCCTAGCAGAACATGCAGAACGACTGGAGAAATTTCAGAGATTAGATACCAGTATGGTGCAGATGGGGCCACCACGCTTAACCAATGGAAACCCCTTTCAACCCAAACTGACCATTGGAGCACCGGGAGATAAATATGAACAAGAGGCCGACCGCGTGGCCAAGCAGGTCGTCACCCAAATGCATTCTCCCAAGGGCCTAAATCCTCCATCATCTGCTCAACGTCAGGATTTACCTGAACAAGATGAGCTGATGATGAAACCCATTATTCAACGACACAATGGCCCTAAAGATGCGAACCCCAACCTAGAACAAGCCATTAACCAATCTAGAGGGGGTGGTCGTCCCCTGGACGATAAGATCCGCGGCCCCATGGAACAAGCTTTTGGAGCAAATTTTGGTAATGTGCGAGTCCATAGCGATACTAAAGCGCATCAACTCAACAAATCTATCCAAGCGCGTGCCTTTACCACAGGCCAAGATCTATTTTTTCGCCAAGGAGCCTACCAACCAAGCAACCGAGCGGGGCAAGAACTCCTTGCTCACGAACTCACACATGTAGTTCAACAAAATGGGGTGTTGGTCAAGGATTCGAAATCCTCAAATGCTGATTTGCAAAAGTCAAATGCTATCGTACAGGCACAATGGGTGGCAGGGAAAAAAGCTGAAACGTGGTATTGGGACCAAGTATTAGATGGTGTTACATGGTATATGGATTCGTCTAATTCAATGTGGTTTCAGATCACAAATGCTGAAGCAATAACGACTGGAACAGAGGAAGAATACACTACATTGCAGGGAAAGAAGAATAAGAAGAGTTGGATTGAGTGGAATGCTTTAAGTGTTGCGCCATTGGATGGTGTTGGTGATCTTCTTTTTGAGTCAATGCAGTCGATGGAAGATGAGGATTTTGAATGGGGTTCAAATACCCTTGGAGGGCCATTAGCGAAGAGACTGGCTACTCAACCACCCAGAAAATATGGGAATCAAGCTACTCCATTGGCTCTATGGCTCTATAAAGAAGGTGAGCCCGAACCTAAAGTATTTAACTGTTGGGAGGCAGTACTTATTGCAGCATTCAAAGCTGGTCTAATAGATAAAAAATATATTAAGAAAGCAATTGTTATTAAAGGTGGTGTTCCAGCTTTTGTTAAACCGATTATGGATGGCCCAAGTGGTAAGGCCGAAGGACCTCTGACAAAAGACAAAGATGCAATTGCAAAGATCCCTTTTGCCATATCGACACCACTCGTAAAGGGAGTTGTAGTTGCTTTTGGAACTGATCCTGGCCACGTTGCGCTTGCTACAGGGAAACGCGTGTCAATAAAAAATTCGGAAGTGGCTCAATCGGTAGGGGCAGAAGAGGGAAATGAGATTTTGGAGTTAGATAGTGCGACGGAAGGTGTAAGCAAATCAACTATTGAGGAAACAATGGCTCGAAATACTGCATATACCCGGCAAGTGTGTTGGGGACCATTACCCAGTTCGTTCTAAAACTACTTGTTTTAATTCTGATCGAGTTATTTAGGGGCTACGTCGTGGAAGTGGGTGTAATCAATATATCGATGCCCATCTGGAGTTTGATGGAAAATATCAATAAACTTATGATCCCAAATAATATCTAGGGCTCCATAGGTATGGCGAGCATGCAAAGATTGAGCCACCGTATCGTCAATTCCAGTCAATGTCACAATTAAGGTCGCTTTTGTACGTTCAAGGGATTCATCAGTAGCACCATAGAGTGGACTAGATTCATCAATCGGATGCATAACCGTCCAGGTCAGGGTGAATGAAGGCGTTCGAGGACGAAGCAAATTGAGATTATACAAATGCCGCATCGCATCTCCTTCAATGCTGATTTCATCTTGCAGAAAATAGAGATTAATTTCAGCTTCAAGAATCTGGTTGCGGCGCTGATTGGCAGTGCGGAACATCAAGGTTGGGACGCCATTGTAAGGTGTAATCACCGCAACATGGCTAAACAACACCCGAGTTGTCGGTCGAGAAAATCTCGCAAACGCCAAACCCGTAATTAAGGCCACACTAAGGATGCTGGTAAAGGCCTCAATCGTAACCACAAAATTGGCATAAGCCGTAGTGGGGTGCATAGCTCCATAGCCAATGGCTCCCAAAGTTTGCACACTAAAGAAGAAGGCATCCCAAAACGAGCCCGGTGTCGCATTGGCGATACAATCTCCCCCAGCCAGATAGGCCAGTGCAAACAGTACATTAATGACCAAATAGCCGCCGACTAGAATGAGCAGAAAGCCCAGCCAAGGAATCGTCAGCAATAAATGATAGGGATCGCGCCAATAGGTATACCAAACCCCCAACCCAGAAATACTAAATTTGCCATCTTGAAACTTCAAGTAGCTCTTTTGAGGCAAACTTTGGGCTAGTTTTCGGCGGAGGGATTGACGACGACGGGGCTTCACTGGCGAACGGATAGAAAGGGCAATCACATGGGCGTGATGATGAATTCAACATTATATTGGTTGATCAAGTTACACGTATCGTGATCCACTTGATTGGTGTCAGACAGCTCTAAATTATAGAAATCGATAAAGTCGGTATCGAAGTGAGGACCCGCATGCCAGGTCCCCACTTCTAATTTGATAAAGCAGTCTCCAGGAATTTGAAATGCCGTGATCTGATCTAGAGCAGGTTGAGCAGCATCTCCTGGAGGAGCAACGGCCATCAGCCAGGGTTTACCAGCTAGAGACCCTAAACATTGGGTACATTTTAGATGCCGCGTAATGCGAGAAAACCGTCGTCCCAACTTTTCTAGTCGCATAATATAGAACCGGGGAATCCCCTGATCTAACTGTAATTGAGCATTGTCAGGACCATAAACGGCCCCATCTTCGGAAGCAAATATGACCTGACCGTAGGGTTGAAATGTCTCTGGAGTAATGGGTTGAGCAATTAGTTGTTGCGTAGAGCATTGCATAGACGATTCTTCGAAGGATCCTGCCAGAAGCTATGATACGGGTTTGCGATCGCTCCAACGAGCCAGAACAATCCCTGCCAATACAATAACGCTCCCAAAGCCTTGCTGCAGGGTCAGCGCCTCCCCAAACAATCGCCAAGCCAAAATTGCCGCCGTAACCGGTTGTAGCAGCAAACTGACTGACGCAAATGCGGAAGGTAAATGGGCCAAAGCAAACATAATCAAACTTTGGCCGATCACCTGAGAAATACAGGCTAATCCCACTAAAGACAACCACCCAGTCATCGTCATAGGTAAGAAGCCTTCTCCCGATAGCCAAGCGACAAAAAACAAAATCGTAGCTCCAACGATGCTGCTGGCAAAGGCGATGGTTGCCGTCGGGAAATGCAAACGTAACCGAGCCACAGACAGAATATATCCAGCGTAGAAAATAGCCGTAAGTAGCCCTAATGCATCCCCAAATAAATGTTGAGTATCGATACTCGCACTGACTAGTAGAGTCGCCCCTAAGAGAACGAGAGCAATGGCAACCAAAAACCATCGTGAAACCGTTTCCCCAAACAGTAGCCAACCCCCTAACACCACAAAAATAGGGGCGAAGTTAGCCAACAAGGTTGCATTGGCAACAGAGGTAAATTGAATAGACCAATGCCAAACCGCCAAATCTGCTGCAAAGAAACACCCTGCTGATATCAGAGGCAACCCCGTTACACGCTGTTCTTTCGGGAGGGAGGATGTAGCAGGTCGGGACGTCCATAACCAAGCGCCCAGTAAAGGGACAGCAAACCCTAATCGATAGAATGCTGTTGCACTCGGCCCTACTTCACTCAAGCGCACAAAAATGGGAGCAAATGCAATACCAACCGCCCCCAGAAGCAACGCTATGAAAGCATAGGGATTGGGCTTAACACCATAAGAACCCACTTTTTTTCCTGTCGATTTAAGCTAGGTCATGGCAAATAGCAAAGATCATTAGACGGCTAGGGTTAATTATCCTAACCTTATCGTTATAAACATGAGCATACTTGCTAGTAATAAATCCTAGTTTCAGCTGGTCCTAGGAACATAAATGGCCATATTTATTGTAGACAGCAGAGCGTAGTTTCCACAACAGCTCTCCATCCAATGTCTTATTGGGGAGGCATCATTTCCAGCGCCAATATTTACTAGACTTTCTTATGATTGTTCAACAATGGGGTAATCCAATGGCCAGATAATGTTTGCAGGGTGAAAATCCGATCTCAAACTCATCTCATTCTCTTCCACTGTTGAGTTTGTAGTGATACCGCCAAAATTTAATTCTGCGTTTGTCCCACATCTTACGCTATTCATCTGTGACGACATAATTCACGGACAAATCTTCTAAATTTTGCATCTTTATGTGCTGATTGTTGATTCCTTTTTGAAATCCTCTAGACTCACCTCTGTTAGCTTAAACTTCACTCAGTTATTTCTGCTCATTCAACATTAAACCGTGTACGACCAAAATTTAATGTGTTTATCCTGAAAGGCCTTCAATCTATCTAATTATTTTCTGGGACTTTTAGAATTTAAACAACCTATCAATAGTCAATTGCTTTTAGGGTGTTAGACCTAAGGTTCAAGCAATCTAAAAGGGCTATTCAAGGAGAATAATTTACTTTCGACTACATTAAATAATAATAATTTCAAAAGATAACGACTGTATTTTACATATGTAAAAATATAGGTAATAAGTATAGCTAATTTTTTCAAATTGCTCAAATAAGAACAATAGTCTCTTGATATCTAATGGGCGAGTAGAGATGTCACTCTAATATTATTTTTTATCTAAAAAATCACGATAAATAAGGTCATGGAATTATCAATTTAAACTGAAGATGAAAAGCACTTGTCCGACTTGTAAACGTTCATTGTACTTACCAGAAGACTATCAGTCTCTGCGAAAATGGCAAGTCATTTGTTCCCATTGCTATTCACTCTACCAAGCTGAGCCTGGTATCATTATTGGCGCATGGTTGGGGTTTTCCCGTGATCACCAAAATATTTATCTAGCTAGAATTCAGATGAGAACTGGGTCCATTAAAACAGTCGAAATTGACCATCTCATCGGTGCAAATATTCCAATTATTTTGATGATGCCGGCAAAAGGTGTTGGTCACTTACAGCCCATTCTATTAGTAGACGTCAAGACCAACCAGTCTCACTTCTTGCCCCATCCTCAGCGGCAATTTCTCAAATATCAACGATATACAGTGATTGGGGTCAGTATATTTATTCTTTGCTTAGGTTTATCGATTTGGGGAGGGTTAGCGACAATTATCATTGTGGCGGTTTTCGGTAGCCTTTTAGTCGGTAATATTTTGCCAAGAGTCTTGAGAAGCAAGCAACACAACTCCAAAACGCAAAATCGTTTGATGTTGGAGCAACGACTCATTAAACAAAGTGATGCCTGGGGAGAACAGCTCCAACAACTGGAAATAGAATTAACAAAATTGCATCAAGCTAATAAAAGGCTACTTCCATATAGCCAAGATGAAGTCTTTCACATCAGATCAATTTCAGATAAGCCCAGGAAACGCCAGTACTTCCAGAGTAAATATTACAGACTCAGCGAATTGGTTGAGTGTTATGCCTTAGCGAAAAACTTAATTGATATTAATATCCCTATTATCCAATTAGCCGAAGAAGTGCCAGTTGACCTAATCCGTCAACTATCTAACCTCTCTTTGCAGATTAAGGATCTAGAGCGTCGGTATCAATCCATGACCTAGCCCATCATAAACTTGACCTCTTGGATCCAAATGCAGAAGATAGCCTCCATGTACTTTATAAAAAGCAGACATCATAACCCCCGAAGCTTTGGATCTGTCCTATTTCTCTATTGCAAAAGCACATCTGCTTCATGATCAATGATCGTTTTCTGGTCTCTAATCAACTGGTACCGTCCAGACCACTGACCTGGAATAAGGGGGTGCTTAGTGCCCTTTTTCCCTAATGAACGGGTCCATACCTTCTGAGATTCCGATACTGTTCGATTAAACTGAGCGACAATCTTACCCTGAGGATCTCGGATCTGCAGGCGTTCTTGATCTCCTTTGAGCATTCCATAGGTGTGGACCCAAAACACTAGGGCCGGGCTATCCACTGGAAGCACTTGATCTTTAAATTCTCCATCCCATAGTTGTTCTAGCTCTGGAAGTTGCGTTGCAAAGCCAGCCCGGATCAATCCCGTTGATTGATAGGAAAGGGCCGTTTTCCATAAAGGACTCTTGCTACCCTGACACCCTGATGGGGCTTCAGGTCCCACAAACGGATCCACAACCTGATCTTGGTAGCGAACACTCAAGTGAACATGGGGAAAAGAAGCCTTTCCAGAAGTACCCACTAAACCTAGAGGCGTCCCCTCTTTCACTTTGTCACCTGGTTGAACTAGAACACTGCCTTTCCGAAGATGACAATATTGAGTCTGCCAGTTTTCATCATGTTCTATGACAACACCATTACCACATTCCATTCCTTCAACGGCGTCGGTTTGAGTTTGATTCTGAATGCGGCGATCGCGAATGTTGTTCCGAGTGCGTAATACCTTTCCTGCGGCGGCGGCTTTTACTTTGACTCCCTCCGCCATTACCTGCTCATCAGGGATAGCAAAGTCGGTTCCTTTGTGGCCATCGTATGTCATCCGGCCACAGCCAAAATCTACCGCTTCTGGGCCAGGATCACGATCTGGATAAAGCAGAACAAAGCAGTCATTACCTAAGGTGCAATCAATGGGTAGCCCTAGCTGCAAAGTAGGATTCGCTTGGGTCGACAATTCACATCCCAGGACAGAGATTAATCCCAACAGCAGTAGAAAAATGTACTTACGCACAACTATTGTTGCTCCTTATCTGAAACCAGTGAGACGTGACCTCACTTTATCAAGAGTTGATGAGTTCTAAGGGAATTCATAAAGATTGAATTTCGTCCTAATTTCAGAAATAGAGTAAATTAATCGCTTTTTATGCCTGTCTAAATTTTCATTTATTTAGTCAAACTTTGAATTGCTTCAATATCTAAATAATTCACATTTCATCACAAATCTTTTACAGCAAAGTGCCAACAAGTAAACTTCTCAGCTTTTTGTAAAGATTACTAATATTTATGAGCCAATGCCTTGCTAAAGGGTTATAGCTGGATTAAATAGCAAAGTATAAATTAGTAGCTAACTAAGAAATGGTAACAGTATAAACTCAAGATTTGGAAAATAGCCAACGTTCCCATTAAATATTTTGAGAAATATTTTAGAAGGATTTTATTTGAAGTTAACGAGGATTTTCGCAGTAAAAAAGAATTACTAGATGATTGGGGGGATTGATGACTTTTAGAGCAGAAAAGCATACCTATAACTAAATTTGGAAATAGATTTTTTCCGTTTAGAGCAATCACTTTACAGTTTTGCTACCCGTTCGAATGAAAGAGCTACAAGAAATCATTCCTTTTGTTATTCAAGCCGATCATCAAGATCCGTCAATTATTGTAGCGACTGTGTTGCAAGCGGAGGAATCAAGCTACTGCAGGTCTGGAACTCGGATTCTGTTGACCAAAACTGATCAAACCATTCGGGCGATTTGTGAGGATTATGTTGATCAGAAAATTATTAACCAAGTCAAACAACTTGTTCAGATTAATGACTGTCCCCAAGTGTATCGATATCATATCGATACACTCCACACACTAGATAAGATAAGTTCTCAAGGCGGAACTACGATTTTACTGGAGCCTCTTAATAGTCGATCCACTAGAGCTCAGTTTGATTTCATCGCTGAATGTTATGACGAGAACCAATCCGGGGCAATCGCAACTGTCTTTACTGTAGAAGGTGATATTCCTGCCCAAGTCGCCTCCCGATTATTTCTCAAGATGGATGGTTCAGTGGCCAATCAAATTGGGGACCATTTTCTCACCAATCTTATTTTTCAAGATACGGTCAAAATATTGGCAGCGGGTCAAACTCGGACTAGGAGCTATCCCTTTATTGACGGTTATGTCCAAGCCCTGATTGAAGTCATTACTCCCCCCATCCAGCTCTATATCTTTGGCATTACACCTTACACTTCCCCCATTACACTCCTCGCAAAACAGTTGGGGTGGACTGTTATTATCGTTGAGCATCCATCGCGAGAGATTAAACTCAACCATTTTCCAGAGGCAGATCATATTTTGCAAGTCGAGCCTCAGGACTTGCATCAACAAATTCAGCTCTCATCTTATTCAGCTGCTGTTGTGATGACTGGAGACTTTGAGCAGGATTTGGCGATCGTAAAGTTTCTTTGGTCTAGTGCCATTGGCTATTTAGGTGTTCCTGGCACAAAAGCAAGGACTCAACAGCTTATTCAAGGTCTACAGGATGGGGGCTCTCTCACGCCGGAGCAGCTCAATCGGCTCCATGGCCCCATTGGCCTAGATATCGGCGCAGAAACGCCTAGCGAAATCGCCTTAGCGATAGTGTCAGAGATCCAGGCCGTTGTTAAACATCGAACCGGAGCATTTTTACGAGAACAGCAAAACTCGGTCTATGATTCTGCTCCTGATTTGATTTCCCTAATCCAATAAAATCCGACCATCATCAGATTTGAGCCTCCTTCAACTCTTAATCGGGAGGTGTCGAGTCAGGGGCTGGTTCAGGGATTGGGTTCGGCGTGGTAACAGATGGTTTGGGTCGAATCGCACCAGACTCACAATCACAAACCAAACTTTCTAGAAGTTCAGTTGCGATCGCAGCACCGGATTCCACGGAAGGTGCAAACCGACTCACTAGTCGATCAATCTGATCGGCGGCTCGGGCCAACTTGACACCATCAATCGTCATTTCAGCCAGGGGATACTTTTCCAGAAACTCCAACAGGGAAATTTGACTATCATCGCTCAAGGACTGAATCACCCCCGAGCGAAGGGCTTGGATATTGGCCCCTTGACTTGGAGTCTGAAAAATCTGGCCCGCTTGAAACAAGGCATATTCACCTGGCAATAGGTAGAGCAACCGATCGGCCAATCTGAGGCTAATTTTTACATCTTGAGTTAAAAATCGACGGACGACCTTTGGATCTTGATCGGCAGCATTCATAAAAAACTTGAGTTTGGAAGAGGCTTTACCGGTTTCAGCAAAGGTCTTGAGTTCCTGTACCGTGAGGGATTGACCAAATGGCCCATAGGTAAATTTAATCTTGGTGGCCCCCAGGGCCGTTTCGGTGTGAAGGCCTAGACAAGACAAGGTACAAATAGCACCCAGTCCCATCCAGATCATCCTATTTCGCATTCTTTGGAAGCGAGAGCGACCTGTCATTGATGTTAATGCCATAGTACGGTCCCAAATTGAGAGAGCTGACTTCTGGTTAATGAGGGAAAGACTTGCGTCCTGGGAAAGCACGCTATTTGGTCTCGATTGGGATAGCCAGTAAATATTTACAGGAGTTTTGAACCTTAAACTGTTCAGAGAATGTGTGCTTTGCCATCCCCTTTTATCTATACCTATGAATGTTCCTGCCCAAATTCCATCCTGGACACTGCACAATCACACCTTTGCCTGGGGAAGTCGCACCTATTTAATGGGAATTTTGAACGTAACCCCGGATAGTTTTAGTGATGGTGGCCAATTTAACTCCCAATCCGCAGCCCTATCTCAGGCCCATCATCTAGTAAAAGCTGGTATTGACATTCTCGATATTGGGGGGCAATCCACTCGTCCTCAAGCCATTGAAATTGCTGAGGCAGAAGAGTTAGATCGGGTTATTCCCGTTATTCAGGCGATTCGGTCTCAACTAGACGTTCCCATTTCGGTGGATACGACCCGATCTTCCGTAGCAGCAGCTGCGATCGCAGCCGGAGCCGATCTCGTCAACGATGTCTCGGGTGGCATTTATGATCCACAGATGTTGTCCACCGTTGCCCATCTACAGGTCCCGATTATTTTGATGCATATGCGGGGTACCCCCCAAACCATGCAGAAACTCACAGACTATCAGGATTTGGTTAAGGACATTATTGACTTCTTGCAACAGCAAATCGATGCTGCCCAGGCCGCAGGCATCCTTAGAGAGTTCCTGGCGATTGATCCGGGCATTGGGTTTGCTAAAACTGGCCCCCAAAACCTATCCCTACTGCGAGAAATCGCACAGTTTAGGGCCTTAGGTTGTCCTATTTTGGTGGGACCTTCCCGAAAGAGCTTTATCGGTCAAATCCTAAATCAGCCAGATCCGCAACAACGAGTATGGGGGACGGCTGCGGCCTGTTGCGCGGCCATTCAAGGTGGTGCCGACATCCTCCGCATTCATGATGGAGCAGCCATGAGAGAGGTTTGCCAGGTGGCAGACGCGATTTGGCGGCCCCTGTGATCGATGCAAAGTCCTTTTGTTAAGATTGACTTAGAGCGTCTCTGGCTTTTATTCTGAGACTAACGTAAACTTTCTTAACATTCCCGGATCACCAACCATGATTGAACCCAGCCGCGTTCCAAATCAAATTTCTCCCAAGTTTGGATTCAATGAATTTGCAGAACGGTTTGGCGGTCGTGCTGCAATGATTGCTTTTATTGCCGCTCTTGTTTTTGAAGCGGTCACCGGTCAGGGCATTTTTTCGTATCTGGGCCTAGCCTAGTCTTCAACGCCTTCTACTGAGAAGTCTTCCCATCCATATTCTTGCGATCCTGAGCATGCCGGTGAGGCATGCTCAGGATTGTTTTGTATATTGACTGCAAGCGGGAACGACTGATCCCTTTCACCTCGTCTTAGACTCTAAAGTTTACTGTCCCCCACTATGGCCAACCTCTTTCTCTACTCAACCCTTGTCGCATTGCAAAGCAGCGTCCTCCTGCCCAGTCCGGCTCTATCTTCTAATGTTTTACTCGCTAAAAAGGACAAAAAGCCACCCGCCGCAGTGGTTACAGAAGTAGAAATCTTGAAAGAGAACTTTGCAGACACCTGGTTCTATACGTTACGGGGCAGTTTAAAAAATCAGTCAGATGCTTCAATTCTGACCCCCCTGGTCTATTACGAAATTTATTCCGAAGAGACGGACAAAATTATTGAAGCAGGCACAGCTGAAATCAAACCCAAGATCTTGACCGCAGGCACAGCCGGCAGCTTTCAAAAAGAGCTGAATACCACTGGCAAAATCAGAATTACGTTAGTGCAGTGGCAACAAGTTGATAAAGCCATTAAATCCCATAAGCAGATGCAGTTCTTTCCCTTAGAAACTGAGGATTCAACAGAGGAAGAAGCAGGCAATCCATCCTCCCCCTAATTCCCATTAAATCCTTGCTTGATTCTCAGACTTTCATCAGCCAATACTCAGATTCCCTGTCTACTATCAAAGTAGATTAACTTCTCACACCAAGGAGTCTGCCCAGGGGAGCCATTCCCTGGGTTTCATTGTCAATGCTAGTATCTCTTTGTGAAAGTTTAATTTTGGCGAATATTGACCTTAAAAAATAAAATTAGCCTGATTTTTATTCGATCAGCGTCACATTTTTTACTCTACAACAGTCACTGATGCTGACCGAACTCTCTCTTAAGGTATGGAGTATCGAATCAGGAAGCAGCTATGAATACCATCACTCATCCCCCTTCCATTCCATCCAACAGCTCAGGCAAAAGTATTTTTTCCAGTAAGACCTTCTGGGGAATTATTTTTACGACCGTTGCCGCCATTGCCCCCATCGTTGGCAACAGTGTAGATGAGGGTAAAATGACCGGCAGCGATATTTCTCAAATTGTAGTGATTCTCTGCGGCACAGGCGCAACATTAGTGGGACGCATTGAAGCGGGGAATGTCTATACGCCGGACCTTATGCCAGGTCCCAATAAGACTGATATGTAGTGCCAGGCCCTAATCGACTCCCCCTTCATACCTTTGGAGACCTGCCCCCTTAAGATAAAGAGGGTTACTCTCAATCCTTTGGAGACCCATGCATCAGACCTTCTACCTCAAATTATCCTTGCTGGGGGTACTGACTTTAACTCAGCTCTTGGGCTGCCAGACTGGAGTGAAACCATCGTCTTTAACGCCAACTCAGTGCGAGCAAGGGGGGGATTTCGTTTGGATTGAGGCAGGAGACTATATTCTCGGGAGCGATCGCCAAGAACGAGATTATGCCTATCGCATCTCAGCAGCGACCTCGGCCCAACAACCGGAACAGCGGGCCAAAGCGGAAGCCCGTTTACGCAAAAGGGGCTGGTTCGATGGAGAACCGAATCGGCAGGTGCGATCGCAACCATCAGTTTGTATGGGAAAAAACCTGATCACCAATGCGGAATACCAAGCCTTCGTTAAAGCCACGGGTCATCGTTCGCCATTTATTTCTGCTGATGATTATCAAAAACAAGGGTTTCTAGTGCACCCCTATCTCTCCGTCAAACCCTTTCTTTGGCAAGGTCAACGCTTTCCAACGGGTAAAGGTCAGCACCCCGTTGTTTTAGTGTCTTATCCCGATGCCCAAGCCTTTGCTCAATGGCGAGGCCAACAAGATGGACAGTCCTATCGCTTACCCACTGCCTTAGAGTGGGAGCAATCCGCTCGGGGAACCGATGGCCGCTACTTTCCTTGGGGCAATGATTGGCAAGCCGATGCCACCAACTGGGCTAATCATGGTGGACTGCAGACCAGTGCGATCGCAACTTATCCCCTCAGTCGGAGTCCAGCCGGGGTAGAAGATATGGCGGGAAATGTCTTTGAATATACATCTACCCTAACGCAACAGGTCATTCGCTCAGCAGTCGTTATGAAGGGATGCTCGTGGGATGATTCACCGGGTTTTTGCCGGGCTGCCTACCAACATTCCCGCCCCCAAAATTCTCGTCATATTCTATTTGGCTTTCGCCTAGTTAAGGAATAAAGGTGCCAGTTTTTCAGCTCTAAGCCCTCTTGAATGAACCTGGTTGAGCCTAAAACTCAGGCAGTTGAATCGACCGATCTTGAGCCCAGCGATGGGAGTAGGGGATGGCATCCTTGATGCAGTCTGCCAGGGTTGCATAAGTCCCAACGATTTGAGTAAGTCCCGTCTTGTGGAGATTCTTCACCACATGGGTCTGAGGTGAATACAACATTAACCGCTTTCCTTGGCGATGGGAAATCCGAAAAGCGCCAAATAAAATACCTAAACCCCCGCTATCTAAACGGGTGACGGTTTCCAAATTGATCAGAATGACCTCAACCCGAGATTGAACCAGCTCATAGATATGTTGATAAAACACGTCTTGGGTTGTGGAAGTGAGATGTTGAGGGGGATGAACAATACAGAAGCTCGGTAGTTGTTGCACAAGGGGTACCTGCTACAAACAGCAGTAGAGACAGTCAAACCAAACTCTTCGTCCATATGTTGAGTGGTAGAGGCAGTTTAGCAAACCTTAGTGTCTCCCCTGAGTTTAAAGACAATGCTTAAACCTATGGAATCAGTTTTGCCTTTCTTTGGCTGGTTTAGACTCTATAGATTGACCTCGATGATGCAGTATTCTAGCCAGTCAGACTCTGGTAAATCCGCAAATAGCCTATTGTTGCGAACTTAGCGTTGATGCTACTGTGGTTCAACGTGAATATATTTGCTCATGGTGAAAGAAATTTGTTGGAAGTGACAACTATAGAGGTGGAATAAGTAAATCGAGCATCCCGACAGGTGATCTAAATTCAATTAAGGGTTTTCTGACTTTAACAAAACACATGGATATCGCAGACTGCTATCGCCTGCTACAACTGACTTCTAGAGCCAATATAGAAGACCTCAAAGCCTCATACCGTCGACTAGCAAGGCAATGGCACCCGGATACTAATCCGGGCGATCAACTCGCCCATGAGAAATTTATTCAGGTTACTGAGGCTTACAAAACGCTGCAAAAAATTGTCCCTCCTGCCCCGAATAACAGTACAGTTCCAGCATCTGTTCCATCCAGAGCAACAGCAAAGCCCCGTTCTGCTCCCTCAGTCAAAGTTTCGACCCAGCCGGCAAAACCTTCGTCGCCCCCGCCCCCACAACAGCCTCAGCATCAGACTCGACCTCAAGCCTCGATATCCAGGCCGCGTGTAACGGTTCCAAAGCAGCCCACTCCTCAACCCAAGCCTTCCTCTGCACCCAGAAAGTCACCCCTTTCACCTGCAGACATCAAACTGAAGGTGGATTCTTATAAGCAACTTCAAGAATTAATTCAGCGCCAGAGATTTCCCAGAGCCGTTGCCCTTATTGAAGCCCTTGCCCAACGTCTTCCCCAGGATGTGGAAGTGAGACAATGGCAGGCCATTATTTACCAATCATGGGGACGGCAACTCATCCGGGAACGGAAACTCAATCAGGCCAGAGCTTATCTCAAGAAAGCATTGAATACGGATCCTCACAATAAGGCTCTTTGGGCTGAAATTGAGCTGGACTTTAAGAAAATAGAAATGGCGTTCTAATCTCCTGGGGTATTTCTGGTGAATGAAATGTGTGGGACTCAATAAAATCAATATCGTACTGGGCAGCACTGACAAGATGCTGTGGTGTACCTATGACAGGTCTCTTGGGTGTCAGGGCTAAATCGTTGTCAGGTTATAACATCATTCAGAATTCAACTATTCTACCGATCCAATGGGCGTGAGACCATGATCTAGCCCCCACAATTTTGCAGATAATATCTCTACGAGGTTGTGGGATGTATCCCTTAAAAGCTGATTTTTTAGTGTTTTCATAGAAATATCAATTTAGAGGATATGTCCGTGAAAAAGTTATTAAGCAGCCTGGCTATTTTCTCTAGCCTGATGTCTTCCCTGGGTAGGTTTGGAACCGAGGCCTTTGCCCAGTCTAATCGCTCATTTCCAAAGCGTAAGACAGCGCATCGAGAGTCTAAGACCCCTTAAAATTTGATATCTATGGTTATAACTACTTTTCCCATTGGGCAAACCAAAATAGTTTGAGTATTGGGTGCAATGGCCAACATTGAACTCGCTGCGTTCCAAGGCCGTTTATCCGACTATTTTTCAGCACTGGTGGGGGTATTATCAGCCTAGAATATATTGTTCAGCAACGTTAGTTGCGATGTGGTGAAAAAAATTCAACGGGATTGCCCCCAAACTGTATCTGAGCAGAGCAGTTCAAGACTCAACTTTCAGTCAAACACTGCTAAACAGAGCTATATTAGGCCATATTAGAAATACTTGCAGTAGCTATCATCCGTTCTAAGAGACTCAGCTTAATTCAGGTTGAGTCTTCTTTATGTATTCGTTGTAAAACAAATGTCAACTTTTGATATATTTTCTCTCAATTAGTAAGAATTACGCACATTTACTGATGGCAATCAACGAGATTAGTTCCAATCAATAGGCACATGACCCATAGGATTAATTCCCTATTTTGTATCGAAAGAAACGACATCTATTCTAAATATTTGCCATAATTGAATTACGGATTAATTAATAGTAAATATTAGTAATATTACTTATTAAATATATTTATATTCTTTAGATTTCCCATTCATATGGGCATTCTAAGGACAATGCATTCAAATCCAACTCAACTCTTTCCAACAACAATAGCTTTCCTCTCGTGTCTCAAACTTTAACCCTCCCTTCCCCCACCGCCCCCACCCTCCAATCGACATTTCCTCAGACAGAGACCTACTTTATTACTCTCTGCACCCATGAACGAGAGTGCTTGTTTGGGGAAATTATTGCTGGTGAAATGCAGCTCAATGATTTAGGAGCATTAGTTGCAGAAGAATGGCAGATCTCTTTCGAGCAGAGTTCCGACTTTGACCTTCACCATTGGGTGATGATGCCCAATCATATTCACGGCATTATTGGCGCAGCTGACCCAAGCTCCCAGGACCTGGCCCAACAGCCCCTGATGCAGGAAACGAAGGTGCGATCGCATTCCCTGCTCAAGTGGATCTCATCCTTTAAAGGGATGGCCAGCCAACGCATCAAGCATCTGAGAAACTTGCCCCATCAACCCCTTTGGCAACAAGAAGTGGATCAGCATATCATTCCTCATCGGTTTGCCTTTCACACCTTCCACCAATACATCACTACCAACCCCCATGCCTGGGATTGGGATAAATTACATCCAGATAGTCCAGCTCTATCCTAAGTCCACCTATCCGTTTTTCTGGTCTGTTTGGTATCTTGCGAAGGCCAATATCAGGTGGTCAGTGTTTCCAAGGATGGTGACATAACTCGACGGCTGAGGGTTCGTCGAAACTTTGGATCCAAATACTTGAGCTGTTGCGCTTGCCATTTTTTCCAGTTTCGAAACCGCTCTTCTTGCAGTAGCTTGGCTAGAGAAGGAAGCTGATCTGGCCAAGAGGCTCCCAATTCTTTGACCAAGAATTCATTTAAGACTGCCTCATCTTGGAAAAGTCCCAATAATTCTTGCAGATCTCTAAATCCCCGCGTCTGAGTCTGATAGGTTTTTCCAAAAAATGGGATAAAGAACTCTGTTTGATAGCGCACTCGTTTCATTTGCTTACGCAAATCATGCAGATCGGGTCCTTCTTGAGCCAACACCTGATCCAGAGCTTCCATACTCATGCCCACCGTAGGATAGATGCGCCCTTCAAGGGGTTCCGTTGCCACCAGCCACCCAGGATGAAGAAAGAGTTGGCTGAGCAGAGGCAATAATAAATCTGGGACCACATCTAATACAGGCATCATGGCAATAGCCTGGTATTGTGGTTTTTCTAACCAATCTTGGTATGCGACGACAAATTGTCGATAGAGTTTGCTCCTAAACAATTTGGGGAGTTGAGCGAACTTTTTCTGACGGCGTTTGTTTAGTCGGCCTAAAACCCGCTTAATTTCCTGGGCTTCTTCAGCGCTCGTACTGGAAATGGATAAAAAATGTTGAAACCAGAGTTGCAAGACATCTAAATCTCGCACCTTGCCTAACTGCTTGGCAATTTTAGTAACCTGAGAGGATTGAGCAGCCTCGGGTAGATCAATCGCAGGACCAAATACTTCAAGGGCCGTTCTCAATCGTCTCATGCCCACTCGCATTTGGTGGAGATTTTCTGGATCGCGATCCGCCAGTACCCCATCTTGATACTTCGTGGATTTCTTAGAATGTTTTTGAATCGCGCGATAGGCCACTTCCCCCAAGGATAATTGGGCATCGAGCTGTGAAGACTTCGTTTTTCTCTTTTGAGTAGAAGATGAGGATTGAGTTTTCATGATGGATAAGCTCATCCGGTCGAGACTGGGGCAAAGGGAGTTCTACAGAAGATGCTCAACCTAGAAGAGAACTTCTGCAGAAGAAGAGGATTCTTAGAACCAGTGCCCTATGGTATGGCATAAAAGCCCTGAAGAACCCAGCTGATGGGCAGCCAGACTTATATTAACCTTTGCTTAACCTCCAAGAGTGTCTCTCAGGCATCATTCCCCGAGAAATACAGACCACTAAATCAGGATAAAACAATAGATAAACATAGGATAAGAAAGATAGAGAGATTAAAGCAGTGAATTTGGGCTAAATTTACTATGATAAATCTCTTGTTGACTTATCTAAAGGATTATTGGAGAAAGTTTAATTATATTTCTCTTGTGCAATCATCATTTTCTGGAAGAAATATTTAGTATTTCTTTATTAGAGTTAATATTTTCCAAGTACTCGTGAATCCAACCAGTTCTTAATCCAGTTGATCTTGACCGATTTGTAAGTTGTTCTTACTTTTTTTAAGCTGTTTCCAAAGGCGCTTGATGTCTTTATAAGCCTGCAGAGAAGAGATTTTTCCTGATGTTTCCAGAGCACAGATAAAAGTAACTTTATGGGCAAATTCTTGAAGATTTGCATTGAATGCAAGTTTTTCAGGAGTAAAGCTCCCTCTGTATTTACTACGAGGGTATAAATACCGATATTTGCTATCGGACTGGTCTTTAGGAGAATGGGGTGAATTCAAACAAACACGCAAAATATTTTTTCGTATCTTAATTATTCTAACTAACAAAGATTTTTTTGAGTAACTTATTTGCCAAAATGTGTCAAAGAATTTTAATAAATTTACCGACAATTTACGTCATTTTATCCCTATTATTTAGCTTCCCTTATCGCCAATTTAACCTATTCTTTACCTTGAGCAGATATTCTCCAACGGAAGGTAGAATAAACTTACTTATTTTTGTGTGGTTAGGGAGATTTATAACCCATGTTTCTGAAGCATAAATCTATGAATTTATTACGCTATGTTTCCCTAGCTGTTTTGGTTGCTAGCGTATCCGCTTGTGCGGGTGGCGAAACGACTAGTGACGGGCCGTCTAGCACTGGCACCGACGCGAACCTATCTGGCAAGATCACGATCGATGGTTCTAGTACAGTTCTTCCCATCGCTGAGGCCATGGCCGAAGAATTCCAGGCGGCCAACAGTGATGTCAAGATTACCGTTGGTAAGTCTGGTACTGGTGGGGGCTTCAAGAAGTTCTGTGCAGGTGAAACCGAAATCTCAAATGCATCCCGCCCCATTAAGCAAAAAGAAATAGATTTGTGTGCGGAAAAAAATATCGAATACATCGAAATACCTGTTGCCTATGATGCCCTATCTGTTGTTGTCAATAAGGATAATGATTGGGCGGAATGTATGACTGTCGACGAGTTAAAGACCGCCTGGGCAAAGGGTGCTCAAGGCAAGATTAGTAAGTGGAATCAGGTCAATTCTGAGTATCCAGATGCCCCTCTAACCCTTTATGGACCTGGTACAGACTCAGGTACCTTTGATTACTTCAATGAAGCGATTACTGACGAAGAAGGGAGCCGAGGCGATTTTGCCACTAGTGAAGATGACAACACAATTGTCCGTGGTGTTGCAGGCGACAAAAATGCCATGGGCTACTTCGGTTATTCCTACTATGAGGAAAATAAGGATTCTCTCAGAGCAGTTCAGATTGATGGGGGGGATGGTTGTATCACCCCTAGCGATGCAACTGTTCTGGATGGAACCTATTCTCCTCTAGCGCGCCCTCTCTTCATTTATGTCAGCAAGACGGCTATGGATCGTCCTGAAATGAAGTCCTTCGTTGAGTTTTACTTGGATCCAGCGAACAAGGAACTCGTCGCTGATGTGGGTTACTTCCCCATGCCAGATGATATCTATGGCAAGGCGTTGGCCCGTGCCCAGGAAGGGAAGACTGGAACCATCTTCCCTGACGGAAAGACAGTTGGCGTTAAATTGAGTGACGTTCTTTAATTAACACCACTCACCTAGGGATTCTGGTTGGGCAGGTAGCGCTATTCAGAATCCCTAAATAATTCGAGAATTGAGATAACCTGATTGGTTTGAATATGCATACTGAATCCACCTCACTCCCCCCACCTCATGACTCACAGTTGTGGAGGCCAAAACGAGGATTGAGCGTATGGTCTGAACGAATCGTTAAATATTTGTTTGCCAGCTTTGCGCTTATTTCAATTGCCACCACCGTTGGCATTGTTGGCACCCTCATCTTTGAGACCTTTGAGTTTTTCAAGGAGATTCCCTTGATTCGGTTTTTAACCGATACCCAATGGACCCCCTTGTTTAGTGATCAATTCGGAATTTTTGTGTTGATCAGCGCGACCTTTATGACTTCGCTGATCGCGTTGATGGTGGCATTACCAATTGGTCTATTGGCTGCAATTTGTCTGAGTGAGTATGCCTCCCCCAATGTTCGTAGATGGTTGAAACCGGCATTGGAAGTGTTAGCCGGTATTCCTACCGTGGTTTACGGGTATTTTGCTTTGTTATTCGTCACACCGTTACTCCAGGGATTCGTTCCAGGTTTGAAGATTTTTAACTCTCTGAGTGCGGGTATGGTGATGGGCTTCGCGATTATGCCTTTGGTGGCCTCCCTCAGTGAAGATGCCATTTATGCAGTTCCCCAAAGTCTTAGGCAAGGATCCTACGCATTAGGGACAACGAAGCGAGAAACCGTAACCGGGGTCGTTCTACCCGCTGCTCTATCGGGGATTGTGGCATCCTGCGTACTTGCTATTTCCCGTGCTGTTGGGGAAACGATGATTGTCACGGTTGCTGCTGGTGCATCCCCTGTACTGACCCTGGATCCTCGGGTTTCCGTACAGACCATGACTTCGTTTATTGTTCAGGCCACCTTTGGAGACAATCCGGTCGGCACGATTGGTTATAAAACATTGTTTGTGGTGGGGATGACGTTGTTTCTGATTACATTTTGTCTGAATGTCTTTAGCTTCTGGTTTGTCCGCCGTTTCCAGGAGAAATACGAATGACCTTATCAAATCCCAGGGATTTACCCAGTCTTCAAGACGATGCCAACGATCAGTTTAAGCCTGCTCTAAGTAGACGCTATCGGTGGGACCGTTTTTTTGAAATTCTGACTTGGCTGGCCACCCTTATTAGTTTGGTGGTGTTGGTGACCTTACTTCTCGATGTACTCTCTGACGGGGCGAGCAGTATTGACTTTGATTTTTTGACCAGTCCACCTTCCCGCAAAGCTGCAAAAGCTGGACTTTGGCCAGCTCTGATGGGCACCGTTTGGCTCCTCTGCATTACTGCAGCCGTTGCATTTCCGATTGGTGTTGGGTCTGGCATTTTTCTGGAAGAGTTTGCCCCCGATAATCTATTTACCCGGATCATTGAAATTAATGTGGGCAATTTGGCAGCCGTTCCTTCCATTGTGTATGGCCTTCTAGGACTAACGGTTTTCGTGGACATTATGCGTCCCATTACCGGTGGAAATAGTGTGTTAGCTGGAGGGTTAACGTTAGCCCTATTGATTTTGCCCATCATTATTGTCAGTACCCGCGAAGCGTTGCGGGCTGTTCCTAGCAGCCTGCGCCAGGGCGGATTTTCCTTGGGGGCTACCCGCTGGCAAGTGATTCGAGATCTAGTTTTTCCTCAATCTCTGCCGGGGATTTTAACCGGAACGATTCTGGCCCTTTCCCGCGCTATTGGCGAAACAGCCCCTATTTTGGTGGTGGGTGCGGCAGGCTATATCGCTTTTGCTCCTCCTTTGTCTCTGGAAGGGCTGCAATCTGACTTTACAGCGTTACCCATTCAAATTTATGTCTGGATTGCCCGGGCTCAGAAGTCATTTGAACCCATTGCAGCTGGAGGGATCATTATTTTGCTAGTGGTGCTGTTGCTGATGAATACAACCGCGATTCTGCTTCGTAATAAATTTCAGAATCAAAAGCTGTGATCCTAATCTCATTATTTTCTTTCATTTCTTAACCCAGTAATAAGCTGTGTTCTTTAAGGTGAAATGAGAATAATAAACCGACTCTCACTGATAAGCTTGTGGATGCGAACCCATGACTAACCTTGCCGACTCACCTATGACCTCTGATTCCAGTCCAGTCACTGAACAACCTGCATTAAAAATGGAAGGGGTGTCCGTCTATTATGGATCCACTCCGGCTGTTCGTGAAGTGTTTCTCGACATTCCTGCGAGTCAAATTACGGCTTTTATCGGGCCATCGGGCTGTGGTAAAAGCACGGTACTCCGCTGCTTCAATCGCACTAATGACTTGATTCCTAGTGCCAAGGTGAAGGGAAATGTCTTTTTCCGGGGCGTTAACCTCTACAGCAAGAAGGTGGATCCGGTTGAAGTTCGGCGTCGGATTGGCATGGTCTTCCAAAAGCCGAATCCTTTTCCCAAATCAATCTACGAGAATATTGCCTTTGGCGCTCGCATCAATGGCTACCAGGGCAATATGGACCAGCTGGTGGAAAGCTCTCTTCGGAAGGCTGCCATTTGGGATGAGGTAAAGGACAAGCTCAAGGAGAGTGGACTATCTTTGTCGGGGGGACAGCAGCAGCGGTTGTGTATTGCTCGTGCGATCGCAATCCAGCCCGAAGTCATCCTCATGGACGAGCCCTGCTCAGCCTTGGATCCCATCTCTACCCTGCGCATTGAAGAACTCATGCAGGAGCTAAAAGAGCAGTACACCATTGTGATCGTGACTCACAACATGCAGCAGGCTTCTCGGGTTTCTGACAAAACAGCCTTTTTCAATGCCGAAGCCACTGAGCAGGGGGGTAAGTTGGGGTATTTGGTGGAATTTAACGATACCGTCACCATCTTCACCAATCCCAAGCAAGACTACACCCGCGATTACGTCTCAGGTCGGTTTGGTTAATGCAGGCATTCGCAAGAAACAGAGGAAGCTAGGGGATTTAGCTTCCTCTGTATGGCTTCAACTTACTTCGCTATTTGGTATTTAGACCAATGCTTTCAGTTGGGCTTCTGCCGCATTAAGTGCACTTCGGCTACCAAAAACCGTAATGGTATCCTCTCCGCTCAAATCAATATTTAAGCCGCCCGTAATTCTTGAGAAGGTAACGGATCCGCCAGCACCCAGGTAATCATCGAAATTTAAGGCATCCTGGGCTTGGAAATCCAGAATAACATCACGATCAGCGATGCCGTCTAGGAGATCACGTTCAAATCGAAAGACATCCGCCCCTCGACCGCCTCGCATCAGATCGTTGCCGGTTCCACCATTGAGGTCATCAGCTCCTCGACCGCCCAGCAAGACATCTTTGTCCGCGCCACCAACTAGCCTATCGGCTCCTCTACCACCGATTAAGTTGTCATCTCCGTTGCCTCCTAGAAGCGTATCGGCTCCTCGACGACCCGTTAAGCGATCATTGCCATCTCCGCCGTCCAAAATATTGGCATTGCGATCTCCTGCTAGTCGATCATTGAAAGTGCTACCCGTCAGGTTTTCAATGCTGACTAATGTGTCTTCGACGGTTACACTTGGGGCCACATCGTATTGAGCTTTCCCCGTATTTAAATCTGCTCTGATCTCAAAGGGAATATCACTAAAATCAGCCGTATCGTTACCCGTTCCGCCGTCTGTGAGATCGTTGCCATTGCCACCTCGAAGGGTGTCATCCCCTTCGCCACCCAAGAGCTGATCATCACCATTGCCGCCAGCAAGAGAGTCATTGCCACCTTCTCCTTCCAGGGTGTCATTTCCCGAGCCAGTGGTGAAGGTATCGTCGCCAGTGCCACCCAATGCTTGTACATCAGTGGTTGCATCCGCACCTTCCAGGACATCGCTACCATCCCCGGCATTGAAAACCACTTTTTCTAGCCCAGTGCCAGACAGATCTCCAACGGTGAATTGATCGTCGCCGCCATCACTATTCACCTCTAGGGTTTCAACGGTACTAATATCCAAGTCGAATTGACCCAGATTGACCCGTTGAAAAAAGACATCGCTGGCTCCAGCAGCCACTTCAAACTCATCGCCTAGATCAGGGCTGCCATTGACTTCGACGGTGTCCATATCTGCACCGCCATCAATCCGATCAGATCCATCACCATCATTCCAAATAATCCGATCGTTGCCATCGCCCCCGAGTTTGGTGTCATCTCCTTTGTCACCGATAACGGTGTCATCGCCAGCACCGCCATCCAGGAAGTCATTGCCATCTCCTCCGCTAATGACATCATTTCCATCGCCCCCTTGGGCAATGTCATTGCCGCCAAAAGCCAGAATGGTATCGTTGCCCCCGAAACCTCGGATAAATTCTCCTCCGGGTGTCCCGGTCAGCACGTTGTCACCGTCATCACCATCCTGTGTTTCGGCGGCTTGAGGTTCCCCGTAGAGCAAGTCATCAATGACAACCACATCTACCCCATTGGCAGGATCATCATCTGCTCCAATGGGGGTATTACCGCTGGTAATTTTGACTTTGTATAAATTGCCTTCTTCAAAGGTTGCCCCCAAGAAGGACAACCCTTGAGGGTCAGGATTGACAAACTCAGACTGGAGAAGATTGCCGTCGATATCAAAATATTCAATCTTGGTGCTGTCTGCTAAGTCAACATCTGTAAAGACTGCCCCAAATCCACTAGACGTCGCCCGGACATCAGAACCGGGCACAAAAAATTCCACTTCTGTCACATTTGACCCCGAAGGGGTAAACAGTCGGAATTCACTAAAGGTATCGAACTGATCTGGGTAGGTGGCATTAATACTGTCAAATTCATTGTCAGGGGCACCTGGATCACTCGGGTCTGGGTTGCTTACTCGGAACTCAGATCCGGCGTTGGTCACAAATTCTGCACCCCGGGTAACGGTTTTGTTGAAAAAATCAGCAGGCATGTCAAAAGGGACAATATTGGCATCCCAATTAATTTCTCGTCTGCCGTTGGCAACTGGGCCAAACGTATTGCCGTTGTTTGGCCCACCTAATGCTGCCTGAAAATCTGCTACCACAGATGAAATATCGCCTGTTCCTTCAAATAAAGCCATGGATTTATCTCCCTGTAACCATTAGAAATTGAGTGTCATTTGATTCCGCCCATTGAATTTCAGCTTGAGGCGCAAGCACCTGCAAATCTGAACCAACCGCGAATCTCAAATATTTGCGCTAATTGGAAATAGGGAACACCGAGTCAAAATTTGATGAAATCTGTTTGTCAGCTTTCATGGCTGAGCAAGAGCTAAGAAGTAAGGTTCTTCGTTCCTATCTCTTTGGCACCTGGGTAAAAAGCTGTGCCATTCATTCATGGTTAGGATAGAAATATCTTCCCATTGAATTTAGTTTTATCTAGATAAAAACAATCTCAATTCTATTGATAATTAAACCAATAGAATTGAAGATTTGAGTGAATCAAAGACTTGATATTTACTATCAAACGACATGGTTGACTGATTTAAGCCCTGAGAATGACTGACTTCTGCCTGACTTTTTGCTCAGTTTATTTTTGATTTTTTATAGAATAAACGTTAAATATAAAAGGACCTATTCAATATATGGAACTTGCCAAGATAAGCCCTTTAGAGTATTGGCCTCAACCGTTAATAGAGGTCAGATATATCATTTTTTTAGAGTAAAAAATAAGCTTCAAAAAACTAAATCTATACCCCTTCTTTTAGAGAAAGCTTCTTAGGTAGCAGAAGAACTTGAGCCGTAGCTGTCCAGATCCCATTGAGACCTGTAACAGAACCATCCACCGATAGGACCGAATTAGCCAACTTTTTTTGGGATGACGCATGTCTAGATCTCTGAGTGTCCATAGTGATTGTATTGCCCGTACTAAAGTGGTGTTGAAGCGGAGTGGCTTCCACAGTCAGCGCTCCTTGGCTGAGCATGTTGGCTTTAGCTTGTCTACCGTCAGTAACTTTTTGAGAGGAAAGCCTGTCGATTTCGCCACTTTTGTTGAGCTTTGCGAACAACTGAATTTAGATTGGCAAACGGTGGCAGATCTTGGCGATCCAGTCCAGAAAAGCGGTTCACAGCATCAATCGCCTCCATCACAATCCCCCACCCCTCCGGCAAACTTTCAAGATTGGGGAGAGGCCATAGATGTTTCCCGGTTCTATGGTCGGTCGGCGGATCTCGTTACGTTGCACACCTGGATTCAGACGGATCAATGTCGCTTGATCACCATTCTGGGTATGGGAGGAGTGGGCAAAACGTCTCTGGCTGTGAAATTAGCTCAAGAATTACAGGATCAATATGACACGGTCATTTTCCGCAGTTTACGCAATGCCCCTGCTGTAGAGTCCTTATTGTCTCAGTTGATTCAAGTCCTCTCTCATCACCTGGAAACAAGAGTGTTTGAATCTATTGCAGATTTGTTGTCGCGATTGGTGCAGCATTTACAGGAGCGTCGCTGCTTGCTGATCTTGGACAATGTTGAGTCGATTTTAGAAGACTGTAACCGGGCTGGCGTCTATCGAGCGGGGTATGAAGGATATGGGCAATTATTCAAAATTGTCGGAGAAACCTATCACCAAAGCTGTCTACTTCTCACCTCTAGAGAGAAACCCCAGGGATTAAATGGCCTAGAAGGAGACAAATTACCGGTTCGCTGCCATCAAATTCAAGGACTATCCACTCAAGCGGGTCGTGAAATTTTTAGCGCTATTGGCACTTATAGAGGCGGCGAGGAAGACTGGTCAACCTTAATTGAGCGCTATATCGGTAATCCCTTGGCTCTAAAAATTGTGGCCACTTTTATTCGGGATGTTTTTGACTCCAATCTCACTCACTTTTTGAGCTTTCTCCAACAAGAACCTTTTATTTTTGATGACATTCAGGATTTACTAGGTCAGCAATTTCAACGACTCAGTGCCCATGAGGCAGAGGTGTTATATTGGCTGGCCATCCATCGAGAACCTGTCTCCTATCCAGATATTCAGGCGGATATCCTATCACCGACTTCCTTGGGAGAACTATTGCAAACGGTGGCTGCGCTCCAAAATCGATCCTTAATCGAGAAATCTGATCATTTTTTCACCTTGCAGCCTGTTGTCATGGAATATATGACCGCCCAGCTGATCCAAGAGGTTTCTACCTCCATCCAACAGAACCAGATCAACTGGTTAGCCCAATACCCATTGGTCAAAGCTCAAGCCCCCGTTTCCGTTGTTGAAACTCAAAGATGCTTGATTGTGCAGCCCATTGTCGATCGCTTGTTAGCTACATTTGGCACACCAGAGGCAATTATTGAACATATATTTGCCTTAATCCCTCAGCTCAAGGAGCAAGTTCATCTGGGAAAGGGGTACTTCTGTAGTAATCTTCTCCACCTGGCTAAGGTGATGAAGGTGGATATGAGTGGTCGTGATTTCTCGGAAATGACGATTCGCCAAGCAGATTTACAGGGGATGGTGCTACACGGAACCAGCTTCGCCAATGCTAATTTTTGCGATTCTACCTTTTCAGAAATTCTGGACGAAGTGAAAGCAGTGGCTTTTAGTCCTGATGGTCGATATCTTGCGATCGCAGATCAGGATTGCAAAGTCAGAGTCTGGTGCGCCCACACCTATCAGCAACTTTGGGTGGGCCATGAGCACCAAAATGCCGTCCTTTCCGTTGCGTTCAGCCCTGACAATCAAACTTTGGCCAGTGCAAGTGCCGACCATACCTTAAAGCTTTGGAATGCAGAAGCGGGCAACTGTCTTTACACCTTCCACGGTCATGACTCTGAAGTCTGTGCAGTGGCCTTTAGCCCCGATGGGCAACTGCTGGCTTCTGGCAGTAAGGACACCACTCTCAAAATTTGGGAGGTTAATGACTACACTTGCCTACAGACCCTAGCGGGTCATCAACAAGCTATTTTTACCGTGGCATTTAGCCCTGATAACTCAAGAATCGCCAGTGGGAGTTCAGATAAAACCATCAAGCTTTGGGATGTTGAAGAGGGGACCTGTCAGCATACTCTGCAAGGACATAACAACTGGGTCACGTCCGTGGCCTTTTGCCCCCAAACCCAGCGTCTAGCCAGCTGTAGTACAGACAGCACGATTAAGCTCTGGGATAGCTACAGTGGTGAGCTTCTAGAAAACCTGAATGGCCATCGCAACTGGGTGAATTCCTTGACCTTTAGCCCTGACGGCAGCACGTTAGTGAGTGGTAGTGGCGATCAAACGATTAAATTGTGGGACGTTAACCAGGGGCACTGTCTCCGCACCCTTACGGGACACCATCATGGTATTTTCGCCATCGCCTTTCACCCCAATGGACATTTTGTCGTCAGTGGCAGTTTGGACCAAACCGTGCGGCTATGGGATGTCGACACTGGTGACTGCCTGAAAGTGCTAACGGGGTATACCAATCGGATTTTCGCTGTTACTTGCAGTCTTGATGGACAAACCATCGCTAGCGGAAGTTTCGATCAAAGTATTCGTCTGTGGAATCGGCAAGAGGGAACAATGTTGCGATCGCTAAAGGGGCATCATCAGCCCGTCTACTCCTTAGCCTTTAGTCCCAACGGTGAGATCCTCGCCAGCGGTGGCGGCGACTATGCCATTAAGCTGTGGCATTATCCCAGCGGTCAATGTATCAGTACCCTGACCGGGCATCGGGGTTGGGTCTATGGTTTGGCCTATAGTCCTGATGGCAACTGGTTGGTTTCGGGAGCCAGTGACCATGCCATTAAAATATGGAGCCTTAATACAGAAGCCTGCGCCATGACCTTAACGGGCCATCAGACCTGGATTTGGTCCGTCGCGGTTAGCCCCAATAGTCAGTACATTGCTAGTGGAAGTGGTGACCGGACCATCAGACTATGGGATCTTCAAACTGGAGAGAACATCCATACTTTAATCGGACATAAGGATCGGGTCTTCTCAGTCGCCTTTAGTCCCGATGGCCAGTTAATGGTGAGCGGCAGTTTTGACCACACCATTAAAATCTGGGATGTACAAACTAGACAATGCCTGCAAACCTTAACGGGGCACACCAACGGCATTTATACTGTTGCCTTTCATCCTGAAGGTAAAACGTTAGCCAGTGGCAGCCTTGACCACACCATTAAGCTTTGGGATCTGGCGACGGGAGACTGTATAGGGACATTTGAAGGCCATGAGAATGAGGTGAGATCCATAGCTTTTCTGCCCCCTTTATCTCATGCAGAACCTCCTCAAATTGCCAGTGGTTCCCAGGACCAGACCTTGAGAATTTGGCAGATGCATTCTAGTGCATGCCAAAAAATTCTCAAAGTAAAACCCCTTTACGATGGGATGAATATTGCTGGAGCGATGGGATTAACGAAGGCCCAGAAATCCTCCTTAAAAGCATTGGGAGCTTGTGAGCATTTTATGGTGAATACACTGGAGTAAGGTCCCATAAGGTTAAGGCGAATTAATGGATGCTTAACCTGATCCTGCAGTTCTCTTAACCCAGTGTTGAAAGGGTTTCAGTTATCCTATTCGACGTGAGTCTTCTCTTCATAAGGCTGACAAGACCTGGTTAATTCTGGAGACACCGTGTCCACAATCTATACTTTCCTGGCCAAGGGTGGCCCAGTCATGATTCCCATTGCGGGATTATCTGTACTGACTTTAGCGTGTGCCTTCGAACGAACCATTTTTTGGATCCGTTTGATTAGTCAAGAACATCGCATTGTTCATGACGTCTTAGATGCAGCTCGCTGTAGCTTAGAAGAAGCGGAAGCCATTGCTCAGCATGCTCGGTTTTTGCCCATTGGCCGATTTCTGTTAGCACCCCTGCGCTTGCATCAACCCTCGCCAGAGACCTTTCGTTTAGCCCTGGAAGCGGCGGCAGATAAAGAGTTTGTCAGAATGCGCAAGGGCGATAAGCTACTGGAAACAATTGTGGCGGTTGCCCCCCTGATGGGTCTTTTGGGAACAGTAACTGGCCTGATCAATACTTTTAATAACCTCAATATTGGCAGTGGGGGCACCTCTGAACAGGCAACCAAAGCAGCTGCAGGGATTGGTGAAGCCCTCTTAACTACAGCGGCAGGGATGGTTGTTGCTATTTTGGCCCTGATTGTTTTACGCATCTTTGTGATTTTGCAGGCCCGCCAAGTCGATACATTCTCCGAGGTGGGAAGCGAAATGGAATTGATATACCGACAGGTCTGGTACGAACCCAACCAGGTCAACCGTCCTGCCTATTTGCCAAAAGGGAGTTCGGTTGAACCGACACAGGTGACGGTAGAAACCCTCTAGGGTGATAGCTCCTGCGACACCGTGAATTTAGCTTTATGAAATTTGCTCAACAAGAATCGACGATTCCCGAAATTAACTTGATTCCCATGCTCAACGTGATGATGGGAATCTTGGCTTTTTTTGTGATGATCACCATGACCTTGAGCAAGCAAAAAAGCTTAGAGGTTCAACTTCCTCAAGAAGCAGGTGGGCAACAGGAGATCAAACTCTCGGATCTTAAAAATCAATTTGTGGTGGATCTAGATGACCAAGGTCAGGCATCCCGGGACAAGCAGTCCATCTCTGATAAAGAGCTACAGGCCAAGGTTCGCCAGTATTTGCTGGATAATCCCAAGGGCAATGTGTTTTTGAAACCAAACCCCAAATTGACTTACGAAAAGATGATGCACAAACTCGATCTGATGCGAGCTGCCGGGGGTGAGCGCGTGTCTTTAATTATTGAATAAATTTATGCGTTTTCGATCTCGCAAAACTGGTTCTCAAATCCCAGAGGTGAATTTGGTGCCTTTGATGGATGTATTAATGTCTGTGCTGACGTTTTTTATCATCATTTCCATGACCTTAACGGGGCAACAAGTTTTGCAAGTGTCCTTGCCAACTTCAAATACCGCCTCAACAGATAAAAATAAGCTGCCGCAGCAGGCTAATCCGCTGGTTGTAGGGTTGACATTGAAAGAGGAAATCATTTTAGATAATCAACCTGTTAATTCCGGCAAACTTGCAGATCGCATCTCTACTTATATTGATAAAAACCCGCAAGGGAAAATAATTCTAAGTGCCGAC
Organism: Acaryochloris sp. CCMEE 5410; assembly: GCF_000238775.2. Classification (NCBI taxonomy): domain Bacteria; kingdom Bacillati; phylum Cyanobacteriota; class Cyanophyceae; order Acaryochloridales; family Acaryochloridaceae; genus Acaryochloris; species Acaryochloris sp. CCMEE 5410. The sequence continues at coordinate 168,678 of NZ_AFEJ02000002.1, read as the reverse complement.
CGAAAATTACCCTACTCAAAGGTTTCTGCACTGCTCAAAAAAATGGGGGAAATGGGGGGCGATCGCGTGTCACTTCTCCTACAGGACAAATAGAAAAATTGAAGGTTTAGATATTTTTCTCTGGGTGACAAACTTAACCTGGCAATAACATTCCCATAAACCAAATCAGCATTTTCCATTAACTGACCTTAATCTTGCTTAGGTATTCTTGCTTTGGCTTTAAGTCATTTTTTCTAAATTACGTATCGATTGTTAATTATGGAGAAAGGTATGCAGCTGAATCGTTCGACCCTGACAGGTGCGGTTGTTTCGCTAGCGGTCGCCGTCAGCACAACTGCTTTCTCGGCCACTTCTGCCGATGCCCAAACTAAAAAGATTAAAATTGACGGTTCTAGTACCGTATTCCCAATCAGTGAAGCCGTTGCTGAGGAATTTCAAAAGTTAACAAATAATAAGGTTAACGTCACAGTTGGTGTGTCTGGAACCGGTGGCGGTTTCAAGAAGTTTTGTGCAGGCGAAACAGATATTTCTGACGCATCTCGACCCATTAAAGAGAAAGAACAAAAGCTTTGTGAAGGGGTTGAGTATATCGAAATCCCTGTTGCTTTTGATGCTTTAACGGTTGTGGTCAACAAAGGCAATCCCATCAAGAGTATGACCGTTGCTGAACTCAAGAAGATGTGGTCAGAAGACCCAGAGGGTTCTGTCACTACATGGCAAGACGTCAATTCCAGCTGGCCCGCTGATAAAATCAGCTTTTATGCCCCAGGTTCTGATTCGGGTACTTTTGACTACTTCAATGGCGCCATTGCCAAGAAAAATCATCGCAAAGATATAACCGCCAGCGAAGATGACAATATTTTGGTTCAAGGCGTTTCCCGTGAGCCCAATGGAATTGGATACTTTGGATTTGCCTACTATGAGCAAAATAAAGATCGCCTGAATGCAGTAGCGATTGACAATGGTAATGGCCCCGTCCTCCCCTCCCGTGATGCAGTGGAGAATGGCACCTACACACCTCTGTCTCGCCCTATCTTTATTTATGTCAACAAAAAGGCTGCTAAGCGTCCTGAAGTTCGCCAGTTTGTGAATTTCTATCTTAGAAAAGCTGCTGAATTTTCAGCTGAAGTTGGCTATATCCCCTTACCTGCTCCGGCTTATCAGCAAGCTGCTAAGAATTTCCGTGAAGGTAAGACTGGTAGTTTCTTTGCTGGTCGGGACACAGATGGCCTAAAGGTCTCTGAAGTTCTCAAATCCAAATAGACTCCGAACTTTGGTTTTCTCACACTCTGCTGTTTGTTCCTGAGGAAGTTCACGAGTTCTTCCTCAGGAACTTCTTTTTGACCAGTAGATGATGAGTGCTCTCCCGAGTCTTTTCTCTTCTTTGAATCAAGCCAACACGCCGATTCCTTTGCTGTGACCCCTGATTGTTCATGACTACGCAGATTAAGCCGCCGCCGCCACCCCCAAAAACGTATATCTCGGAGGCCCCCAAACCCCCAAAACGGTTTTTTCTTTGGTGGTTATTCAAACATCCATTGGTATTGATCTCTGCAATCGTACATGGCGTCATACTGGCCACGCCTGTTCCCTTAGAGACCAAAGTCGAACAACCTAAAATTAAAGATATACCTGTCACAAAAACGGTTTCGTTAAAGCGGACGAAGGTTAAACCTAAGTCCAAGACTAAACCTAAGCCCAAGCCACGAATTCAGAGAGCACCCGTGACGCCTCGCCCCCTGCCTGTTTTACCTCCCTCGCCTAAACCCCCAGAAACAGAAAAGCCTAAGCCAGAACAAAAAACTGATTCTAAGGATCAAACAACTGAGAAGCAAGAACCTAAAGACTCAGAATCTCAATCGTCTGAATCGGATCCCAAGAAAGAGTCTGATCTTAATGCTAAAAATCAGGAAACCGATACTCCTCCTGCTCCTCCCATTGAAAATGAAGAGGTGGAGACCATTTTTGAAGAGTTAGATCAAGAACTAATTAATGCTGAGGTTGAGTCTGAGTTTGACTACATTCCCAGTCCTGATGAGTTTCCTGAACCCGAAAAGTTCTTTACGACAGAAAGCATTAAAGCGTTTGATATTGTTAAAAATCCAAATCTAACGGCTTTAGGGGCGATTATTAATAGTCCTCGCTATTACCGTCTGAAAGAACCTGATGAAGTTTTAGCCTCTTTCCCGACCATTCCAGCCTTCAAATCTGCTTCCCAGCCCCAAAAAATTGGTGAATATGGAGGGGGGCCAGTATATGAATTCAAAGTTGAAGATAAAACCTACTATGTCAATCTGGTGAAATCTGTTAAGAAGCTCAGTAAAGCCACCTTTGTTATTTTTTGGCGAGCGGACCCGAATAATCTTTCCAACCCAGAACCAGGAACGTCCTAAACAGTCTCAGGATAAAGGCTAGCGATTGTTTTGTTAATGAGAACCATAGATGAATAGACGTTTTTAGTTAACTGGTCACAGCCCCCAAAGATTGTAGGGACTTGATTTGGGCTGAGGATAATCCTGTAGTGCCAGCAACATTCATCCCTTCATAGGGACGCTCTGGTTTCAGAACATGCTCACATTCACCTGAAAGGATATTCCAAATCCGTAGGGTTTCATCCTCGCTGGCGCTGGCTAACAGACATTTATCGCCCGTTTCAATGGGATGAAAGGCAAGATTGGTAATAATTTGGGTATGCCCCGTTAATGTCTGTTGACAGTGGCCAGTTTCAACATCCCAAATTTTGATCGTACGATCATAACTGCCACTGGCTAGTCGCCTGCCAGAGGGACTAAAGTCGATCCGGGTGACTTGAGCCGTATGGCCCGTCAGAGTCTGCAGTAGTTTCCACGTTTTGGTGTCCCAGAATTTAATGTTCCCATCGGCTGTACTGTAGGCCAGAAATCGGTGATCGGGACTCCAGGCCACAGACCAAATCCAATTGTCTTCATGAAACGTTTGCAGACATTCTCCTGTTTTTTCGTTCCAGACCTTTGCGATTCCATCTACGCCACAGCTCGCCAAACTTTGACCATTGGGACTCCAGGCAACCTGAAACACCCAACCTTCATGTCCTTCCAAAAGTTGTAGACATCGCTGAGTGTCCGCTTTCCAAACCCTAACTCGATGATCTGAGGAACCTGTAGCAAAATATCGGCCCTTGGGACTCCAGGCCAGACAAAAGACAAACCCTTCATTCTCCTGCAATGTGGCTATACAATCATTTGTCTTCACATCCCATAATTTGACAGCGTTGGACCCACTGGCTAATACTTGTCCATCAGGGCTACAGCTAGCGGACCAGACCCAGTTATCGTGAGCCTTCCAGGTTTGTCTGCAGTAACCTTGTTCCCAAGTGCGAATCGTATGATTAGAGCTTCCAGTTATTAGGGCTCGTCCATCAGCAAGCCAGGCTAGAGCATAGGAGTAGTCGATATAACCAGCCAAGGTCTTCAAAGGTCGACCGGTTTGTACGTGCCAAAATCTAACGGTTTGATCGCTCCCGCCGCTGGCTAGCATTTGACCATCCGGACTAAAGGCCACGGACCAAACCCAATGCAGATGACCAACTAAGGTTTTCAGATGCTGGCCACGGACATCCCACACTCTGATGGTGCGGTCTTCACTAGCACTGGCAAGCTGTTGACCATCTGGGCTGAAGGTAACAGCCGTAACCATAAGATCATGACCGGATAAAGTCTGGCGACATTGCCCCGTCCTCACATCCCACAATCTGACTGTACGGTCAGCACTTCCGCTCGCTAGGGTCTGACCATCAAAGCTATAAGCGACAGAAAGGACCCACTCAGAATGTCCATCAAAGGTCTGCTGACACTGCCTGGTTTGTAAATTCCAAATTTTAAGAGTGTGATCGTGACTGGCACTGACTAACTGTTGACCATCAGGACTAAACTGGAGCGATCTCACATCGCTAGTATGTCCTTGTAATACTTCGGGCAGCTGATTCTCTTTCAGATCCCACAGCAAAATATCTGTATCGCTGTTGCCAATCGCTAGGGTCTGACCATTGGGACTAAAGGCTACAGTCCAAACCACATTACACTTGAGTTCCAAACTGTTAATACACTGGCCAGTAGTAACATCCCAAACTCTGACCATATCGTCTTCGCCGCCACTGGCCAGTTGCTGGCCATCGGGGCTAAAGGCCAATGCCCACCCCCAGTAAGTGTGATCTTCGAAAGACAGATGAAGTTGACCATCCGCAACCCGCCAGAGGCGAACACTTCCAGTGGCATCTATGGTCGCTAGAAAGTCTCCTTTAGGGCTGTAGGCGATGTTAAGAATGCCGCTGAGGGATTGAGTGAAAAGGGTCTGCTGAAAATCAGCCTCCTTAAAATTGACCCTTGGCAAAGACATATCCCGAAGGTTTGCCTGCCAGATGGGAAGTTGGGAGAAATCATACCCTGTTAAATCCAGCTTGAGTTGACGGCAGAGATTGATCAAATTTCCAGGCCCATATCCAGTCACTGGACTGGTATGGAGTTGATTTAGCACTGACTGTACCCATTGCGCCAGCATGGGGGCAGAGAAAAAAGTGTTGCGAAGTAATTGGGCTAAGGGCTCTAATATTAGACGTTTTTGGCTGTCTTGAATGTAGTCTTTGACGGTTGTTTTCAATAGAGCATGGGTATGAAAGTAGGACTGGGATGCAGACAGACCTTGTGCCTGCAACGTCCGAGGGTCTGTATCTTTCGTCAAATCTTGATACACCTGTTGAACTAAATCATTGGTCACGTATTCCATGACGACGGGTTGCAAGGTGTATTGCCCAGATTGCCCTTGGTGACTGATGTTCTTCTCAATCAGGCTTCTCCAGGTAAGGGCTTCCAGAGATTCCAGCAGATTGGCCATGGATACCGTTGGTACAATATCTCGCTGCAACTCAGCAATCGAAGTCCATTCTCGATTAATCGCCAACCAGTTCAGAATGACTTTTTCTAGGGGACTCAACCGCTTAAACTGCTGGTCCAACAGGCGACGAATGCCGTTAAAGGCCACCGTTTCTTGGGCTAAAAAGTCCTCTAGATTGCCCTCAAATAAGTCCTGAATTGAGCTGGCAATAATTTTGAGGGCCAGAGGACTCCCCCCATAGTGATGGCTCAGCTGCCGTTGCTGCGCGGGTCTGCCCTCAATTCCCTTGGCATTGAGTAATGCAGTGGCGACTTCAGAGGAACCTCGCAGGGAAAAGGAACGAACGGCTAGGTCTAAGCCTTCTAATTCGGCCACTTCTGGCGGCTTCTCTCGGCTGGTTAGGAGTAAACAACTTTGGTGAGCCGTTTCTCCCACAACCCGCAACAGATTCCCGTATTCTTCATAGCCTGGGCGGTAGTATCCTACCTGCCCAGCCTGGAGAATCGACTCCACATTGTCAAATATGATCAGGCACCTAGAGGATCGCAGACATTGCACTAGTTGGCGGGTCGAGCATTGATCAGATTGTTGCTCAGACAGGAAGGGGATTAGCTCTGCAAGAACTTCGTCCGCTGTTGGCGCGTTGCGGAGGGATCGCCAAATCACAAAATCGTAGCGATGTTGGACCTGCTGGGCCAGTTTAGTGATTAAGCTTGTTTTACCAATGCCGCCCATGCCCAACACGGCCACTAATCGACACCCCTCGGTCAGATTACAGGTGGAAATTTGGGCGAGCTCTTCATTGCGGCCATAAAATTTAGTGACATCGGGGGCTTCGCCCCAGTCCACAACAGGGGCTTTCCCATTGGCTATCCCTGAAGGAGGTGGGGTAGATTCCTTTGCGATAGGTGGTTGAACTAGTGAATCCTCACTGACATCAGATTCGTCCAATCGCTGAATCAATAAGGACCGAAAATTTGTTTTGGTGACTTTCTCGCCTAGTTCTGAGGAAATGCTTTTCCAAAGTTGAGCGGCCACACTTTTTATATAGTCCGTGTCGTAGCCAGCCTCTTCAGCAATTTCTGCATAGCCTTTACCGTCCCAGGCTTGTTTAAACACCAATGTTTTAACTTGGTTGAGTGTTCCGGGGGGCAGGGTTTTTTCTAAGACAGCCAGAGCATCTACAGCAATCAAGGTTTACTTTCCAGGCTTCAGAAAATCCAGGTTTAGGCCAATTGTACCGCTGTGCCCTGGCGGAGGGATAGTTTAGGCCAGGATAACGATCTCACTTTTTGATCACATTGCGGCTTAATTTTTGTGATCTAAATAACCTGAGCTTCTTACTTTTCTATTACTGACGAAGCTGATTAATCACCATAGACTCAGTTCAACAACCTGAATGGTGATGGCTGAAACCTAAACCGAATCAACCATCGGGAGTAGAAGATAGCTGCCGACCACGCACTAGTAGCAAAAGGTTGAATAAACCACGGTTGTCACTTATCCACCCAAGTCACACCGATATAGCGAGGAAACAAACTTTGTTTTCCTGCTCAATCGCTGTGCTCATTATTTCTAATTTGGAGAAAAATCATGACTACTTCTTCCTCAATCACTCCCGTCAGTGAAGAAACCCAAGCCCTAGTAAATCAAAAAATGGCGAATGAATCAGATGAGATTAAGCAAAAAGCGGGCGAGTTGGTCGATTTAATTAAAAAGCGGGCCGAATCTGAACTTTCTGCTGCTGACCAAATCACCCGTGAAACCTATCATCAGGCCATTAGCCAAGCGAAGGCAACACTCAATCAAACAGAGACCTTTTTCCAAGAACAAGGCAATGCTTTGGATCAGTCTCTTAAAGAACTCAATGATGATGCCAGTCGCAAATGGGACACCTTTATAGCTGAACTCAAAGGCATGGGAGATCGCTTCGATAAAGCCGTGAATTCTGCTTGGGCTGCCTTGATTAAGGAGTCATAGCTGGATTTTGCCAATGATGGCCTGAAGGGCCTCTGAACCTCTTTCCCCTCAGTTAGTGCTTGTACGTTCCGAAGCTCTAATTCCAGGGGAAGGAGTGTCCAAGGACAAGACTAACTGCTAGGAGGTGGACATTCATGAAATGGAAAACGCTACTGACTCAAATCACAATTTGGCTAGCACTTGAAGTACTGCTTACAGCAATTGGTCTGGATGATATCGCTGATTATAGTGAGTTTTTAATTCATAGAACGTCAGGCTTCTACAGCCATGCCCAACGGCTTGCGACTTAAAGCTTAGAGCCATCGACCAAGCTTTTCAGAACTAACCCAACTAACCGATAAATACACGAGAGGGAGACGATCATGGGGTTCAAATATATCAATGACATTGCCACACCTGACAATATCAACCAGCTATTGACCTTTATTGATCATGTGGCTGGGGCCGGGACGGACGTGAATGAGGTATTTGATATTAGCGACTTGCTGCGAGATAGTCCCCAAATGAAGCGCTGTCTGACCTGGATGAGAGAAGATGCAGCCACTGCTCAAATGATTGAAGAGCAATATTTAGGCCCAGAGTATGAATTGGATAAAATGCTGCAGATGCCGGAAGGATCACTAGGGTGGACCTATGCCCGAGTGATGAGTGCTTTGGGATATGAGCCCCACTTCTACCGTCTGCGCAATATTGAGACGGATGCAGATTATGTGATTAACCGCATTCGTAAAACCCATGATTTACATCATATTTTGACTGGTTTTAGCATGGACGACTTTGGTGAAGCGGGTGTCCTTTCTGTCACCGTCGCCCAGACGGGCTATCCCGGTTGGATATTGATCAATCTTCTTGGTATGTTACTGGACTTTTTTGGGGGTCCCCAGGACAACGGTATTGATGTTGAATATGACTATGACATCCTGTCTACGGGCATCAAGATGGGGCGAGACGCAAAACCTCTGTTCCCTGTGAAGTGGGAAGAACGGTTCGAACAGCCCCTAGACGACTTGCGGTCTGAGTTTAATATCCAGCCAGTAACAGAAGGACAGTGGAGTTGGTATAGCCGTCCTCATCTTCGGGATGCGATCGCACTTACAGAACCGACCCCTGTTTGACTCAAAAACCGACTTAGCTCGTTGTTCAGCATGACTCACCATGATTCTGGAATCCGTTACGATCATTTCCCTCTTTACCCTGGCCTTTGGCCTCATTTCGGGGCGGATCGAAAAGAGCATACTTACGCCACCGATGATTTTTGCCACCTTTGGACTCTTGATCAGTCCCTTTGTCAGCCAACTGCTGAATCTGTCCGTGGATAATGAAGTGGTAGATATTATTGCCACCACAACCTTGGTCTTCGTCCTGTTCACCGATGCGTCTCGGATTGATTTCAAACTCTTGAAACAGCAGTATCAACTGCCCCTCAGACTGTTGGGGATTGGCTTACCGTTAACGATCCTGTTAGGTAGCGGGTTTGCGATCGCACTCTTTCCCCAACTCAATATATGGGAATCCGCCGCCGTTGCCACCATTCTGGCCCCTACCGATGCCGCCCTAGGACAGGCCGTCGTCAATAGTCCCAACGTACCAGTGCGAATTCGGCAAGCCTTGAATATTGAGAGTGGGCTAAATGACGGGATTTGTCTGCCTATCTTATTGATTTTTTTATCCCTAGCTGAGTCAGCGGGGGGAGAACAAACCGTTGCTAGCTGGGGTAGTTTTGCTTTAGCCCAGCTCGTTATGGGACCCGTAGTGGGGATTCTGGTGGGCTATTTAGGGGGACAACTGATTGCGACAACGGCTCGATCCCATTGGATGACCGAGAACTATCAGCGCTTATCGCTGCTCTCCTTGGCCGCACTAGCCTTCTGTTTGGCTGAACCCTTGGGTGGCAATGGATTTATCGCTGCCTTCTGTGCTGGGCTGACCTTAGGCAATACCCATCAAGAACTTTGCCCTCGCCTGTATGAGTATGGAGAGACAGAAGGACAGTTTTTTATCCTCGTTACCTTCGTCATTTTTGGCGGACTAATGGTCTTGCCTGTTCTTACGCAAATGCAGGGCAGAGTGATTCTCTATGCCGTTCTAAGCCTCACTGCAGCCAGACTCTTAAGTGTTTCCCTTAGCCTTGTTGGCATGAAACTTCGATGGGACACCCAACTGTTTCTGGGGTGGTTTGGTCCTCGCGGTGTAGCCTCCATTCTTTACGTGCTAATGGTGCTCAACCGGGACGCCATCCAGGGACGAGAGCAGATCTTTTCCATTGTGGTCTCTACGGTTTTGCTCAGTATCTTTGCCCATGGACTGTCAGCGTTTCCTGGCGCGAACTGGTATGCCCAAAGAGTTGAGAAGGATAAGTCCTTACCAACAGCAGAGCATCAAACTGTGGCAGAAATGCCTGTTCGTCTCCCTTATCGGTCCAGGTATGGCCAGCAAACAGCCATATCTAATCTGCCTGAAGCTTAGAGGTTTTTAGCAAAGTATTGAATTGACGATTCTTAGCTTTGGATCTTCAACATCTTGTCTCGATCCAGTCCAGCAGCAAGTTTAGAAGAGGGAATGTCCTCATGCATACAAGTTCATTTATTATCCTTGAATTAACAACCTTAGTTGCGATCATCTTTATCGCGATTCACTACTGGTCCCGCCCGCTGCATAAGTGGTTGTACACATCCGAGCACATCGCCATCTCGTTTAGTGGAGGGATGGCGATTACCTATATGTTTTTGCATCTACTACCGGAGTTGGAAGAAGGGGATGTCGCTATTGGTCGATTTCCTATTCACATCGTGGCCCTATTCGGATTTTTGCTCTTTTACGGTGCCCAACGGTGGATCTGGTCACAGACACATGATGATTCCCAGGAACTCAACAAAAGAGCCTTTTGGCTACAGATGATATTCGTGAGTTCCTATAACTTTCTGCTGATCTATTCCATTCCTGAACAGTTCGAGCAGAGCATTCCTTTTGCCTTTATCTATATTTTGGCCATGAGTTTACACCTGCTATCCACCGATCATCATCTGAGTGAACACTATAAAAATCTGTTTGATCGTCAGGGGCGATATGTTTTAATCGCAGCCGTCGTTTGTGGACTTGTTACCGACCTATTAGCGGAGGCGGCAAATCGCACCTTCTCTAATACCCTCACAGCTCTGTTGACAGGGTTCTTGATGTTCAACATCTTCAAGGAAGAACTCCCAGACCATAAAGATACTCGTTTCTTTTGGTTTCTCTGCGGTGTGGTGGTTTATATCCTTCTCTTGGGAGGTTCTTGGCTTTTGGAGTAATACCCGTAGCGCTGATATATAGCAGGTTTGGCTTCTAATAGGCATCGGTTGATTGGTTATTTCGTTAAGACACTCTCCCGTCTTGCTATCGACAACACTCTGCATTTGGTAGGTCTTTGATTTCAGGTGCTGAAGCAACATTCCAATTCAATATTCTCCAATTCGTCACCACCTATGGGAGTGAAAATCTTGTTGCCCCTGGAATTGTCGTTCTGTGTGGTCCTGGCAATAGCCGATATTTAGTAAAGAGTTAATTCATGCTCACCCATATCAAACCCCACCCGTTGGAAATCATCCCTGATGGTGAAGCATCACTAATAGAGCGCGTCCTTGAGATGTATCTGGACATGATGAAAAGCCAAGATCTCCAAAAACGGGGTCAAGCTCCTCAACAGCACGCCTTGTTGCGCGGCACCTTTGAAATTTCTGCCTCAGTGCCAGACAAAATGCGAGTTGGAGTATTTGCAAAGCCTAAAACCTTTAGTGCTCTCATCTACCTATCTTCCAGTACTTTTAGAGATCCTTACTTGAGGAGCACTACCCGAAAGACACTGTCGCTTTTGAAAAAGCTCGACAATCATTTTGGGGCTATTTGGATGTTTATTCATCACTACAATACATCCTTGCAGGACTAGGACTACCCAGTTTCATTCATGGGCGGGATGACGGGACCGAAAGTCTACTATATTTTTTTCTCGCCAATAGATCAGTCTTCCTGTTTGCAAGGAGGATTTTTGAGCCTAGGGCTGCTTCTCCAGCGCTTAGATGTGCCCCTTACAAATTGCACACTTTAGGATTACTTCTTACATACTGACCGCCTCAAAAACTTCCGTTACTGTGAAACTCAAGCACTGATGCGGGATAGAGACTAAGGACATGGCATTCAGTGCTCATTCAACAAATCTTACCGGAGAAAATAATATGACTGTTACCACTGCAAAAGGCCCACTTAAATACGGCCTACACGAAACTGTGCGTCTAGCTGAAAATATAACGCCATTTGCGGCCCTCATTACCTTGAAGCAAGACGATCCAGATGGTCATGCAAAAGCGCTTGCAGATATAACGGGTTCGGCAGAGTTTGCAGAAAAAGTTAACGAAATGGCTGTGATTCATATCTTTTGTCTGACCCGTATTAGCCGCGATCAGATTCTGTTCCAAACCAACTTTGATGCTGATGTTGTGACTTATTTCGAGGGATTCAAAGATTTGGAGGCTGAACTCCGCACCCTTATCTCTCATTTTGAAGGAGCACCAGATGCGGACTCAGATTTCACAGGCTTAATAGAATTCATGGCGGCTCAGCAAGTGGAAGTCTTTCAGTACTACTGCGCTTATCCAGAGCTGACGGTCAATCAAATCCGTCGTGATGCAGACTGGCGCATGAAGGTCATTGACCTACAACGTGACCTTGCAAAACCTCCTGAAAAAGCCGTGTGGGGCCAGGCTGTGTCCGCACTCTGAGACTTGTTGATACTCGGTCGGCCAATAGATTCACCCATTATTGGCCGACCTTTATTTATTTTTTCAATCTTCTTTACCGATTCACAGGGAGGTAATGATGCAAGTCAAGTCTGTAGAACGGCTGACTGCCAACGATTTGAAGTCTAACCTGGGAGATATCCAGGGAGGGCTTTTGGAAGATTACTCAACCTTAGCCAGTGCTTATGTGTTCTACAGCGTGGGGACACCGGGCGAGGGACGCCACTGGCTTAAAAGCCTTGTTGATCAGGTAGTTTCTTCAGCGGATGCTCGAACCCAGCCTGCCCCTGAGCAGGCACTGAATATCGCTGTCTCTGCCTTTGGACTCAAGGCTCTGGGGGTATCCGAGAAAACTTGGATGAGTTTTCCCCATGTCTTTCGTGAAGGAATGGCGGTCCGTGCCCATCGATTAGGAGATACGGGACCCGCAGATCCGTCTAAGTGGGAAGGGGGATTGGGTACCGCTGATATCCATGTGATGGTGAGCCTCACAGGGCCTGATGCTGCCTCTGTTGACCAATGGAGACAACAGATGAGTGCCACGGCCGCTGATTATGGCGTTATCGAAAAACACGTGGTGCAAGCCGCCGTCGTATTTGATCAGCGATCAGGCTGCCCCGCAGCCCACTTCGGCTATGTGGACCCGATCTCTCAACCTGCGATCGCCGGGCTTGACGATGGCAACCCCGGCGATGGAGCACGGGAGGGGGAGCATTGGCGACCCATCGCTCCCGGTGAATTTCTACTTGGCTACGAGAATGAATTGGGCGAGGTGACGGCAACCCCCACACCCCATAGCTTGGGAGTAAACGGCACTTTTGTCGTGTTTCGCAAAGCGGCCCAGGATGTCAGTGGCTTCCGGGATTATCTGAAGCAGGGAGCCATGAACCTTTGGGGAACAACCAACGAAGCCCATCAAGAAAAGATGGCGGCCAAGATTGTTGGACGTTGGCGCTCCGGTTGTCCCTTAGCGCTTTCCCCCGATCAGGATAATCTCGAACTGGCAGATGATCCTAATCGAGTCAACGATTTTGACTATGCCGACGATCCAGAGGGGGTGAAATGTCCCCTTGGTGCCCACCTGCGTCGTGTCAATCCACGCAAGTCGAAAATCACCTCGGCTGCGGATGTCAATCGTAAGCGCATGCTCCGACGTGGTCTTGAATATGGTCCACCGCTACCTGAAGGCGCACCCGATGATGGCATTCCTCGGGGTCAGGCTGGAATGATTGTCGTTGCAGATATCGAACTTCAGTTTGAATTTATCCAGGCTGAATGGGTTCAGAAGGGTGATTTCATCGGCCTACCCAGCGATGAGAAAGACCCACTGATCGGGACGAATGGAGAGGGTGGTCAATTCACGGTGCCCGGAGCCGACATGCCATTCCTGTTTGACATTCGCCAATTTGTCACTGTCCAGGGGGGGGAGTATTTCTTTGCCCCCGGAATCGCCGCGCTACGCGGTCTAGCAAACGGTCAATATTAAGGAGTTAAATCATAAACATGATGACCCAAATCAAACCTCACCCCCTTGAGATCATTCCAGAAGGCGAAGCCGAGATGATCGAGCGTGTCATGGAGATGCAGCTTGCCATCATGAAGAGTGAAGATCCTAAAAAACGTGGGCAGCACCCCAAGCAACAAGCCCTGCTGCGCGGTATTTTCGAGATATCAGATTCAGTCCCAGAAGCAATGCGCGTTGGCGTGTTTGCTGAACCTAGAAAATTTGATGCCCTGTGCCGCTTATCAACAGGACCTAACTCAAAGGACTCGGACCCTAATCCCCATGGCTTCGCGATCAAACTGCTAGACGTGCCTGGGTCACCGGCTAGCACTCAAGATTTTATCTTTTTGGATCAGCCCACCTTCTTTATTAGTGACATTGCAGATTACGTAGCCTTTTTCGAATCCTTAATGAATGGTAGCTCTACTAGCTATTACAAGGCTCACCCTCATGACTTTGCTTTGAATTTGACGTTCAATGTTGTTATTGCTAGTCATCTCGAACGTCAATATTGGGCTGAGGTTCCCTTTGCCATGGGACAAAGTGCGGCCAGATTCACGCTAATACCAGATCCTGATAATCTCAGCGATTACAATCCAGCAACAACGCCAGATGGTCTCCGCGAAGTCCTCGAAGACTATTTCGTTCACCAAAAAAGATCGGCAAAGTTTCTGTTTGGGGCACAAGCTTACATCGACGAAACCATAACGCCAATTGAGGATGCAAAGTCTATCTGGCCCACACCGTTCGAGACCATCGCAACGCTAACCCTACCCGCACAAGATTTCACTGCCCCTTCACAGTTTGAGTTCTGCGAAAACCTTTCGCTCACGCCTTGGCATTGTATGCCGGAGCACCAACCGATTGGTGGTATTCAACGGTGTCGCAAGCTTGTCTATGAGAGAAGTTCACAAATGCGCCATGGGTTTACGGGTGGCACAAACCAAGAGCCAACCAAAGCTGATTATGACAGACTTGGGACGTTTCTCTGATTTGTTGAAATTCGTTAGAAACTCAGAACAACGATTAGCAGTATTAGAGACCTCTGAAATTTAGACCTCCAAAATTTATGGATTTCAAATAGTTTCAATTTAGTGGGAGTAGATTCCCCGCTGCTTGCAGCGAAGAAATGGGATTACAATCCAAATCTAAATTTTGGGAGAAAATCGTATTCTGTACCCCGTCTGCTTGCAGCGGGGTAGTTTATTTATCACTGGCTGATGGGTATTACTCAACCTTCGACATAGCAAATTGAGATTACTTTTTAGTTACTTCGAAATCTAGTTGGCTCACTCAGTACCCAAAAAAGATATTACTTTAACCTTACTGAAAAACTTTGGGGAAATGAATAGGCTTAGTTTGTGTTGATCAAAGAGTTTATTGAGTATTCCTCAATGGGCTTTAAAGAAGAGATGAGCACTGTCTAGATGTCACTCTTCATGGTTAATCACTAAGAGTTAGAACTGTTCACTACTAGCTCTAGTTCCCAATCTTTCTATATGTTCAATCTTTCCACTTGTTCCTACGAATAGGAGAATTTGTGATGTCTATTTTTCCCCAAGTACAAACAGTATCTAACTCTGGATTTCGCAGTCCCCGTCTTGCGGTGGCAGCAGCAATTCTAGGGGCCAGCACTAGTTTGCTGGTGGGTACAGGGGCCATCGCAGCTGAGTCGGTCACCCTTAAATATAATTCCGACACCGTAACCGTTACCTTACCCGAGATGCAAAGCTTTGCCCAGTCGGGCCAGCTAACCCCAGCCCTCCAAACCTTTTTTCATACCACTCAAAAAGTCCCTACCCAGTGGAGCGAACTCCTCACCAAAGAAATCAAAATCCCCTATTTTATTGAACGTTTGATCCACAGCCCTAAAGGCAGGTTTGTCCTCCACCAAATTGACGAAATGGTCTACGAGAGTGGATCAAAAGGGCTAGAAGATTTAGACAAAGCCGTTACGAAGGCGATGGCCGATGGCAACATCTCCGTCATTGAAGTCATTCGAGACTACCCCGCATCCACCATCAATATCGACCTCAAAGTAGTTGAAACAGACTACAACCAAATCAAGCAACTGGCGGAAGGCATTGAAAAAGGCGATTCTACAACCCCTGCCCCCGATTTCCTTAAAGGTATCCTCTGTCACTGCCAAACCGCTCAAAATAATGCCACATCCCAGACCCAACTTCCCTCAGCTCAATTGACTTCATCCAAGCCAATAGCTTGTCACCTGCCCTTGGTCCAGAAGTAGTGGCCCGCAAACTCACAACCAGCATTAGCCCAAACACCGACACATTGAATCAAAGGAGAAATATTATGGTCTTGACATTCCAGTCTTTAAATCGTTTGTTTACCCAGCGTTTTTCAAAAGCCCTCACTATTGGAACCGTTTGCTGCAGCGCTTTATTGCCCAGTGTTGTCCCTGCCTTTGCAGCTGAAAAAGTCGTCTTGACCTATGGTCCCTTCGCTCGCAGTGTGCCCATCCAAGAATTTGAAACCCTGGCTTCTACAGGTAAAGCCACGGGAGAATTAGCAGAACTTCTGAAACTGGCTAAGGAAGATCCCAAGGAAGCTCAGCAATTTCTGACCTACGATGTCAAAGTTGATCCAATCACGGTGGATGGTGTTCTCAACACAGCTCCCGGAGAATTCCTGCTTTCAGAATTGGCAAAGGTGGTCCATACCAAGAGCGATCGCGCCAATGTACAGGCACTCCGAAGTGCATTAGTCCTTTCCGCCAGTAAAAACGATAGCTTAACCCTTCTGGAACTCTTACAGAACTACCCAACAGCCGAACTCTACATTGATGGCGTCCAACTTAAAAAAGACGTCAAAGAAGTTAACTCACTCTTGGGTTCCGTTCACAGTTACCTTAACCACCTGCAATGTAACTGCTCTTCGGCTTCAGCTTTCGCACCAACCGGACAGTAATTCTGGCGAGAGGTTTTTTTCAACACCTGTCCCTCTCAGCCTCTGGATTCAAAGCTGGTAACTACCAGCTTTGAATCCGATTCACCCTAGCCCCCATCTCGAAAAGCTGGAGAATAATTGCCATGATTGACTCTCAACAACAAGTTTTTATCCAACGCCTCATTGCAACCTTTGTTATTACCGCCGTTATTGCAGACACCTATCCCCAACCAAACTTAGCGCCAGGCTTGTTGGAATCAACCTTTAGGAAAATCGAACAAACATTGGTTTTGTCTAAAGCTTGAGAACTTACGCTTTATAACTGAACTCTAGATTCATTCCCTGGTGGCTTCTTACCATTTGCCATCAATCAGGAGTTGGCAATCCATGAAAATCACCTGTTTGCAGAGCTTGACGAACCACAAATACACTCAGCTTTTACTCACGTTGTTACTGCTGTTTGTGGCCTATGCAGTCGTTGGTGCTATGGCGGCAGAAGTTATCTTGTCCCTCATTCTACTGATAGCTATTGTTCTGATTGTAAGAACGTTTTTTCTCCAAAAAAGAGCATTCTACTTTTACATTGTGATTGCTGGGTTAGCCTTCATTTCCGACTGTTTCTACATCCTTTTTACTCAATCGAGTTATCACAGATTAATTCCCGCTTTGATCGCAGATAGTGTTTATATTGGCTTCTTGATTCTGTCCATTATCTTGATGCTCCACAAGCTGTTTGAGAACAACAACGTAACGATCGATACGATTGTCGGTGGTATCTGTGTGTTTCTGCTTATTGGAGATTTATGGTTTCTGTTCTATAGCAGCATTCACTTATTCCATCCCAATGCCTTTAGCTCTGCTGGAGAGACAATCCAAACTTTTGATCTGTTGTACTTTAGTTTTACAACCCTGACCACAGTGGGGTATGGCGATGTGGTGCCCGTCAGTCAGTTGGCCAAGGTCGTTGCCAATTTTGAGGCAATTATTGGCGTCATCTATCCTGCAATTTTTATTAGTAGATTAGTCGGTGGGTACAATCCTGACTGAAACAATCTTGAGTCTGCCCACAAATTGATGTGTTTGGCGATGAGAAACATCTCAAAGCGATGGACCAGGCCAAATCCAATTTTCTTCATGAAATGTTTGCAGGCAATCTCCTGTCTTTACGTCCTAGATGTTTGCTGTTCCATCTACGCCACAGCTCGCCAAACTATGACCTTTGATTGGACCCGCACTACCAGTTCGCGTATCGTATCGCTCCAGATATTGTTCAGCCGTCATTTCCCTCGCTCAGTTGAATGGCGATTGGGGAACATTGATAACTGGCGATTCCTGAATGCAAATTAACCTAATTCAAATTCAAAGAAGCACTCCCAGGCCATAAAGAGACACGCTTCGTCGGGTTTCTAAGTGGTGTAGTGTTTTATATCTTGCTCTTAGGTGGTTCTTGGCTGTTGGCATAAGGACGGTATCGTTCATAGTTTTCAATACCTTTGGTCAGCGTATGGCTTGCGGCGAGAAACTTCTAGTGTTCTGCCCTCGTTCCTTTTTGCCCTTCGGGCGAATTATTTTTTGTGAATATTATTTTTATGGATTAAATGGGAGATAATCCTGGTGCCAAACTACTTTTTTGGGTCTCCTGCTATTGTTTTTAAACCCTTTACCAATCGATTCAATCCTTCAACTAGGGTAGCTTTATCCAAAGCACCATAAGCAATCCGCAGATAGCAGCCCGACTCCATACCAAACGCACTCCCCGGAATGACCGCCACTCGATAATCACGAATCAACTGTTCTACCAAGACTCGATCGGGTAAGTCACAATCGACCTTAATCAACACATAAAACGCACCAGAACTAGTGGGTACAAATACCTTCTCAAGAGGCAGAAGGGCCTTCTGTACCAGATTCCTCTTTTCTGTCAGAGTGGCTAAATGTTGATGACAATACCCCCGTCCCACTTGCAGCGCACCAACTGCTGCATACTGAGATACCACTGGTGGGCAAATCAGCAACGTATCCTGAATTTTCTGAAGTGCCTCTTGCAGATGCAGGGGAGTCACCATATAGCCGATTCGCCAACTGGCGAAGCCATAAGCCTTGGAGAGGGTAAACAGAGAAATTGTATGGGTTTGCTCGGGGTCAAAACGACCCGGTGAAATATGCTCAATGCCGTCGTAGGTAAAGTACTCGTAGGTTTCATCACTAATGTGATAAAGATTACGTTCCAAACACAGCTGATTCACTGCTTGTAAATCCGCTGCTGAATACACTGCCCCCGATGGATTATTCGGAGAAACCGTCACAATTGCCCGTGTTCGCTCGGTAATGGCGGCTTCAATCTGATCGAGCTGGAGTTGATACTGCTGATCCGTTTGAACACAGACGGGCTGACCGTTGGCCAACCGAATGGCCATCTCATGGTTGAAGTAGTAAGGCGTTTGCAGAATCACCTCATCCCCTGGATCGAGAATGGCGAGGACCGCATTCATAAACGCCATATTTCCCCCCGCCGTCACCATAATTTGGTCACGGTGAAAGTTCAACTGATTTTCAGCCTGTAGCTTCTGGGTGATCGAATCCACAAGGGGCGGGATTCCCTGCACGGACTGATAGAGATGCACCCCAGGATTTTGGTGGAAGGTGGCTACCTGGGCTAGGGCTTCTGGCGGTGGACTATAGGAAGCCACTCCTTGCCCGAGGGACAGGGTGCCAGGATGCTGGCGAATCAGATCGCCAATAATAGGAATAATGGGAGCCTGAACCGCTTCAACGCGGGCCGATGGCTGAAGCATTAGACTGCAACCGTGCAGTGTTGCTCCAGAATTTGGCAGCAGTCCGCCACCGACTTGCGGTCGGTCATAGCTTGAACCAGCGCTTCGTAAGCGTCCCAATTGGACCGAATCAGTTGTCTGGCTCGATTTCCTGCTTGGCGCTCATGGACTTTGACATTCATATGGAGCCGGTTTAAAGTACGTCGAAGTTGTCGTAGATCGTCTTTGCCGCCCTCTGCTTCTGAGTAGATAAAGGTTTCAGCTACGCCCCCCGCCATCCAAACCGTGCAATAGCGTTCGACCTGTTCTAAGGCACTGGTCTCAGAAAAATCAACTGGAGTTTCAATACAAATGCCCCCTTGTCCACCCCCCTGTTGCTGAGCTTCCCAAGCCGTTAAGGTGTAGCCCGTAATCGGTAGATCCAGTAAATAAGCCGTTAAAAAATGTCCGGCTTCATGATGAATCACCCGCTGGCGGTACTGAGGAGATAACCGGGCAAACCCATCCAGAAACAAGGTCATCCCTTTGCCCTGATATCCAAAGGTATCCGCAACCACTAAAGCGAGAACCAGAGCTGCAAAGGCAAAAGGAATTTCTGGGGCAATGTGGAGTATGGGACCCACCAGAATCGAACCACTGAGCAGGGCAACGAAAAGTGCGATCGCATTTAATGGAGTTTGATTCATAAGGGTTAGGATTTTAAATTTCGGGCATTGTAGAAGGTCTCCAAACTGTCTTTGTCACCGACATAACGCCAGTGCCAGGGTTCATAACTAACCCCTTGGGAGTTCCCTTTTGGGAAGGATAACTCAAAGCTATACCGGGGTGCATTTTTTCGCAGCCACTCAAAGGCCCGAGTCTCTTCAAACGTGACATTCACATGGGTCTTTGGCTGAGTTGCATCGCCGATATCCATGGCGTAGCCAGTATGGTGCTCGCTACGTCCAGGAGGAGCACTGACTTTAGCTCTCTGTTGGGCACCTTGAGCTCGCTTTTCTTTCACTCTAAAAAATAAATAATCTTGATCCTCTACGGTTCGAAACCCGGATAGGGCCTGAAGCTTGATCCCATCTGATGCTGCTGCTGCGGACATTTGCTTGTAGGCCCGAGCGGCGGATGACCGTAAACGAATCCGGTTGTCTGCGGTGATGGCTTGCAATTCGTTCTCTGGGGCCACCTTGTAGGAAAAATGCCCTAAGGTCGTATCTGGGGTATTAGGGGCCTCTGTTCCCCCTGTTGGAGGGGGGGATGCTGTGGGGCTAGTTTCTACCTTGCTTTGGGAGGGTTCAGGCTTGAATAAGCCGACTGCAAATGCGGCTCCAATAGCAATCGCCAACAGTCCAATGCCACTGCCAATCCATAGGGCAGGGTTACCTCGAGAAGGTGAAGACGCCGTTTTTGGAACGGCCTGCCGACGGGCCTCTGGAATATCGTCGTACATAAAGGCTTAAGCAAGAGAGATAAGTATTTTAATATTATTTCCTAAGGGACTAATCTAAAAGATTCATTTTGGAAACGAATCTGCAGCTCCCCCCAGAAGATCCGTCTTAGTCTTCCTATCATAAAGTCCCTCAACCCTATCCCGCCAATTCTATAATTGCCTCAAAATTTTCTGAGGATGGTCAAAAACTAGGCTTACTGATGAATTTTGGCCCCCTAGGTTCCCGGGCCTATAAGTGCAGGTTCCCAAGGTAGGATGTTGAAGATTTTGCGGGATTCTAAATATATGGGAGGATGCGATCGCACTTCGGTATCATGCTGAATGATTTGATACCGTATCGTCACCTCACTGATGGGAAATATGGCAATGGAAAGGCCCTGCAGAACACAAGTCTGCTCCAGTCTCGGCAGATCGAAACCTCTGTCCCCACCGGCGATGCTTCTCAAAAGCTGTGGATTGTTTTTGGGACTGATTGTGGCTGGAAGCGGCGATGCGATCGCAAAACCAGAACAGCTTCATACCCTTGACAAAGGCCACCGCATCCTTATTCAACGAGGATTACAGCTTAATGCTTATGTGGTTGGCTTAACAACGGGTGGGCGTGAAAATGATGCCGATATTTGGCAAAACTGGGAATCCAGCCACTTCACCACATTAGATTTGAACACTCAACCCCTAACATCCACCGATACGATTGCAGGAAAGAAGCCATGGGTGATTTGGCGCGGCAATTCTGAGAACCCGACGCAAAGCTTGCCCGATCAGTTCTTTCAATCCAGGCAAGTCAAGAATTTAGTTGGTTGGCAATATAAAGATGAACAAGATATTGGCTTAGAGAAAGAACTTCAAGAATTAGAAACCTGGATCAGACATTATCGCCCCCGACTACCGAACACCCTGTTATATACCAATCAGCATGGAGATGAACGCTTTGGGGGCTATGGCAGTACGAGTGACCTCAGTATTAGACGTTACATGCGTCGCATCCAGCCCGATCTGTTGATGAAAGATACCTATCCCTACGGGATTTGGAACGATTTAGGAAATCAAGGCGGACGCCCTGCCCAGTTGTACTACTCTATGATGCGTTATCGAAAGTTTGCCCTTGCGGGGCATGATGGTACGGGCCGTAAGCCTATTCCGTATGGCTTATGGATACAGACCTTTAAAGGTGCAGCTGCAGGGATTGGGAACTGGCCTCGATTTCCCTCCGAATCGGAACTCCGACAGCAGCAATTCACGGCCTTAACCCTGGGATTTAAATTTATCAGTGCTTTTACATACAACAGCACGACAGATCTAGGGGGACGGTTCTCTGCTCCATTTTTTCAACAACCCTTTGGTAAGCAGCCCACTCCAGCCTTTCAGCACATCGCTGAGATTAATCGACAAAGTCTCAACTTAGGGCCGACCCTGGTTCGGTTACTCAGCACAGATGTGCGGATTGTCCCCAGACCTCCGGCTTTAGCAGATTTAATTGCTCCTGAAATTCCCCATTGGGATATCAAGGCTGATCCTTATATGACGCGACTAGACGTTAAAAATCTAGGCACTCTATATAGGGGGCGCAACGGTGATGTGTTGGTAGGGTATTTCAAGCCTCTACGAGAAAGTTTTGACGGTCCTGCTATCAACCAACAGTACTTTATGCTCACCAATGGATTAGCTGGCAAGAGACATTCGATTGAACAAACTCGCCAACAGCTCACTGTCGAATTTGATTTTGGCGACAGCGGGATTACAGGATTACAACGCCTTAACCGTAAGACGGGCAAGGTTGAATCCATTCAAGCTGGATGGCGCGAGGACGTTGCCCCAGGACTGACGTCTCAGTTTGATGCGGTCAGCGATCGCAAATACCGTCTCACTCTAATCCTAGATGGCGGAACAGGAGACCTATTCAAATTTGATACGGGTGCACCGTTTGTTGGTCAATCAACCACACAGCAATTGGTTCAAGTGCATTCCACCGTAGAGACGATTAAACGTATCACTACTCAGGATCCACCCAACGACCGTCAGATTTAATCAGGTTGATTAATTCTTCAACTCCCTCAGTCTCTGGAACTTTCTTCACTTCTTCCCGGCCCCGATACAGAGAAATATAGCCAGGTTGCTTACCCACATAGCCGTAGTCCGCATCCGCCATCTCGCCAGGACCATTGACAATACAGCCCATAACGGCAATATCCAGACCCGTCAGATGGTTCGTTGCAGAGCGCACTTGATGAAGTACCTCTTCCAAATTGAAGAGCGTCCGCCCACAGGAGGGACAAGCCACGTATTCCACCATGGTTTTGCGGAGGCCCAAGGCTTGCAGGATACTGTAGCAAACTGGAATCTCCTTCTCTGGGGATTCGGTCAGGGACACCCGCAGGGTATCGCCAATGCCGTCTGCTAAGAGGGTGGCAATGCCAGCCGTCGATTTAATCCGGCCATATTCACCATCTCCAGCTTCCGTTACGCCCAAGTGCAGGGGATAATCCATGCCCAACTCATCCATGCGCTTCGCCATCAGGCGATAGGCGGCCAGCATCACGGGTACCCGAGACGCCTTCATCGAAATCACCAGATTGTTGAAATCCAGGGATTGGCAGATGCGAATAAATTCCAGGGCGGATTCCACCATGCCTTCTGGCGTATCCCCATAGGTGAACAGCATCCGCTCAGCTAGGGAGCCATGATTGACCCCAATTCGCATCGCCTTGTTTTGGTCTCGCAGAGAAACGACCAAGGGTTCTAGGGTTTCCCGAATTTTATCGCCAATATCATCAAATTCAGATTGTGAAAACTCGGTTCGATCATCCTTGGCTTTTTCAAAGACATATAGGCCGGGGTTAATGCGGACCTTATCCACATGCTTGGCCACTTCCAGGGCAATTTTCATGCCGTTGTGGTGAACATCCGCAACGAGGGGGACTTTTTGGTAAGTGGTCGTTAATTTTTCTTTGATAGTGGCCAGCGCCTTGGCATGGGCCATGCTAGGTACCGTCACTCGCACAATTTCGCAGCCCAACTCATGCAGACGGCGAATGGCGGCAACAGAGCCATCAATATCTAGAGTATCTTCATTAATCATGGACTGAACCACCACCGGATGGCCCCCACCAATAATCACATCCCCAACGGGAACGGGGCGTGTCTTACGCCGAATGATTGATGTGGAGACAGGGGTGGACCGCTCGTCAGTTTCTGTGACAGGGGTTGATAAAGTCTGCATGGTGAAGGGGGTAAGGCCACGATAAGGAAACTCAGGGAGCAGAATCGCTCCACCCCCTAGCTTGCCATAGATCGATCCCCGTTTGGCGGTCTATTCTTGGGAATCTCTGCCTTCAGATTCAATGTTTGCCACTACTGAAGATAGTCAGCATTCAGTCTCTAGTCCAAAGGATTGCCCTATTCAACCACCGTTGAGCCTTGGGCACAGACAATTGTAGAGCCTGTGAGCCTTGGAGTACCCGGTGGCGTTTGAGTGGGCTCATTCGATTTGCAAATTGCAGAAACGGGAATGCTGGCGTCCTGGGCATAGACCGCACCCGTGTAGCTAAAGATGCCGTTCTGTTTTGCGATCGCAGCCACGATGGCCTTATTCTCATTGGCCTCTAGTACTTGCAGTTGAAATTCACCGCTATCTTTGGGGGAATCAGATTCTAATTTCTGTAAATTGGTGGTGAATCGACCGGTGACTAACTTCTCAGCCTGTTGCGATCTCAGAACATTGCCCAAATAAGTATGGCCGGTATCCTGTTTAGCAACAGAGCCTTTTTTCTGCACTTCTTTTTGGACTTTGCTGACCAGCTGTTTTTCTGATTTCGATAGCTCTACTTTAGGCGCGGGCGAGAGCTTCACCTTCGCTGGAGCAGATACAGGTTTTGGCGCTGCGGGTTTGGGTGCTGCAGGTTTGGGCTGAGACGCTGGCTTTGCCGCTGTGGTGGCCTTAGGAGAGGGTTGAGGAGCCTGAGGTGCACTCTTGGGTGCCGGAGACTTTACGTTGGGTTGAGGAGACTGCTTTGCTGTCTCTGAGCCTGAACAGCCAATCAGTAAGCTACTCGCAATCACACATATCCAATATCTGTTTCTAAGCCAAGCCATAATCAATACGAAAATAACATTTGTCGTTCTCTAAGTTGAGTCTTCCCCAAAAAGAACAATAAGAATACAGCTTCAATGCAGATGACAGGGCGGATGTTAGAAGAGACGCCTTTTTATTCATCGACAGGATATTGATATTATTTTGTCTATGAATAAGTTTGAGTTTTCATAACTTGTAACCGTTAACACTGTTTTGTCTTCTGATTTAGCGAAGGATAATAACAGCTTGTTTTCTTCCTATGGTCAAGTTCTGCTTAATGTTTAGTTCTTGGCAGTCTTTTGTAGAGTTCTGACGGCATCCTAACCATCAGCTTGGTGTTTTGTTGATTCAGTCGGGATGACCCACCATTCGCCATGACCTCACCCTTTTTCCCCGTTACCTACTCAACCTTAGCCTGCGATGCTTTAGTATCTCGGATCTTGCCCCATTTCCAGATCAAGGATATTACCAACTGCAAGCTGTGGCATCGAGGTTTGAGTGATGTCTACTTAGTGGAAACGTCGGAGCAACCCTTTGTGCTGAGGGTGTCTCATGCCTATTGGCGAACGAAGTCAGAAATTGACTTTGAGCTGGAGTTATTGGTTTTTTTGCAGCAGCGTGATATCCCGGTTGCTCGACCGTTACGGACCCTAGATGGTCAACTCTCTATCGAAATTGAGGCCCCTGAAGGGAAGCGTTATGCAGCTTTATTTGACTTTGCGCCGGGCCAGGTCCCTCTGGGAGATCTGAACTATACCCAAGGTCAGAAACTGGGGGAAACCATTGGTCGGCTCCATCAAGTCGCGACGGATTTTCATAGCCAGGCCCATCGGCAACCGTTAACCCTTGATTATTTGTTAGATGATTCCTTAGATGCGATCGCACCCTTTCTACAACATCGCCCTAAAGATCGGGAATACATCATCGAAATCATTGCTGAAATTAAAAACAAACTGCAAGGCATGCCCAAAGATCCGCCTTTTTGGAGTGTGTGCTGGGGCGATCCCCATAGTGGCAATGTTCATTTCACCGACGATAACCAAGTCACCTTATTTGACTTTGACCAATGTGGGTATGGTTGGCGGGCCTTTGAGCTAGCCAAGTTCCTTCATGTATCAGCTCGCACTGGCATGGAAAAGAAGGTCCGCAACTCATTCCTAGAGGGCTATCAGACCGTTCAGGCTGTGACTCCCAAGGAAGAAGACTCCATTCAGCCTTTTTCCCAGGCGGCCCACATCTGGCAATGGTCCATTGGCCTAAAGTCAGCCAAGGTCCACGATAACTGTCGCCTAGACGATAGCTACTTCAGCCATCGAATTCAGCAGCTCAAAATGTTGTCATCTCCTGAATGGGAATTGTTCTAGCCCACTTTGACGATTTTTCGATCAACCGCTTTCAGATAGCTGCGACAGTTGGGGCAGCGCTTCAAGGTTGGGGGTACGGATTGAACCAAACCACACTTTGGGCAGGGGCCTCTGGCAACGGACCATTGTAAAAAGACGCCCAATCCTGATAATGCAACCCACAAAGGAATGACATACCACAGCCAGGGTCTTGGATATTGAGGGATTAGCACCAAGACAATACCAATGATTAAGGTCATGACGCTGGACCAGCCGACCCCACCGACAATGCGCATGGAATTCGTAAAGTCCTGATCCTCTGGAGAAGAAGCTTGATCAGAGACTGAGGAAGAAGAACGCTTGGCCATGTTGACTAAGATTTAACGCTAGTGGTTTTGATCCTACCTTGAATGCTCTCGGTGCAGTTCTCAATGAGCTAGCAACAGAGAAAAGGAACTGATGTTGAGTTCCTGTATAAATTTTTATCTTATGAAATCCTTTGGGCGTAAGCATTTTCAGGCACGACCAAAATATTTTTCTAAATCTTTCCCAGAACTTGCGTAAAAACTCCAGGGCCGACCGATATATAGGCATAGGGGCGCAAGCTTCTATAAATCCTCTAATGCAGATATCACCTGCTAATGGCTCTAAAATATACTTTTGGGGCCTTTTTTCTTTGATTTATATAAAGAACTGACCGTTTAGAATCTCCCTGTGGCACTGTAGACTCATATCGCTACGTCGGCAGCCTACTTTTAGCATTACAGAGAGAGGCCAATTATGGATAGTCAGTTCAAGACCCTCGTCGTATTCAGTCATGCCACGATGATTGTCATGCTCATGGTTACCCTATTTTGGCTGTCAAATTCTTGGCCCAATTTGCTGCCTGGCTCTCCTTTGCCAGTACAAGAGCAAAACCAACTTATCAACCCTTCTCTAAATTGGCCGCAGTCCTAGCTTCTGTCAATAATCGATGTCTGTATCGGTCGGTCTGCTGACTCGGCTGACCCAGAGAATATTTCTTGATGCCAAACATTTTAGCCAAGGATTTGTCTACACTCTTAAATTGAGGCAAAGACGATCGCTTTGCGGCAATCATTGAAGTGTGGATGCGTGGTAGTGGCAACAACCCAGAGAAGCGAGCAAAATCAATCAGAACCCAAACAACCCCAACGCTCCAGGGATTGGTCATGGCCCTATTGGCCTTTTGTGCCCTTGTACCCCTATGGTCAACGTCGGACCCTCTGCAGAGAGATTGTCAAAGGAAAGATTTGGACCTTTGAGCAGCTCCAGGGCATTCTCTATGTGATTATTCCGGTGCGGATGACCGTTATTAAACTGGCTGCAGGAGGGTTGTTGGTGTATGCGCCAGTTGCCCCCACACGGGAATGTATCCGCCTGGTCAAAGATCTGATTGAACAGCATGGTGAGATTAAATACATCATCCTGCCGACTGCATCCGGAATTGAGCATAAGGTGTTTACGGGACCTTTCTCTAAACGGTTCCCCAAAGCCCAAGTTTTTGTCTCTCCCAGCCAATGGACGTTTCCACTCAATATTCCCTTGAGTTGGCTGGGGCTATCTGGCCGTCAAACCCAAAAACTTCCGGCTAGCAGTGCCGATACGCCCTTTGCCGATGAATTTGACTATGCCATTTTAGGACCGGTGGATTTAGGTCTCGGGCCATTTGAAGAAGTCGCCCTCTATCACAAACCAACCAAAACCCTATTGATTACGGATTCGATTGTTTCTATTCCTGTAAACCCGCCTCAGGTATTGCAGTTTTCGCCCTATCCTATGCTGTTCCATGCCAAGGATAATGCCTTCGATGTGGTTGAAGATTCGCCAACGGTTCGGCGCAAAGGGTGGCAGCGCATGGCTTTATTCGCCTTTTATTTCCAGCCGAGCGTGTTGGACGTTGTTAACACCAAACAAACCTTTAAGGATGCTCGGCAGGCCCCTGATCGATCCAAGAAAGCTTATTTTGGCTTATTCCCCGTCCAGTGGAATCCTGACTGGAAGAGAGCCTTCGATACGTTTCGCCAAAATGGAAATCCGATTGTCGCCCCCATTCTGCGAAAGCTGATTTTTAACCGCAATCCTGAGGTGGTGCTCCAGTGGGCAGATCAAGTGGCGCAATGGAATTTTCGCCGCATTATTCCCTGCCATTTGGATGCACCGATTATGACCACGCCCCAAAAATTTAATCAGGCCTTTGACTTTTTACGGCCTGTACCCTCTCCCAAACGGGGGTGGTTTGCGAAAAAACAACCAATTTCTGTGAACTTTCCCAAGGAGGATATGGCCTTTTTGGACCGGGTGGATCAGTTCTTGTGCGATCGCAACATCACACCACCGGCTAAACCCCTACCCAGAGAAGCTTCAGAGCAATAGTTTCTTCCATATAGACAGTTGGCATTATGGCCACTGTCCTCCTGATCTACATTCAAGAATTAAAGGACGTTGTATTTTGGGTGCTTTTTTGGTGTCAATGAAATCTAACGGCAAAATTCAACGGCAGCCAGCAGCCTTGGCTTCTTGGTTCCGTCCATTGCAGCACAGTGTTAGCCTGCTCTAGACTTAGATGTACATAATAAGCGTAATAACTGGATTATGAGCTACCGCGACATCATCACTATTGAGCCAGATAAGCGTGGTGGTAAGCCTTGCATTCGTCGGATGCGGATAACGGTTTACAATGTTCTGGGCTGGTTAGCCGCTGGTATGTCTGTTGCTGAGATTATTGATGACTTTCCAGAATTGACAGAAGCAGACATTAGAGCCTGTTTAGAATTTGCGGCTGATCGGGATCATCGTTTAGTCGCTTCGGTGAGTGCTGCTTAAACCTACTATTTGATCAAAATTTAAGCCGAAAACTGGTGACTCGCTGGGCTGATGTTTTCCCTAAAGCCAGCCATGTCCAGTTGCATGGGCTAGCAGAGAAGACAGATAAAGAGATTTGGGAGTTAAGTTAAACGACTTCTGCACTGTGATCCAAGATGCAGATTTTGCAGAGAGAAGTCGATGGGCGTAGCTAATGGATCGGGGATGCCTTAGACTTCGGAATGGTTACCCCTGGGAATAGGGAGTCAAACCGTTGATTGACCCAGGCAAGCCGCAGCATGAGTAGATGATTGAAACCATCCTCACTCCAGCGCATACCAACCCCCTTAAAGCGCTGTTGAATCAGCCACTTACAAGCACTTTCGACCATTCCTGACCCCAGCGGTATCTGTAGTTGTTCAAAGTGGCGATATTGGATGTGTCGCAGATGGCGCTGGAAATAAGCCTGTACCTGGAGCAACGTCGTAAAAGATTTGCCCGTAAACAATTGTGAGTGAATCAACATCGTCAAGGACCGCAATACTAATAGGTGTTGCCCATGTCGCAATTGGTGTCGCCAGCGCCGAAACCAGGCTTGGGCTTGAGCAGAGCGAGCATCCCCAAACATCGCTTTTGTTGCTCGTGCAAGATGGCCTGCTGCATGAAAGAAATCGAGAACTGCCACAGCACAGTGAGAGAACAAGGTGCGGTAGACTCGCCAGAAGCCTCGCCCCCATCACTCAACCAGATGACGCTTGGGGCCGATTCAAAGTCTTGTTTGCGGGCTTCGAGGTGCAGTAAGGGGATGAACTGGTCGATATCGCCCAATACTGCCACCAGTCTTCGACGTAGTAGTTGGGGGACACGCTTTTGTGCTCGGGTGCCCCGTGTTCCTAGGCGGGCTAAGATAGCAACTTTGACTTCTCGCCACTGGATTTTCCCTTGGGGTTTTCGGGGTGGGGCGAAAGGGCACCATCACACCGTCAGCAGCAATGGCCAAAGGTAGAACAGACAACACCTCTGAAATCGCTTCACAAGGAGTCTGGTCACCTGAGGCTTGAGCTTTGAGTTGAGTCTCTAGCTCCTGATAAGCTTTGTTGCCCATGACTTGCACCCAACTCCACAAGCTTGATGAGCTGACGGATAAACCACTCCACTGACTCAGCATCCAACTGGCCAGTTCATAGGGCATAAATAGACTTAACAAGCAGCCTAGACGAACCAATTCTTCACTGCTGTGCTGATAGGAGGTAATCCCAATGGATTGATCCAAAGGAGCGGATAGACTACCTGGACACCTGTGGGGACAACGACCCACCCGTCGCTTTCAGGCAATATTTCCCACCAGTGTCTGCATCTGACGAGATTCCCATCCCTTCGAGTGCAAGCGGGTTCCGCAAGTGGGACACCTCGGCCATTCCAATACTGTTTTTGCTCGCCGTGAGAGTTCATCCTCCAGAAGCCAGCGAGCCAAAAACAAACCCATTTGCAGAACGATATAAACCATCTGACTCAGGCTGGGTGCTTCTTTGAGTGCTTCGACCTGTTCTAGAAATTCGTGATGCTCTAGTACGGTTGGCAATTGCGATGTTAGGCTCATGACAAGTTTTTGATTCGGGTACAGGATCTATTGTCCTTGACCCGTTTTTCTTTGAGCCATACATCCCCGATTCTGTGCTTACGCCCGAAGTCGATTGTAAGGTTCTCCCCCAAAAGTAGTTTGGCTAAGGTGTGGAAATTCACCTACACATCAAGTTGAAGCTCTCATCCGTGCTGGACAGGAAGCTATTCAAGAACTCCTAGAACAATCTGATCTACATTGCTTAGAACTGTACTGATTCATCTAGTTGAGGTGGTGCGTGAGCGATCGCAACATCACCCCACCCGCAAAACCCTTACCCAGAGAAACTTCAGAGAAATAGTTTCTTCCATGTAGACGGTTGGTATTGTAGTGACTGTCCCCCTGATCTACATTCCAGAATTAAAAGAAGTTGAATTTTGGATGCTTTGGTGTCAATGAAATCTTACGTCACCGTTCACAGGACCGCGGCGAACGACATTGATTTCAGGCCCCGCGCGGCCCGTGGCTCCGGTTATGTGCACTTTTCGTCAATCACTCTCGACGATCCATAGTATTCCAGCACGATCATCCGCGACAATCAATACACCGTACATGAACGCATATTTGCGATCACCAATACCAAGCCCAATATAGAACCGAGGATTTGTGCCACAAACTGCGACAAAGCGATCGAACAATTCACCGGCCATCTGTTCAGACATTGTTTCGTTTGCATGACCGATAGGGCGACCACCAACCAGTGATTCAATGGTGTGAGCACGTGCACGATCGAGAGTGGTTTCGTAATCGGTCCATCCGTGATCCGGCACGAAGTCTGGATCGGGTTCGGTCGGGTCGTCATCGAAGTGATCGATGAGTTTTTTGAGGATGATCTCTTGCGAGGTACCGTCGGTACGAAAGGCGTGAATCGAAACAAGACCGAGGATATAGTAGCCGTGGAGTCGAGAGTGCGCCGCGATGTCGGTTTTGATGCGAGCAAATTCCGGATTGTTGATTTCAGAGAGCACTTGAATTGCGCACGTAACTATGATTACAACAGTCTGATGTATGTCCCTATATCAGGATATTAGATGCCAGATGTCGTAGAACTACCTCCTCAAAGGAGTTATATGTCAGGTGTCGTCTATGGATAGAAAATCGACATATAGTTCGGATGACACTTCTATTTTCGGCTTTATTGCGTCAATCTTTCAACAACAGTAATATCCCCTGCTGCTCAGAATCAACCTCCACGTCTGTAAGATTAAGTTCCTCAGTCAGACTCAGGCATTTCCATCGAACAGCTGAAAGGGTATGACCCGATTGAAGGTCGCTTGTCTGAAGCTGAATTGGTGTGAATATTTCTATTGAAACTGCATGAAGATTATGTAAACGGACCAATAATTTTGGGATGTTCGCCTGAGCTTTATGCTTTTCTTAAAACATCAATTTCGAAGGATTGCAAATTCTCAGGGAGTGCCAAGGTTTTCCCAGACTCCCATTGGTTCGAAGCTAAAACCGTCCAGCCCTCTGGGGTGATCGACTCATCCAACTCTAAAGGTTTCTCATAGGCAAAATTGATCAAGATCAGCACCTGCTCAGATGCCGTCTCCCGCAGATAAGCCATATGTTCATAGGGATAATGAATCAGCGTCCGCCAGCTGCCAAACCGGAGTGCCTCACTTTGAGCCCGCACATAGAGTAGCTTGCGGTAGAAGTTTAAGATCGACTCCTCATCTTTTAAAGTCGTTTCGACATTAATTTCCTGATAGTTGGCATGAACTGGGAGCCAAGGGGTAACCTCCTTACCAAAGCTAAACCCAGCATTCGCAGACCCATCCCACTGCATCGGCGTACGGGAGCCGTCTCGGTTGGGGGGCAACTCTCCTGTGGGGCTAGCCACCACCGCCTGATCGCGTTGTAGTTCTGGGGGGATATCTTCGTTGTCTACCATGCCAATTTCCTGGCCATAGTAAAGGACAGGCGTTCCCCGTACCGTTAACAGGAGAGTGGCTGCGGCCTTAGCAATTTCCGTGGGGTTCGTGCATAAGGCACATTCAATCCAGCGAGATAAATGGCGAGGTAAATCGTGGTTATCCAGAAAATAAGTGGGCCAAGCCCCAGTCGGGGTGATGCGCTCCTTCTTTTCGATTTCCCGTTGTAAATAGCCGGGATACCAAGGACTAAAGGGAAATTCAAAGGCAAAGGGGAGATGCAGCTCATCATTATTGACCCCATAGAAGCTATTGGAGTCATATAAACGGCTGTCGATAAAGGTCTCACCGATCAGGACCCGGTCTTCGTACTCGTCCATCAGGGCACGAATTTCTCGAATAATCCCATGGTTGTCAGGCAGATCTTTGTCGTAGAGGTGATCCTGGTTATAGTAGGCATTCTTATCGGTTGCCCCGAATTTGACCGGGTTATCCCGATAATATTGGTCCTTGCTATAGACGCTAGAGGCATCTAGCCGAAAGCCATCAACGCCCATATCAAGCCAATAGCGCAGCATGTCATAAATGGCGGCCTTCACCTCAGGATTGCGCCAATTTAAATCAGGCTGGTTTTCATTAAAAACGTGAAAGTAATATTGCTGACGGTCTTCATTAAAAGTCCAGCCCGACCCGCCGAAATAGGACAACCAGTTATTGGGAAGCCCATCCTTATAGCCCGGATCTTGCCAGAGGTACCAATCGCTTTTGGGATTGTCCTGGCTAGTGCTGGATTCAAGAAACCAGGGATGCTGATTGGAGGTATGGTTCAGCACCATATCCATAATCACCCGGATCCCTCGGATATGACATTGCTCTAGCAGCTCTTTGAACTCTGCTAGGGTGCCGAAGATGGGGCAAATATCCCGATAATCACTGATATCGTAGCCGTTATCCACCATGGGCGACTGATTAACGGGAGACAGCCAAATGGCATCAATGCCCAAGTCAGCCGTTTTATCCGGGTCGCCATCGTTTAGGTAATCCAGCCGTTGAATAATCCCCCGTAAATCACCCACCCCATCCCCATTCCCATCGGCAAAAGTCAGGGGATAGATCTGGTAAATTACTCCCCCGTGCCACCACTTGTGATTGGCGTCTAAAGCTGAGGACATTCAGATCTTCCTTGATATAGATAACAACACCCAAACTTACAGCCAGGAGGTATGGACTGGCTATAAAAATGCGCCAAATATTTTTGGAGTTTTTGAGTAAGCGACTAGGAGAGTTTGGTTAACAAGCCCAGGAACTTAATGGTTTTTGGTGTTAACAAGGTGCGACGGTAGGCATCTGCCGCCTGCTTAATAGCAGATGCTTGCGTGGGATAGGGGTGAATAACGCTGGCCATACTGCCCAAACCCACTTTGCCAATCATGGCCGTGGTAATTTCGCTGATCATTTCGCCTGCATGGCGGGCGACGATGGTGGCCCCAATAATTTTGTCTGAGCCTTTGGCGAGATGGATTTTGACGAAACCATCTTCTTCTCCGTCTGCAAGGGCTCGATCCACATCATCAAACAGGATTTTTATGGTGTTAACATCCATACCCTGGTCCTGGGCCTCTCCCTCATATAAACCAACATGGGCAATTTCAGGATCCGTGAACGTTACCCAGGGCATCACCAGATCGCTGAGTTTATATTTACCAATACCAAAAGGTGAAAATAAAGTGTTTTTAAGGACAATGCGGGCAGCGGCATCAGCAGCATGGGTAAATTTCCAGTTCATGCAGATATCACCAGCTGCATAGATTTTGGGGTTTGTGGTTTGCAGGTAGTCGTTGACGGCGACCCCCTTGCGATTGTCATATTCAACCCCTACCGCTTCAAGATTGAGTCCATCGACATTGGGATCGCGCCCAGCACCGGCCAAAATTTCATCAACCACCACGGATTCTTCTCGGCCATCACAAACAAAGTGAATCACTTTGCCCGCTGGCGTACGTTCGACCCGCTTCATCTGACAAGCCAACACCAGCTTAATGCCTTCCTTTAAAAATGCTTGCTGGACAATTTCTGCCGCATCAGCATCTTCTTTACTCATTAGATGAGCCCCTCGATGGAAGAGCACCACCTGACTACCAAGTCGATGAAAGGATTGGGCGAGTTCACAGCCAATCGGTCCACCTCCAATCACGGCTAATCGCTGGGGTAACTCCGTCAAGGAGAAAACGGTTTCGTTAGTGAGATACCCAACGTCTTCAATGCCCTCGATCTGGGGGCGAACCGCTCTTGCGCCTGTGGTGATCACGGCTTTCTTAAACCGGAGGGTTTTACCATCTACGGATATGGTATTGGGACCTGTAAATTTGCCCTCTCCTAAATACATATCTACCCCAGATTTAGCAGCGGCAGCAGCAGAGTCCACGGGACTAATGCGGGCGCGAACCTCACGCATCCGCTCCATCACGACTTGAAAATCGACATCAATCTGGGTGGGTGGATGAATCCCATAGGGTTGAGAATCCCGCATATCAGCAGCGACGCGGGCAGATCGGATCAGGCATTTGGAGGGGACACAACCAACGTTTAAGCAATCTCCACCCATCAGATGCTTTTCAATGAGGGCGACCTTAAGGCCAACCCCTAAACCAGCTGCTCCCTTAGCGGTAACTAAACCCGCCGTTCCCGAACCAATCACAACGAGGTCATAGCATTCAACCGGGGTAGGATTCACCCAATCAGGCGGATGAACGTTATTCACCAGCTTGCGATTATGAACATCCATGGGAGGGATGTTCACACCAGAGAACGAAGATTGTGTCATGGGCTGCTAAAACTCCTCAGGATTAGATGGGGATAGAAACGAAAAACTCTTTCCCAGAGCAGTCGAAATCAACGCAACCATTATGCGGATAAATTCTAAGAATCTGCTGAGAGCTGGGCTGCATAAATAGCAGAACCCATGAGCCCCACTTTGGGATTGAGTACAACATGAATGGGGACTTTATGAAGGAGGGGACTAACCCGTCCCTTGGTTTGAAATGTTTTAAGGAATGCACCTGTCTGCAGTAGGGGCAAAATTTTGGCTGCTACCCCCCCGGCAATATACAGTCCCCCATAGGGCAACAGTTTTAAGGCTAGATTCCCGGCTTCGGCTCCATAGGCTTCGACAAAGAGGGTTAAGGTTTGCTGGCAAAGGGGATCCGTTTTCTGCAATGCGGCTTGTGCGATCGCAGCTGCTGGATCAACTAAATTTTCGGCTGTATCCTCCCTGTGCTCCCAGGCTTGAAAGACTTGAGCCATTTCAGATGACTCTGAATGTTGCCCTAAACTGCGCAGAAATCGATAGATTGAGACAATCCCAGTACCGGATACGACCCGTTCCACAGAAACCCGGTCTAGCTTCATCTCCTCTCGCAAGAAATCGAGCAGCTGAAATTCGATCGGTGTGCGGGGCGCAAAATCTGCATGCCCCCCTTCACTGGGAAAGACTTGATAACCTTTAGTATTCGGCATTAGGAATCCTTCCCCTAATCCAGTACCGGCACCAATGACGGCAATGGGGGCTTTCGGGTTTGCAGGGACTGCCTGCAGGGTCGCAATATCCTGCTCTCCTAAGCCCAAAATGCCATACCCCACTGAAGCAAAGTCATTGATCAAGGCAACACGGTTGATGCCAAACTCTGACTCCAGACGACGAGCATTTAGAGACCAAGATAAGTTGGTGAGTTCTGACGTGTCATCGACCACAGGGCCAGCAATGCCAAAGCAGGCTGCCTGGGTGGCCGTTCCTGTATCGAATTGAGCCAGAAACTGCTCAATCATAGGGCTTAAGTCTGGAAAGTCTTGGCTTGGATAAGTCTGCTCGGATATGGTTGTCAGTTGGGGAATGGAGGGTAGGGACAGCGACGGTTCAGCTTTAACGAGGCGCAGAATGGTTTTAGTGCCTCCAATATCCCCAGCAAGAATGGTTTGCATAGTCTCCCCTTTGCCTAAACGGTTCTCGGTCTTCTTGCGATGGTACCCCTAAGCTTTTATGCGGCTGACAACTTTAATTCAAGCTTGCAAAGGATAACAAAAGAAGGTGAAAGAATCCGTTTAATTGTGTAATGAACAGCATTAGAAATCTATCCCATCTAATATACTCCTCTCAGCTCTTTTGCCGGTATCTTAGGGTTTTACTCTGAGAAAACCATGATGTTTTCCTGAAAAGATAAAAGCACTAACCTGAGAGGAACTAGAGGGTTTGCTGAGAAAACTGAGAAAAACGAGGTCGATCAACCTATCAACCAACCTTACAAAGGAGTGAGGACGGATCAAGTACAGTTTATACCCGCCCACACAAAAGCATCCAAAGGTTACATCACCCTTGGATACTCAAGTTTAGCTAGATATATTCGGGAAAAAGGCCCCCGAAGCAAGGATAACGGCTTTAGGAAAGACTAATCTGAAGCTGTGGCTGTATCAGAAGAGTTGTTCGAGTCCTGATTATCTCCGTTTTGATTGTCAGAATTGGATTCTTGACGATTAGAATTATACTGACGTCGACCGAAGCGGCCAGATCCTGAACGCTTACGAAACTTCCGGGCATAAGCTTGATTTCGCAGGGCTTTTTCTTTTTTTAGGTTGCGGCGCTTAGCCATAAATACCTCAACAAGGACGATGGACTTCGAATCTTAGTGGACTTTAACGCCACCTAACCGAAAGGAGATGAAGTCGGCGGAACAATTTATCGTATCACATCCATGAATTCATCTGTTTCTCTTCAGAATATTTCCAAAATCTATAACCAAGTTACAGTGGTCAATAACCTGTCTTTAGGGATTCAATCAGGAGAGATATTTGGACTGCTAGGGCCGAACGGAGCTGGGAAATCAACCACGATTCGGATGATGACCACCCTCACCAAACCGTCTCAAGGAAATATTCAGATTGCGGGGCTGGATATTGATCAGGGGCAAAAAATTAAGCGCAAAATTGGTGTGGTTTTGCAGCAGGTCAGTTTGGATCAGGATCTAACGGTTTGGGAAAATATGGAGATGCATGGCCGCCTGCACCATTTACCCAAATCCCTCCGCCAGGATAGAATTCACCACTACTTGGACTATGTTGACCTGCTGCAGCGACAGCAAGATGTTGTCCGCCAACTGTCGGGCGGGATGATGCGCCGACTGCAAATTGCTAGAGCGCTTCTGCACCAGCCTCAAATTTTATTTCTGGATGAGCCAACGGTCGGGCTTGATCCCCAATCGAGGCGAAGAATTTGGGAAATTATCCAGGAGTTAAACCACCAAGGAATGACAATTGTACTGACCACCCACTATATGGAAGAGGTGGAATCCTTGTGCGATCGCATCGGTATTATCGACAAGGGCCAACTGATTGCCCTAGGCACCCTGGCAGAACTCAAACAACAGCATGGAGAAGGGTTGTTGGTTAAACAGGTGGGAGAAAGTAGCCGTCCCCAATGGGATTACCAATTTTTCCCCACCTTGGCGGCAGCCCAAGACTATCTGGATCGTCAAACCCATCGGGTGGGGATGATGGTTCGTCCTGCCAACCTAGAAGATATTTTTGTGGAACTAACGGGACGCAATTTGGATTAAATCCTGGCCTATTGTTGCGATCGCGGGTAGAGAAGCTATCATTGGCGCAAGACAGATTGTCTTTACCCCTGCATTGTTCGAGGAGCGTTTACTGTGGTTGGTACTACTGAAACAGCCGCATCTACCCGTTTAGCAACGGTGATTGAGGCCATTCTCTATCTCAAAGCCCAACCGTTGACCCTCAGCAAAATTGTGGAATACGCCCAATGTGATCGCGATGATGCAGAGGATGCCTTGATCGAACTAATGCAAGATTATGCCCATCGAGATAGTGCTCTAGAAATTGTTGAAACTGATGGTGGTTATAGCCTGCAACTCCGTCAAACTTACAAAAGCATGGTGAATACCCTTGTTCCCGTTGATATTGGAGTAGGTGCCTTAAGAACATTAGCGGCAATTGCCTTGAAAGGTCCCATTGCCCAAACTGATTTGGTGGAATTAAGGGGGTCAGGTGCCTATCAGCATGTTCATGACTTGATTGATCAAGGATTTGTGCAAAGACGTCGCCAATCGACTGGACGGTCTTACCGGGTGCAGGTGACCAATCAGTTCTATCAGTATTTTGAGATTGACCAGCTTCCCAAAATTTAGCGCTGATCAAATTTGAGTTTTGTAGTCAAGGCAACCGCTTTTTCGAATGGAGGTTGCTAGATTTACGAGGGCTGTCAAACTCAACCGAGCGTTACTTCTATCTAACGTGCGATTTTTAGGTTGATTTGTCAGCAAACCCTAAGATCTTACTCATCCTAGTGATTAGTCAATACCTCCCAATTCGTAAGGATATAGACTCTGTATGTTATGCGATACATGTCAGAGAAAACGGGCTTGTTTACCCCTTGCTTTAGCCCAAACTGACACCGCTTTATTTCAGCAACTCGACTCGCTACAGCATTGCGATCGTCAACTCATACCGACAACGTCCCATCTGCATAAAGTTCGATATGGGGTTGGTGCCATTTTCCGGCATCTCAAGAATTTACTTCTTTTGTGTACCGCTTCGGTTTACCATAGGTTTTTGGTTAACTCCGGTTAACGAATGGTGAAAGCTAAGTTAATATCTTCTAGTAGAGTGCAGGGATATGCGCTATACCGTTGTCCCCTAACATACTAGGTGAACAGATTTGATCTTCTTCCTTGGCATGCTGGACCTAGACTAAAGCGAGAATCCAACCCCAATGATGTTCTTATCCCATGGGAACCTGGGCTGTTGGAACAATTGTTTTGGTCTTTTGTCGTTGTATCTACTTGGGAAGGGTGTTTTCATCAGACTCTTGAACTGTTTCACCAAAAAGTTGTTGATATTCAGGGATTGTCGCGATCAGCTCTAGCAGTTTTTCGCACAAGAACGTATCTGTTTGGCTGCCATCAAAATTTTTAGATGAAGGGCTTTA
This sequence comes from Acaryochloris sp. CCMEE 5410, assembly GCF_000238775.2. Taxonomy (NCBI): domain Bacteria; kingdom Bacillati; phylum Cyanobacteriota; class Cyanophyceae; order Acaryochloridales; family Acaryochloridaceae; genus Acaryochloris; species Acaryochloris sp. CCMEE 5410. The sequence continues at coordinate 129,701 of NZ_AFEJ02000002.1, read as the reverse complement.
CATTACGGCCATTTGGTTGGATAACAAACAGGTTGCTCAAAACCCTAAATTCTGCGAAGGAGATAAGTTTTAGTGGAAAAAATCAAGATAGCGATAATAGGGATTGGCAACTGTGCAAGCTCCCTGATTCAGGGGATTGAATATTACAGAACTAAAAGCCCTGAGGACGCCATTGGCATCATGCATTGGGATATCGGTGGGTTTAAACCCCACGATATTGAAGTCGTTGCAGCGTTTGATGTTGATGAGCGCAAAGTGGGTCAGGATGTCTCTAAAGCTATTTTTTCTCCGCCTAACTGCACCACGGTCTTTTGCCCAAATATTCCCGACAGTGGCGTCAAAGTCTCTATGGGTAAAGTCTTGGATGGCTTTTCTGAGCATATGACCGATCACAAGCCTGAATATACGTTTATTCTCAGTCAGGCAGCAGAACCGTCTAAAGCAGATATTGTCAAAACCCTTAAGGACTCTGGGACCGAGATTCTCGTCAACTATTTACCCGTCGGTTCCGAAGAAGCTACGAACTTTTATGCAGAATGTGCAATTGACGCGGGCGTTGGCTTTGTTAATTGCATTCCGGTTTTTATCGCCAGTAACCCCCTGTGGGCCGAGAAGTTTAAGCAAAATAACCTCCCCATTGTTGGCGATGATATTAAAGCTCAACTAGGAGCCACCATTACCCATCGCACTCTGTCCGACTTATTTAAGAAGCGTGGGGTAAAGTTAGAGCGAACCTATCAGCTTAATACAGGGGGTAACACAGACTTTCTGAATATGCTGAATCGCAGTCGCCTCGCCTCGAAAAAAGAGTCGAAAACCGAGGCGGTTCAGGCGGTTTTGGGTGATCGCTTAGAAGATCATGATATTCATGTGGGGCCAAGCGATTATGTGTCCTGGCAACAGGATAATAAAGTCTGTTTTATCCGCATGGAAGGGAAGCTATTTGGCGATGTGCCGATGAATTTGGAACTTCGCCTGTCTGTAGAAGACTCTCCTAATTCTGCCGGAGTGTCTATTGATGCTATTCGCTGCTGCAAACTGGCCCTTCAAGCCAAGAAAGGTGGAATTCTCCATTCTCCCTCATCTTTCTTTATGAAACATCCACCTCAGCAGTTTACGGATCAGGAAGCCTACGAGATGACTGAAGATTTTATTGCTGGCCGCCGCGACGACTAATATTGCTATATTTTTGAGAAATGAAAGCCCCGCTTGATTTAATCAGCGGGGCTTTCGTCTTGACCGAAAATTAGACGGGATTAATAAGCATCCTGGAGTTCATAGAAATCAGGGCTGATGTAATCCTTGCGTAGGGGCCAGCCGACCCAATCTTCAGGCATAAGGATACGCGTCAGATTCGGATGACCTTCATAGACGATGCCATACATATCATAGGACTCACGCTCTTGCCAGTCAGAGGCTTTCCAGACCCAATATAGAGAGGGAACGCGGGGATCTTTTCGAGAGAGAAAAACTTTAATTCTGACTTCTGGTGGACGGTCTGCATCATCACTGAGCTTCAGCAGATGATACATACTGACCAACTCTTGGCCTGGCCCTGAATCATATCCGCCTTGGCACATGAGATAGTTATATCCGTCATCGACCAAAGTAGCTGCCACATCCACCAGCTGGTCAGCGGTCACTTTGATCATTTCTACGCCGAGATGATCGGCACCCAGGGCTTCAACCTTGAAACCTGCTTGGGTAAGATGCTTGGCGACAGGACCTGCTTCAATAATGGGTGCTGCTTGTTCTTCTGCAACAGATTGTTCGTCTTGGGTTGATTCGGAAGAGGACTCTGCCACCGTTTGCTCCTTTGATATGCGCTAGAAAATGAAGAAGACGTTTTTTGAAAGAGGAAGAGTGGATATCTAACCTAACTAGGACCACTCTAAGGCTCCTTTTCGCCAGGCGTAAACCAAACCTACAATCAGGATGGCAATAAAGATCAGAGCCTCGATAAAGGCCAAAACACCTAGTTTATGGAACGCTACCGCCCAAGGGTAGAGAAAGACCGTTTCTACGTCAAAGATGACAAAAACCAGGGCAAACATGTAGTAGCGAATGTTGAATTGAATCCAAGCTCCACCGACAGGCTCCATGCCGGATTCATAGGTTGTCCGCCGAACGGCCCCTTGGTTACTGGGACGAAGGACTTTGGATGCACTGAGGGCTAAGGCTGGGACCAAGCTACACAGGAGTAAGAAGCCTAATAGATATTCGTAGCCGCTTAAAGCAAACATATAGTAGAGGTTGGATGTGTTCTCGTCGAGTTCTGTAGAACATTATAAGGTCAGACTTCCCTATTCCCCGGGTTTAGGAAAATAAACCGAGGCTATGCTTTAGATTTTTCTGATCAAGGTCAATCCTGTGGTTGTCTCATCCCTACATTCTGAGGGTTGTTCAGAGTGAGAAAGACAAAGGATTGACGAATTTAGCTTTTGCCAGCCTTTGCTTTGCGGTGAGAATGCTTTTTATGGCGACCTTTGTGGACGGATTTACCGGAGCGCTTTCTAGATCGCTCCTCTTTTGTGCACAGACTAATATTTAACTTCTGCCCCCGGACTCGAACCTGTTTGAGATGTTGAAAAATGGGCTTCGGCATGCACTCCGGTAGATAGACCGTGCTGAAGGTATCAAACAGTTTGATTTGACCGATGTAGCGGGGGGCGAGGTTGACTTCATTTGCGATCGCACCGACGATATTCTTCGGCTTTACCTCATGTTGGCGACCCACCTCAATGCGGAAGAGCTGCATTTGCTGATGGGAAGGCTTACCCAAATCAGCGGCCCAGTTACTGGTTTGAACCGCATGGCCTGGGTCTGAAGACAAATCTTCTTTGGGGGGGACCAAGGGCTTATCTTTTTGGACTAAGTAGGCCAGGGACGCAGCGATTTCTCGTAAGCTCAGGTCCTGTTCTTGTTGATAGTTGGAGATCAGGTCTTCAAAGAAGCCAAGGTCCTGATCTTCTATGGTGTCTGTAATCACCTGCTTGAACTGGACAATCCGGCGATCGGCAATATCCGCATGACTGGGAATTGGCATGGGCTGAATGGGCTGGCGGGTGGCCTGCTCAATGGAGCGCAACATCCGCTTTTCCCGGGAAGACACAAACAGGATGGCATCTCCTTGTCGACCAGCTCGCCCAGTGCGCCCAATGCGATGGACGTATGTTTCCGTATCGTAGGGAATGTCGTAATTAATCACATGGCTGATTCGTTCGACATCCAGTCCCCGAGCTGCCACGTCCGTGGCGACGATGATATCTAAACGGCCCGCTTTGATTCGTTCAATGGTTTTTTCCCGTAGAGGTTGGCTAATATCGCCACTGAGGACTGCACTGGAGTATCCTCTCGCCTCTAACTTCTCAGCTAGTTCGGCTGCCATGACTTTGGTGCGAACGAAGACCAGCATGGCTTCAAAGTCTTCAACTTCTAGGATGCGGGTCAGGGCATCTAGCTTGCTGAGGCCGCGAACTTGCCAATAACGCTGGGTGACCGTCGAAACCGTTGCCGTTTTCGACTTAATTTTAATTTCAACAGGATCGTTGAGATGTCGCTGTGCCACTCGCCGTATCGCAGAGGGCATGGTGGCGGAAAATAGAGCGACCTGCCGTCCTTTGGGGGTTTCGTCGAGGATTTTCTCAACATCTTCGATAAAGCCCATACGCAGCATTTCGTCGGCTTCATCTAAAACAACTGTCGAGAGGTTGTCGAGCTTGAGGGTGCCTCGGAGGAGGTGATCGATCAGTCGTCCGGGGGTTCCTACAACCACATGAACGCCGCGACGGAGTTGTCGGAGCTGAGTGCTGATGTTCTGTCCACCGTAAAGGGTGGCGATATGAAAGCCAGGCAGATAGCGAGCATAAGTCTGCATCGCTTCGGCCACCTGAATCGCTAACTCTCGGGTTGGCGCTAAGACCAGAATTTGAGGATGGGCTTGGGATAGATCCAGTTGGCTCAGCAGGGGGAGCGCAAAGGCGGCTGTTTTACCCGTTCCCGTTTGGGCTTGGCCGAGCAAATCCCGGCCTGCTAATAACGGAGGAATACTCTGGGCTTGGATCGGAGAAGGAGATTCGTAGCCGACTTCTTCAACGGCTTGCAGCAACGGAGGTGCGATCGCAAGATCGGCAAACCGAGAAAGGGTAGGTTGTGACATAGGGGAATAATGAATGGGTAACCGGATTTGACAGCATCACATCAAATCGGGCATTAGGAACAACATGGGTATATTGCTATACCCCGGACGCAGGGGTGGAAGTCTGGGCCAGCTTGTGGCGACGGATTGACCCAACACACTAGCTACAGAAGACTTAACTATCATAAACGATATAGCTCTGAAATAGGGCTGATAAACCGGATAGAACGGTTTATCTTTCAACTCCCAAGGGGGACACTCCCGGGAGCATGTCACCTTTGCAGATGCACAAAATTTAGAATTAAAAATTTGGTGTCTGAAAGCAAGGCTAGCAAAGATTTCTGAGATGAGTATAAATACTAGCTTGCAAAAGTGACATGCTCCCGACACTCCCTGATTGACCATTACCTAACCCCTGAGTTTCTAACGGTGACATTATCGGATTGTGAACAAGACTGAACTTTGTCTTTGATAGCCCTTTTTGTAAATTGACTAGAAATTCACAATATAGTGCTGGAAAATGCTGAGATTCCTATCTCAAATTAATCTTGTTTTTGACTTTATTATCGCTAGGAACTTTGGGCATCCTAAGTATAGAGAATGCCGTTTTTAGTAATGGCATGAAAGAGCCCTTAGCAGATGATTATCGGAGACTAGCATGCCCCGGAGCAAACTTTCCTCACTTACCCATATACGCTACACCGTTCACCAGGATGTGAGTGAACCTGCCCTACAACTTCTACAATTTATTGCTCAACAAAAGGGCAATGCCACCTTTCAACAACTCTTGATTAAGGCCAATAATTCATTGGAAACTTTGGTTGAATTAATCGAAGAATTAATGGAAATGAAGTTAATTCAGGAAACAGATCCTTCTAAGGTCACTTTTGTTGAAGATCCTTGGGAAGGCTCTCCTGAAGCTGCTGCTTCTTAGACGATTTGAGACATTTTCTTCGACTGCTTGATGCTCCTCATTAGACAGGATTGCGGACTAGAACAGGGCGGTTGACCCCTAGACTCACTTGAGCCAAGGATATTGCAAAAGCAACAGTACCTGATTGAACTGCTGATCCCGAATTTGTGTAAGCCCCAACACCATTGTGTGTTGGGGCTTTTGAGTTTGGAAGCTTCCCAGCGTATTCGATCTACCGTTGTGAATCATCAAATCCATAGAGATCGCCTGATTCCCTAGCCTTTGACTGCCTTTGAGCAAAAGTTATGGAACTGTCTCATACAACATGATGGCGATGGTTCTGTTTAGCAACTTATGGTATCAACCGTCAGAGAATTCTCAAGTTTGGTTTTGACTTGGTGCAATAGTTTCATAAACATCCTTTGGGTTCGCCACCCAGCTAACCATTCGATGATGCTTTGACCCATTGGACTAGGGATTTCAAATCGAGTATGCCAATCGATTTGTGTTCCCTCGTTTTCAGATGAAAAATCCAACCAGCCTCGATCATGCCAGAAGGGACCTGATTCTCCCTGAGCATTGGAGAAAGACCGAATCTTATATTCAAAATGGTTAGGGGCTTGGAAAACGGTCACTTCCTCCTGAAAAGTGCCCCAGGATAGAGTAACTTCTCTGATGGCACCGCAGCCATTGATGGAGTCGAAACCTTCTTGGATAAGTTGGCACTTAACTTCAGGACGATTCAAGAACTTCTCATGGTCGGAAATGGCCTGAAAAACGGTTTGTTGATCAGCTCGAATCACAATTTTGACGTGGACATGATGCATCTCAGGCCAGGGAAAGGGGCTAATTATTTCTAGTAAAGGCAGTGTTCATCACTTGGGTCAAGAACTCGCCAATGGTGGGTTCTTCCGACTGTCGGGGGCCAGCAATATTTAGGACTTTAATCGAGAACTGGCTGACAAACTGATGGAGAACAACAGCGCCATTCTTTATCCCCATACCTGCATGGAGATGTATCCAAGGCTTTTGGATTTGCTTGGCCAATTGCTGGGTTAAGAGGGTGCCTCCACTAAGAAAGGATGACAGGGAAAAGATGACTGTAGCATCAGAGTCGCGAATATTCCATTCTGTTCGTTGAGCATAGTCTGAAGAGGGCGTTTCTTGTAAGGGGTAACAGGTTGGAATAATCCCATCTTCTGCCTGTCGTCCTTGGGGACACCATCCCCCATGTTCAATTTCCATAACAATAGCCCAATCCAAGGCAGCTCGATCAGCCCCTGTTTGGCCACCGGACACGATTTTCTGAAACAAGACAGACATAAAATTGCTATAGCTGTTGGCGTTTTTTTACAGACTTGGCAACTTTATACAAACACCTTAACTCTTCGGCCAAAGTATTATCTGGCATCTCTTCGCAAGCTCGACGGTACCAATATTTAGCGTTACTTAAATCGCCTTCGACCCGATGTAAGTAGCCATGAATCAGGCAAGAGGTCTGATCCGATTGATGCTCTACCAATTGATGTGCTTCATGCCATTTCCCCTCTTGGGCTAAATCTAAGGCTTTGATATGAAGGTCAGTCACAATCCCCCCATAGATTGACTTACAACTTGCACTGACTGTTAGCGACGTTTCGTTTTTTAGCTGTTTGAGTAAATGGTCAGCTTACTGTAATTCCCTTATAGAGTATATTACCCATTAGTAGAAAAAGACATCATAAATCATGAGTGCATCATGATTGAAGTTTGAGCAGGAGAACTTAGATTTTTCTCAATCTAAAATGCTGGAATGATGGATTTGCTCTATCCTTAATTTCTGGGGATTTCTGATAAAAAAGATCGATATGATCTGTTGGTCGGTCGTTTCTAAAACAGCAATTGTTTCCACTTGGCCTGCGATGGAGAACTGAATGCCAGTCTGGCCATTGACCTGTACTAATTCAAGATCTGGAATGAACCCCAATTTTCTCTGATACCGATAGATAGCACGGAGGAAACCGCTCACTTTTACTGAACCCTGGATGGGCTTAAGGGCTGCGGTAACTTGCCCCCCGCCATCAGACCAGAGGGTAATATCATCAGCCAGACAATGGAGTAAATCCTCCATCTCTCCCTGCTGGCAAGCCTGCATAAATTTCAAGGTGAGTTGGTGATGCTGTTCAGGGGAAGCTGAAAACCGTGATCGCGGTTTCGTTACCTGTTGACGAGCACGGCGAGCAATTTGGCGACAGTTCACCGTACTCTTTTCAACAATAGGTGCAATTTCGTCGTAGTCATAGTCAAAGATCTCTCGTAATAGAAAAACGGCTCTCTCAATGGGAGAGAGTCGCTCTAGCATGACCAAAAAGGCCATGGTTAGGGAGTCAGCCTGTTCCACCTGATAGTGGGGATCAGCTGAGAAAGCAGTGACAATCGGCTCCGGTAGCCAAGGGCCAATATATTGCTCGCGCTGGACTTGAGCGGATCGTAACCGATCAATACACAGCCGAGTAATGATGGTGGTCAAATAGCTTTTAGCAGACCGCACCTGGGATTTAGATACAGTCTGCCATTTGAGGAAGGTATCCTGCACCATGTCCTCGGCATCCATAACGGTACCCAGCATCCGATATGCGATCGCAAACAAAAGCGACCAATGCTCCAAAAAATCATCTGTTAGGGACTGAGAGGCTGTCGAGGGTTGAGTGCCCATACACTGACTCCAATACCAATGCCTTCCGAGACGGTCAGTAGAACTGCCGTGACCTGAAATAGAACTCCCAAGCTAGTGGGAGGCATCTGAAAAAAATGATCTGGACTGATAACAACAAAGTGGTTGTATAGACCAAAGAGTAAGGACCCTGCCATTGATACTAACAGCACCGTTGAAGCCCATTTAACCTGCTGTCTCCAGACCAAAAGCACGGCAACGATCTGCAGGGCTGAAATCACCCCCGCAATAAACAGGGCTTGTAGGACTGAGATCGGAACCGGAATCAGCAGATGGGCTAGGCCATGTAGAGCACTGATCAGAGTATGGGCGATCACCACTCGGGTGATGGGGGCTGTTTGATGATTCATGATGTGGCTCAAGCGGCGACAGGTACGGTATAGCTGCCGGGTAGGACTTGGGATGCGATCGCAAGTCGATTCCAACTATTGATAGTCACAATGGCCATCAATAATTGTGTCACTTCTGTTTCAGAGAAATGTTGGCACGCTTCAGCATAGACCGCATCAGGAACCGCTTGCTCAGAGATCCGGGTGACCACCTCAGTTAAGGCTAGGGCAGCTCGTTCCGCAGGGGTGAAGAAGGGGGTTTCTGCCCAGGCACTGAGCCCATAGAGCCGTTGTTCCGATTCGCCATCGGCTCTGGCTTCTTTGGTGTGCATATCAATGCAGAAGGCACAGCCATTGATCTGAGAAGCTCTTGTTTTAATTAAATGCAGTAATTGTGGCTGCAGGCCGCACTTACGGAGATAGGTTTCCAACCCCACCATGGCTTGATATGCGTTTGGATCGGATTGACTGATATCGAATCGTTGCGTCATGGAATCTCTCCAAAATTACATGTCTATATAGGAGACGGGAGAGGTGGCCCAGCTGTGACAAGTTTGGCTAAATTTTCTGGCGAGGGGATCATGATGACTGATAATGAGAGCATGTCGGCAAGGGAGTTAAACCTGTGGGTATCGAAAATCCGAATGCAATTGAGCATCAAAATGTACCGCAAGCCCATCAAGGATTGCATGATTTTCTCTACAGCTCCGATGACGAACATACTGCTGAAACCACAACGACCCCAACCACAGATCAAGCTGCTGAATCTCCGATTCCTGTTGCCACTTGGTGTGAAGCCTCTGGAGAAGCCAAGATTGCGGGGGTTTATGCGGTCTTTGATCAAGCAGGTAATCCTCAATACGTAAACTATTCCCGCAATGTTTCCCTCTCTTTGAAGAGCCATATTTCCCAACATGGCGAGGAGATTTGCGCCCAAGTTAAAGTCCAGCCCTTTAAATTTCCCAAACGGGCTGAAATGGAGCAGTTAAGAGATGAATGGATCGCAGCTTTCCCCAGTCTTCCCCCTGGAAATACCGGAGATGGTAAATGGGCTGGCACGGTCAAGGATGCAGCGATTCAAGCCATGTCTGCTCAAGAGCGGCAAGCCTATGAAGAGAAAAAGGTGAAGTTGCAAAAGGCCATGGCTTTAGGTGTTGCTGGCAGTACCCAGCCCCAGAGCGAAGCAGAACGGCGTCAGAATTTGGAGTCGGCGATCAAAGACGATAACTGGAGTGAAGTGATCCGAGAACAAACCAAAGAAACCCATGCTGAATAAGGCTGAAGTAAAGCCTTCTCTATATGTCAGCTAGGTTGCCATCTGGCTGAGCAGCTCTTCCCATCTCGCCCAAACCATATCGGTGTAATCTTGGGCACTTACCCCATAGGCACCAACGGCAAATCCATCATTCATTTCAATCAAAGCGGTTTTGCCAGAATCGAGTACACCAAAATCAATGGCATAACCTGCATAAGCCTCACCCGATTCGTTAAGGATACGGATCGCCTCTTCAACAACGCCTCGATCTATTGGTTCAAGTGGATTGCCCTCATAGTGGTGAATCCCTCTAATCTGAGACCGAACAACATAAACGCGATACTCACTGCGCCAGTGGACGACTTCGGCGCAAATCAATTTTTCATGCTTAGATATTCCCGAAGCCTGGGCTAAATCCGCCTCAGATTGGAAAATTGCCCCCGTAAATTGCTTCCGACGAGAACAAGGTTTGGCGAAAATGGCTGGATAGTCCCCTTTCTCTAATCTTGTGGCTAATTCAGATAAGGTGGATTGCCAAAGCTGCCGATGCAAGAAGCTGTTTAGGCAAACTGGATAGTCATTCAGCTCTGGCACAGGAATATTCAGTTGTTTCAATGCCCCTAAAATACAAGGGATATCGCCAATAACCAGTGAATGTCCATCCAGAGGGAGCTGTCGGCGACGGATACGCTTAGCTGTGAAGAAGGAAAACGGTATTCCTTTCTGTTTTAAGGCTTCAACCACCAGTTGTTCTTCTGCTTCTAGTCTTCCATTTCCTAGCTCTTGAATAAAAGCTCGATTAATCGGTGGCATGGATAAAGAAACGAGAGAATTCATCTACTCAAGAATGGATCAATCCTATTCTCGTTGTTCGTGTATTAGCTTAACGGGACTCAACGTTTCCGCTTACGGCAATGTCTCTACTCTAGCCTGTCGTTATTAACTGGAAGTTAGTACACCCCACCTTTTTCTCATCTAGGTTGAAGAGTAGTCTTCACAGTGTTGTACTCAGGCCGGAATAATCCTTGCTCATGCATGACCTGCTCTAGTCGATCAGCCCCGCCAATATACTGCCCTCCCAGCCAAATTTGGGGAACAGTTATAGGGGTTTTGGGGCCAACGAGGGGCTTTACTCGGGCCAACATTTCGTAGAGTGAGCGAGGACTGCGAACCACATCGTGGTAGGTATACTGAATACCCGCTTGGTCTAAATAAGCTTTGGCGCGTTTGCAGTGGGGACAGCTTTCTTTACCGAATAAATGACTTCTTTGGATAGGGGCTTTGGATGCGTAGGCAGCTGTAACGGCTTCTGTCAGTAGTCCTCGATTCAGTGCATGACCTTGGCTAATCACTTTGCCATTGACCATCACAATCGGAGCATGCCATCCCCCTTTGAGTAAAGGCTTCCACCACTCTGTGAGCCACTCGCGAATTTCGAGTATGACGGGAATGCCTGCTAACTCATGCTCCAAAGTGTCTAAAATGACATCCTTGGTCAGAGTACATTCGCCACAAGGAATTTTGACCTTAAAAGGTCCCCATGCTCCCGCCCATCGATACAAGGTGATATTAACTTCGTGGCCTGACATAGTGTGTGCTCGCTATTAACTTCACATCCCCACTATGGCTACTCCAAAGAAAAATGCACTGAAACCAGGCTTAGTGTTTGATGAGATCCTGCCTTTTTGTAATTCATATACGATGGGGCCGCTCTTGCATTTGGACCGGCTCAGGAGTCTGAGCTAAGGCTGCCACCATTCCGTCATCCACTCTCGGATTTCTGACTCCACTGGAACGCTCACTAGCCCAGTAAGGATAGTTCCCGAAGTTGTATCTTCACGGAAGGGACGATCTCTACTCGGAATATCGACTTCAACGGAATCCAATCTTTCTGTCCAACGATACAACGTGACTAAGACATTAAAGGCTGACATAGTGTACTCCTAATAGCTGCTCGTCTATAGGTACTATGTCTGCTTTAACAGAAAGGCTCCTGAAGTGGAGATGAACTTTGTATGAGAGGACAAATTGGGGTTTTAACCGATTAGTTGGAATGCGATCGCATTCCAACTTTCCTAATCGGTAGAACCTACTCGCCAGTGTCCAGACTTCCCCCCAATTTTTTCCAGCAATTGGACATTGACGATCTGCATGGATTTATCCAGAGCTTTAGCCATGTCATAGAGCGTTAAAGCCGCAATGGAAACGGCTGTGAGAGCCTCCATCTCCACACCCGTTTCAGCTTTCGTTTTGACCTGGGCTTGAATTTCATATCCGGGCAAAGCGGGTTGGGGCTGAATTGAAACCTCAACCTTACTCAGTGGTAGAGGATGACAGAGGGGAATCAGTTGAGAGGTTTGTTTTGCTGCCATGATCCCGGCCAGTCGGGCAGTACCCAGAACATCCCCTTTAGGGGCATTCCCTGCTTGGATGGCTTCGAAGGTTTCATCGGTCATCTTTACCTGGCCCGTGGCAGTTGCCATCCTTACCGTTGCGATCTTTTCTGAAACATCCACCATTTGGGCTTCCCCCTGGTGATCAAGGTGAGTCAGGGCTGGATTTTGATTCGTCATGATGATGAGGGACTCCTAATGTGGACAGCTTTCACAAGTTGTTCTTGCTATACTGTTAGGCTGTGGTAAGATGATAATCCCTTAGGGGCTTGTAGCTCAGTGGACTAGAGCACGTGGCTACGGACCACGGTGTCGGGGGTTCGAATCCCTCCTAGCCCGTTTAATTTCAAAATTACCAGTAACCCCAGATGGTTTTATCCTTTCTGGGGTTTACTTTTGCTAACGACGCTTCCTAACACAAAGCCAGTTTTGTCTTTAAGCACTTCATGTAAAGAAGGTTGAGTTAAAGCCGTCATTTCTATTGAAAGGTCAAACTCAGGCTAATCTATTGGACAAGTATTTTTGGTTCGTCATTTTGTTATTTGAGGTAGCCATTACTCTATGCCTGATAAATCATTGCGATATCCTACTGCTCTTCTAAGTACGGTTGCAGCTTTTCTATTATTGGCGAGTTGTTCTACTGAGAACCCAACTGGTGACAATTCATCTACAAGCAATACTTGGCAAGGAACTTGGGAATTGAAAGATCCAGCCAGAGGCGAAACGGTTACCTTTGTCTTAGGGCCAGATCAAAAGGTCTATCTGATTGCCCCCGACCCAACAACGACAGAGGACAAAGTATTTGAAATTCCACTCACAAAAGTTTCAGACAAGACTGATTTACCTGAGAACATCAAACCCGTTTCCTTGTTTGATGCCATCACTAGTCAGGCAAATAATCAGGCAAGTCGAGCGAGAGAAGCTGGTGCAAAAAGTGCTCTTGGATCTATAAATAGAGCCCAACAAGCTCATCGACTTGAGCATCCAACTTTTGCGACGTCTTATGAAGAGTTAGAACTCAGCCGTTTTAATGCCGAATCTTATGATATTCAGATTGTTTCAGGTGACGAGAACCGAGCTTATGCAACTGCGACATCCAAGCGCTCAGACACCAAAAGTTTTAGTGGCGTAGTCACTGTAAAAGATGGGATTACCAATGCGTTTATCTGTGAGACGGAATCCGCATCCAAAACTCCTCCTCCTATAGACTGTGAACCCTAGCGCGAGGATTAGGGAATCGATATGTCTATGTTCAGGCTAATCCATCAATGAGAGTCAGGACTTGATGGGCCATCAACAATTTGCTGCATTGGGGAATAGCCACCTGATGCCCTGCCGAATCTAGAAATATAGCTTGATTATGATCAGAACCAAATCCACTTTGGAGTTGATCAATAGGATTAGCAACAATCGCATCCAAGTTTTTTCTCGCTAACTTATCTTGGGCAGGTGCAATAATCTCTCCCGTTTGGGCGGCAAAACCAATCAGTTTTTGGTGTGGCTGTTTTTGTTGACCAAGTTCTGCCAGGATATCGGGAATAGGTTTGAGGGGCAGATCCGAAGGTAGGGATTTTTTCGGTAGCTTCTCAGGAAAATAGTGGGCTGGCTTCACGTCACCAACTGCCGCTGCCATGATAGTCCAGTCAGCTTGAGGATATGCGGCTAACATTGCTGTACGCATTTCTGCCGAACTGGTCACGGCAACGGTTTCTAATTGGGGTGTTGTTGGCAATGGGGATGTTAAGGGACCATGCACCAACTGAACGCTTGCCCCTCTGTACCAAGCTGCCAAAGCTAAAGCCAGTCCCATTTTTCCTGATGATGGATTGCCAATAAACCGGACTGGATCGAGGTGCTCACGTGTTCCGCCAGCACTGATCAGAAGCCGTTTGCCCAACAGATCTCGCTCGCCTGTGGTCATTAACAGGGAATTGATGTAGGTCAAGAGATCGACGGGTTCTGCCATCCGCCCTTCTCCCACGGTGTCACAAGCTAACATCCCAGCCGCTGGACCCAATGCGTGATACCGCTGATTCTCAAGTAGTTGATGCCAATTGCGTTGAACGACTGCCTGTTGCCACATGGTGGTATTCATCGCAGGGGCTACCAGGATAGGAGCAGTTGAAGCTAAAACAGTATTGGTCAATAGATTGTCCGCCAATCCCGCGTTTAGTTTGGCTAAGGTATTTGCGGTTAAAGGGGCTAGGACCAACAAATCAGCCCATTCTCCCAACTCAATATGTAATGGGCGAGTATGGTGGGGCTGCCAAAGACTGGTGTCCTCATAGGCTGGCTGTCGGCAGAGGGTGGTGATGGTTAAGGGCGTAATAAACTCTTGGGCGGCAGAAGTGAGGATTGCCTTAACTTCAGCACCCGATTTAACTAATGCTGAGATGACTTCACAGACTTTGTAGGCAGCAATGCCGCCACCGATACCAATAACGATGCGGGAAGACACTAGGTCGCTATAAACTCACGCGTAGGATGGGATTAGGATTCGTCGAATGCTTCTAGATCTAATAGGTAAAGATAAGATTCAGTTAGCTCTGGACGTTGGAATGCAATGGATCGGAGTAAATGCCAATCTTCTAAAGCAGCAAAGGGGGTTTCGTAGTCATCTTCTTCTAACCGCTTGGCGAGTAGCGCTACATCCTCTTCGGTGAACCCTGAAACGCTTTTGTTTTCGCTGTGTGTGACACTCATCGACTAACCCCCACCTCTGGTATAGACATTTTTGATAATGCCGTTCAAACAAACTGTTCTAGTCACATTTTGGACTTAAATGACTTGTTTGGCTAATTCTCTCCAAGAATGGAAAGTGTAAAGAACAAACTTTCATATTTCCTACGCCGATCATACCCTTTCTCCATAAAAGACTGTCTGCTTTTTCTTTAGTAGCGATTTATCTATAAAATTCTCAATCAAGATATGTAAAGACTGGGTTCCATTGGGTATTTTGGTTGACCGAAGCTCTCTCTTGGATCAACTTCTTAGCTTACAAGTCTAAAAGACGTGATAGTCTGTCAGCATTAAAAATTAAGTGGGCTTATATACTGCTCTTTAGTTTCACTTTCAGACGTTTAGGACTTATTTTCAAATGGCTGTATTGGATTCCAAGGGACGCTTATTCGGTAAGGTCAACCTCTTAGATGCTGGGGCTGTCCTAATCATTTTGTCTGTTTTGGGGGGGATATTCTTATTCCCAGGGCCGTCTGGCACCTTGGCCAATTCCGATGCCAATGTTGAAGTTGATTTGTTGGTCTTAGGATTGAAAACTCGAAATCCCAAAAAGATGATCAAGGCGGGAGAGAAGGCGAGTTTTAAAATCCGTAATCAGCCGATTGGTGAGGTCAAGATTAAGGAAGTAGAATTTCTGCCCAGAACCACGTTGGCTCCTCAAGCGGATGGGTCTGTCAAAGCCGTTGACGATCCTCGGGAAGAAGAGAAATTCTCAACCAATATGATTATCACCTTGGAAGGAAAGGGCCAAATGACGAGTAATGGTCCTGTCTTTGGCGGTACCTTAATCAAAGTTGGCCTACCTGTGGAGTTAGACGGGGGACTGTACAACTTCAAACCCAGCGTGATAGATATCCGAGTCCCAGAAGGATAGGGTTATTGTGAAACTGATAGCTGTGCTACTAGGAATCAATTCTGGAGCAGTCTGTCGATACCCCCCCCAGAATCGAACAACATAGTTGGATTTGAAGTGGGTTAACACTCTCCTGTGTCGTTTGCAGCTCGTTGTCTGAGTTGAGGTAATGTATATTGCGCTCTGGGAGCAAAATTCCGACATTCTCGATAGTTTGGATCACTAGCCACGCTGCCTGGACCGAATAATATGACTGATTCACGCCGTTGGGGGTTATTAAACCAAACTCGCCCTGCAGGTGTGGCAACATATCCATAAATTTGTTCTTGGATATCTGCCTGTAAGTCTTCTACTGAAGGGACCTCCGTATCGGCATCCATGGTATAGGACCCATGGGTATGGTATGAGGCAAGTACAGTGAAACCTGGAGGTGGATTATTCGGTTCGCAACTATCGGCCCGTCCCCGTCTGGGGGAAGTCCCAGCAAATGGTCCACCTGGGTAAAATCCGAAAAACCCGCAGTATTCAACCCCTTCTCTGATGGAAATGGTTTGGACCCTATCTAAATGATCAGCCGCAACCTCATGGAGTTCTTCTAGCTCACTGTTGGAAGGTTGATAGCGTTGGACTGAGGCGATGGGTGAGGTCAGGACTAGGAGTGTTGTGCTTAATAGTCCTACAAATTTGGCTCGTCGTTTTAGTTGTTGAGTCATTGTGCTGCTCCTATTTGGCTTGGAATAGAGCTAAGGTTTTATTGGCTCTCCTGGTTTGCATCGTTTTGCAGGTCGGGATTGCCTGGATTGGTGTGCTTCACGATTAAGCCCACTATCCCAAAGTCAAATGGCAGAAAAAATCCTGAAAACTTTAGATTTATTTAGGAAGTAATTCAGGTTTAGATTGGTGTCTCATGGCAGGTACGGGTCTGAATCAACACCCAATCATTGTAGTTTCGGAAGAAGGCCAAGCGGTATCCCCTATTCATTCGTAGAGAAATAGCCTTTCGGCAGATTATTCAGCTTGTCCCATCAGGGAAAAGGCCGCCCAATCTCTAGGGTTAGGGTGCTGTTCACGGGTTTTTAACATGGCATGGCGAAGGGCTTGGGCTTTATCCGGATTGTGTTGCCAGTGGGTATAGAATTCGGTCATGAGGTTAGCGGTTGGAGCATCGGGAACGGCCCATAGAGATACGATTAAGCTGGGAGCACCTGAAGCCATCAATGCTCGAGATAAGCCGATCACTCCGTCTCCAGTAATGGTCCCCACTCCGGTATTACAGGCGCTTAGAACAACAAGTTCTGCTTGGAGATCAAGATTGAGAATTTCTGATGTGGTGAGGAGACCGTCGTTTATTTTGGCAGAAGGGGTGAGTGCGATCGCACCTGGGATACTAAACCCTAAATGCTTGAGTTCCTCTAAAAGACCGTGGGTCGCCAGATGAATCACAGGTGCCTTAGCCATCCGTTCGGTCACCAATGCCTCAGTCGCATCCGATCCAGTCAGGGCTGATGTGTCCAGAAGTGAGGCAATCTTAACTGCTTCCTGCTCTGCCCCCGGTAAAGGCAGTAGTGGTTCAGCAGGCAGATCTACCCCAGGTGAGATATGGGGCATATCTGGGTTGCCGACTACCAGTGCTTTTTGAGGACTCTGTTGTAACTGCTGTCGTCGCTGTTTTGTATAGTGCAACAGTTGGATTGAAGGAACTGTCAGCATCGTATGTCGGGCGATTAATGGGCCGTCTTCTCCTTCAAGGGCAGGGAAGGGCACCATAAATAGTTCACGATGGGGGATGAAGATGACTCGCTCATCGGCATTTTTCGGTAGCAAGTCTGCGATCGGATCAATTAAAACCTGATGGAGCTGCCTCAAATGATCGGGGGACTGAGCCACAGGAAGACCGTCCAATGAAAGAGACATCACATCTGTGCCAGCCCCCATTTCCATCGCATGTCTAGCTTCAGCCACCATTTGAGGGAGGGATTGCTGGGATTGTTCCGATAACTCCTTCAGATCCACTGGTCGCAAAGAGACTAACCCATCAGGAGTGATCACCCAAATTAGGAGTTGTTCTGGCAGCAGAGAATATTCGACTAAAGTGGCTTTTTGAGTGCGAGCAATATTGCGAATTTGATTAATCGTAGGAGGGTTAGGCTGCTGGAATTGACTGGAGGAGTCAGCGCCAATGCGAGATGCCAGTAACTCAACAAAGGCCCGGGCACGGCCTCGTTCAGCAACTTCCAGGGCTTGATCGGGCTTTTCCAAGGCAATTAACGCAGTTTGTAGATAGGAATAGGTAATCACCTGAGTTTCAAACAAAGAGACTTTGTTGGCATCCGTTAAACCTGGACGCAGCGACTCCCAAATTTCAACCGCCTTCGCTAAAGCAGTACTGGCTTTGGCATAATCTTTAGATTGGAGCCAAGTTTCTCCCATATTGTGGTGAGTCAGTCCCACTCCAGGTTGATTCTCAATGCTTTGATGAATCGATAGGGCTTGCCGAAAAACCTTGAGGGCTTGTTTTGCATTTCCCTGTTGACGGTAGGCTTTACCCAACAGATTGAGAGTCGTTGCCACTCCCGCCTGATCCTCAATTTCGGTTGCTACATCTAGGGCTGACTGCAACATCGCCACAGCTGCATTCGTTTGCCCAAGTCCCAGTAAGGCTGCTCCTCGAGTTTCCATAATCAGGCGTTCATGAAAACGCTTATTCGGAAAGGCGGGTGGAATGTTGTCGAACAGACCTTGAGCTTTATCTAGGGCTTTTAATGCTTTGGCCTGCTGTCCTTGACGAATAAACAGCCGGGCTTGCCAACCATAGAGCAACGCTTCTTCCTTAGCATGTTCGTATACACCTCCCCCATTTAGCCGAAAAGGGTTTTGATTACGCAGGGAAACTGATGCTTGTTGGAGTAAATCTTGAGCCTTAGCATAGAGGGCTAATCGTTCGTAGACTGAAGCAAGGCTGGTTAGGGAAACAACGATTCCTGATTCATCGGTAATCTCTTGGCGGAGTTGAAAGGCTTGTTCATAGGTTGTTAGGGCTTTGGGATAATTGCCCAACTGCTGATGAATATCACCTAAGCGGTTAAGGGTGTCCCCTAGTTTGTGGCGATCGCTATTTTGTTGATATGTGCTTTGTAGGTTTTTAAAACTCTGTAAGGCTAATCGTAGGTTGCCTTGTTGGTATTGCTGTTCAGCAGCTGCAAATTGATCCTGAGCCTCATCACTAAACAAGCAGATGCTACTCGGGGCAACTGGACACAGTTTTTTCTGAATCGGATTCGACAAAACATTGAGAGAGGTGAGCTTCTGTAGCGGCGATAACATGCTCACATCTTTAATTTGGTTTAGATCTAGAACTACATAACTAAGATTGAGGAGCTTCGCTAGGGGGGATACATCTTCAATTTGATTGCGGCCTGCCAAAAGGAAATTTAGATTGGGTAAGTGACTTAAGGGACTAAGATCTTTGATTTGGTTGTCCGTCAAATTGAGATTGGTTAAATGGGGTAGGGTAATCAATGGACTGAGGTCAGATATTTCTTGACCTTGCAAACTCAGTCCTGGATTGGCCTTAAGCAGTTGTTCAGCCTGTTGGCAATCTGTAGTGCTCAGCTGTTTGAGTAGAGCTGAAATCGTTGCTCTCTGACTGGGTTTGAGCTGAGTACTGTTATTACACCAGTCTGCGAATTGTTGGGAGTTTGTGGGTGCCGCTGTGGCCATTGATAAGGGATAGAATGACATTCCTATGACCCATAAACAAGGTAGTTTTGTCCAATAAGCCCAGCGATAAGATTGACGCATAGATTCGGATCCCCCTAGCCAGTTCAATTAGGATGCCCGATTCTTCTAAACATCTTGTATTTATAAGGAGTGATTGACCAAAATTGGCAGAGATTTTAGACTCCAAACAATAGCTATTCAATCATAAGTGAAATTAGTTAGTGAGTAATCTAAATCTTTAGACCGATTCGCATATTAATCTTAGATTAAAGGTGTATTCAAGGAAATATAAGCATATAAGATGAGGGAGACTTCCTTGATGAAAACTCACCAGGGTTAACTATGAGAATAGATTTTTAACTACCATGTTATTCAGCAAATAACCATATCTTTATCCAGTTATGAACTAAAACCAGTTTTTTAACTTGATCGAATGAAATCTGGTTCAGAATAATAACAATAATTGTTTTTCCCTTTTTGCTTCGCCTGATATAAAGCCTGATCTGCACGCTCAAGTAGAGTTGAACTATCGTTCCCATCTAGAGGGTAAATTGAAATTCCCAAACTGATGGTTACCTTAGAGAATTTTTTGCTGACAGTCAGTTCATTCTGAAGTGTCTTGATTAAGCAAGTTGCTAGATGATCGATAGTTGATCGATCCTGGATGTCACATACTAAGATCGCAAACTCATCTCCTCCCCATCTAGCAACAAGATCAACTTCCCTAATGCATTGTCTGAGATTCTCCCCAGTCTTTTTAATCAGTAAATCACCCATCGCATGTCCATGGGTATCGTTCACTTGCTTAAAGTTATCAAGATCTAAAAACATGAGTGCAAAATACTGATCAGCCTTTGTCTTGAAGATATATTCCAATTTTTCATTAAACTGCATCCGGTTGGGTAAGCCCGTCAAAAAATCATAGGAGGCTTTGCGGTGCATGATTGCTTCTGATTGTCTTTGTAATGTGACGTCTCGAAAACTTAAAACAACACCTACCATCTTCCCGTCTAATTTTTGAGAATTGGCATAGCATTCGACAGTTCGATGATCGTTGAGATTGAGATCAAAAGGTAAGTTTGAAGGCAAATTGAACTTGTGAAAAAGTAAGCCTTCTCCTGCTTTTAAGTTTGTATTAAGGTAAGCCAGAGGATTTTGAGAGAAAGAATTTTCATCTTCAGGCTGTAACTTCCAAATTTCTTTGAACTTCTCATTACAGATAATTAGATTATCCTCATGATCTAAAACGAGAATGGCGTCTGCAGTAGCATTTAGCGTTGCTAGCAATATCGCTAAAGAGCTTTCTAGGCGATTACTAGTAAAATTTAAGGTCTTTTTTTGGGCTTGAATGGTTAACTCTTGTTCAAAGCATTTTAACGCATCTGCAACGGTCATAAAGAGATCATGATGGTCCCAAGGTTTACTGATATAACGGTAAAGCGCTCCCCGATTGATAACATTCCCTACTGCATCAGCATTCGCTTCTCCCGTCAACATTATTTTCAGAGCTTCAGGATATTTGTGGTGGAGTTGAATGAGAAGTTCGTCGCCTCCCATACCCGCCATATTCTGATCAGATATGATCACTGCAATATGAATCTGGTCATCCGGGGCGTAGCTAATGGATCGGGGATGCCTTAGACTTCGGAATGGTTACCCCTGGGAATAGGGAGTCAAACCGTTGATTGACCCAGGCAAGCCGCAGCATGAGTAGATGATTGAAACCATCCTCACTCCAGCGCATACCAACCCCCTTAAAGCGCTGTTGAATCAGCCACTTACAAGCACTTTCGACCATTCCTGACCCCAGCGGTATCTGTAGTTGTTCAAAGTGGCGATATTGGATGTGTCGCAGATAGCGCTGGAAATAAGCCTGTACCTGGAGCAACGTCGTAAAAGATTTGCCCGTAAACAATTGTGAGTGAATCAACATCGTCAAGGACCGCAATACTAATAGGTGTTGCCCATGTCGCAATTGGTGTCGCCAGCGCCGAAACCAGGCTTGGGCTTGAGCAGAGCGAGCATCCCCAAACATCGCTTTTGTTGCTCGTGCAAGATGGCCTGCTGCATGAAAGAAATCGAGAACTGCCACAGCACAGTGAGAGAACAAGGTGCGGTAGACTCGCCAGAAGCCTCGCCCCCCATCACTCAACCAGATGACGCTTGGGGCCGATTCAAAGTCTTGTTTGCGGGCTTCGAGGTGCAGTAAGGGGATGAACTGGTCGATATCGCCCAATACTGCCACCAGTCTTCGACGTAGTAGTTGGGGGACACGCTTTTGTGCTCGGGTGCCCCGTGTTCCTAGGCGGGCTAAGATAGCAACTTTGACTTCTCGCCACTGGATTTTTCCCTTGGGGGTTTTCGGGGTGGGGCGAAAGGGCACCATCACACCGTCAGCAGCAATGGCCAAAGGTAGAGCAGACAACACCTCTGAAATCGCTTCACAAGGAGTCTGGTCACCTGAGGCTTGAGCTTTGAGTTGAGTCTCTAGCTCCTGATAAGCTTTGTTGCCCATGACTTGCACCCAACTCCACAAGCTTGATGAGCTGACGGATAAACCACTCCACTGACTCAGCATCCAACTGGCCAGTTCATAGGGCATAAATAGACTTAACAAGCAGCCTAGACGAACCAATTCTTCACTGCTGTGCTGATAGGAGGTAATCCCAATGGATTGATCCAAAGGAGCGGATAGACTACCTGGACACCTGTGGGGACAACGACCCACCCGTCGCTTTCAGGCAATATTTCCCACCAGTGTCTGCATCTGACGAGATTCCCATCCCTTCGAGTGCAAGCGGGTTCCGCAAGTGGGACACCTCGGCCATTCCAATACTGTTTTGCTCGCCGTGAGAGTTCATCCTCCAGAAGCCAGCGAGCCAAAAACAAACCCATTTGCAGAACGATATAAACCATCTGACTCAGGCTGGGTGCTTCTTTGAGTGCTTCGACCTGTTCTAGAAATTCGTGATGCTCTAGTACGGTTGGCAATTGCGATGTTAGGCTCATGACAAGTTTTTGATTCGGGTACAGGATCTATTGTCCTTGACCCGTTTTTCTTTGAGCCATACATCCCCGATTCTGTGCTTACGCCCGTCATCCGAGAGCTCCCAACAAGTAGAGATCGCCTCATCACCACTTTGGCAAAGCTCCACAAGATAATGTTCACCAAAATACCGTTTGAGCTGTTCTCCCAGGCTTTTGAGAATATCCCAATCATCATCAACACAGATAATGGCAGATTCCATTCGTTATCCTTTCAATGCAGCAGTGATTACAGCTTCTAGCTCTCTCTCTTGCCAAGGCTTTTGAATGCAAGTGAATAAGTTAGCCTGTTCTTCTGCACGTTGTATCGCTTCATCATCAGCCTGCCCGGTCAACATAATTTTGATCGCTTTGGGAAATTTTGTATGCACCTGGGCTAAAAATTCATCTCCGGGGATATTCGGCATTAGCCAATCCGAAATAACAATTAAGACGTTAATATTTTCATCATCAAGTTCATTCAATACTTCCCAGGCTTCTTCAGCACTCTGGGCAGTTTCAAAAATATATTCTCTACCAAAAAGTCTTACAAATTGCTCTTTGATAACCTGAAGAATTGCGACCTCATCATCGACACAAACAATAGCTGATTCTGGCATTCTCTAGTCCTTAAGTTCCTGGCTAATTTCGATGGGGAGCCAAACTTCAAAAGTTGTATTTGCTGGATGGCTGTCTACTTTGATCCTTCCTTGATGTTTGCCAACGATTCTTTGGCAGATATATAGTCCTAATCCACTTCCTTTGCCGATAGGTTTTGTGGTATAGAAAGCATTGAAGATTTGATCTAGTTTTTCAGCTAAAATACCTGGCCCATTATCATTGATCCCAACCAAAATTCCACCATTTTCTTCTCTAGCTGAGATTGTTAAGGTTCCTCCATTCTCCATTGCTTGAATCGCATTATGGATTAGATTAGTCCAAACTTGGATTAGCTCATCTGGGTACCCCATAATGCGTGGGAGACCTGACTCAATGTTTCGAATTACATCAATATTTTTTTTAATTTGATTGTGATAGATCTTGAGGGTTGTCTCTATACCTTCTTGGATATTGGTGAGTTGTGGTTTTGTGCTCTGCTCGATCCGGGCATAGTTTTTTAGTGCAAAGACAATTTTTGATGAACGTTCGACTGCCTGAATAATCGTTTCATTATTCACTGAAGCGCTAGTTAGGTTATAAGCAAACTGCAATGCCCACAAGCCTTGAGGGCTTTTGATGAGTGGCAGAAAAGTTTCAATGTTAGTCTGTACTCCCATATCCATCAACAGGTCAGCAATCATTCGGGCAGAATTAATCTGTTGATTTTGCAACGTTTCTATTAGGGATCTTTTGATTGCTCGGCGTTCAACTGAAGAAATATATGAGTCAGAAATAATTGCTCTTTCAATCAGCAGAAAAAGCGTCGTTTGTTCTTCTAAAGTTAGCTTCTGATGTAAAAGTGGAAGTGAAGAAGTGACCTCCTGTAGTGCTTTCTGCGTATTGTTGGCAGCAGCCTGTATCGCTCCTAAAGGATTATTGATTTCATGGGCGACACCCGCAACGAGCTGGCCTAGGGCTGCCATCTTTTCTTTCTGAATTAATTCATCTTGAGACTGCTGAAGATGTTCAAGGGTTTCTTGTAGGGTCTGAGATTGTTCTGTGATTTTCTGAACAGCCTGGGACTGACTAATCGCAATACCAATTTGTTCACCCACTTGATTGAGTAGCTCTATTTCATCTTCTTCCCATTGACGCGGTCCATCATTCTGAAAGGTTGCTAGTAATCCCCATAGTTTTTCCCTTTGAAAAATGGGCACAATCACATAAGCTCTGGCCTGAAACTGCTCTAGCAGTTCAATATGGCAGGGGCTATGGTTAGCTTCATAGATATCAGGCACACTAAAGCTTTCGTTGTGGGCGTAACGCCCGCCTTGATTTTCCTGTAAATGGGTATCGTGGATGGTTGGCATCACCCCCACAAGAGGGTTCCATTGAAGCTCGTTGGATTCAAATAAAAAGTCTCCACTCCAATCTGGATTGAAACGATAGATAGCCACCCGGCTCACATTAAGGGTTACTCGTGCTTCGTGGGTTGCTGTTTGGCAGATCACTTCAAAGTCAAAAGATTGTCGGATTCGATTAGAAATTTTGACCAGGGACAAAAGGCGCTGTAGAGATTTCTCTTGGGCCTCGATTTTAGCGAGTAAGGTGGCTTGATCTCTAACTTGTTCAAATTGATCGGACAGTTGCAGAGCAACTGCAAAATGGGTGGAAATTTTCTGAACAAATTCGATTTCGGAGGGTTGCCATCGGCGAGGATGGCCACACTGGTGGACGCAAATCAGCCCCCACAAATAGTCATTTTTAAGGACTGGCACAATTAAATTGGCACGAACTTCAAAGTCACTCAGAATTTTGATGTGGCAGTCACTCAACCCAGCCTCATAAATATCTGAGACTGCTTGAACACGTCCTTGAGCATAATAGAGGGCAAACTGTGACCCAAAACAATGGTCTTCGACCTTTGCTTTCAATGCAGATGGATACCCTTCACAGACATCCTCTGCCATAAAACTGCCTGAATTCCAGTTGGAGTCTTGATCAAACTGGAATACTCCAACTCTATCAGCGTTGAGAAGATTTCGGATTTCAGTAGCGGTGGTATTAAAAATAGAATCTAGGTCATTGCAGGCACGGATCTTATCGATAATTCTGGATAAGGTTTGTTGCTGCTCAATTTCCTGGAAGATCTGCTCAGTGCAGGATGAAAGCTGGTATGCAGCCTGTTTGAGGGCACTATAATCTTTATCCGGGAGAATTGACTGAGACATCTAAGCATTGACGCCAAATAAGAAGACCTTCTCAGGGTGCCCAAATTGTTCTGTTTGAGTGCTGAGGAGTTTCTAAGCCTTAGTAAGGACTAATGTATTGACCTATGCCTTACCCACAACTCTTGCAAGTATTGTGATGGTTAGGTTTGGGATATGCGATAAAGTGTAACCTGACCACTGACATAGCGAAGCGAATATCATGCAAACATGGGCCGCTCAGGAACTGAGAACATCCAACCTAGGTGACGCTCGTTTCGATAAGCGCTTGGTGGAGATTGTTGATTCAAGACAGGCTAAGCGCTCAGCCTAATGCCAGTATTCCACAAGCGAGCGAAAGTTGGTCTCAGACCAAAGCAACCTATCGATTTTGGGACAATCCGAAGGTGAGTGCAGCGGGAATATTAGAAGCCCATCGGTCCTCGGTTCAAGAGCGGATGCTAGAGTCGGGGGTTGTTCTAGCGATTCAAGATACAACAGACCTGAACTTCACTCACCATCGCAGTAAAAATTTTGAGTCAGGTTTTGGCCTGACCAGTAGTCAATCTTACGTGTGGGGATTGAAGGTCCATACAACCTTTGGTGTGAGTGGAGAAGGGGTGCCGTTGGGGGTACTGGATCAACAGGTCTGGTCAAGGGACCCAGCCAAGTCAACGTCAGGCAAAAAGCATCCGAAAAAGTCAAAGACCAAAAGCTTAAAAGACAAAGAGAGCCTACGCTGGCTCCAAGCTCAAGTGGCCAGTGAGTTAGATCTACCCGAGGGTGTCGCATTGGTAACAGTAGCTGACCGAGAATCAGATATTTATGAGCTGATGGCCATGCCGAGAGGCAAAGGGGTCCATGTCCTTCTGAGAGTGTGCCGCAATCGCACGGTAGACCATCCAAGCAAGTTACTCAAAGCGGCCATAGCCCAAGCGCCCATTGCTGGGACCTTAACGGTGACAGTGTCCAAACGGAAAGGACAAGGACAACGGGAGGCAACTCTAACGGTTCGCCATCAAAGATTAACCCTCAAAGTTCCCAAAAATCGTCCCAAATCAGCCCAGCTTTGTGACTTACCCATGACGGTTGTTTCCGTTGAAGAGGAACATCCTCCTGAAGGTTGCAAAGCGATTCATTGGCTATTGATCTCTGATATTGAGATAGACAGCTTTGAACAGGCCTGTACGTTGGTGCAATGGTACGCTCTGCGCTGGCTGATTGAGCGATATCACTATGTCCTCAAAAGTGGCTGTCAGATTGAATCGCTACAGTTGGAAACAGCGACTCGAATCATACCTGCTCTGGCAACCTATGCCATCGTGGCTTGGCGATTGCTATGGCTCACTTATGAAGCACGAGTCCATCCTCAGCAGTCTTGTGAAGTCGCTTTTGAGACCTTTGAGTGGCAAGCTCTATTTTGCAGGTTCCATCACCAGCCCAAACCACCGAAAAAGCCGCCGTCTCTTGAGCAAGTGGTGCGTTGGGTTGCACAGTTGGGTGGTTTCCTCGCTCGCAAGCACGATGGAAATCCAGGGGTGAAAACCTTGTGGAGAGGACTCACGAGACTCCATGACATCGCGGATACTTGGAGACTGGCTCATGATTGAAAATACTCGATAGTCTGACTTTCAAGACTTGTGGGTAAGGCATAGATGTATTGACCAGTATGGGTTTATATCTATCCTGCTGGTTCAAGTTGTTGGATTAGAATATTTTTCCTGCCTGGAATAAAATAAGTACTCTTCTTTACTGAGTTCATATCCAGAATTGTTCTAGAGTTACCCCCACTATTTACTGGTTGGACCAAAATCAAACCGAGCGACTTCGCTCTTCCAAAAGGACTCAGGAAGTTTAGAAATCTTGATTCTTTAGGGACAATGATTGATTTACAGTCAAAAAAGCTTGCATTACCCTCTACGTACTATGCACCACTTCAACAAGTTTTTTCCTCGTCTCATCAGTTTGATTTGTCTAGCTTGGATACTATTGGCAATACCTGCGATCGCAACACCGATCTGGAGCTATGAAGGCCCATCTGATCCCGGACATTGGTCAGATTTGCAGGCCGACTATTCCCTCTGTGCAACGGGGCAGTCACAATCACCGATCAACTTGCGATCGCAAGATCTCAACAGCAATCATGAGACCCTGAATGTGGACTATCACTCCTCTCCCTTGGATGAAGTCAATAATGGACGCACGGTAACCGTGAACTATGCCGCTGGGAATACCCTAACCGTGAATAATCAGACCTATGAATTAGTCCAGTTTCATTTTCATGCCCCCAGTGAACACCGGATTAACAATAAGTCTAGTGCGATGGAAATGCATCTGGTGCATAAGAATGCGGCCAATGAGCTAGCGGTGTTGGGGGTTATGATTCAGCCAGGGGCTGCTAATCCCTTATTGGATGAGATTTGGGAGAATATGCCTGCGGTGGAAGAAGAGAATGCACCTAATTTAGAAATTGATGTTCGTTCGCTACTGCCCCGCGATCACAGTTTTTACCATTACCAAGGATCCCTGACGACTCCCCCCTGTAGTGAGTCCGTCAATTGGGCCATCCTTAAGCAACCCATTCAAGCTTCTCGCCAGCAAATCAGTACCTTTAAGTCCCGGTTTCACGCAAATGCTAGGCCAGTTCAAGCCCTTAATAACCGATCCATTCAGTTTTCTGATTCTTTAAGTTAATTGAACATCCTCAACCAACCTAACGGAAATGTCCCTAAGCTAACGGAACAATAAGCACCATCTCTGTAATAAGATGAACCGCTTCAAAAGGGGGACAAAGAATGATCCAGTTAGGGCGAGAGATTACTAGCGAACTCCAAATCGCCTCCACCCGGGAATGGCTTGTCACCAATGGGATCGGCGGATATGCCGCTGGAACTGTGGCGGGCCTGCTTACCCGGCGATATCATGGGTTGCTCATTGCAGCTTTGAATCCGCCATTGGAACGAACGCTACTACTCTCCAAACTGGAGGAAACGGCTCTGTATAACGGTGAGTTGTTTGAACTCTCTACAAATCAATGGGCAGATGGGAGTGTGACCCCCCAAGGCTATCGCTATTTGGAGCAATTTGAGTTAGAAGGAACGGTGCCTTGTTGGTCCTATGCCCTGGCAGATGCTCTGTTAGAAAAAAGGGTGTGGATGCAGCAGGGCGAAAATACGACCTATATCTACTATCAGCTCCAGCGGGGTAGTGGTCCCGTAGCCTTATCTGTTAAAGCCTTAATTAATTATCGGGATCACCATAGTCAAACCCATTCCCATCAATGGCAAATGCAAACCCAGTCCGTTGCCCAGGGCATTCGAATTAAGGCGAATGATACGGCAACTCCCCTTTATCTATTGGTCAGCCAGGGGGGCTTAGTGACACAACACCATTGGTATCAAGGGTTTGAATTGGGGCTTGAGCAATATCGAGGATTAGATGATCAGGATAATCATCTGCATATCACCACTTTAGAGGTCGTTCTTAACCCCGGTGATAGTCTGACGGTGGTTGCCAGTACCCAACCTCAGGCCAATTTAGATGGAGCCACCGCCTTACTGGAGCGCCGCTTTTATGAGGAAATGATTCGCGGGGAGCTGGATGTCCCCGCATCCCCAATGCCCCCATGGATCCAGCAATTGGCCCTCGCTGCCGATCAATTTATTGTGAATCGACCCTTAGCTGAAGAACCAGAGGGAAAAACGATAATTGCAGGCTATCCGTGGTTTGGAGATTGGGGGCGAGATACCATGATTAGCCTACCTGGTCTGACGATTTCGACGGGGAGACCTCGAATCGCCCGAACAATCATTCGCACCTTTGCCCGGTATTTAAATCAGGGGATGCTACCTAATGTCTTTCCAGAGGTGGGAAAGCTACCGGATTACAATACCGTCGATGCGATTCTCTGGTACTTTGAAGCCATCCGCATCTACACTGCGGCGACTCAAGATAAAGAACTACTGGAAGAGATATTTCCAGCCTTAGTCAGAGTGATTGACTGGCATCGGCAGGGCACCCGCTACCAAATCCATGTGGATACAGATGGGCTGCTCTATGCCGGGGAGGAGGGGGCACAACTGACCTGGATGGATGCCAAAATTGGGGATTGGGTGGTCACCCCGAGAACGGGAAAACCCATTGAAATTAATGCCCTTTGGTATAACGCCCTGCGGAGTATGGAAAGGTTCGCTCAACAGCTCGGCCAGCCCCAGCAGGTTTATCGTGACATGGCCCAACTGATGCTGGAAGGATTCCAGG
Source organism: Acaryochloris sp. CCMEE 5410 (assembly GCF_000238775.2). Taxonomy (NCBI): domain Bacteria; kingdom Bacillati; phylum Cyanobacteriota; class Cyanophyceae; order Acaryochloridales; family Acaryochloridaceae; genus Acaryochloris; species Acaryochloris sp. CCMEE 5410. The sequence goes on along the minus strand of NZ_AFEJ02000002.1, from coordinate 100,557 downwards.
GATTTTGGCAGCCCACCCAAGGCTACTGTGCTGATGTGATTGATGGCCCCGAGGGAGATGACCTCACCTTGCGGCCCAACCAAATTTTTGCCGTATCACTCCCCCTTGTTTCAGGAGCGTCAGATTATCCAGCGTTGCTAACGGACGAGCAGCAAAAGGCGGTGGTTGAGACCTGTGGACGCTATTTGCTCACGTCTTATGGGTTGCGGTCCCTCTCCCCAGACGATCCTCAATACCAAGGAACCTATGGGGGGGATCAAGTGAAACGAGATAGTCGATATCATCAAGGGACCGTATGGAGCTGGCTTCTAGGCCCCTATGTTCAAGCCCATTACCGAGTCTATAAAAATCCGCAACAAGCCCTATCGTTGCTGAACCCCATTGCCAGCCATCTTCAGGCCCACGGTTTGGGCAGTATTAGTGAAATTTTTGATGGCGATCCACCGTTTTATCCCCGAGGCTGTTTCGCCCAAGCCTGGTCCGTTGCCGAAATTCTGAGGGCCTGGATGGATATTTCCCAGCAGCAATCCTAATTTTATGCGGCCAACTGCTCAGGCTCTAACCAGAAAATCTTGCCAAATCCCCCAATAAAGCGAATCCGCACAGGCGTGATCTCATAGAGCTGAAAGCCATGGGTGTTCTGATATCCTTCAGATTCAGGAAATCGCTGAAAATAGCGCTGGTATTTCGCTTCATTCTCAACCCCCGTTGTTTCCAATGGTGTTGCTCGTCCCAGGATACTGGCCCGTCCGTGCTTTTGTGGATCCTCGGACCCATCCTGCAAATTTTCCAAGATGATTAGAGAGACGCGATTATCATTAATGATGTTTTTAGTGTGTTGCGCTAAATTGCTGATAAAAATCAGGGGATGATAGGATTCCGTCAAGCTATAGGGGGTGACAGATCCAAAGGGAAAACCTTCCACAGCTACTGATGTTGTAGACAGGACACCAAAGCTTTGTTGTTCAATGAGTTTCTTGACTGCTGTTGCTTCTGTAGACATGGGGCCATCTCCCGTTGTGTGCAATCCAACCTTCATCTTAGGCACAAACGCGGTAAATAACTATGTACAGAGATTACCTGTAAAAATTGACTGTTTTTTTGAGAAAATATCTTATCTAGCAGATCTTCAAAGTAAGGCCCAGGCAATAAACCGTTCAGTGTAGTAAAGGGCTAGCTGGTTACTGACTCCGCTAAATATGGCGTCAAAGGCATGTTCTGCCCAGGGAATTTCAATCATGACGGCAGTATTTCCCTCATCTCGCAGTTTTTTCAGCATATTTCGACCGAATTTTATTTTTACTAAGTGATCCTGAGCCCCGTAAACCAGCAAAGTAGGGGGGAGATTGGGTTTGACCGCATAAATGGGCGATGCTTGTTTATATTTCTCAGGAAATTGTTTTGGATCTCCGCCAATAAAAGCTTTTAAAACTGATTTGACATCAATGGGATCAGGCACAGGGGGATCATAATAGCCTTTCGCCAGATTGACTGGACTGTAGTAACTGACAACGGCTCGAATCGGTAAATCGGTTCCTCCATAGGCCGCTAAAGTCGCGAGATGCCCACCCGCCGAACGTCCCAGTATTGCGACTCGGTTGGGATCCGTATCGTAATCCGATGCATGGTCTTTGATAAAGGTGAGGGCGGTTCGCACATCTTCTAATTGAGTTGGAAATTGATAGCGGGGGGTATGCCGATAGGAAATGGCCCACACGACATAACCCCGAGCTGCCAGATACTGATTGAAGGCAGCGTTACTGTCAGGACTCCCTGTCCGCCATGCCCCCCCGTAAATCACAACAATGGCTGGATAGGTCCCTGGCTGGGGAGGGCGGTAAAGATTGAGTTTTAGGGTCTGTCCATCGGGTTGAGCAAAGGGAATCCCCAAATCTTGACGGATATCTCCCAGGGGGATTTGGCGAATAAAGTCGAGAAGACTAAAGGGATGGGGGCGGAGTAGGGCTTGCTGGGTTGGCAATAATTTAGCTAAATAATCTTTGCCTAGGTTGCTCTGCATTGCCCCATTCGCTTGTTGAATGGCCCTAGGAAGTTGAATCAGGGGCAAGCTACTCAACACTAATCCCAACAGGCCTCCCACCATCATGATCCGAAAGGCGGTCTTGCGGGTGCGGTAAAACAGGGTGAGCAGGAGTGCGATCCCATTTAGTACCATTAACGCTGGACTGATCTCAGGAGCTCCTACTCCCAAAGGAAGTAACGAAAAAGTAGGAGCTGGAACGACTATCCAGAGACTAAGAAATAGCCCGATCCCAATGAGAAGTTGTAACAATCGATAGAACATAGGTGTCTCTGAAATGAGGTTAAAAGTGAAAGGAGGCAAAACCCTTTACCTAAAGGGGATCGGTTCAAGGATCTTAGGGTGACTTAGCATGGAGAGATAAATTGAGATGGGAGTGCTTATGCCCTATAGCTTGCAGTCCGGAATCGCATCAGCATTGCTCGCATTAACGACAGCGACTCAATGTGCTGATATTGATTTGTGGTCTCAATTCCCGATTTCTATCCCTCCAATCGTTTCTTCTACAAAACTATGCCCCTTTCAAGGCACTGAACTTACGCTTCAAATAGGAGAAGTCTACGAAGACAAGATATCTCGAGAGCAAGCCTTTGACCAAGTTCAAACTGTTTTAGGGGAGCGATTGGTGAATCTGGGACGGGTATCGGTTGGTTTTATCCCCCTGCCCCCCGATCAATTTTTGGTTCAGCTGCCTAGTCAGCTAGATCAACGCCAAGCTTTGCAACGAATCACTCAGCGATCTCAGTTAACGTTTCGTCTACACAATCCAACGACTCCTCAAACCGAATCCCTGTTACTTCAAAAGCTAGAGCTTCAACCTAAATTGGACGCAAAGCAATCCGATTCCCGTCAGATTGAAAAGCAGCTAGCCCAGATCTACAAAAAACTATATGGCCCGCCCGTTTTGACCGATAAAAATGTGATTGATACATCGTATCAGGTTGCTTCTGTAGGGCATCTTTGGGATGTCACGCTCCGGTTTAATAAACAAGGTGCTGAACAGTTTCAGAAAATCACGAAAAAAATGGCTGGTACCCAGCGACCCATCGGCATTTTTCTGGACGATCAACTATTAAGTGAAGCAACTGTTTCCTCTCAGTTTGCTAAAACAGGGATTTCTGGGGGAGCTGCGGTCATTACTGGCAACTTTGATTTGGAAACGGCGAAAAACTTGGCCTTCCAGTTGAAAGAAGGTAGCTTACCTGCGCCCATTACCGTCTCAAAAGTAGAGGCTGTAAAGACCGAACAATGCCCTTCTACCCCCCAGGTCTAGGAAGCTGCTAGTTTCTCGGAACTGATAAGCTCTGAAGGCAAGTTCAGTCCATCGATACTTTGGAAAAAGGGAGTAAGTTTAGCCGCAATGCTGGCCACACCTCCCTCTACATTGGACTCAATATTTAGGGGTAAAACGGGATCATGGAGTGACAATCGCAGCAACAACCAGCCTTGCTCTGAGGGCGAGCTGCAGGCGATCCGAATCCCTTCGTAATTATTTGGAACGATCTGCCAGTCTGTTTGTTGACCAGCAAATTCTTCTAACTTAGAAATCACCGAGTTGCCATGGGCTTTAAAATCATCCGCCTGGATCTTAATGCGATATTCTTCACTTTCCTGAGGTTCTGTGAGGTTGGCAATTAAGTCAGTGATATTGCGACCTGCCATCTTAGATTTAGCCAGTTCGACCAGTAGTTTACTGATCAAATAAGCCCCATCATCCAGAAAATAGTTCTCCTTCATCGCCCCATGACCGGAGGTCTCTATGGCTAACCAAGATTCCTGCCCAGATTGATTTAAGCGAATGGACTCATTAATCACATTCTTGTAGCCTCGCTTAAACCGATGATGGACACCACCTAACTCATCTCCAATAAATTGGGTCAGCCCATCAGAGGTAATGGAATCCGTAACAATGGTAGAACCGGGATGCTCCCGCAAAACCACTGCAGAGATGAGGGCGATTAGTCGATTACGATTCAAGTCCTGGCCTTGATGATCGACAGCAGCAGCCCGATCAACATCTGTATCGAAAATAATGCCGAAGTCAGCCTGCTGTTCAGTTACAGCTTGGCAAATGGCCGCCATCGCTTCTTTATTCTCAGGATTCGGAATATGGTTGGGAAACGTACCATCTGGGTCTAAGAATTGACTGCCCGTGATATCCGCTCCCAGGGGCTTTAAGACTTGCTCCGCATAAAACCCTCCTGCTCCATTGCCGGCATCGACCACAATGTGGAGCCCTTGCAAGGGTTGCTCAAACTGATCTGGATGATTAACGGCAGTACGAATCTGGCTGACGAGTTCTGCTGCGTACACGCCAATAAAGTTATGCTCAGACACCTGACCCGGATCAGCAGCTTTTTCAAATGTCTGCTCAGCAGCCAGACTGAGGATTTGGGTGATATCGCCTTTGCCTAAGCCACCTTGGGCGGTAAAGAACTTGAGGCCATTGCGATTGAAGGGCAAATGACTGGCGGTCAGCATAATAGCCCCATCACAGTTAAACCCATCGGTGACGGTGCTTTTGAACATAGCTGGGGTGGAGGCTAACCCAAAGTTATAGCCATTACTCCCCATTTGGGTAATACCCGCTAGAACTGCGTCCATCAAAGTGGGGCCAGAAATACGGCTGTCTCGCCCCACGCCAACGGTTAGCTCAGTGACAGATTTATTCAGGGTTTGGGAGAGCCAATGCACGAAAGCCATGCCTAAGATCTGGGCGATCTCTGGGGTAAGGTTCACGGCTTCCCCTTCAACCCCCTCTAATGCAACGCCTCGAATATCTGAACCATTCTGAAGTTGAGGCCAATTAAATGCGGTCAGGGTCATATGCGATCGCAAGTTCAGTACACCCCCCATCATGCCCCGAGAAAATGATCCTCCGTAAAATATACAGCTTTGATTAATAGTCGAGAACGAGCAGGTTTAGGCAGCGAGAGAGAGGCAAGTTTGATCTTAAAAACCTACATGAAACAAGATTCCCAGATTTGAGAAGTTTTGAACCCCTAGATTTTTATCTGTGCAATACCAGGAAGGGATATATCTTCTTATTTTAAGGAGGAGTTTTTAAGCTCTTTATACTGATCCAATACTATATTGATTCCTATAGATAATTTAGTAAAAAATATGCATTTCTCTATTAAATAAAAGATGATTTAGGCTAATTCAGATTTTTTACTTTTTTCCTTTAAACAAGAAATTTAGAACTTCAAAATATTTTTAAAAGGGTAATTGTAGAATTAAATTTTTTGGGGCAAACGGTTTATCCAATCAACAGTGCATGGACAGGAGACAGAATGATACTGACAAAGGTCACCACCAATGCACCAATGGCAATTCCCAGATGGTAGAGACGTTGAGGTTTATTGGGGTTAAACCACGGGGTTAGTCCGATCAGATATCCACCTATAAATCCGCCTAAGTGTCCCCAGTTGTCTACTCTGCCGACAAAGGCTGATAGTACAAACGAAATAATGGTTAGGGTCAAGGCTTGTTGCAAGACCTGTCGTTGATGAGCCCGTTGACCATAAATCACTAATGCGCCCAAGAGACCAAAAACGCCGCCAGAAGCACCGACACTGAAGTTTGATCCACTAAACGATGGTGGCAAAGAAGTCCAATACTGAGCGACAAAACTGGTTAGCAATGAGCTGCTTAGGGTTGTGAACGTATAGATACTCACTAACCGACCTGCCCCATACCCATTGGTGACCATCGGTGAAAGATAGTTTAACCAGGCCATATTGAACCCTAAATGCCATAGCCCCCCGTGGAGCCATCCCGAACTAAGTACTGTCCACCATCGACCCCATTCAAAGATGGGAACGGAACCCGTAGAGCCGAAAATCAGCAAGCTATAGGAACTCGGCATTAAAAGGTTCATAACCCCTTCTGACCGAACACCAGGAAGATCAAACAGCAATGTGATCAGATAAAGGGAGATACACCCGATGATCACAATTTTGATAAAACCAAAATCGGCCCCTAATCTGCGAATGGGACGTGCATATCCCCATAAGCCGGGATTCACCTGACCACAATGTGGACATTCTTCTTGCTCAATAGAGACCAGTTTTTGACAAGAAAAACAGACGACAGAACCCGAAGTCTGTCGTTTAGGTAGCTTAAAGGCCATAAGTGATGACAAGGCTGTTGAGTAAATCCAGGATAGACCTACTGTAGCCTGGTGCAAATACTGCCCCTGGTCCAATCAAACTATTGAGACGTCCCTTGCTGATCGATCCAATGGTCCATTTGCTCAGCTGCGGGCTGGTTTCCATTTTTTTGAAATAATTGTTTTGCCTGCTGATAATCAGCGATCGCCCCTTTGCGATCCCCCAGGGTTTGGCGAATCAAGCCTCGATTGCCATAGGCTTCGGCCATATTGGGCTGTAGAGCAATGGCCTGGCTAAAGTCACGAAGGGCGCTTTGAGGTCGATTAATGGAGAAATAAGCAACGCCTCGGTTGTAATAGACTTCTGAATTACTGGGGGCGAGCTGTAGGGCTTGGTCATAATCTTGAATGGCGTGGACATAATCTCCATTCAAGGCTTTCTGAATTCCTGTTGAGAATAAAATTTGCGATCGATCTTCTCTAGAAAGAGCAATATTTTCTAATGGCGATGGATGGGTATGGGGTTTAGCATAGCTGCCTTGGCTACTTCCTACTGATAGAAGAACGGTTATTAATAGAGTGGGAAAAAGCCAGGAACGGTGAGAAGAGATAAGCATAATTAAACCTAACTTTTTAAATTTTAGGGGCAAAAAACTTGCCCCTGTTTGTGAGCGACAGGTGGTTCTTTTTCGATTAAAGTGATGGGAATAAATACCTAAAGGAAATTGCCCCAAACAAAATGCTTGGAACCTGGAAGACCTATAACTAGGATGTTTGGGGAAATATTTATGCTTCCTATTCTAAGAAAAAAAACAGGAGTTCCCCTCAACTGAAACAATTCTTGCCATTGTCCGTAGAAGGGGATGGCGGCTATGGGGGTAATGAGGGTGTTACGAAAGCAGGGAATGGGTTACAAATTTAGAACTTTCTGACTGGCTTTTAACTTAAGAAGAAGCACCTGCCTCCACCATGCGAAAGCGACTCCGTCCCCAAAGACTGGATTTTTCTAGCATTTGCTCGGCTTGGGAAATCAGCTGTTGGCTGGTAACGGTGGTGTTACTTCTTGCGATCGCACCCCCAATCTTCAAACTCACAGAGACTTCCGACGCATCCACGAGCTGTAAAGGGGCATCTAAAGTTGTGGAAAGAAACTCACCATAGTCAGCCGCTGCTTCAATGGCCATTCCTAGGGTGACGCAATAGAAACGATGGCCACCATCAAAATGAAGCCAGCTACGAGGAGAAAGCTGACGCTGGATCCGATCAGTAATGATCGGCCAAACTGCTCTAGCATTGCCATCATCCGAACTAGGGGCATCTTCAATATCCATCACGAATAAACAGATCGAGCGATGCCAAGCCGAATCAGGGTTCAAGTTATTCAAAGCATGAGTGAGAACTTGATCCAACAGCTGATATTCCAATAGTCCAGTTTTGGGTTCCGTTAATCCGAGGGCTGAAAATAACTGCATCTGGGCCGAATGCATCAAATCAAGCTTTTTCTTCTGGCTAGATGCATCTTGGGCCTGCCCCTGATAGTCTTCTTCTAGCTGACTTAGTTGCCGCTTCTGGCGTGAAGAAACCCATCCTCGTTTAATGATGGTGGGAGTCGTGACCAATAAGCCAATAATCACCCCTAGGGCGAGGGTTAGCAGAAGAATCAGCGCCAAAGAGCCGTAAAACCGCCAAATTAAAAAGCTGACCGGAACCGAATAAGCATTTTGCAACGCAAATAGGATAGCAACCAGGGCGATAAGTAGGGCGAGAACAACTAAGATAGGCATCTGAATTAAGGAAATATCGCTTCTATATTAAGACGTCGCCTCACAATAAAGAAAAGTTGCAAGGGATCATTCGGTGTAACCCTTCGAACTTTGTTGCGGTACTCAAGGCGATACTTTGCTGAACCAGCCGCGACGCCAGAATAAATAGCTTAGACTTCCTGAAATCAGCAACATGGCAGCGATGACCGCAGGATATCCCCAGTACCAGCTCAATTCAGGCATGTTAAAAGGGGAAACTTGAGGGTTAAAGTTCATGCCATAGAGCCCTGAAATAAAGGTCAAGGGAATAAAAATGGTTGAGATGACCGTGAGAACTTTCATCACCTCGTTCATTTTATTGCTCACAGAAGAGAGATAAACATCCATCAGACTGGCTGCAAAGTCTCGATACGTTTCAACCATGTCTAAGATCTGGATGGAATGGTCGTAGCAGTCCCGTAGATACACTTTGACCTCTTGGCTGATCAGGGGGCTATCTTCTCTTAAGAGGGCAGATAAAGCATCTCGTTGTGACCAACTTAGCCGTCGCAAAGTCATTAGCTCGCGTTTGAGGGAGTGAACTTGGTTGAGGGTCTCTCGGGTGGGATTGTCGAGTATTTCATCTTCTAGGGTTTCTAACCGTTCTCCATAGAGTTCTAGCACTGGGAAGAAACCATCAATAATGGCATCTAAGAGGGCGTAGGCGAGATAGTCAGCCCCCATTTTTCGCATCAATCCCTTTTGTAATCGAATTCGCTTGCGGACTGGTCCAAAAGAATCATGGTAGGGCTCTTCTTGAATCGTTAACAAGGCTTGTTGATGCAGAATAAAGCTGACTTGTTCACTCACGAATCCGACGCCTTCTGGGTGAGGAAGAACCATACGGGCAATGATTAAAAGCTGATCATCAAAATCTTCAACTTTTTGGCGTTGAGGTACATTTACCACATCCTCCAAAACCAAGGGATGCAGATCGAAGGTTTGTCCTAATCGGCGCAGAATATCTTCATCTCCTAGCCCTTGAACATCAATCCAAGATACTGTCTCTGTGGTCAGATAATCTGCACTATCTTCAGGTTGTTCAACGACGATCCGGCGGGCTTGATGTGGGTTGTAATCGATGACAACGATCCGAGTGGGTGAAGCATCTTTATCAATCGTCAGGGTTCCAGGAGAGCTACCTGCTTGGTCATAAAAATAATCAACGTAACCTTGCTGCAAAGGGTCTGATAGAGGATTGGTCATGTCTGAAACCAGAATGTTTCTGCATCTATAGTTTGCATTGCTTGTTACCTGCAAACCCAGGAACTTTCTCTGGTCCTGATTGACAAACATTAATGAGACCACCCATCTGATTAGGACAAGAAGACTAAACATACTAAAACCCAGGCAGAGACTCGATTATACGGTCTTCTGCCTGGGTTGGCCCAAAACAGGAAAAGTCTATTTGTTGTCTAGCCTTGATACACCTAAAAAGTTGCTGTGGTTAACAGTCTCCATGTGGGGTAGCACCATACTTCCTAAATCTAGAGAACCTTGAAGTTAAGAAGACGCGGCCTTGCTTATCTCGAGTCCAACCTTGGGCTTCTACAATAACGGGACGTTTAGGTAAGGTTGTTTGGTAGCTCCGAGCTGCAGTATTGGATAATTCTGACTCATGAAGGTCAATAGTGGATGAATTTGAACCAGGCGATCTTAAATCTTGCCAAACAGCAGTTCTGACTGGGCGCTGCTGTTGAGGTGTGGGGGATTGGATGGTACGGATAGGATTGCTGGGACGGTATTCCGCGGGCTGTCTTATTTGGCAGTTCTTCTTTGCCTGTAATTTTTGAGTTCTGCTGGTGTGTGTGGCTAAGGCAGAGTTTTGTTGTTGCGCGGAGATTGATTTTGTAGGTGCTTGTTGGGCTTGACCTGGGGAGAGAATTAGCATCCATGCCAACGCTGCCGGGATGCACAAAACTATCTTGTTCATAGATTACCTACTTTACGGTCTGCGGACAATGGGGAAGGAGCAAACAGCAAAATTCTCAGATAGTAAAAGGGATTAAGGTGCTTGGTCAGCATGCAAATCTGGAATGTGGAGTTGCCATTCTGTAGATATTTCAGGGATGGGATCAACAATTATTCCTGTTTTTACATATCTTAACTGTTGGCAAGCCTCAAAAAAAGTGAAAACTCTGCATTAACAAGTTGCTGTCGGCTGATAATTGGCATTGGCGACATGTTTTTCAGGAGAAGAAGTCAGAATTATTTGTCCTTTTTTATCTCTCATCCAGCCTTTTGCTTCTACAATTTCTTGTGATTTAACAATCGCTTCTTTTTTGGCAGGTTGAATATCTTCATCGTTAGTTGATTTTGAGATCTGAAGAGATAGATGTATTTGCTTTTTAATGGAGTTGGATTCCAAATCATGAAGACGTAAATCCTGCCAGACGGCTGGTATAGCGCGGTTTTGATAAGGATTTGGTGGTAGTCCACCTTTGCCTTTATAGACGAAATGTCCATTCCCTAAAGCTTGACCAGGGCGACATCCCTTAACGATTTTCTGCGGTTGAACTGGAATTGTTCTATATTCCGATACTTTTAGTCTAGAGGTTCGCCCATACTCTCCCACTAGTTCTCGATCATCTTCTGAGTCAACAACGATATCACTCATCTTTGTAGGTTTAGAGTTTTTGGTTAGACCCAGAACTTCTTTGCCATTAATAGAAGGGTCAACCATTGGTGCATCAATGCAGGGCTGTTTTAAGTTCACCAGAGGTAATTCAAAAGTACTGGAAATTCGTGAGCAGTAATATTGTTATGAGAAATCAGGGTACACAAGAATCTTAGTTTTAGATTTTCTTGCAGGAACTTGAAACAGCCCTGTTCACCCACCTATAAATACTTGGGTTCTAACAGAATGAAGATAATAAAGAGAACCTTTTGACTTAAACATTGGATGATGTTGTTCTATTGAGTCGTCATCTACAACGACTCATCAGCGAACTACCAAAATAATGTTCAAGTTTTAACGAAAGTTAATTGAAATATCTAGTAAATATCCTGAACGGTTACTAATGCGTTTAGAAGGAAATATATAAAGATTCAGAAGTAATATCTTCTAAACTTTGTATAAAATACCTAATGTCTCTCTTCAGATAGATGTACTAATTTCACCATCAGCCTAGTCTCATAAGAACAGGATGATTTTAGTTCTATGAGGGGATTTGTAATTTAGATTTCGTCCTCTAAGACCATCTGGGTGGTAATCTGCATTACATCCATTGAGTCGTGCAACCGTAACTTTTTGATTTAGTCGGCAGCTTATAACTCATGCCTCAAGAACCATCTGGTGGAGAGCAAGCTCCACGCCCATCCCGCCGCCTCTGGCTGATTTTATGTAGTCGACCAGTGATCGGTACAGCCCTTGTTCTTCTCGGAATCTTAATTTGGGGCGGTTGGCGAATCCTAGGCTTTATTAATGAAGAACTTGCTCCCCAGATTGCCAAAGAACTGACAAAGTCCCTGAATCGCCCAGTTCTATTGGGCGATGTGCAAAGCTATTCCCTGACGGGACTACAATTTGGGCCATCTTCAGTACCTGCTCATACCTATACAAGCAACGGTCGCACCATTGAAGATAAAGATGCAGGCAAGGTTCAAGCCGTTAATGTCCAGTTTGATGTTTGGAAAACCCTCTGGACCCGGACTCTTAATTTAGATGTGACCTTGGTGGATGCAGAATTGTATCTCGACCAAACAGAGGATGGAGGGTGGATCTCAACCACTCTAACTCAGGAAGATTCTGAGGGATTGGTCAAGATTCAGCTTGATTCCCTCAGCGTGGATGGGGGAGAAGCGGTTATTGATCCTTATGGAGCGGAGGCTCGGACCCTGAGGGATTTAAAGGGTGTTCTAACGCTGCATGACAATAATGAGAAGCTGAAAGTTGAAGGGAATGGCACTTTAGATTCTGGCGGTAAAGCGAGGCTGAAAGGGGAGTGGTTGCAGCCTAGTCAATCCCTAAAGCTAGATGTCAAGGCCAAACAGGTTCAAATAACTCCACTTATGGGGTTTGTGCCCACAGAGATTCCCATTCAAATTCGATCGGGAGAAGTGGATGGGGATTTCCAGCTAACCTATCAACCGCAAGAACCTATTCAATTGACTGGAACGACAGAAGTCAAAGATGCTGATATTCGCGTTCCTGAACAGAATATTTGGGTAAAGGCGGAGGAGTTTCAGGGAGAGTTGGATGTTGAGTATTCTCCCAACCAGCAACTCCCCAAGATAGGGGGAGAAGCCCAGTTCCGCTCTGCTGATCTTTATGTACCTGAAAATTTACTGTTTCAAAATGGGCGATCGCAACGTCAGCAACTGCGTCGTACAAATGGCAGCCTAAAATTTCTAAAGGACGAAGAACGCCTCCAATTCGAGGCCCGAGGCACCATTGCCAGTGGGGGACGACTGCGGACCAAGGGGGAAACAACCCTCGATTTAAGCAAAATTAAAGTTTCGGTGTTGGCCCAGAATGTTTCTGCACCTATTTTTGATCGAGCCTTTCAAACACCTGTAGCCATACGTTCAGGCCAGGTCGATGCCAACGTCACGCTTTATTTAGATCAAGCTAAACGGCCCAGTATGCGAGGCACTGCCCGCATGAAGGATATCGATGCTCAACTGGTTGGCCTGCCTAAATCTTTCTATGATGCCAATGGATTTATTCGCTTACGGGGATTAACCGCCACCCTAGAAGGGGTGACGGCTCGATATGATCAAGTGCCCGTTGCCGCCAAAGGCTCGATTGATATTGATCGGGGTTATAACCTTTCTGCCCAGGTCCCTGGACTGGATGTCAATACGGCTCTGACCACCATGGAGGTGCCAGCATTGCCGGTGCCCATTGCTGGGGAGGTGAGTCTTCCGGAGATTCGGATTACGGGTCCGATTGATCGCCCCTATATTGCCGGGGAAGTTGTGATGGCCTCTGGTACAAAGATTGACCGGGTGCCCTTTGAGACGATTAAGGCTCAATTCACTTTAGATAATCCATCCCTGAACGTTAGCCGTATTTTGGCAGTACCTGAGGCTGGGGGAGAAATCACGGGTACGGCCCGCTATAACCTTTTACCGGGGGCTGACCTAGCGGCGGATGTAGATGTTGTCGGGTTGCCTGGGGATGCGATCGCAACCCTATACGAAGTACCCTCGGGGCTAACGATTGGCCCCATCAACGCTCAGACTCAGGTTCGGGGGCAACCCGAAGATCTACGCACCCAAATTGCTTTTCAAGCGCCCCGAGCCACCTATCCCACCAATGGTGAGATGCGCTTACGCAAGGGGATTACTCGATTAGATAATGTTGTGGCCCAAGTGGCTGGGGGGACAGCCCGGCTAGATGGATATTTTGATCAAACGGATCTCAAAGCTGATGTCAGATTGGCGGGCATTGGGCTATCCACCTTTGCTCCCGAATTAAAAGGCGCTTTGAGTGGAAATGTTGCTCTCAATGGCCCCATTGCAGCCCTCAGCCCTGAGACGCTTCGGGCCCAAGGCCAAGTTAATTTTTCCCAGGGATTATCCCTGCTGGAGCAACCCTTAGATGCTCGATTCCGATGGACAGGGCGTCAAATTGTAGTGCAGTCGGCGACGGCTAAGGGGTTTCGAGCCGATGGCACCATTGATGCTGATTTACAGTCTCCTCAAGGTCCCCAGATCACCGCGATGGATCTGAATATCAAGGCTGATGATTATGATTTACGAACCCTAGCAGCCTTGGGACCCACTGCTATTCCCTTGACCGGGCAGGCCGACTTGACAGGCCGAATTACCGGAACCCCCGAAGCCCCCAATATAGTGGCGACTTTACAGCTAGAAGACTTAGCGGTGTCACAGTTCCGGTTTGAACCGGTGATGAAAGGGGACTTGGCCTTTGGTCCAGGGGTTGAAATGAAGGTGGGAGGAGACCGCGATCGCATCGATGTTTCTCTCAACTCTCAATTCTTGCCCAACTCTTTTCTGATTCGCAGAGATCAGGCCATCGCCCAAGGGACAACCCAAGGCAATATCCTCCGGGCAGAAGTCAAACAATTTCCCCTACAACCCTTGAATTTAGGTTCCATCGCTAATTTAGGGTTAGGAACGGTCTCTGGGACAGCATCGGGTCAGTTCCTAGCCAACCTGAAACAGCAAACCCTAGAGGGTAGCTTTGCCGTTGATCAACCGGCCCTTAACCAGATTCAAGCTAAAACCCTAACGGGCAAGATTCGTTATCGAGATGGAATCGCTAATTTAGATCAGGGGACATTGCTCAAAGATGAAAGCCAGTATGTATTAAATGCGAAATTTATTGCCAGTGACAACCCTCAATACTCAGGTGACTTAGCGATTACGAAAGGCAATATTGCTGATGTTGTGGCGTTGTATGAGTCTGTCGATTTCGCAAACATCGGATCTCCCCAGCAGCCCAAAACCTATGGAACGGCGGCAGATTTGCAAACCATTCCGGTTGGCGTAAATGGCCCATTACTGTCTCAACTGCGCCGTTTTTCTGAAATTCAGCAATTAGCCATTATCCAAGCAAATCAACAGGAGCAAAGCCTGTTTGCCTTGGATGGCCTAACTGGACAATTTGGCGGACAGATAAACTTTGCTGGATCCGTCAAAACGGGGGTGAATGCTGATTTCGATATTCGGGGACAGGACTTTAAGCTGGGGCTGTATGGTATCGATCAACTCGTTGTCAAAGGCGAACTGGAAGATGGCCTGCTCAGTTTGCAGCCCCTGCGCGTCAAAACGGGCGAGAGTCTATTGGCGTTTCAAGGTCAACTAGGTAGTTCCTATCAGTCAGGGCAGCTGCGGCTGCAAAATATTTCCATTGAACCCATCAACCCCTTCTTGGATTTACCTGTCGCCGTTACCGGCAAATTAAATGGCACCCTCAATTTGGCTGGAAACTTGGATGACCCTCAGCTAGAAGGTCAGTTCGAGTTAGTAGAAGGGCGATTGGACGATGCCGTTATTAATAGTGCTCAAACCACCTTGAGCTATAAACAAGCGCTCCTCAAGATTGACAGTCAGGCTCGGATTAATAACTCCCAACCCTTGGTCCTAAAGGGGGAAGTTCCCTTTGTACCAGTTTTCTCAACAGTAAAGCCAGCTACGGATCAGGTCTCCCTCACAGCAAGTATTCGAGATGATGGCTTATCCCTCCTGAGCTTATTTACAGACCAAGTCACCTGGGAAGGCGGTAACGGTGCCCTAGATGTCAACGTGAAGGGCACGATTGATCAGCCTATTGTAGACGGTAGTATCCGATTCCAAGATGCCAAACTTCAGGCTGCGGCCCTGAAACAGCCCCTCACCAATTTAAATGGTTTGATCAAATTTGATAGTAACCTAGTGACCATTCCTCGATTAACGGCCAAGATCGACGATGGCCAGTTAGAAACCACCGGAAGTCTGCCCATTTCCCAAGGGTCGAACCAACAGGCCTTAGCCGTCAAATTAGAAGATTTAGATCTCAATGTGCAGGAACTCTATCAGGGGGGTGTGAATGGTGCCATTGTCGTCAAGGGAAGTGCTTTACAACCTCGGATCAGCGGTAAACTGCAGCTCAGCAATGGCAAGGTCAAATTAGCCAATGCGAGTGCAGCTGATAGTTCTGCCCCTGGAACCGCGCCTCAGTCGGGGGCAGACAATCCGATTAAATTCACTAATTTAGTGGTTCAAATTGGCGATAATGTCAAAATCTCTCAACCGCCAGTTCTTAGTTTTATTGCGAACGGTGACCTCACCATCAATGGACAAGTGGATCAACCTCTAGCGGACGGTGTGGTTCGCTTCCGTAAAGGCTCCATTAATCTGGCCACCACCCTCTTTAGTGTCGATCCAAGGCGAGAAAACTATGCCAGATTTGACTCTCGATTTGGCTTAGATCCCTACCTCAATATTGGTATGAAAACCACTGTCACTGAGGTGGTACGGGCGACGACTACTGACTTGAATGAGTTTGCTGAAGTCCCCTCTAGTGCCATTGGAGCAGTCCAATCTGTGAAGGTGAATGCCACGGTGGATGGACGGGCCAGCGAACTCCTCGCTAACTTTGACAAAGTCGTGACCTTAAGTAGCCGTCCTAGCCGCACCAATCCCCAAATTATTGCGCTACTGGGGGGTGGTCTGGAACGGTCCCTACAGGATGGGCAAGCGACTCAAGCTGCCGCCAATATTGCCAGCTCGGCAGCTTTCTCCAGTGTGCAGCAAGCCCTGAATGATGCTTTGGGAAGTCGCGCTAGTTTTCGAGCCTTTCCTGTTTTGCTCCCCAATCAGAATAATAATCAAAGCGCAGTATTGGCCTTTGGAGCTGAATTAGGATTTGACATTACGGATCGCTTCTCTGCCTCCGTTCTCCAAATATTGACAGGGGTAGATGAACCGACTCTATTTAACTTGAGTTACGAGATCAACAATCAAATTAGGGCTCGGTCCTCCATCAGTTCTGAAGGCGAAGCCGTCGGGGTGTTGGAATATCGCATTCAATTCTAATCCTCGTTACAATAACCCTTTGCAATAGATGCGGCTGTTATGAACATCAACCGATTCTTCGCCTGGGGAGTTTTGGCCATTAGGGATTTTTCTCATCGGCGCTGGTGGCGTTGGTGCTGTCTTGCCCTGATTACGGCAAGCTTAATTCTCTTAAGCCATCCCAGTAGGGATGTCGTTGTGGCTCAAACCCTTGATTCCGAGACGGTGGAAGTGGATGGCATTCCGTTATTTGAATTAAGTTCGTCGAAAGAATTCCCGGCTGAAGACAGAGCTAGAACGGTCAACCAAAGCTTACAAACTCTGGTGAATACCTCGACCAAGGCAGAGGTTATTGTTGATTTCTCTAATGACCTACCCGTGCTGAAAGTCGAAGTTGGTGCGAAACAACCTTTGTATTTGTTGACCGTGAATAGTCAGGATGCAGATTTGTCTTCTCCAGAAGTGACCGCTAGAACTTGGCAAAAGAAATTGCAGCAGGCGATTAATCGAGGGCAAGATGAACGGGCAAATCCTGGGCGATTAGTGGCTATTGGCGCTCTATGTTTGTTGTTGGCACTGATCGCTCACTGGGGGATAGGGTGGTTTTGGCGCCAGAAGTTATTCAAACTTTTACCTCGGGCAACGGTCGATCCAACCACGGGAGATCAGCCCCAAAGCCTTAGATTTCTCCTTAAAGTCATTTTCTACTGTTTGCGAATCGCCCTATGGGTGGGCACGATTGGCTTTATTTGCGGTTTATTTCCCTGGACCCGCAATGGCATCTATTTAATCATCAACACGCTGATTCAAACCTTCTCCACTCCATTTATTCCGGCAGGCGGAAAGTCCTACTCTGTTTTAGATGTTGCTCTGCTCTTGCTTTTACTAGCAGGGCTAATGAACCTGGCTAAAACCGTGCAGCATTTGTTGCGATCGCGGGTATTAGGAGCCACAGGACTGAATCGCGGAGCCCAAGAGGCCGTTGCCTTTGTGGCCAACTATGTTCTGCTGTTCATCGGGGCAATGGTGCTATTTCAGCTCTGGGGTTTTGATCTGAGTTCCTTAGCCGTATTTGCGAGTGTCCTTGGTGTGGGGATTGGCTTAGGACTGCAAGGATTTGCCAAAAACTTTATTAGCGGTATGGTCCTGATTTTTGAGCAACCCATTAAGGTGGGGGACTTTGTGAAGGTCGGAGAGTATCAGGGCACAGTAGAGCGGATCAATGTTCGGAGTACAGAGATACGCACTTTAGATCAGGTTTCGATTATTGTCCCGAATTCAGAGTTTCTAGAATCTGAAGTTGTCAATTGGGACCATGGCACTTCTGTCTCGCGGTTACAAATTCCAGTGGGAGTGGCCTATGGGACCAACCCCAGAAAAGTACGAGAAGCTTTGATGGATGTGGTTGCTGAGTATAGTTCAGTTCGCAAAGATCCACCCCCTCGGGTATTTTTCACTGAGTTTGGGGATAATTCTCTGAATTTCTTGCTATTGGTTTGGATTGATGAGCCTCAAAAGCAATTTTCTATCAAGAGCGATCTTAATTTTCGCATTGAGACCATTCTCCGCCATCGAGGAATTGAGATTCCTTTCCCTCAAAGGGATCTACACGTACGATCTGGCAAGCTGCCCTTAGAGCTACCGGAAGAACTAGTGAATTCCTTTACTCAGCTCACCCAAAATTTAGAAGTCTGGTTACAACAGCAGTCTTCAAAGGGAATCTCCTCGGAAATTCATGCTGCTGAAAATGCAAATTCTTCACATCAAGATGAGGCGGCTAACTGATTAAATGTTTTTAGATTAATATCACCCTATTCTCTCCTTGTCCCCCTAGTCATGATTGCCTTGACTAGGGGAAGATTCTTTGAATACATTAGCCACCGCAGACCGACCTAACGAGTTGGCGTTCGGATGGATATTGAGGTTGAAAAGACGTTTGCCACCATGAGCCTTGATCTTTAACATGCCCTAAATGGTCGAATAATTGATAATTTGTGGGCCGAATCATGGCAGTGGGGCAATATACTCTGAAATCTGCCTGTAAAGCATCTCCATCAGAATATTGTAAAATAGCTCTAGCCATATATAGGCCAGGCTTTTCCAGAGGCTGAATGTTAGATACTTGAGCAGTTTGTGCTGAAACAGATGTGGTTATAGAAGACGTGAGTATTGCTGTTAAGACTGCCAGTTTTTTATTCATTCTTACGGGTCGTTAATATAGTGAATAACAATTAAATTGTTAATATAATCTTACTTTTTGGTATGGGCATATTGACCTCGGTATAAATACAGAATTTTAGCCCTATTTGATAGGAGGATGAATTTCAGCCAAATAAAATTCATTGCAGACAAAATTTTTTTCAACTAGATTTGCAAGATATTTCCTTTCCTTGTTCTTTCTAAATGCTGAGTTTCTGATCTTTTCCCTGCTATTAAAACTGGACAATTTAGAGGATTCTGGTTAGTCATCAGAATAGTGTCATAGTGCCAAATTAATGGTCAGTTCATGGAGATTGAGTTCCAACCAATGAAGTCCATTGTTGGTTTGCTTGACAGAGGTTGGTCGACTCAGATAGCTTGAAGACTGGTCCAAAAGTAAGAATAGTTTTCATTAAAGCGTTGAATTTTAAGATGATCTTCAATCTCTCTAAAATCGCCCTGATCTCCTCAGTGGGTTTTTTCTCTCTTACGGTTTTGGGTGGATGTGCTAACACACAAACGGATAGTGAGGAAAAAATTGTCAGGGTATACTCAGCTCGGCATTATGATACGGATCAGGCTCTGTATAAGGATTTTACAAAGCAAACAGGGATTGAAGTTAAGCTATTGGAGAGTAAAGATAATGAGCTCTTAGAGCGGATTAAGAATGAAGCCAGCAATCCTCAGGCGGATGTGTTGATTACCGTAGATGCAGGTCGATTATGGCGGGCAGAGCAGGCCAACTTATTGCAACCAATTTCTTCTAAGCAGTTAGAGAAGAAAATCCCGGAACATCTTCGTCACCCAGATGGCCTGTGGTTTGGACTAACTAAGCGGGTGCGGATGTTGATTTACAACAAAGCTAAGGTGAAGCCAGAAGAACTGTCCACCTATGAAGCGTTGGCAGAACCCGCTTGGCAAAAGAGAGTTTGTATTCGCAGCTCCAATAATATTTATAATCAATCTCTCCTGGGATCATTTATTGAATCTAAAGGGGAAGCAGAAACCGAACAATGGGCGAAAGGTCTAGTCGCCAATTTTGCTCGTCCTCCCAAGGGTGGAGATGTGGACCAAATTAAGGCAGTGGCAGCCGGTCAATGTGATGTCGCCATTGTGAATCACTATTATGTGGCCCGTTTAGCTCAATCCAAGAATGCTAAGAATAGAGCTATTACTGAGAAGGTGGGGGTCTTTTTCCCTAACCAGGATGATAGAGGGACCCATGTCAATATCAGCGGGGCTGGCATAGTGGCGAATGCACCTAATAAGGAAAATGCGATCGCATTTATGGAATACCTCACCACTCCCGAAGCTCAGAAAGTATTTGCCGAAGCAAATAACGAATATCCGGCAGTGATTGGGGTTGAAGAATCACCCGCCTTGAAAGAGTATGGCGAATTTAAATCCGACACCATCAACGTCAGTGCCTATGGACGAAATAATCCAGAAGCAACCAAAATAGCAGATCGAGCAGGATGGCAGTAACCCCTTTTTTTCGCTGCTTACTCTCCAGATAGTTGTAGAAAGACCGTTCTTTGTCGAGGGCCATCCAGCTCAAGCAACAGGACCGATTGATAAGTCCCTAAAGCTAATTGGCCCTCGACAATAGGCACCACTTCACTGGAAGAAAGCGTGATCGCCATCAGGTGAGAATGGGCATTTTCTGGCTCATCTTCGGGGACATCCCGCAAATGTAGATCATTATGCAGGTATCGTTGGTTCGCTGGAGCCAGCTTATGCAAATAGACTTTGATGTCCTCTAATAATCGTTCTTCATACTCGTTAATGGCTAAAGCCGTGGTGGTATCAGGGGCAGCGCAAGAAAAATAAAGCTGTAATATGCTATGGAACTCCATTCTGTTAAAAGGGTTTCCCCATGGCTACAGGATTCAGCAAGCCTCCTTCCTCACCAGCTTCCACTGACTCATCCTCGTCACTACTGCCAACCACGGATTGCGATCAGGCTTATCAACAACTGACCGAGTGTTTTGAGGAGTTGACTGATCCACGGGGAGGCCAAGGTGTCCAGCATCCGTTTGTCAGCATCGTCGTGATTGGACTATTGGCAAGTTTAGGTGGCGCACAGGGGTGGGAAGATATTGAAACCTATGGTCTGAGCCATCAGGATTGGTTGTCGAGTTTTCTGAGCCTACCGTCCGGAATACCGACAGCAGACACCTATCGACGGGTGTTTGAGCGTATTTGCCCCACCGCCTTTGAGCAGAGTTTCAATCACTGGTTGGATCAGGTCGTGACGACCCTCGGTGCTCAAGTGATCCCGATTGATGGCAAACAACTCAGGGGCTCCTATGACCGCAATCAAGACCAATCCGCCTTGCATCTGGTCAGTGCTTGGGCCAGTGAATATCGGTTATTTCTGGGACAAGTCAAAGTCGAGGACAAGAGCAATGAAATTACGGCGATCCCAGCCCTCTTAGAGCTGTTAGACATTGCCGGGTGCATTATCACCATTGATGCGATGGGGACTCAGCACGAGATTGCCTGTCGCATTCAGGCCAAAGGCGCAGACTATGTACTGGCCCTCAAAGAGAATCATCCCACGCTGTTTGAGCAGGTTGAGCAATGGTTTGAAACGGCGGAAGCGAATGAGTTTAAGGGCATTGAGTACAGCTATGATGTGCGGGTGGAAGCCGGACACCATCGTCGCGAGAAACGACAAGTTTGGGCGGTGTCCCTTCAACAAATGGGTCCTCTGTACAAGCAGGCGCAGTGGAAGGGCTTGCAAAGCATCGTCAAGGTCGCTCGGACCCGCCACTTGTGGAACAAAACCACCTATGAGGTGATGTTTTACATCAGTTCTCTACCGCCCATTGCTCAGCAGTTGGGCAAAGCCATCCGCCAGCATTGGTCGATTGAGAACCAACTCCACTGGGTCTTAGATGTGACCTTTGGCGAAGATGCCAGCCGTATCCGCACAGGACATGCGCCGGAAAACATGGCCATCCTGAAGCGCTGGAGCATCAACCTCCTGAATCAAGAAACGTCCTTTAAGAAAGTACCCGTCAAAACTAAAACGGGCGAGCATGGATGAAGCGTATATGCTCAAAGTTCTAGGCGCTTCTATTCCTTTACAGTCTAGCCTTTCAGAGACATAATTTTCTTGCGCTTACCCTGGTGGTGGTATGCCGAGAACAGATCAAAACTTGGCCATTTTGAATTGAGCTAGCAGCAATAAACTCTTGAATTTGAGGGGAAAGATTATAAATGCCAATCCCTTGATCGGTTTCAAGATCAAGAAATTCATGCACAATCACCATGAAACGCAAAAAGAAAGATCTCACCTAAGATACACCTTGCTGGGCACCGGGTTTAGGCTTTACCTATCTGAACATATTTTTGGCGGTAAGTTCGCCTTCATAGAATGCTGCCCCTAATGGAGGGATAGGGGAGATGGCGAGCAGCTTAGGAATGGAGGGGATTGTGAACAGTCATGGTGGCAATAAGTATTTCTACCTTCTTCCTTAGCCCGATACAGCGCTTTGTCTGTCAATTCAATTAAGTCATCCAACGACTGCTCAGATTTAGGAATAACGGTGGCAATTCCTAAACTTAGGGTGATTTGAGGGCTAACAGTGGAAAACTCATGGGGAATGTTGAGCTCTGCAATCTTACTGAGAATGCCCAGGGCAACTTGTTCTGCGCCTTGGGCATGGGTTGAAGGCAAAACGATTGCAAACTCTTCGCCCCCATAGCGAGCAACCAGATCGTCCGGGCGATGAACGGCCTTTTGAATGGCAAGGGCGACTTGCCTTAAGCAGTCATCTCCAACCTGATGACCATAGTGATCGTTAAACAGTTTGAAATAATCAACATCGCATAAAATGAGCGATAAGGGCTCATGATCACGCTGTAATCGCCGCCAAACTTGTTCCATGTCTTGGTCAAACCGATAGCGGTTGGCCACTTGGGTTAAGCCATCAATGTGGGCCAGGCGATGCAAAGAGGCATTCGCCTTTGCGAGTTCTGCTTCAACTCGTTTACGCTCTTCGATTTCCCGCTGCAGGTTTTGCGTCAGTTCTCGAATGCTCAAATGCACTTTAACTCTTGCAAGGACTTCGGCTTCCTGGAAAGGCTTGGTGATGTAATCAACTGCTCCCAAGGACAATCCCTCAACTTTATTCGACTGCTCACTGAGAGCAGACATGAAAATAACGGGAATATCCTGGGTACGAAGATCGGCTTTTAATTTTGCACAGGTTTCCAAGCCATTCATGCCAGGCATTTGGATATCTAACAGAATTAGGTCAGGTAAACCATGAGCTAACTGCTTTAAGGCAGCATTACCACTAGTGGCGACCCAAACTGTAAACCCCTGATCTCTGAGTGTCTGAGCCAAAATGGTGAGATTCGTTGGCACATCATCGACGATGAGAATATTTGAAGGTTTGGGGGAATCAGGCATCGCCTTGCTAAGTAAGACTGGACTAGTGGAGGCTAACGGCACATCCAGATAAATTTATATCAAAAACAGGATAGTTTGACTTTTCCATTGTGAAGGGTAATGGAACGAACAAAATCCGCAAGAATACTTAAATTTACAGTTAACTGTTTAAATGAATATATTTCAATGTGTCTGATTTTGAATTTTAGAAATCTTCTACTACACCTGTTGAGTATTTCTAGTATATCTCTGACCCGTTATTCTCTCAGTACTTGAGGGCTAAAGAGTCCATGATTTCTGAAGGTAGATTGAGTGGGCTCTGAACCTGTCTTCCAGAAAAAATTCTCGAAAATTATAGGCAAGAATCTAATCGATTCTATTCAGTTTATGATGTAAAAAGTCTTGGATTTTAGTGATTTCAAATTTTTCAGCCCAATCCATAATTTTCTGGCAAAAACCTTTGTATTGTGAATGAGCTGCCTGAATATTGGATATTTCATCAATAATTTCAAAAACACTCCCTTTATTTGCCATCGTTAATAGTGTTTTCAACGCTACCGGAGGAGGACAGACTACCTTCGGTTCCTTGGAAGGCGAAATAGGGCTCTTTGTTGATAATTTATTCTCAGGAACGTTATCTGTCGTCACCCATTTGAGGTTTAAGTGATGCTGCAATTTTTGGATTAACTCATCCATCTGTAAGGGCTTGGCAATAAAGTCGTTGCAACCTGCAGCTAAACTACGGGATTGATCCGGTCCATAAGCACTGGCTGAAGACATGATCACGGGAATATCTGCTGTAGACGGCTGTTGTCGGAGGGCTTCGGTCAAAGCACAGCCATCCATATGGGGCATCATTAGATCAGAAATGACCAGATCAGGGGGGTGATCTAAAGCAACTTTAATTCCCCCTTGACCGTCAATGGCCGTCAAAGTCTTAAAACCTAAGTCATTGAGTAACTCAATCATTCCCGCACAAGTATCCAAATGATCGTCGACGATCAAGATGGTACGGGGCTGTCCACAGTAGCCTGTGATGTTTTCATAGGTTTCAAATGCCGAAGTTAGGGCATAGGGTTGCACTACTGGCAGAGCGAGGGTAAAAGAAAAGACGCTGCCTTCGTTGGGTTGGCTGATAACCGATAATTTGCCGCCCATCATTGCGGTCAAGTTATGGCTAATCGCTAAACCTAATCCTGTGCCTTGATGGTATCGATCCGGATGGCCCGCTTGTTCAAAGGGGAGGAATATTTTGGAGAGTTCCTGAGCTACAATGCCAATTCCGGTGTCACTGACTTGGAAAACAATCGATTGAATGGTTTCTCCATGGGGAAGATCATCTTCTTGACTGATAGATGGAAGGGGACGGGGGGTTATTGCCACTTTGAAGGTTACATTCCCGCTATCGGTGAATTTCACCGCATTTCCGAGAATGTTGAGCAAAATTTGTCGTAATCGTTGTTCATCTGCATAAACGCCTTGGGGGAGGTTGGGGGCAAACTGGGTGATCAGCTCAAGTCCTTTCTGCTGTGCCTTAATTTTGCAGAGTTCAGAGATACCAGTCAGAAACTCATGAAAATGGAAAGAGTCAGGATGCAACTCCATGCGTTGCGCTTCAATTTTAGAGAGGTCTAATAAATCTTCAATTAGGGTTAGCAAATGCTGCCCACATTGGTGCATCACTTGGATCCCCTTGTGGTCCTTGGGGCTAAGGGATGCAGACCGCTGTAGAATTTGGGCATACCCCAAAATGCCATTCAAAGGAGTGCGCAGTTCATGGCTCATATTAGCGAGGAATTCACTCTTGGCTTGGTTCGCAAATTCGGCTTCTCGTTTAGCTACTAATAATTCATGATTTTGCTCAGATAGCTTGTGACTTTGCTGTTTTTCTTGCTCCAATAATTTGGCATGGGCCAAGGCAATGCCCACTTGGTTGGCCAAGGCTTCGATGAGTTCAACTTCATCGGTGGTCCATTGACGCAGCATGTCATTCTGCTCGGCAATAGGGAGTTGCAAAAAGTCTTGACGATTCAAGTTCTGTTGACAATGCTGCAGCACAATTGCGCCATTGGGTTGCCCTTGATAGGAGGTGCGAACGGCAAGGATAGATTTGAGCTGAGTAGAGCGATTTTCTAGGGAAGGGTAAATAAGGGGATCGGTATAAACATTAGGCGTCAGTAGCGCTTTTTCCTGGGAGAGCATCTGTTGGATATGGGCAAGCTGATTGGCCTGTATGGTGGTGCCCCACATGGAATCACACCCTGGCTGTAGGTATTCAGCGACAATTGGAAATTCTTCTATAGGACCCAATGTATAGCTATGGATATGGCAGCGACTGACATTGAATACTTCACCGATCATTTGAACGGCGGTGGTGAAGATTTTTTGGGTGTCGAGACTTTGACGAATATCGGCAGTTAGCTTCCTTAACAGGGTTTCTCTCTGAATTTGCCGCTCTAAGGCAAGGGCAGCTTGTTTTCGTTCCGTGATATCGCGAGAGACTGCACTAAAGCGATCTTCTCCTTGAAATTGAAAGTAAGTGGAGGTAATTTCTACTGGAATAATCTGACCTGATTTAGTTCTGTGAACCCCCTCTAACGTAATGGATTGATTGTCCTTAATTTCTTTCAAAAGCAACTCAAGCTTCTGGGGGGTGATCCAAGGGGCAATATCCCCAAACCGCTTCGTTAAAATTTCGGTTGGAGAATACTCTAATTGATGGCAGGCTCGATCATTGGCATAGAGAAATTTTCCGGTGGAATCTAAAAGGTAAATACTATCTTTGGCTTTGTCGAGGCTATATTTGGCGAGTTCTAGCTCCTGTTCTGCCTGTTGTCGCTCTTTAATTTCCTGCTGTAGCTGTTGGTAATGAAGAATCAACTGTTGCCGTTGATGTTTTTCCCGTTCGAGTAAGTTCGCTTGAGCCAGGGCGATGCCCACCTGACCGGCGACGGTTTCTAGTAGGCTGATTTCTTCGGCGGTCCAATCTCGCGTGCGATCGCATTGGCTGAGGACAATGACTCCATTGGCTTCATCTAAGTAGGACGTTCGAATCGACAAGATCGAAAGTAACCCAGCTTCGGTAAGGAGCGACCGCAATTCATGCAGGGTCGTATCCGTGGCCACATGGGTAGAAGGAAGTGCTTGATCAACAGACAATAGTTGTTGAATGTAGGGGGTATTCAGGACGGGAATATCTTGCCCTAGAAGGGATGGCATGTCTGCTGCTAAATACTCGGCGACGACCTTGAGTCGAGGGGTGGGATTGCGAGTATAGATATGAATATGACAACGACTGACTTTGAATATTTGGCCAATGTGACGGACGGCGGTGTCGAGGATCTTTTGGGCATCTAAGCTTTGACGTATGTCGCGGGTAATTTGGCCCAGGAGATTGGCATGGTAGAGCTGTCTTTCGAGGGCTTGTTGTGCTTGCTGGCGTTCGATTTCTGCCGCTGCTCGGGCTGCAAAAATCTGCAAGATCATTTCATACTGGGATATGTCTTTGAGTGGAGTGGTATCCAGCACGGCGATGTGGCCCAAAACTTGCCCTGACATATTTAAAATTGGCAGGCCAAAATAGCTTTCTGCTTCCAACATCACTAGATCCGCGTCATTGGGGAAATGCTGTTGAACTGAATCTTTATAGATGCAGGCTTCTCCGGCAATCACATCTTTACAGGGCGTTTCTTCTAGGGGATATTCGAAATTCTCGCCGAAGATATCCCCCTGCCAGAAGGCTAGGGTGCGGACTCGATCTTTCGTAATACCGATGAGCTCTGTAATCATGGCATAGCGGACATTTAAGGTATCAGCTAAGGCTCGGGTGCAGGTGCGAAAGAAGGCTTCCCCTACCTTTGTGGCTGTCCCTTCTAAAACCAGTTGTAAGGCTTCTTTGGATTGTTCCCGTTCTGTGATGTCTTCGTAAAATCCCAGAATGCCAACGACTTCTTGTGTGCTGTTTAAAAGGGGGAGTTTGCTGGTCTCTATCCAAATTTGCCGACCATCGGCTTGGATCTGGGTCTCGACGATTCGATCTTCTGGCTCAACTGTCTCCATGATCTTGCGATCGCACTGTCGATACCAATCGGCTTCTTCCTTTAACCAAGGCAAGTCATAATCCGTCAATCCCACAATCTGGTGGGGAGCCAATAGCCCTGCATCTTTGGCAAAGGCAAGGTTGCACCCAAGGTAGGTGGACTGGCGGTCTTTCCAAAAGATAGATTGGGGAATCGTATCCAAAATCAATTGCAACAAACGCTGAGACTCATGAAGATCCGTTTGGGTTTGTTGGAGCTGCTCAAAGGTTCGCTGTTGTTCTTGGCGTAATAGCTGGTTCAGGGCGATTTCTGCCCGTTTACGATCGCTAATATTGTGCTCGTTAACGAGAATGGCTAGCTCTCCCGTGCGTGGATTTTGCGTGCCGCGCACATCAATACCATGCCACTCCATCCCCTGTAGGGTTTGAACCTGAACTTCAACACTGAAAACCTCTTCCGCTTTAACCGCTGACAGGGCTTGATGGGCAAGGTTGGGATCCTTAAAACGACGGTTGAACGTCTGTTCTGATCCAAAGCGGACTTCATCTCCATAGCATTGCAAGGCCGCAGGATTTTGAAGAATCGCATGCCCCTCCAGATCGTAAAGGGAGATCATGACGGTGGTATGTCGCAAGGCTTCTAAGGAACAGAGACTATCGACATCCACTTGTTCTAGCGCGTCAGAGATCCCTTCGGATAGCATTGCCAGGCGGCCAGATTCGATTGCAATGCCTGAAAAAATACAGCGAACAGAAACCGCAGCCCCCCCCTTGGGGTAAAAAGTCCACTGCTCCGTGACAGAGTCTCCCTGTCGAAATTTATCCAGATAGGACTGTAATCGAATCTCGGTTGCTTCTGAATAATCACTCCAATCTCGATTAAGCAGTTCTTCTAAACTGTCAGCATTCCACAACGTTAGGGCAGCTGTATTTGCCCACCACATCCGCATCTGCTCAATATCAAAGATCCAGACAGGCGTTGTCAGCCGATTAAACAAGGTCAGTTCGGCAGGGGTAACGCTTGAGGTGGTTGAAGAATTCACAGAACGAATAGCCATCACTCACTGCCTCTAGACTGCCCATTTCTACCCTCTTCATAGCCTTTTTTAACGCCATTTGCCGGGGTGACTTGATCATCACTCCACTGATTTGGGCAGAATCAGTCTAAAATTGTTAAATAAAATTAAAGTTTTTCCGAGTCTGGCCGAAAGTATTCTTTCAGATTTGCAAAACCGAAGTTGATCCAACATCTGTATCTTTGGAACCTAGTATGACGCTCCTTCCGATTCGTAACGTCGCCATTATTGCCCACGTTGATCACGGCAAAACGACCCTCGTTGATGCCCTACTGAAGCAAGCCGGCACCTTCCGTGAAGGAGAGGATGTTCCCGATTGCGTAATGGACTCTAACGATTTAGAGCGGGAACGGGGCATTACCATTTTGTCCAAGAATACAGCGGTTACCTACAAAGAGACCCTGATTAATATTGTTGATACGCCAGGACACGCTGACTTTGGCGGGGAAGTGGAACGGGTGTTAGGCATGGTGGATGGCTGTCTGCTGATTGTGGATGCCAACGAAGGCCCCATGCCCCAAACTCGATTTGTGTTGAAAAAAGCCTTGGAAAAAGGCTTGCGACCGATTGTGCTCGTGAATAAGATTGACCGTCCTCAAGCCGACCCTCATGGTGCAGTAGACAAGGTTCTCGATCTCTTTATTGAACTAGGGGCAGATGATGATCAGTGCGATTTCCCTTACCTATTCGCGTCTGGCCTGGATGGTTATGCCAAGGAAGATTTAGACGCCCCTGGCGAGGATATGAAACCGCTGTTCGAGTCTTTCCTCCACCATGTTCCACCCCCAGTCGGGGATCCTGAGAAGCCCTTGCAGCTTCAGGTTACCACCCTGGACTATTCCGATTATTTAGGCCGGATCGTGATTGGTAAAATTCATAACGGCACGATCAATATGGGGCAGCAGGCCGCCTTAATCAATGAACATGGCGAGATGGTCAAGGCTAAAATCAGTAAATTGATGGGCTTTGAAGGATTAAGCAGAGTTGAATTAGAGACTGCTTCTGCCGGTAACCTGGTTGCGATCGCAGGGTTTGCCAATGCCAATATCGGTGAAACTATTACCTGCCCCAATGAACCCCAGGCACTTCCCCTGATTAAGGTGGACGAACCCACCCTGCAAATGACCTTCTGCGTCAATGACTCTCCCTTCGCGGGCCAGGAAGGAGACTTTGTAACTTCGAGACAAATCCGCGATCGCTTGATGCGGGAGCTGGAAACCAACGTGGCCCTGCGAGTGGAAGAAACGGACTCCCCGGATCAGTTTGCCGTTTCCGGTCGAGGCGAACTGCACTTGGGCATCTTAATTGAAACCATGCGCCGAGAAGGGTATGAGTTTCAGGTGTCCCAGCCTCAGGTGATTTATCGGGAAGTGAATGGCCAGCCCTGTGAACCCTATGAGTATTTGGTGCTAGATGTTCCTGAAGAAGCTGTGGGGGGGTGTATTGAACGTTTGGGACAACGCCGGGGTGAGATGCAGGATATGCAGGTGAGCAATGGCCGCACCCAACTCGAATTTGTGATTCCAGCCCGAGGCTTGATTGGTTTTAGAGGCGAGTTTATGCGCCTAACCCGAGGCGATGGCATTATGAACCACAGCTTCTTGGAGTACCGAGAGATGGCTGGGGATATTTCGTCTCGACGGAATGGGGTAATTATTGCCTTTGAGGAAGGAACGGCTACCTTCTATGCCCTTAAGAATGCGGAAGATCGGGGTTCTTTCTTTATTGAGCCGGGGATCAAAGTCTACAAAGGCATGATTGTGGGTGAGCATAACCGTCCTCAGAATCTAGACCTCAACGTTTGCAAAACGAAGCACCTCACCAACCACCGTAGTTCAACGGGCGATGAGTTAGTGCAGTTGCAGGCTCCGGTTGATATGAGCCTGGAGCGTGCCCTTGAATATATCGGTCCAGATGAACTGGTGGAGGTCACTCCTGAATCGGTGCGTTTACGAAAACTAGAAAAGAAAAAGCTCGCAAAGCGCTAACGTTCTGGGATTGAGAACTTCATCCATTTTAGTAAGGTTGTGTTCAACCTCGTTTTGAATGTCGTCACTGCTAATAATCTTTATGATTTAATTCTTCCTTAAATAATTAAACGTTATGCAGTTGAATAATTCTTCAGACGTTCTAGTCACTGCCATTATTCCAACTCGAAATCGTCCTGACTTACTTCTCAGGGCGGTTTCGAGTGTATTAGCGCAAACGTTGGTGCAGCTTGAAGTAGTGATTGTGATTGATGGGGCTGATCCAGAAACTTCTCGAAAGTTTGAAAATATTGATGACACAAGAGTTCGAGTTCTTCAATTGTCTGTGGCTAAAGGGGGAGCGGGTGCACGAAATTACGGTGTATCCCAGGCTCAAGGAGACTGGATCGCCTTCTTGGACGACGATGATGAATGGCTACCGACGAAGTTGGAAGAGCAAGTTCAACTAGCTCGGCAATGTGATGCTGAATGGCCGATTATTTCATCTGCATTAATTGCCCGTACTCCCAAAGGTGAGTTTACTTATCCTAGGAGATTTCCCTCTCCTAATGAACCCTTGAGTGAATATTTACTGGCAAGAAATAGCTTTACCTTTGGGGAAGGTTTAATTCAAACATCCACAATTCTCGCTAAGAAAAAACTACTACAAAATTTTCCTTTTAAGGAAGATTTACCAAAACATCAAGATTGGGATTGGCTATTGCAAGTACATCAACTACCGAATGTAAAAATTTCTTTTGTCGAGCACCCTCTAGTTGTTTGGTATGTGTGGGAAATGCGATCCACCATAAGTAGTAGGTCTCAATGGGATAAGTCTTTGTTGTGGATTCAAAATAGTAAGCATTTAGTTACACCCAGAGCGTATGCTGCATTTGTTATGGTTGAAATTGGTGCCCAAGCAGCTAAATCATATGAGTGGAAAGCTTTTTTTTATCTCATTCGGGAAGCAGTTCAAGGCGGTAAGCCCAGCTTACTCGATTGGTTTTTGTATTTTGGAATATGGTTAGTCCCTCAAGATTTTCGACGATCAGTAAAAGCATTGTTTCAGCAAAACTGAGATTACCTCAAACAAAGCACTCAAACACGCTTTTCTTGGAATCAATATCAACTCTTTATGCTCAGTGTTTGCTATCAGTAATACTGTAGTTTAATCAAATTACAAGGTGTGAAACCGCTGTTAGTTTTTTTAGAGAGGATTACAAGTAAATTTTTTGAGAGCTTGTGAGAAATCTAGGTTTAAGGCAATGGTAAAGCCAGTTGAACTTTTCTGGGTGGCTTTGCCGTTTGTGGAAGCGGTTCTGGGTTGGGGGTTTGGGCGCTGCAGTATTGGCGATACCCACAGCGATCGCATTGTTCCCCTTCATGAGGATGCCAGTCTTGGTCAGACCTGAGTTTCAATGCTAAGTCGCCAATCAAACCTTTGATTTGGTCTAAATGATCGGGAGTAACCTCATAAGAAATGCATTGATTGCTGCGTAAATAGATCAAGCTCAAGCGTTTAAGGGCATGGTGATAGGTTTTCTCCAGCGCCAAATAGTAAAGCCCCAACTGCACATCAATGGCTTCTGGGGGCTTAACAGTTTTACTGGTTTTGTAGTCAATCAGTTCTAGGCCATCGTCTAGCCAGTCTAAGCGGTCATAGCGCCCGGACAGGGCAAACTCAATATTACTGACCTGAAAAGAGGCTTGAATCTTACCCTCAATGCCCAAAGGTTTTCGCAACATCGATTGAGGAGCCACATATTGGTGATAGTAAGTCTCTAGGGCTTGCCAGCCTTCATGAATTTGAGACTCCTTTAGTTCACTAATATGCTGTTGCCAACAGTCGGCAAACCATTGCAGAGGTGGAATGGGAGTGGTATAGGACCAGTCTTGGTAAATTTGGGCCAAAGCCCGATGGATCGCTTTACCAAAGGTGGGTGAACCGAAGGCCGTGGGGACCGTTAACCGTCGCTCATGCTTAAAATAATAGGCTTGAGGACATTGACGATAGGTCTGAAGCTTAGTCGCTGACAGTGGGTAGGCCATGACCCCAATACCCGCTAAATAGTTTATATGTACTTATATTTTAGCGGTATACGGGAATCATGGCTAAAAGGGGTGAGCTTGCTTTGAGGTTAGGCTTTGCAGCCCACGAAGTAAGGAGAAAGGGAAGTGGGTAGTCCAGTGTCCTTATCCTTGGAAAAGCTGAACTGAGACTTAATCAGTAGGCTAATGGCTTGGTTTTCAGTGAGCTGGCTTTGCATATTGCTCATGGAGCAGCTGCACATTTGCTTAGCTTGGGCAGGAGAATAACCTTTACCGGTCACTTTCTCGACGCAGCCAGAGTTATAGCGTTGAACCAAGATGGGGTCGTAAGTGTGCTTTTGACCAGCCAGGGAAATTTGAGGGAAAGCGGCAACTACTAATCCAGCGACGCTTGTAGTGGCGAGCAAACCAGCAATCATTTTAATTTGGCGAGTCATAGGAGTCTCCTTCAATGCAGGGGGGATAAAAAACTAGTGTTTGCTTAGGTTTTGTGTCGTAGCCTCGACCAGATTGTTCCTGGGCTGTGGCTCACTGAAATTAAGAATATAATTTACGCTAGATGAAAAATATGATGTGTGTCACAAGAGATAGTGTTGTTTATCACTCTTGTTGTGGTCACTCCATCGTCTATCTCTAGCTAGTTTTAGCCCACCGTCATACCCAAAGTGGGGCTGTACTCTAAATCATGCCCTTCTATTTTATTTCTGCGTATGATTTGTAATGATTGGTAATCTTTAAGGCTTAAAACAACCTTCAATCCTGCTTCCGAATCTGAATTCTCTTTTTACACTGAAGGCGAATAGACAATCTAGGAGACCCCTTGATTATGGCTATCTTCAGAAATGCGATCAGTGGACTGATTGGGCTGTTGTTACTAGTGGTAATAGGTGGCCTCATTCTTCCCAGTGATGTACATGTTGAACGAAATATTTTGATCAATGCTTCTCCAGCCGAAATTTTCCCGGTTGTCAGTGATTTATCGAAATGGTCTACTTGGTCTCCCTGGGCAAAAATGGACCCCAATATGGCTTTAACGGTTGAGGGGGATGGCGTAGGGCAAACGATGCACTGGCAAAGTGAGGACCCGATGGTCGGAACCGGGACCCAAGAAATCACCGCCATGGGGGAATCTAGCTATATCCAGACCCATTTGGATTTTGGGCAACAGGGAACGGCTGATGCAGCATTACAACTGACGCCTCAGGACAATGGTACGCTGGTTGACTGGTCACTAGATACAGATGTGAGTGCGGGGGTGCCTCCTATTATGAAGCCTGTTAGTTCCTACCTTCGGTTTGTCCTGGAGAGTGCTGTGGGGCAAGATTATGAAGCAGGGTTATCTAACCTCAAAGCATTAATAGAGCAGTAGTCTATTGATGATGTTTCCGAGGCAGTGTTTTTTCCGGGAAAAAGGCTTAAACATCAGACGTAATGGAAAAAAATTCAGCCTATCAAGAAGCCGAAAGGCTGATAAATATTGCTCGCCTGCAAGAGGCAGCGGAACTAGATTTAAGTGATATCGGCTTGAGTGATCTACCAGACTCGATTGGTTCCCTCTCTCAGTTGAAATCTCTATATCTCTCTGAAAATGAACTGATGCGGTTGCCCAAGGCTTTGGGGCAACTGACTCAGCTCCAAGTGTTGGACTTGGCCCGTAACCGACTTCCTATCCTGACGGATGTTCTAGGCTATTTATCTCAGTTGCAATCCCTCGATCTGACTGGCAATGCCCTGGTGGAACTACCGGAATTTATAGGTGCATTCTCACAGTTGCGATCGCTCAATTTAGCTTCTAACCAACTGGTACATCTACCCTCGTCTATCGGGAAGCTGAAGAACCTCCAAGAACTGCAGCTTTCCTACAATTCCATGGCTCAGTGGCCAGAGGAGTTGGGATTGTTGACGGGGTTGCGATCCCTCGAAATTACCAGTACCGGATTGAATGAAATCCCCCCTGCTTGGAGATCACTTGAGGGATTGGAGTCATTAAATCTCTCTTTTAACCATTTGAAGACTCTGCCAGAGTGGTTAGGGACATTAACAGACTTGCGCTCCTTGGACCTGTCCTTTAACCAGTTGAGTGAATTACCTGCAGCGTTGGGTTCGCTCACCCCACTGACGAGTTTGGATATTCAATCCAATCAACTTCAATCCCTGCCGCCGCAAATTTGTAATTTAGTGAATTTGACGTCGTTGTTGGCCTATAACAATCAGCTCACCCATCTTCCTGAAGCCTGGGGGCGTTTGGCTGCGTTAACCACTTTGGGAATTGCTGGCAATCGCATCCGTCAGCTTCCAGAATCCATCGGGGAATTACAAAATCTCAAGCAGTTCATATTCAATTTAGACCCAGACCAACCGGTTCCTTTGCAGGTATTTCCCGCGGCACTTCGCGGTTGTCGCCTGTTGGAGCAATTGACGTTTGTCGCTTGTGAGTTAAGGTCACTCCCTCCTTGGATCGGTGAACTCACTCAGTTGAAAAGTCTGAATGTGAGCCACAACAATTTGACTGATCTCCCCCTTTCTCTCGGGACATTGGATAATCTCAAAACCCTTAATCTATCCAACAACCCCCTTCGATCAGAGCTAGAAGTGCTATGGGAACGGGGACCTAACGCCATCAAAAACTATCTGCAAAATAGCGCGAAGGGGTAAGACATGCTGCCCTCAGACCTATTGATGCATCGCTATCAGGGTGAAGCACTTGTCCCGAAACGGTTGGCAATAAATGCAGGGAATGTTGCGATCGCAACCGAAGCGATCGACTGCTTCAAATCGGCCTGCAATCAAACCCGAGGTGAATTAAATCAGCGGCTCCAAGATCTGGAAGGGGACGGAACGGATTACCGAGTGAAGCGAGGACTGGCCCATCTCTTATCCACTGGCTTTTCCACCTTTGAAGTCATTAGCCCTCTCGATCCACCTATGTTGCGGCAACGGGTGTTTACCCTGTCCGCCCAGACTGTACCCAGCCCTCAAGCCACAACCCAGACCCTAGAACGACTAGCCGTTAACTTGAGTCAGGAGTTAGATCGAGATGTTAGCGCAATTCAGATCCGAGAAGGGCTGTATGCCGATCGACCCGACAATCAAATCTTGACAACCTTCGATGCCCCTACCCCGGAGGCGTTGCTTCATCGCTATAACTTGTCTCAGGTTCAAGGCGTTTTCTACAAAGCGACTCAAATCATTATCAATGCCCATCGGAATGACCCGGGAGAATATAAGCTCCTGTTTCGCTATCTAAAGTTGTTTAGCCTGATGGCCTACATTGAGGGCGATGCGGATCAAGGGTTTACCCTTAAGATTGATGGACCCGCCAGTGTATTCAGCGCCAGTACCCGTTATGGACTAGCTTTGGCAAAATTGTTACCCGCGTTATTGCATGTTACAAAATGGAGCTTAACCGCAACCTTAACCAGCAAAGACACCTATTCAAAAAAACAGCGAACCAGTCGATTTGCCTTAGATTCTGAATGTGGTCTAGTCAGTCACTATCCACCGGGTAAACCCTATGACAGTATGTTGGAAGCTAGCTTTGCTGAACGCTGGCAGAAAACCAAAACGGACTGGAAATTGGAGCGTGAAATTGATCTGATTCCTATACCTGGAAGCGTGATGATTCCAGACTTTCGTCTTGTTCACCCGGATGGTCGGACGTTCTTATTAGAAATAGTTGGATATTGGCGACCAGAGTATTTGAAAAAGAAGTTTTCTCAGGTTCGACAGGCGGATCGAACAGACCTAATTTTAGCGATTTCAGAACGGCTCAATCTGGATAAAGCGGGCGTAAATTTTAATAATACGCCTGCTCGATTAATCTGGTTCAAAGATAAGCTTGCACCTAAAGCGGTACTGCAAGTTTTAGAGGATTAGGCCAAGCCATGCTTATGCCATATCTTTTAAGGCTTTGACCTGATTGACGAAATCCATTGGTTTGTCTGGAGTAATGACAACCACCTTTTGATCGAACTTAAGAACGACGCATCGTCGCATATCCGTTGCCAAGGCGCGGTAGGCCCCCAATCGTTTGTTTCGAAAGGAGCCGGAAAAACTAAACAATCCCCCATTGCCCATCGTTTTGATCGATCCTTCCATGGCATTAGAATCCGCTTCAATGGATTGTAAACCTTGTAAGGGTATTTCAGTATTCCAAACGAGGTGTTTCACAAATAGGGTATCTGGGGTCAGGGCATAGCCTCGGACCGTAAATAGGGCAGTGATGAACACGATACCGAGAGGGATAACGACCATACTAAGGATCCAAATCCAGTTGCTTTTGGGTCCTGTGAGTAGACCAATAACTGCGATGCCAATGAGCAATAGCGTTATGCCCCCAGAGATGGCTTTTAAGGAAACGCCCCAGGGTGCTGGGTAGTTTGTACTGGCAAGATCCATCTTTATCACCTCTACTTAGAAAAACTTGTCCACCTGAAAGGATTGAGTACCTAAAACTTAGATATTTAAACGAATTACATCGCAAAAATATTTATCTACCAGAAAATAATAAAAGTTCGCTACTTAGATACTAGCTGCTCCGATTATAGCTAAATTACGCATTCTCACTGACGACGTCTTTTTTTCTCAGGATTAAATTAGAAGAACGTGAACACATGAAGACTTTTTCTTAAGTAGATGAAACTTACCCGATCTCTCCTTTCTTTTGCTTCAATAACTGTCTTGTCTATCCTAGCTGCAGTTCCAGCATTAGCTGCACCTGCTTATTTGGTGGGTGCACAGCCAGGCAGTCGAGTTAATGTGCGTTCTGCTCCTAGCACCTCTTCCTATTCCCCTCATTATGGATTGGTGGGCGATCGTGTACAGGTTATTAATTCAACGACAGGTAATGACGGCTATTACTGGTACTACGTTGAATTCCCCTCGGGTGCCCGAGGTTGGATTCGGGGTGATTTTGTTCAAGTACAACAACCCCGTAGATTTTAAATTTATTTCCAGCAATGATTCGATTTAGGTAATACTATATTGAATCATTACTGCTTTCTTGTTCAGGTCAAGAAGACCAAAGATAAAGGATATGGTTGGATGATTTAATTCTCAGTTAAGACATATAAGTCTCATTGGGTTAAAGGGATAATAATCAAAATAGGAATGATTAATCATTCCTAGGCATATCCAGTAATGTCTATTCTAGATTTTTCCAAATAATTGATTAAACCTAATTGCCTTGCCACTCTACGGAAAGAGATTAGGTGACTCTTTACATGCATATCTCTATGATCTAGTGATTGCTGTTTACTCAGAAATCTAATCGATTTTTGAATAAAAAAGTATTGAGTTAATTAGGAAATAATTAACTTTTTATAAGTCTGATAATAATAACCAAGTATATAATATCTATAAGCTAATGTCCAGTTTTAAATTAATCTTGAAAAGCTTGCTATTTGCTTCTTTTTTATTAGCAGTACCTAAGGTCTCCCAAGCTGCACCAACAGGTACATGGCTCTCGCAGCCTCAAATTCGGTACCACGTTTCTTCAAATACTTTGACTGAGGCGATGGCCAAGATCAAAAAGCAAAATTATAAAGTTGTTTTTCTGGACTATCG
The DNA here is from genome assembly GCF_000238775.2 of Acaryochloris sp. CCMEE 5410. Classification (NCBI taxonomy): domain Bacteria; kingdom Bacillati; phylum Cyanobacteriota; class Cyanophyceae; order Acaryochloridales; family Acaryochloridaceae; genus Acaryochloris; species Acaryochloris sp. CCMEE 5410. The sequence continues at coordinate 62,840 of NZ_AFEJ02000002.1, read as the reverse complement.
AAATGTCCCAGATGATGTCCAACAAAAAGTCAGTCAGGCGGCTCGGGAAAATCAGCTGAAGCCTGTGGTGTGGATTCAGTCGCCACAGTTGCGATCGCTATCGGTATCACAGCTCATTAATGAGGCAAAGCATACGGATGGTCTTCAAGTAGATGATCATTACTTTAAGCATTACTCATCTCAGGATTTTGCTGAACTGCGCTCAGCTTATGACAAACCGATTTACTGTAGTATTCAGCCGTTTCAAGCTAGGCAAGTTCCAGCCCAAGGCTGCTATCAGGTTGATGTTCAATGCTATACTCCCACAACCCTTCGTCGTTGTATGGGACTGGCAGATAGGCTAAATGCCGTGACGAGCTTGGCCACAAAACGCACCTTAAAATATCGGCAAAAATTAGGGAATCGAAAGTTTAATGTATTCCTATGGCCTCATACCAACGACTTTTTTAAAAGGACGAGTCAGGTAGAAGCCCAAGAGAATATAAATAGTGTGCTAGAGGTTACCTCACTAGTGCTCAGTGAAGCGGCTATATCTACAGTGATGCCGACTGAGTTGAGATAGATCAGAAAAATAAATATCCTAAAAGTATTTCAGCTTGTGTTTGTTATTGGCTGAAATACTTTTAGGATTAAATAATTTAGTCTATTAATACTTAAATAATTGACTTGAAAATCAGAATAAATACTGACGATAAAAGTGCTGTTTGTCTTTAGCCTAGTGGTATGTAGACACATGCAAATTATTACTTAAATTAATGAAACTAACCCGATATCTTCTTTCTACTATTTCAGTTTCTTGCTTGACCATTATGGCTGCGACTCCAGTCGTTGCTGAACCAGCAGTTCTTGCAGGTTCTCAACCAGGTAGCCGTGTGAATGTTCGTTCTGGACCTAGTACTGCTACCTATTCTCCACACTATGGATTGGTCGGTGATCAGGTCTGGATTATTAATCAAGTCGTAGGGGATGATGGATACGCTTGGTTTTACGTCAGATTTGCTTCAGGTGCCGAAGGCTGGATTCGAGGAGACTTTATCTCTCCACTAGGTCACTAATGGAATAACTTCTTCGTGTTGATCATACAGATTCGCCTTTGGTGAAGAAATGAGACGAATCTGTTGATCAGCTTCTGATAAAGTCAAGGAGAAACAAGTTGGACACTCTTTGATAGATAGAGTCAGAAGCTATGGCGACGAAAAAAGTTTTGGTCACAGGGGCAACGGGACAGACCGGATCCATTGTGGTGCACAAACTCCGCGAACGTGCAGATGAATTTGAAGTGGTTGGCTTTGCCCGTTCTGAAGCGAAGGCACAGGAAAAGCTGGGCTCTTTGGATGGTGTGGTGATTGGAGATGTCACAGATCGTGCCAGTATTGATTCTGCGATCGCAGGGTGTGATGCCCTGGTGATTCTATCCAGTTCAGTGCTAGTGATGAAAGGTCCACCTCAGCCCGGCCAAAGACCCGAATTTGAATTTCCTCAAGGAGGCTACCCCGAAGATGTCGACTATAACGGTCATAGAAATGTGATTGATGCGGCAGCGGCGGCAGGCGTAAAGCATATCGTTATTGTGGGTTCCATGGGAGGAACCGATGAAAACCACTACCTCAATACCCTTGGTAACGGCAAAGTCCTAATTTGGAAACGTCGAACTGAACAATATCTCATTGATTCTGGTATCACCTACACCATTGTGCGGGCAGGTGGATTAATCGATGAGCCAGGGGGACGCCGTGAAATTATTGTGGGGAAAGATGATTCATTCTTTATCCCTGATCGCAATATGCCCCACAAGCTCCCTCGGGCGGATGTGGCTGAAGTGGTGGTGCAGGCTCTACTCGAATCGAATGCTCAGAATAAAGCGTTTGATGTGGTGACCCGTGAGGAGGAAGAAGCTCCTCCCACCTCGGATTTTGCCGCCCTTTTTGCCCAAACCACCCCTGGATTGTGATGGAAGCAGACATATTTTGGCATGAGCCATTGATAGAGGCAGTTCATTCAATAGGCTGCAAAATCAGTTGATTCTTTGAACACACTCCTGAATCAACTTGGAGATTGTTCAGGAGTTACCGCTGTTTCCATCTTTTGTATAGAGGCCTGCATCGATTGGGCTTGTGGTGCAAGACGCTGCAGAAACTGGTTCAATTCAAAGATCTGATGACTTGCGGTGGAAGATGTTTGCAGATGGCTACTCACGAGCTGAGTCAGTTTCATCATCTGATCATTAAGCTGAGCCAACTCAGTATTTAGATTAGAGGATAGCTGCTCAGATCTAAATCGTTCTGTAGAAACGGTACTAGTTTGTTGGGCTAGGGGCTTTAGAATAGCCGTATTTTGTTGCAGATCTCGTTGCAAAGACTCTAGTATTGGCTTCATTTGGGCCAAATTGTCTTCTATCTTTTGAGCGACAATGCTGATCTTTTGGGCTGAACCAGATAATTCAGGATAGGCCTCTGAGTCCTGAGGTGCTTTTGCTGTGATATTCATCACCTGTAGCTGCATCTGGGAGGACAGTTGATTGACTAATATGCGAATTTGAGAAAGCTGCTGTAAGGGTTTCTCCAGTTCTTGAAGTTGAGTGATGGCGGATTGAGCGGCGGGTGGAAGGTGGAGGGGATGATTTTGAGCTATTTCGACTTGAGTCACAATCTGGTGATTTTGAGACTGAATCTGCCGAGTAAGGGTGTTAACCTCTTGGGCAAAATCCATGATGGCTTGTAAATGGGAATAGGCGGACTGAGCCGTTTCAGTATGTTGATGGACCCCATCCACTAAAAATTGAATGCTAGGGCGATTTGCCTGTAGATAGTCTGAAAGTTGCTGCTGTAAGTTCGTGAGTTGCTGATTATCTATATCAATTTGAGAGGTATTGGCTATCCATTCTTGCTCCGTTTGGGTGAGAACGTTGGCTTGTCCCAACGCATGGCCCAATTGGACACCAATTTGAGTAAAGAGATCGATTTCAGAGGACTGCCATATTCTGGGGCCAGAGCATTGATGGGCAATGAGTAAACCAAACAAATCTTCTCCCATCAGGATAGGAACAACTAAGTTAGCTTGTACGCCGTATTTTTCCAACTGTTGAACATGACACTCAGTCAGTCCAGCATCATTAACATTACTGATCGCCTGCACTCGTCCCCGTCGATATTGCTCAACATATTTGTTTGCAAAGCATGGGTCTAAGATTTCGGCCCACACCATTTTGGAGATACCTGGTTGGACTGCTTCTGCTGCAACAGTGCCTTGCCAATTTTCATCGAAACTATAAACAATCACCCGATCCGCTCTAAGAACCTTGCGACTCTCTTGAACCGCATTGGTTAGGATTTCTTCTGTGTGTAATGATTCTCGGATTAATTGCGTAAAGTGTAATAACTGCTGCAATTGATTGACTTGGCTATCGAGATGGCTCATGACTCTAGCCCGGTCCAAAGCATAGCCTACTTGCAATGCTAATTGCTTAAACAGGCCGATTTCAGATTGATTCCACTCCCTGGGTCTTGCACATTGATGGGCTATTAACAGACCATACAAATTCTCGTTTTGGAGAATGGGCGCGACAAGGTTTGCTTTGACGGCAAATCGCTCTAGCAAACCGATATGACAGTCGTTCAATCCTGAATTGTAAATGTTGTCAATTGCACTCACTCGTCCCTGACGATATTGCTCCTGATAGCCTTCGTTAAAGCAAGGATCATGTAGGGTAGACCACTGTAACTTGGGATAACCTGGGGCAACAGATTCGGCGACAAAGGTACCCTCACCGTTATGGTTGAGGGCAAAGATGGTGACTCGATCGGTTTGTAAAATTTGGCGCACTTCGGCGACGGTCGTTTTTAATAAATCTTCTTCTGATAAAGCGACATGGAGTTCACCAATGAACTGCATCAATAGCTCTGCGCGAGCCGCTTCATGTTCTTGAGAATGGATCAGGTTGGGGATTTGGGCATCGATAAGGCTGATATTGTTGGCCAGCGCCAAAAGCTCATCTTTGGGTTCGCTCTCGATTTCAGGACCTGTTTCTAAGCGATACAACCGGTTAACGAGTTGATTTGAATGCCGACCTGCTTGACGAAGGGGACGTAATTCACGATTGATCAACCAAACGGCAAGGCCCCCCGATAGGATTGCCACGATTCCAGTCCCTACCAATAGAGGGGGAATTCGATTTTGAAGCGTGGATTGGGCTTCATCCCAGCTGGTGGTGATTTCGGGATTGGCGCTGAGCTGCTGGTTCAGTGTTTCACTTGTCAGGTAGGTTGCTGTGCCTACAGCTAAGACAGGTAATGTACTCAAGGCAATGCCCCAAGCGATTAATCTGGCCTTGATGGAGGTTAGATACTCTTTTTTCGCAGTAGTATGTTTGGTATTGGGTTGATCGACAGGGAGTTCTGAAGAGGATAAAGACGAAAATTCTATCTGTTCGGGGTCGGATTGTTCAGGTTTGGATGGTGGAAGAGATGACGGCGTCACTGTGCAAACCTCATGGTTGAAAGGTGTAGATTTTTATCTTCAAAATTTTATGGATTCAGTTCGTTCTCAAACCTGAATGATGTGCCCCTCTAACCCACTCAGGCCTCTGCACCACTAGGTAGGTTGCTAGTGGTGTAATCGTGAGATTTTATGATGATGAAAGAAAATAAATGCAATCAGATAAGGTGTTTTTCTACGATAGCTGGAATCTATAATCTAGTCATTCATGCTCAAAAGATTGTGATTATTACTATTTGCTTATAGCTCAAAGATTTTATCGAAAGAAGGGATTAGCTACGCTGGGAACGATGTTTTTTCCTTAGATGTAGAACCAACCATAGACCCAGAAGATAGCCAATGACTGCGGCCAGACATCCCATAACGAAACACCCTGTAAACCAAGTTACGATAAATCCAGGTCCTAGAACTAAGAGTTCTTGCCAGTCCAGCTTTTGGAGCTGATTAAAGTCAAATTCGTTAGCTTGCAGAAGCCATTGGCCCAGATGGAAGTTAAAGGCAAATAGCGGTAAATAGGTGAAAGGGTTACTAATCCAAGTTGCTGCTGCTGCCGTTAATTTGTTGCCACGGACGCAGGCTGCGAGGAATACGCCAAAAATAATTTGAAATCCAAAAATGGGAAACATGCCCGCAAAAGCGCCAACGGATAGTCCCCGTGCGATCGCATCTGGGCTTCCCTGTAACCGGATAAACCGCAGGTATAAATATCGCCCTCGCCGTTTCCACGTTAAATTCTTGCGATGAGACTGAGTGCGTTGTAAGAAACGTTTTCGATGGGAGCGTTGATGGGGCTGGCGCATACGGTGTTGTAGCCGCACAAGAAGATTGTTCAAGGGCTTTTCTCTCTCAGCCCAATATAACCAACCCAATCCGCATTGAGTACTAGGCTGAAGTAGAATTCAAGGCTAACGGTATTTGATCTAGGTCTAAGTTTTGGTCAGATCCAACCGCTTGCAAGGTTGCTTGTCTAGACTCTTCCTGGTGGCTTAACGTGATAAAAAGGTAGCTAGACGGTCGATGTAGAAGGCGCTCAGACCATTCAATGGCAACAATTCCGGGGGGCACTTCAATTCCTTGCCAGTAGGTTTCGAGATAGAGTTCATCCACTTGTTGAGAGGTAAGGCGGTAAAGGTCTAGATGGTATAGGGGAACTCGTCCGTCGTGGTACTCGTTAATTAATGTGAAAGTAGGACTGACGATCGCATCAGAGATACCGAGTCCCTTCCCTAATCCCTGAATCAGGGATGTTTTACCGGTTCCCAAATCACCTTCTAGTAACAAGGTATTTCCCGCAGGTAGCATTTGCCCCAAGACTTTCCCAAACCGTTGGGTCATTTCCAGGTTTTCTAGGAATAGAGTGAGTTCGGCCACGAGGAGTTCTTGTTTAAATCTGATGCACTAGTAGACAGTCAAGGCTTGACCATTGTCGTTTTCAGAAAGGCCCAGAATAAATGGAACGGCTTTTTGTGCCCATGCGATGGGGGAGGGATAACTGCGGGCTTGCTGACCAAAACAGGTTTCCAGCATCTCAGTATGAATGATGCCTGGGTTCAATGCAATCGTGGCGATGCCGGGAGGAACTTCTTGGGCAAAAGCCTGATTTAGACCTTCAATCGCCCATTTAGATGCGCAGTAGGGGGCTACACCAGGGGACGTTGACCGTCCCCACCCAGAACTGAAATTGATAATGATCCCTTGGCCTTTGGTTTTCATGCTGGGGAGAAAACTACGAATGATGTTGATGGTGCCTTTGACGTTGACATCCAATACATCGCTAATGTCTGGTTCGGGCACTTCCCATAGGGGAGCGACGGTATTGATGACCCCTGCATTATTGATGACGATATCAGGGGGGGCATCGGTTTGTAAAAGCTGGTCTGCCCAAGCTTGAACCTGCTGGGCTTGGGTAACATCAACAGTCGAAAAATGATGGGGGGATGTATATTGCTGCGCCAGATGATTGATAGAGGCAGTGGTCCGACCGCAACCCCATACGGTATGCCCTGCTTGAATAAACCCAATCGCGAGGGCTTCCCCCAGTCCCTGGGTGACTCCGGTAATGACAATTTTACGGCTCATGTATTAGCTCTAAGGCAACAGTGGCTGCGGCTGCAACCTGAGGATTATCGTCTTTGGCTAAGTATTTCAGCGCTGAGATGCTTTTTGGACCGGGAAGGTTACCCAAGGTAGTAGCGAGACTCTTACGGATCATCCAATCTTCAGCTTGAACAAAGGGAAGGAGGGATTCTAGGGCATCGAAGGCTTTAATTTCTCCCAGGGCTGCGATCGCAGCTTGTTGCACAATCGTTTCCGGATGGTCTAGGGCATGGAGGAGCACCGTATAGGCCCCTGGATCCTTGAGGTTTCCCAACGAAACGGCAGCACTAAAACACACCAACCACTCGGTATCTTCAAGGAAAACTCTAGACAGGGCTTGAACAATATCATGATCACCGACATGTCCTAAGGCTCCAGCAGCACCTGCCCGGATTTCGTAGTTTGGATCGTCTAATAGCTGTATCAGAAGTGATACCGATTCGGCTGAAGGGTGATGGATCAACGAACGGATGGCCATGGAGCGAACGGGTAAATAGTCGTCAAACAGCATCGGTTTGATCAACGGGAATGCTTCAGCGCTGGGGAGGCTTCTTAAGGCCACCAATGCTAACAGACGATCGCTAGCGTTTTCACTTTTTAACTTCAAGGTCAATTCTTGAAGTCGGGGATGGGGCATAGAACCTTCTGTTTTCACCGTTACTCAAATTTTAAAAGAGAATGGGCCAAATTTCCTGCTTCTCTTCTGGGTTAGGTGAATAGCGGGTTTTAGCTGTCCTTGGGAATCTGTCTGTGCCTTTACCAGACTCTGATCTCAGAGATTTTGATAAATTGAAGTGAATTTCTGGGTCGCTATTGAAAATAGTTTCAACAAGCTGATAGTATTTGATGAGTCTAATTCGCAAACTTAAACAGCTAAGTTTCCCTGAGAAAACTGTTTAACACTGTTTTAGGGCTGTGTCTCCAGATATGCTGCATAGATTTTTCTTATTTGAGCATATTAAGGATACTAGTAGCTTTAATTATGCAATTAGGCCAAATGCCACCTTGATTACTTAGATGCTAGTTGTGGGAGGATTGATGATTAATATCAATATTGTTTTTGGATCACAGCTTCTATGTGTCAGTTAGCACAAACCACTGGGCCTACTCCAGAACGGATGTAACTTAGACTCAGTGTTATCGAAAAACAGTCCTGAATGCCCAATACAAAAGGTATGAATTGCATAAATTCATGTAGGACTGTTCTGTTCGGTAAATTGCTGTTTTTGAAACTGATTGTGTAAGTTTGGAAACTGTCAACATATCAACCCAGGCAAAGATCTAGGAAAGATATACCTTTGGTGTTATTCCCTTAACCTTGTCTTTGTTGTTTCTATCTTTTCTCTGATGGTATTGATTGCTGGTAAAGATCAAGGTTGAAGGTATGGATAAGCGTTTTGAAGACTAAAAGGTGATTGATTATACCGTCAACCATCTTCGATGAGTTGCTAAGACTCATACTCAAGTGTTCAAATTCTTATCCTTTATGCACAGGCTGAAGATATTGTTCGAAGCCTGTTTCCATCTCAAATAGCCAATTTGGCTATTTTTATTTAGTGTGAGGAGATAATTTATATGTCAATGATTTGGCGTAAGCTTGGGTTGATTAACCCTGCTTTAGTGGGTCTAGCTCTTTTATTGCCGACGACTGCGATCGCAGCCGAGTCACTAGAATTGACTAAGGAAGTTGTACCTGAAATTTCTGCAGTCGAGCAACTAGACACAGAGGCAGTGGAGGCTTCTGAGCCCCTAGTACTAGCTGATGCTGATGTACCCACCCCATCCGTTTCAGAGTTAATGAGCGAAACTCAAGACGACAATTTAGCTCAGGTTACCTCTGTTTCTCAGCTGTCCGATGTCCAGCCCGACGATTGGGCGTTTCAAGCTATTCAGTCTCTAGTTGAGCGTTATGGTTGTGTCGCCGGTTACCCTAACGGCACTTTCCGCCCCAGCCGGGCCATGTCTCGTCGAGAAGCAGCTGCGCTTGTCAATGCTTGTTTAGATAACCTCAGCAATCGATTTGCGACTAAAGAGGATCTGGACGCCCTCAAAGCGCTTCAAGATGAGTTCGCCGCTGAACTGGCTACCTTACGTGGACGAGTCGATGGTTTAGAGGCAAGAGTGGCAACTGTTGAATCCCAGCAGTTTTCCACCACCACCAAACTTAACGGTGAAGTCGTATTCGGGTCTGCCTTTGTATTTGATGGCAATAATGATCCACTAGATAGCATCCTTGGAGTCGATACGGATACTGGCAATACCCAAAGTGGTGGTGTGAATGTTGCAGATCGTTTCTTTCTTGGCCACCGAACTCGCCTGAACTTTGATTCTAGCTTCAGTGGTACTGATCGACTTCGTGTGCGTTTAGAAGCCGCTGATATTCCTGAACTAGATGAATTCGGTTCTGCAGGGACAAGTTTAGCCAGATTTGGTTTTGATGAAAACGACCCTGCTGGCAACACGGTCATCCTAGACGAGCTTAACTATCGTTTTAAGCCAGCTGAGGATCTAACGCTCAAAATTGCAATTGTGGGTGGTGACTACAAGGACGATGTAGAAACCTTTAACCCCTTCTTGAAGAGTAGTGGTAGTGGTGCTTTATCTCGCTTCTTCCGTTTCAACCCACTAACGCAGCGGGGACCAGGAGGAACGACCCTCAGTGCTGTCTATGATGTCAGCGAAAAGGTCAATCTCTCTGTTGTCTATGCAGCTGATGATGCCCAGTTTGCTACTACAGCTGGTAATGGTGCTAACAACGGTTTATTTGATTTTGAAAATGGCACCTATGGGGTGTTTGCCCAGATTGGCTTTAATCCAACCGATGATATCGGTATTGGTGTTCAATATTCTCGTAACGAGTACACAGCGGGTAATGTTGACATCACATCCGATACGGGAGATGCGCCAGTTCTTACAGGTGGCCTAGCTCTAGGTGGTGATACTTCCGATCCTTTCAATGGACTGGAAACCATTACTGATAACTTTGGCCTTTCATTTAATGCCAGAGTTGTTGACGGGTTTCATGTGTCTGGTTGGGGTGGTTTAACCTTAGCCCGTACTCCTGATATTGCAAATTCTCAAATTAAATTGTTGACTTGGGCCGCTAACCTCGTCTTCCCTGACTTGCTCCTAGAAGGTGGCAGAGGTTCCCTATCGTTTGGTCAGCAGCCTTACATTATCGATGGTGGTAATCTAAACATTGATGATGGGACTTCTTCCAACTTTACTGCTGAAGCACAGTATCAGTTTAAGGTCAATGACAATATCAAGATCTCACCTGGATTAATTGTCATTTTCAATGCCAACAACACTTCTTCGAATGACCCTATCTTTATTCCAGTCATTCGAACCACCTTTAAGTTCTAATCTAGAGAATTAGACTAACCTTAAGCCCCAAGTTCTCTAAGCAGAGCTTGGGGCTTAGCATTGGCAAAGAATTGAAAAACCAGCAAAAAACATCTTTAAAAGCAAATAACACCCAGAATCCGTCGTTTAATGACTTCCTCACATCAATAAAGAGTATTTAGAGACTTTAGCCCGTTTAGGAATTACCCTTTGAGACCTATCTCCCATCGCTACATTTAAGGATGTTTAACGCCAGAATTGGGTGTTATTCTGATTTGACGAGACAGACGTTTTTATCAACAGCTCTTTAACCTCTTTAATGGATTTGAATTTGGCTGCTTTATCTGCCAGGGAAGCATATTGTGCTTCACCTCTGAGTATAGAAGTTTCTAGGTGGATAGGAGGCTATTTGCAAGGTAAGTTTATTTCTGAGAAGTATGGGCTGTAAAGAGTATTAACTTCAGTAAATGATGGTGTTGTTCATCGGCGGTACCGATTTCTTTGGCTAAACCCATCGGTCTATCGAAACTCTGAGTTAGCTGAAATAAGTGCCGAACTGTCAGCCATGTGGCATGATCATCTCGGTTTGATACTTTTTTTCTAGTGAAAATAAAGTAATCAAGTAATTGCCAGGTCTTGCAGGAGTCTCAAGGTAAGGATTCAATATACGGAATGATCATCGAAAGCATTGGAATTGGTATCGTTGCAGTCCTTCTCATCGCTTGGGGAGGCTTAGAGTGGACTCATCGTCGTCGCCAGGGGAATGCCTTAGACGCCTTGCCAGGAAATTGGCAATTTGAAAGTCGAGAACCCCAGCATTATCAGCTGGTAGGGGAGCAAACCTTTTTTAACCCCACCCGTAAGTTAGAAGTAATGATCCCTGAATTGTCAGTGGATGTAACCCTTTTATCGAAGGGGAGTCTGGATGAGATTGATTACAAAATCAAGGTGGTGCCCAAGCATCCCGATGCTGAACCCCGCGAAGATGGGTATTGGTTTGCTTATATTGTTAAGTCACGCTACCAAACCTCTGTTGAAATTAAGCTAGATATCACCGGGCCTGATCTGACTCAACTGAAAGCGGTTTGGGTGCGGGTAAACTACGTATCCTATGGTCCAAAAGGCCGTATTGAGAATACCCACCATGAAGTGGTTCCTCTTCGCTTCCCTGACCCCGAGGAACCATTACAGTGGCGTTCGGTTGCAGGAGGGCAAGTCTTACCTGTGCCCACCCACTTGTTGACTCAACTGGATACCTGTCCTGATATTGTTCGTCGCTATGTCAGTCCCCACGCTCAGCCCGGTGATATTGTCACCATTGGGGAAACTCCCGTGGCGATTATGCAAGGCCGTATCTTTCATCCCAGTACGATAAAACCTGGATGGGTGGCCCAGCGATTAGTTTATTTCTTTTTACCCACATCTAGTTTGGCCACGGCCTGTGGTATGCAAACCCTTGTCAATATTGAGGGGCCAGTACGGGTCTTTTTAGCGTTTGTGGTGGGTGCGATTGCAAAAGTATTCGGACAAGCAGGGGTCTTTTATCGCCTGGCTGGGGAACAGGCCCGGTTGATCGATGATGTGACGGGTACCCTGCCACCCTTTGATCAATTTATTGTGTTAGGTCCCGACGATCCGCAAAAAGTGGTTGACCAAATTCAGGCAGAAACCGGTTTAGCCGCAGCAATTGTCGATGTGAACGACCTCAAGAGAGTCAAAATTCTCTCTGCAACCCAAGGTACCCCGCTGCCGTTGATTGAAGAAGCACTTCGGAGTAATCCTGCGGGTAATGCGGATGAGCAAACCCCTGTTGTCTTGATTCGCCCCAATCAGTCTTAGGGGATTACGTTTTGTTCAGGGATTTTCCCTTGACAAAAGTCTGAAAACTTGTTGCCTCTATCCCCGTTTTGGAGAGAGATCCGATACCATAGAGTGAGATTAATACCCTAAATTTCCTTCTTCAAGCTAATTTGTATAACTTGTATGTCTCCTAGTGAGTAAATTAGCAAGCTGGTTTCAGTTGGTCCATCCACCCACTCTGGACAATTAGTTCTGCAAGCTTAGCAACTCGTATGACGACAGTAGCTCCAAAGTTAGAACCCATCATTCGTCCAGTTCAGTACCGCGATCTGGAAGCGATCAAGCGGATATTGGTGGATGATTACGATCAGTCCAGTATTGGCACTTTTTACGGCCATGAGCGGCAGTTGCTACAGCTTCAACGCTGGTCTGAATTATTGAAGTTGTTGAGGCTGTTTCCCAATCGCCTATCTGATCAGCAACGCACCTATGTTTGGGAACAAACCCATGAGCTGGCTGGGGTAGTTCAGGTGTCACCCTTTAACCATTCCCGAAGTACCTGGCGATTTGATCAAGTCAGTGTTTCACCTGCGGTTGGTCAGCAAGATGTGGGAACGCAATTATTGCGATATTGCCTTGAAAATATCTGGGAAGCCCGCACCTGGTTGACAGAGATCGATGTGAGTCAATCAGCAGCCCTGGCCCTATATCGCCATAATGGCTTTCAGCCCCTCGCCCAAATTACGTATTGGTCCCTGGCTCCTGAACAGTTGAGCTGTCTAGCAGAGCGAGAACCAGTACTACCAAACCTCTTGCCTGTTAATAATGCAGATGCTTCTTTGCTATACCAGCTCGATACAGCATCTATGCCTCCTTTGGTCCGCCAGGTGTTTGATCGGCATATTCAGGACTTTAAAACGAATTTAGTAGACTCTTTGTTGGCGGGGATTCAGCTTTGGGGCGACACCAAAGAGTTGGTCCAAGCTTATGTCTTTGAGCCCCAACGAAAGGCTGCCATTGGCTATTTTGAAATGAAGCTGTGTCGAAATGGGTCGCACCCTCATGAAGCTCGACTCACGGTGCATCCTGCCTATACTTGGCTATACCCGGAGCTGCTGGCCCATATGGCTCAGCTGACTCAAGCCTATCCTTCTGCTCCGTTGTGTTTAGACTCAACGGACTATCAACCTGAGCGGGAAGAATATCTAAAGCAAATTGGCGCTGAAGATTTAGAGCAAACCTTGATGATGTCTCGTTCCGTTTGGCATAAATTACGAGAATCTCGTTCTATTTCTTTTGAAACTCTGCAGTTGTCAGATATGTTGCAAGGGTTGCAGCCCAATCATAAGCCAGTCCCTGGCCGCATGACCTATTGGCTCACTCGCACTCCTGTTGCTGGCAAACGTCATTGTCAAGGATCTACCACGAGTCAGAATAAACAGGTTTCCTCAAAGCGAAATCAGCGCCCCTGGCCATCAGAATTTTAACCGGTATGCAGCGAATATCCGCGTTAGGACTAGATCTAGGACATCGTCGGATTGGAGTTGCTGGCTGTGATGGCACGGGCTTAATTGCCACTGGACTCACCACGATTCGACGTACGTCTTTTACCAAAGACATGGAAATACTGCGGCAAATTGTGGTGGACCGCCAGGTTAAAACCTTGGTCGTGGGTCTGCCCTATACGATGAAGGGTGAAGTGGGAACTCAAGCTCAAAAGACCCAGAAATTAGCCAAGCGGATTGCTAAAGCACTTGATCTACCTTTGGATTTTATTGATGAACGGTTGACTTCCCATGAGGCTGAGTCCATGATGCGTGAACAGCGTATCAATCCAGCAGAACAAAAGGGAATGATTGATCGCAAAGCGGCCGCGTTGATTCTACAACGTTGGCTGGATCAAAAACCATGGCTATCTTCGACCTAGACTTGGTTCCACTATTTCGTTTTTTCGTTTAATTTTCTCGCCTATTAAGTCCATTACCCCCTAAACTTAAGCCTATGGGTCCTGATGGTGGACCAGTAATCTGGGGAGTAGAGGTAAAATACCCATGGAAATGGACCGTTCTACGGTGACGTTGATGGATGAAGCAGGACGTTCTTTGACCTGCTACGTTGAAGTATCTGTGCCAATCGATCAAGAAGAATATGCTCTCCTGAACCCTGTCGATTATCCAGTAGACATTTTTGGTTGGGTTGTTACCGATGAAGAGGATGAGATTGTCCAGCCTGTAGAAGAACAAGAGCTGGCGAAGATATTCCCCACGGCTCAAGCTGTATTATCCGAACAGAACTTGAAATTGAAGCGAAGTGCCTTGTCTTTAACCGTAGAAGGTGATCTTCCGGATATTGATGAAGAAGAAATTCTGGTTTTGGAAATGGAGGAGGGGGATGAGATTTCGGAACAAGAGGAATATCAACTCTTAGCGACTTTTTTTGAGGAGGAACAAGAGTATTCGATCTATACTCCAATAGATCCAGTGCTGTTTGTTGTGAGATTGCGTGAGAATATGCAGCCGGAGCTGCTTTCTCCTCAAGAGTTCCAAGCTCTTCAACCCAAGCTTCAACCTCTGCTGGAGGAACGTCTAATGGACGATTTAGACTAACTGCTGATTTAATAGACGACGTCTGCTTTTGAATGTGAACAAAAAGAAATCATTGCCTTTCCGCAAATTGGCTATTACCTCGGTCGTTGCCATTGTTGCGATAGCCGGTGGAGTTGGAGGGGGAGGTTGGTATTGGTGGCAATCTGCGATCGCACCTGTTGAGAAGAACGCTCAACCCTCGCAAGAGTTACTTCAGGTCCAAATTCCAGAAGGTGCGTCTGCTAACGAAATCGGTCAGATTTTAGAAGAAGCAGGACTCATTCGCTCAATCACTGCCTGGAAGGTTTGGACTCGATGGCAAGGCTTGTGGGAATCTTCTGGTGGATTCCACGCGGGAACCTACCAGCTTTCGCCCCAAGCTTCTATGGCCGATATCGCCCAAACGATCTGGTCTGGGAAGGTCCAGCAGGTTAGCTTCACCGTGCCAGAGGGCTGGTCCCAAAAGCAGATGGCTAAATACTTTGAAGAGTTAGGCTGGTTTTCGGCTCAAGAGTTCCTGGATGCGACCAACAATATTCCTCACGATCGCTACCCCTGGTTACCGGAAGACATCCCCTTTCTGGAGGGGTATCTCTTTCCCGATACCTACCAAATTTCAGTTGATCAACGCACCCCTGATGCCGTCATTGGCGTGATGTTGAATCATTTTGAAGCGTCCGCCTTGCCAGTCTATAAGAACCGAACCGGCTATACCGATTTAAGCTTAGATGATTGGGTCACCTTGGCCAGCATTGTTGAAAAAGAGTCAGTGGTTGCCGAGGAAAGGGGTCGAATTGCTGGAGTTTTTTGGAATCGGTTACGGGACAATATCACCTTAGGGTCTGATCCGACAGTTGAATATGGTTTAGGAATCACTCAAACCCCTGACCAACCCCTCACTTATGCCCAAGTTGAAACCCCTTCCCCTTATAACACCTACATCAACGCCGGATTAACCCCAACGCCGATTGCTAGCCCAGGTCTGGCCAGTCTTAAAGCCACTGTTTCTCCCGAGAAAACAGATTTTCTGTATTTTGTTGCTCGATACGATGGAACCCATGTGTTTAGCCGGACTTTGACCGAGCACTTACGAGCTCAAGCTAAAATTCGTGATCAACAAGATGCCAAGCAAAACTCCACAAATCTATAGTTCGTCCTACTGAATATAGCCTGATGTCTCCAGCTTCTTCCTGGGTTTCTCTTTTACAACCAGATCTACGGCTTCAAAATTCTATTCTCCAATTGACCCCTTCTCTGTTGGAGCAACATCAGCTTAAAGGGTTGGTGTTGGATGTTGATGATACCGTTGTGTCCTCTAGATCTGCCGATGTTTCTCCTGAATTGTTAACGTGGCTAACTGACATAAAAGCCAAGGTTCCCATTTGGTTAGTTAGCAACAACTTAAAACGCTCTCGGATTGAAAGAATCGCAGTCGGCCTTGACTTGCCTTATATTTATGGAGCTGGTAAACCGTCCCGCCGCAAACTGCGTCAGGCAGTAACAGCGATGGACTTGCCCTATGAGAATGTGGCAATGGTTGGAGACCGGCTATTTACGGATGTTTTGGCTGGAAATCGCCTGGGTGTATTTACAATTTTGGTAGAGCCGGTAGGCCACGGGAGTACATTGCGTAAAATTGAACTGTGGCTTTACCAAAACTTGGAACGAATATTGGATTAAACATCCGAATTTCAAGGATGATTACAGAAAAGTCATGGAAAGTAAAAATATAAAATAAATATTATAGAAGTCGCAAAATAAGGAAATATTTGTCAATATATAAACATAAATTATTGGAGCCAGCCCAATAAAGGCTCTAAAGATAAATCTTAAATACCTTAGCCAACAGCGGTCTTCTATACTAGAAGACCGCTGTTGGCTTTTTTGGGCTTGCATCCAGGCGTATGCCCTGTTTATGGGGGACGGGACTCATCCTGGGCAGATTTGGATGAAGTTTTTGCATAAAAGTTTAGCCTTAACAACTTTGGGGAATGATGTGAAGGTAAAGTGCTATGTAATTTGCCAGCCTATAACCATAAGATGTCTTTATGGGCAATAGATAAGGCTTTAATTGCAACAAAAAAACATAAATGCTTGAAATTTTGTTACATTGCAATTATGCACTCAAGTGTGAGCTGGGGCATGACGAGTCGGGCACACCGAGTACCTGATTTGATACGCCTCATTTTAGTTTCAGACTCCTACCCCCATTTAATCCCATGAAATCTTCTCTGACTTTGGTTGACGTTGAGCAAACCCCTCCACATTTGTCAGATACACCTTTGACGACTGCCGACATTTCTCGCAGGGTCCAAACATTGCCTGCGGGGGGGAATGATCCCAACCGCTTTGATTGGCAAGAAGTTTGGTATCCTATTGCCTACGTTAAGGATCTAGATAAAGAAAAACTCACTACCTTTACTTTGTTAGACCGGGATCTTGTGATTTGGTGGGATCACAACGCCAACACCTGGCGAGTTTTTGCAGATCAATGCCCCCATCGATTAGCTCGACTGTCTGAGGGCCGGATCGATGAAGATGGGCTGATTGAGTGCCCCTATCATGGCTGGGCTTTTTCGGGGACGGGTGATTGTGAACGGATTCCTCAGCAGGTGAGTGGCCGTTCTGCCGAGAGTTCTCCAAGGGCCTGTGTGGACTCCCTGCCGATTAGTATTCAACAAGGTTTGTTATTCGCCTATGCGGGGCAGCCAGAACGGGCGGCTCTAACCCCTGTACCCATTGTTGGACCCATTGAAGAGTCACCTGACGACTGGATTATTCTCGATGGATTTCGTGACCTGCCCTACGATGTGCTCACGCTACTTGAAAATGTTTTAGACCCTAGCCATTTACCCTATACTCATCACCGTTCTGTTGGGAACCGCAGCAATGCGGGGCCGGTGGAATTGGAGGTCATGGAATCAGGAAAACAAGGGTTTTACGGTGTGTGGGAAGAAGGCCCTCGCCAAGGAAAATTGGGAACACAAACAACAACATTTGTGGCTCCCGGCTTGATGTGGCATGACTTAACATCTAGCCAGTTTGGTCGAACCTTGACCGTTGTCTATGCTACACCAGTCCGTAAAGGTGAGTGTCGCATTTTTGCTCGATTCCCGTTTCAATTTTCATCTAAAGTGCCTGCTTGGATGATTAGTCATACGCCGACTTGGTTTTCTCATCTAGGGCAGAATGCCATATTAGAAGATGACCAAATCTTCTTGCATTTCCAAGAACGGTATTTAGAGCGGACCAAAGACAGTAAGTCCATTGCTCAAGCCTTTTATCTGCCCACACGGGCCGATCGGTTTGTGCTGGCATTGCATCAATGGCAAGAACGCTTCCAGGCTGATCCTTTCCCCGGGCAAAGTCTACCCCCAGAGCGGACTCGCGAGCAGTTACTTGATCGGTACCATTCACACACGGTGAACTGTGCCAGCTGTTCCCAGGCATTGAAAAATGTCAAACGCCTGCGGAAAGTAATGGTTGGACTAGCCTTGGTCGCTTGGACCCTTACACCGCTTTTGGCCTTTGGCTTTGGGGTATTCTCGATCAAATTGTCTATTGCTGCGACCGTTACGATCTTTTCTTCGGCTGTGGCCTGGCTAAGCTTAGGTCAATTAGAGAAAAGATTTCTAAGAGGGCGATCTATCCCACCTCGAAATTACCCGGAGAAAAAAGGTCGTTAGGGTATTATCCCTCAGGGATGGTTTGTTCTGAGCTACCACAAGAGGTGAACCCCTACGCCAATTGTGGGCTCATCCTGGTCTCGGACTCGAAGTTGGTTCCAGGGTGATGTTCCCACTCGGTTGGTGGCATACAAGTCAAAAATGAGTTGTTTACTGCCGGGAGTAAATCCAAATAGTGTTGAGGAATCATACCGGAACCCCACATTCCAAGGAATAGCGTCACCCAAGGTGTTATTGAGGAAGGCGTTGCCTCGGCCAGCAAAACTAGCCCCGACTTCGGCAATGAAATTTAGATTATTAACGATTTCGTAGGAGCCGCCAAAATTAAAGCCTCCGACCGCAATATCTCTATCTTGAACGTAGCTAAAGGTAGGGGTGACCCATAAATTTAACCGGTCCGTCGCTTGATAATGGACAGGCAACGAGACGCTATAGATCAGATTATTGCCGACATTGCCATCGGTGCCTTGGAAGATCGTGGGAACTGCTTTATTCAGGCCCCGTTGTTGGAACTCATTTCGATTATTGGTGGCATAGTTGATAAAGGTTTCGCCCGTGAGCCCTACGTTGACGGCAGCACTAATGGTTAAGGGTTTGCCTTTCGCCTGGTCGAGGAAGCGATATTTTAGGCCGAAACCTTGCTCGGACTCGTCAACAGTACCAAAGGAGTAGTCAAGATAGCCTAAGGCTTCGAGATCTCCCAAAATGCCATATCGTACGGTGCTTTGAATACCCTGAGGTCCCCCTTTGAGACTCACTAGGACTCTGCCTTTAGGAACGGTTCCCCCGTCGATAATGCCAATACCATCTGTTGTTAGGGCAGCAGCTTGGCTCGGATCATCCGCTCCCCCAATGCTGTTATCCGCTACTGTGGGTGATTCTGTGGGAATTGGTGGGGCGGATGGAAGTGGTAAGGATGGGGCACGAGTGGCGACTGCCGTCGGGGGTTGATAGCCGGATTTAGGTGGATTTAATACACGCCCATAGGTTGGAGGTGGAGCTGAGGGGATGGGAGAAATAGGGCTAATGTCAGTGGACTCTTCTGGTGGATTGTAGTAACTGACAAAAGAGGATTGAGCTGTAGAAGGCACTGGAGCATTTACAGCAATTTGTACATTTGCTCCAGCTAAGTTGGTGTTATTGAGGCGAGCACCAGTTAAATTAACTTGGTCTAAGTTGGCATTCGTAAGATTGGCATTCGTGAGATCGGCCCCGCTCAGATTCGCGCCGGAAAGGTTGGCACCTGTGAGGTCAGCTCCCGATAAATTAGCTCCGGACAAGTCAGCCTTGATAAGAATGGCATGGTTCAGTTTGACATTTGCTAGATCCAGCCCCGATAGGTCTGAATTACTAAGGGTACAGGCTTGGCAAAACCCCTCATTGAGTAAAAATTGTACTGAGTCTAGCGCTTGGGCTGGTGTTTGAAAGCTACCGATAGCCAGTGCTAGCCAGGGGATACTCCCCCATTCCAACAAACGTTTCATTCTGTTGACCCCCCGTCACAAATGATTCCAATGCAGTATTTAGAAGTATTGACCAATTGATTCTAAAAATTACTTTGAAACTCAAATTTATCAATTATAAGGCGTTTGATAGTTAAAATACTCACTATTTCTCAGGATATATTCCTTTTTCGCATAATATTTGCCTCCCTAAGATCAGACTAGAACTCAAATTATTTAAAGTTTGAGTGGTCTATTTCACCTTGGGGCGTAAGCACAGAATCGGGGATGTATGGCTCAAAGAAAAACGGGTCAAGGACAATAGATCCTGTACCCGAATCAAAAACTTGTCATGAGCCTAACATCGCAATTGCCAGCCGTACTAGCCCATCACGAATTTCTAGAACAGGTCGAAGCACTCAAAGAATCACCCAGCCTGAGTCAGATGGTTTATATCGTTCTGCAAATGGGTTTGTTTTTGGCTCGATGGCTTCTGGAGGATGAACTCTCACGGCGAGCAAAAACAGTATTTGAATGGCCTAGGTGTAGCACCTGCGGAACCCGCTTGCACTCGAAGGGATGGGAATCTCGTCAGATGCAGACACTGGTGGGAAATATTTACTGAAAGCGACGGGTGGGTCGTTGTCCAAAAGGGTGTCCAGGTAGTCTATCAGCTCCTCTGGATCAATCCATTGGGATTACCTCTTACCAGCACAGCAGTAAAGAACTGGTGCGTCTAGGCTGCTTGTTAAGTCTATTTATGCCCTATGAACTGGCCAGTTGGATGCTGAGTCAGTGGAGTGGTTTATCCGTCAGTTCATCAAGCTTGTGGAATTGGGTGCAAGTCATGGGCAACAAAGCTTATCAGGAGCTAGAGGCTCAACTCAAAGCTCAAGCATCAGGTGAACAGGCTCCTAGTGAAGCGATTTCAGAGGTGTTGTCTGCTCTGCCTTTGGCCATTGCTGCTGACGGTGTGATGGTGCCCTTTCGCCCCACTCCAAAACCCCCAAGGGAAAATCCAGTGGCGAGAAGTTAAAGTCGCTATCTTAGCCCGCCTGGGAACACGGCTCACCCGAGCTAAAAGAGTGTCCCCAACTACTGCGTCGAAGACTGGTAGCAGTATTGGGCGATATCGACCAGTTCATCCCCTTACTGCAACTCGAAGCCCGCAAACAAGACTTTGAATCGGCCCCAAGCGTCATCTGGTTGAGTGATGGGGGCGAGGCTTCTGGCGAGTCTACCGCACCTTGTTCTCTCACTGTGCTGTGGCAGTTCTCGATTTTTTCATGCAGCAGGCCATCTTGCACGAGCAACAAAAGTGATGTTTGGGGATGTTCGCTCTGCTCAAGCCCAAGCCTGGTTCCGGCGCTGGCGACACCAATTGCGACATGGGCAACACCTATTAGTATTGCGGTCCTTGACGATGTTGATTCACTCACAATTGTTTACGGGCAAATCTTTTACGACGTTGCTCCAGGTACAGGCTTATTTCCAGCGCCATCTGCGACACATCCAATATCGCCACTTTGAACAACTACAGATACCGCTGGGGTCAGGAATGGTCGAAAGTGCTTGTAAGTGGCTGATTCAACAGCGCTTTAAGGGGTTGGTATGCGCTGGAGTGAGGATGGTTTCAATCATCTACTCATGCTGCGGCTTGCCTGGGTCAATCAACGGTTTGACTCCCTATTCCCAGGGGTAACCATTCCGAAGTCTAAGGCATCCCCGATCCATTAGCTACGCCCTTCACCTTGGCTACTAGGGCAGCTCGATTGGCAACACCAACTTTTCTGTATAGACGTTTCAACCTTTGTTTCACCCCATCTACACTGATGTGTAGGTAATGACTAATCTCTCGATTGGTGAACCCTTGGGCTACAAGATCAACGATCTCTAATTCTCGATCTGTGAGGACGGCGTGTTTCGCCGAAGCTTGGTGATTGAAGCGAAGGGTCGTAAATTGAACGGCTAAATGCTGGCATAAAGTGCTGATACGCAGTAAATCCCTGGTTTTGAAGGGAGGATAACCTTGATGACGCAGAAAGTAGAGGCCACCCAGTAATTGACCTGAACCTAAAATTGGAGCTACCACGCCATGTTCGATATGGTAGGTCTTGAACAGATCATCCATTTCATTGGATGGTTGCTTTTGAGAAGAAAGGGAGCACAGCTGTATAGGAATGTGCTGACGAAGCATCTGCTGGCTGGTAATGTCTTGATCACGACCAATGGCTTGATAGCGATTGCAAAAGGATACGGGGAGTCCTTGCAGATCTGAGCCCATGATTTTTTGCTGATAGTCCAGAAGATCTAGCCCCCAAGCTTGGGATCCTGTGCAATAACCTGCCTTGTCCAATAGCTGCGATCGCAACTCAGATTCGGTCTTGGCAGAGATAATGGCATGGATTAAGGGTGTCAATCCCATAGTTGTACCCATTTGGGGACTCGGAAATCAGTATGTATTTGGATAAGGTGAACCCGTTCAAATCTATGTCAATCCTATGGTTCTTCCAATATCCAGCATTTTTTTGAGCCTCAACAGTTTGCTCGCGGTTGTCTTATCTCTCACGGTTGTCTGGGAGCGAGCCCAAGCTCGACTTTGGCATGGTGTGTGCCCAGCGGATATTGTTCATCAACGGGACTACCTGGATGATCCAAATCGATGGGCAGCTTGGGTAGAGAAACTGACGAAGGGATGGTTCTTGACTTTCGAGCCTAATCAGGGCCGTTTACAACGGAAGGTACGCGCGTTTGGCAACTTTGTTGAATACACCCCTTTGGTCATTCTGTTTTTAGTCGTTTTAGAACTTATGCAGGCCCCATCTCCTCTCCTTTGGGGATTGGGGATAGCCTATAGCGTGGGCAGAATGGCCCATGCTATAGGCGTGATGGAGACCTATGGTCCCTCCCCAGGGAGAGCCATAGGTTACTTTTTGACGCTGTTGGTGTATTTGATAGGTGCAGGCGCTTGCCTAACCTTGGGAAGCCGTTTTTACTTCAGTTAAAAGACTACGAGTCACTTCCGTAGGCATGCGGGGACCAAGACTGGCGACGAGTTTAGCTGCGGCAACGGATCCGAGTTGTCCAGCTTCCCTATAGCTCATGCCATTGGTAATGCCATAGAGCACAGCTCCGGCATACATATCGCCAGCTCCAACGGTATCGATGGCCTGTACTGGGGTCGGTGCAATTTCTATGACTTGCTGACCATCGTAAATCAAAGAGCCTTGGGGACCCCGAGTGATGGCAAAATAGGTTGCCAGGGTCTTCATATGGTCAATGGCAGCGGAAATATCCTCGGTCTCTGCCATTTTTAGGGCTTCACTTTCATTGGCAAAGATTAAATCTAAACCGGAGCCAATCATCTCCAATAGACCGTCTTTGAAAAAGCTGACCATGTTGAAGTCAGATAGGGTCAGGGAGACTTTTTGGCCTGCGGCTTTAGCCATATCTCTGGCTTTGATGGCAGCTGCTTTGGCATCGGGAGAGGTGACTAGGTAGCCTTCGATATAGGTGTAGGTGGAATCTGCGATCGCATCCGGCAACAATTCAGCTTCAGAAAAGCGTCCAGAGATACCCAGAAAGGTATTCATAGTTCGGTCAGCATCTGGGGTAACGAAAACCAGGCACTTACCCGTGACGCCCGCTTCTGGCTGATGCTGTTGTAAATTAGTATCGACGCCACACCGGATCAAATCATCCAGGTAAAACTGTCCCGGTTCATCACTGGCAACTTTGCAAGAGTAGCAAGACTTCCCCCCAAACTGGCTAATGGCAATCAGGGTGTTGGCTGCCGAGCCACCACATCCTCGCTTCAGGGAATAGCTACTGAGATGGTCAATGATTCGCTGTTGATCAGCTTCTTCTAATAGGGTCATCACGCCCTTATCGACCCCAAGGTTCTGCAAGACCTCTACAGAAACTTCGCATTCAATATCTACGAGGGCGTTGCCGAGACCGTAAACGTCGTATTTTGCCATCTGTCATCCTGTACTCATCAAATCGCTGATTCTTCAGCGGATCATGAACACTGTAATGCATTTGCATTGATTAAAGGTGAATCAACCCTTTCAGAGGTAAAACGCGCTCGGCAGGACTCGAACCTGCGACCAATTGCTTAGAAGGCAACTGCTCTATCCGCTGAGCTACGAGCGCTAATGACTCTAACTAGACTATGCTAACTGTCTAACTTTGTCGATGCTAACTTGTCGACTCTTTGGCCAATGAGCGTGAAACAAAATTTCTAAGTCTCGGTTTTTGCCCATAGGGCAATCCCTCCTCCCCGACCACGAGCCGCAAGGACCTGATCTTTAATCAGAAAATAAACAAAAAAGGCTTGGGTGCGGACATGCCCATCCCAAAAGGTCTGTTCGCTCTCTTGGCCTCCTCGGATAAATCCCTGATATAGGGTCCGACCAAAGGCCTTAAACTCCACTCTTGTAAAGTCAAAGGCCATAATATTTTTTTTTGACCAACAACGAGCTGGGCCAGTCAAAGATAAGCTCAATCCTGCCCAATGGACTTGGTTGACAATTTGTCCAACGGTGTCTGAGGTTTGGGGGCCATAATCCGTCGGGTTGCCGGGGGAATAGACGATTTGCATCTTGACCCAGCGGGGAATGTAGAATCCGTTACCGACAGTTTTGTTTTGATGTTGATGGGGTTTTTTCGTTCCTGTCACAAAACAAAGTCGCCAGGTCCCTATAAACTGCTCAAACCTAAGATCCGACTGGGATTGAGTTACCTTTTCCCGTTGTAATAGAGATTCAATTAAGGACTGGGGCGGAATTTTGGGGGCAGACCCCGTTAAGGCAGCATGGGCTGCTTGCACAAACGCCTGATCTAGGACATCGGGTTGTTTCTCTGGCATGACAGACATTTCAAACAGTCTTGGGGATAATGTTGCAAACCAACAGTTGACGGAACAAGGAAAAGCGTTAACCTTAATCACCCAAATCATAAACTGTCGCCTTATACTAAGGGGCAGTTTGGGGATATCTTTTCAGCCCTGACCCCCAAGCAAAGTAATTGACTGTGTCTAAGTTGTTGACAAAATTTAGTCTGAAGCTATGGTCAGACCCTCAGCAACAACAAGCCTTTATACAGGCATTGACGGAGCCACAGCCCTATAGCCCTTGTATTGCTTGGATCAAAGAACGGACAGATAAAGCCTTCTTTCAACGGGTTGACGCCCTACCTTGGCAGCTTCCCTTTGTGGATCGATTGGCAGTGGGAGAGCGTCCCGGAAAGCATGATTTGCATCACCAGGGAGCCTATTATTGCCTAGATTTCTCCTCGGTATTTGCCGCAACTCCTCTCACGGTTATTCGGAAAAAGCCTAATGTCGTGCTCGATCTATGTGCAGCTCCGGGAGGGAAAAGCCTTTTAGCTTGGCGATTGCTACAGCCCCACTTGCTGGTGAGTAACGAAGTGATTGGTAAGCGGGTGGGAATGCTCATTAGCAATTTAAAACGATGTCAAGTTAAGCCTGTACAGGTGTTGAGCGCAGACCCATCTGTACTAGCTGAAGCGATTCCTGCCAGTGCTGATGTGGTGTTAGTCGATGCCCCTTGTACGGGGCAATCTTTGTTGGCGAAGGGGGAGTCTGCACCCGGCTGTTTCCATCCCGCTTCTATCCAACATAATGTGAAGCGACAAAGACGCATCCTGGCTAATGCCTCCCGTTTAGTGGTGCCAGGAGGCTATTTGGCCTATATGACCTGTGCGTTCTCTGAAGCGGAAAATGAGCGGGTCTGTCGCTGGTTTACTCGCCGCTTTCTCAACTTCGAACCTCAAACGGTTGATGCCTTATTGACTTTTCAATCCCACCTAACGGATATGCCTTGTTATCGGATATGGCCCCAGTCTGGTTTGGGAGCAGGTGCTTTCACCATGTTATTTCGCAATACCCAAGGGGCAGAATCCATGGTTCAACCCTTAGGGGCATGGCTGGATGAGAACGCTCGTTGGTCTTCTGAATAGATGTTGCCCTGGATGTATTGAGGGGATTGGGGTGCGATCGCAAACGGTTCTCTCTGCCAACCTGACAACAATAGCTCCCGCAAAATGTTCAGATAGGCCAGATATTTAACTGTAGTCTGTTCATTATCTCTATAAATAGGGAGGCTACTGGAAACGATGATACGGTCAATATGTTGTGGGCTAGCACTAAACCTATACCTAGCGGTAGTGGTTCTAGCCTATGCAACAATGATTAACAAAGCTTCCCTAAGATATCTTGCTCTATGTAAATTAGAGACAATACCCAAAACCTTGGCATTAATACTTTTACTTTTTCCCACTTTTTCGTTAGTACTAACTTATGAATGCTCCGTCAAAAACAAAAACCCAGACGTTTAACTTACTCAGCATTGGTCATCGGGGTGTGGGTAAAACTGTCTTTTTGGTGGGTAGCTATGCTGAGCAAAAAGCGAATAGTGGGTCGCGCAAATCATCTACCTGGTTTGACTGTCAGGATACCCAGGTTCAACATAACCTGAATACCTTGCTGGAATATATTGCCCAAACAGGTCAATATCCGCCAGCAACGATGAAAATAACGAATTTTAATTTTGCCGCGAAAACTCAAAACCTTTTTGGTGAAAAGGATCTGTGTCAGTTTCGCTGGTGGGATATTCCAGGAGAAATCTGCAACAACGACAACCCCAATTTCCAGAAAATGGTGATGGACTCCCATGGTTGTTGTGTCTTTATTGATACCTATACGCTATTTAATAATTCTGCTTATAGCCAGACGCTTCAAGGCATTGTGAAACAGGTAGAAACTATCGCCTCACTGGCTCGACAAAGTGGTTTGACCTATATTTTTGCTATTGTGCTAACAAAATGTGATCTTTTGGCGGAAAATCCCCAGAAATTGCTAAAAATAGAAGAAAATATTCGACCCTTAATGGCTCGTTTGGATGCGAATCAGATACAATACCGCAGGTTTTACTCTACGATTCCCATCGTTAAAAATGGAAAAATGTCGGTTCTGCAGGCAAAAGGGGCTTCTGCGCCGTTGCTCTGGTTGGCGACGGAACTAAGTAAAATTCATCGAAAAGGTAAGCCCCAGTCTTTAGCGAGTGGATTTAACCGTCTGTTAGACAATACGGCCCAACCATTAGCAACCGTCAAATCGAGTAATCGATCAAGATCCTCATTTGGAAGTAAACGAATGCTAGGTCTCGGAGCTGCATTGATAGCGGTCATCTTAGCAATCTTCTTAGGCACCCGTGTATTGTTTTCACCCAAAAGAACACTGACCGTAGCGGATAGGATTGAGAATAATCAAAAAGTACTTGAAAACGACCCCAATGATCTTGAAGCTTTAACACAGCTTTCTCAAATATATCGAGATCTGCTTGAATACGATAAAGCATTGCCACTGACGGAAAAACTGGTCAGTTTACAACCTGAAAATACACTGCATCTGAGTGATTTGGCTTTCCTCTATGCAGTTAAA
The DNA here is from genome assembly GCF_000238775.2 of Acaryochloris sp. CCMEE 5410. Classification (NCBI taxonomy): domain Bacteria; kingdom Bacillati; phylum Cyanobacteriota; class Cyanophyceae; order Acaryochloridales; family Acaryochloridaceae; genus Acaryochloris; species Acaryochloris sp. CCMEE 5410. Next base: position 35,926 of record NZ_AFEJ02000002.1, on the reverse strand, counting down.
GGGAACAAGCAGAAAGAAGAAGGTGTCTATGACAAAATCATTGAGTTAGATCCTGATAATATTCTGGCTTTAACTAGCAAAGCTTCCTTGCGTGTCGAACAGGGGGATAAAGCAGCTGCAAAAGTCCTATTTACCAAGGCTGAGGCTGCTGCACCAACGGATCCGTTAAAACAGCAAATTCGGCAGATGGCTGAAAAAGTTCAGTCTAAATCTAGCCAATAATCTCACTTTAGGAAGACCCTCTGATGCTAACGCTAGATCTTGGTCAACTGGTTTACACTAGCTTCCCTGATCAGGGCTTTCAGACTCTCAGTAGTGCTGATGTCCCGGAGGAAGTGAAACAAGTTTTTTTAACCCAGGTGGTTTATAAGTATTGGAATTCTTACGCGCCGCCTCAGCCAGGATATCGAGCGGCTTACCTTGCTCAAATCTCTCCTGAGCTAACCTTATTTGGCTGGATGTATAACCAAGGGGATGATGACTTAGGCCGAAGTCACATCCCCTACTTTATTGCCTATTGTTTAGCGGGTGCCCTGGATAATCCTCTCTTGGATACAATCTATGCCTGCTTGGAGAGAGGTCCTGTGACGTTTATTGAACGTCACAGGGTTTCGTCTGATCTCCATAGGGTCGTCATTGACCAGATAGATGGCTTGCAGCCGACATTGCCCGGCGTGATGGTTCCGTCTGGTACCCGGGCACGATGTCGTTTGCTACTCAACAAAGGTAAGCTACTCAATTTCTCGGTGGCTATCCCCGGCGAGTCGGAGGTGGTGAACGGCAAAGAGAATGATTCTGAAATGCCGCAAGAAACATCGGCTGATGCCCTCGTACCAGAAATGGACAATCAGCCCCTTTTGTCTTCCCTGGAGCGTTTGCTAGAGTCTCCGAGAATTACCTTAGACTCGATGACTCGGGTACCCACGACTAAGAATGCTCTGTTGATTGGGGTCAGCCATTGTGAGCATGGCTTTGAACCATTGCCAGGGGTCCAGCAGGATATTGCGGTGATGAAGCAAGTCCTAGAAAATCCTAAAATCGCTGCTTTTGATGAGGTCCAAACCTTACTGAACCCGAATCCCCAAATTTTGGCAGAATCCCTAGAAAGCTTTTGCCAAGATCGAGATGTTGATGATCTGCTCGTGGTCTATTTTTCTGGCCATGGGGTGGTGTTGGATGATCATGGCCGATTTGGGTTAACCACTAGTATGAGCCGCACTAACTCAAAAGGTAAAGTGGTGCGGTCAACCCTAGTTTCAGCCGATCTGCTCCAAGATATTTTGAATGATAGTAAGGCAGAACGACAGGTTGTAGTTTTAGATTGCTGCTATCGACAAACTGACACCTCTGCTATCAATCCCCATCTCGGGGGGGTGAATCTCCCTCAATATTTAGGTGGATTGGGGCGGACGATTATGACCTCAGCGACTCAGGCTCGCCATGCATTTGTGCATAAGGGAGCTGATCTATCCCTTTACACGTTTTATTTAGTGGAAGGGTTAAGAACTGGTGCTGCAGATCAAAATTGTGACGGCAGTATTTCGGTGGAGGAATGGTATGCCTATGGGAAGCGCAAGGTCAAACAAGAGATTCCGGCAATTGAACCGCAAATTTATAATGTCAAGGCAGTACAGAATTTAGCTTTGGCTCAAGCTGCCATCGATGAACCCCAATTTGTCTATCGCCGTCAGTTCGAATTCTATGCAGGGCGTGGAGAGGTATCGCAGGTAAATCGGGTGATTTTGGATAATCTTCAGTCCAGCCTTGATCTGGACTTAGAGATGGCCAAGATGATTGAGGCGGAGGTGAGTAAACCGGGTAAAGCCTATCAGACTAAACTGCAAGAATATGCCATGGCCTTTGTGGAGGCCGTGCGCCAAGAATATCCGGTCAGTGATTATTTGCAGGATCAGTTTCGGCAGTTTCAAGCCACCTTGGGGTTAACGGATGCAGATACGATTCCAGTTGAATCCGCGATTATTCGTCAGGTTCAGGTGATCCAATTCCCTGGACAGGCCCCTGAACCGCCGAGACGTGCGGTACCTAGTTCAACCTGGTCAAATCAAACGGTGATTCAGCCGCTCCATCAGGCTCTGGGGGTTGGGCAACAGACCCTGAAGACCTCAGCTCAGCGCCTGACTTCCCTGGGGCAAAATCTGTCTATGATCGTGAGTCAGTCTGTACGGAATGCTCGATATCGGGTGAACTTGTCTTCCGTGTCTTGGCGTCAGGTGCAGTCGGTACCCAAGCGGGTTTGGTGGTTTGCGGGGGCGGGTGCGATCGCACTTCTGCTACTAATGTCTATTCTGCGTCAACAACAAGAGGCGCAACAGCGGCAGAAAGAGGCACAGCAGATGGAGTTTTGGCAATCCCTGGCCCAACAGAAACGCTATGACACCTGTATTGCCCAGACTCAAAATATTCCCAAAGATTCTCGACTCTATCCTTCTGCTCAGAAACTATTCTCCCAGTGCCAGGCAGGTATCAATTGGAAGAATGCTCAATTAAAAACCTTGTCGAATGCCCCGAAACAGGCAATTTGGTCTGTTGCCCTCAGCCCAGATGGCAAGACCTTGATTGGCAGTGGTGACCAAAACGATATTAAGTTGTGGAACTTAGGGAAAGGCCAGCTCATTCGAACTCTGTCAGATCACAAAGATCAGGTTTGGACGATTGCCCTAGGCCCTAAAGGTAAAATCTTAGCCAGTGCTAGTGGGGATTGCACGATTAAATTGTGGGATGTACCCACCGGGAAGCTCCTTAGAACCTTTGCCGCCCATCCAGCAACCGTATGGTCTGTGGCCATTAGCCCTGACGGCACGTTGTTGGTCAGTGGGAGTGAAGATCAAACCCTGAAAGTTTGGAATATTAAAACGGGCAAGCTTGTCCGCACCCTCAAGGGACATTCGGGGCAAGTGCGCTCGGTGACCATTAGTGCCAATGGTCAGATGATTGCCAGTGCTAGCAGTGATAAGACGGTGAAGTTATGGGAACTGAAGTCAGGCAAGCTTCTGCGGACCTTTAAGGGACATACGGGCCGGGTAATTTCCATTGCCTTTGGACCTTCCAGCCAACAGTTAGCCAGCGCTGGTCAGGATAAAACCGTAAGGCTCTGGGATCTGAAATCTGGAAAATTGAGTCGAACCCTTCAGGAGCATACTAAACCCGTGACGGCGGTGACCTTTAGTCCTGATGGGAATACATTGGCAACGGGGAGTTTAGATCGGACGGTCAAACTCTGGAACCTTTCGACGGGGGCCTTACGTCATACTCTCACAGGCTATCAAGGCGATATTTATTCCTTGGCTTTTGCCGCCGATGGTCAGTCTTTGGTCAGTAGCAGTAAAAATAGTGCTATTAAAGTCTGGAGCCGGGATTAGCCCGTGAGCGAATTTTTTGGGGTAAGGGGCATAATTGGGTTGGAATGGGGTGAAAGATTGAGAATTAATCGGTAGGATAGAGCCAATCTTCGAGTGTTTGGTGCTAAAACCTTTGTTGAAAACGAGACCTTAGGGGAAGAATGCAGATGAAATCTAAAGTATTAATGCCGCTTCTGTTGTTGGCTGTACTGGGAGTTCCTGGTCGTGCGATGGCCCATGCCCTGGAGACGAACTATGTCTTAGAAGAAGCGAATAAGGTTCAGTTTACGGCTGTATTCAGTACAGGTGAGCCCCATAAAAAGGCCAAAGTCAAAATCTATTCCCCTGACAATTTGACTGAGCCAGTGATGGAGACCGAAACGGATGAAAATGGCCAGTTTACCTTTGATACCAGCGAAATAATGCCGGGAGAGTGGGAAGTTAGCATTGGCGAGTCGGGTCATCAAGATATTTTGACAGTACCTGTGACCCCGAAGGGAATTAATCTGAATGAGATTAGCGAAGCTCCCCGCCACCAGTCTCCTCAAATTCCCCTAGTGGCGATTGTTCTCTCTGGCGGGATGGGATCGGCAGCTGTGCTATCTCGCAAACTCAGGTCAATCAAGTAATAGCTGCTTTTGTCAGGGGAATTTCCCTTGCAGTAGCAGCAACTAGCATCAGTCTATTCTCTTGGTTTAAGAGAAATTAGCCATTAGAAAGCCCACCCATTAAAAAGGTGGGCTTTCTAATGGCTTTCCATACAAAGCTGGAGGCACTATAAAATCTGAATCGGTATGGCTTCAATTGGGACGCTAGGATCAAGGCCAATGTGCTGTAATGAAGTATCAACTTTCGGCTAACCATTCCCTTATTCGGTTTTAATCTCCCTTATGAAAAAAGCGTTTGTCCTTGATACGAATGTACTGTTGCATGATCCAAATGCCATCTTTCGCTTTGAGGATAACGACGTCGTCTTGCCGATTACGATTATTGAAGAACTCGATCGGTTCAAAAAGCAGCCCCAAGAAACCGGGCGGAATGCCCGTCAGGTGTCGCGAACCTTGGATGATCTGAGGGCGCAGGGGCAACTGACAAAAGGGATTGAACTGCCAAAGGGTGGAACAATACGGGTTGCATTGTGCGATCGCATCACCCTCAAAGAGCTGCCCCCAGAACTAGAAGGGGACCAAGCCGATAACGCAATTCTGGCCGTGGCCTTGGAACTGAAAAATCAGTGCCAATGTCCCGTGGCTTTAGTGAGCAAAGATACCAATCTCCGCATAAAAGCGGATGTTTTAGGTTTGGCCGCAGAGGACTACTCCACCGATAAAGTTGATGTTGAAGGGCTCTATACCGGCATGACTGAAGTCATGGTAGGGAGCGATACGATTAGTCAGCTCTTCCAATCGGGACAAGCCACCCTGGCCGAAAAAACATGGCCCAATCAGGCGGTCACTTTAGTGGATAGTCTCAAGCCTTCCCATACAGCCTTAGCTTTAGCCGGTGATCTTACGGGCGAAGTCATGCCGTTGCCCAAATTTCCCCATAACGGCATTTCTAGAATTCGGGCGCGGAATCGCGAACAAAAATTCGCCTTTGAATTGCTCATGCGAGACGATATTGCCTTAGTCACCTTGGTCGGGAAAGCGGGAACCGGCAAAACGTTGATTGCGATCGCAGCAGGCTTACATAAAGTTGCGGATGAGAAGAACTATAGCCGTCTGTTAATTGCCCGTCCTGTTGTGCCCATGGGACGAGATTTGGGGTATTTACCGGGGGATATTGACGAAAAACTCACCCCTTGGATGCAGCCTCTCTATGACAATTTTGATCTGATTTTTGGGACTCAAGAAGCGGTGGGGCAACCTCAGCATTGGCGGCGGGGACATGAAGAGTTAATGGACCAAGGGCTCCTCCAAATAGAACCCCTCACCTATATTCGCGGACGGACTATTCCCAAACAATTTTTGATTGTGGATGAAGCCCAAAACCTGACTCCCCATGAAGTTAAAACGATTTTGACGCGGGCCGGGGAAGAGACCAAAGTGGTGCTCACTGGAGACCCTGAGCAAATCGATAATCCCTATGTAGATGCGGCCAGTAATGGGTTGACCTACGTGGTAGAGCGATTTAAATCTGAGCCCATAGCGGGCCATATCACTCTGTATCAAGGTGAACGATCTGATTTGGCCGAAAGAGCAGCAGCCTTACTGTAGAAAAGTAAACTCCTGGTCCTAAAGTTTCAAGTCAGAGAAATAACTGGGCAAACTGGGTATGGTTCTACTGTTTATGGGATCGCCCTGCTCTTCTTTCTATGCGGACTATTTTGAACTGTTTAGAATAAATAATTTTCAAAATACAATAATCCATGGTTCTAGTTATTAATAAGGATTATTGAGGCTATTGTTTAGAGGCTTAATAAAAGTAGAAATGGCAAATTCAGCTATTCTTTGTGTTGATGATGAATCTGTAGTCCTTAGAAGTCTACGAGACCAAATTAGCAAGTATTTTGGCGAACAGCATACCTGTGAAATTGCTGAGAGTGTCGAAGAAGCGTGGGAAGTCATCGAGGAATTGAAAGAAGATAATATTGAAATTCTCCTCATTATTTCAGATTGGTTAATGCCCGGAATCAAAGGGGACGAATTCCTGATTGAATTGAATCAAAAATTCCCAGAAATTGTGACGGTGTTGTTATCAGGGCAAGCGGATCAATCTGCAGTCGAGCGAATTCACCAGAACATGCAACTTCATGCCTATGTTTCCAAGCCCTGGAATGAAGAAGATTTAATGGGTGTGATTCAAGCCGGATTGTCTACATTTCAAAAATAGAGATAGGGATTCATGTTTATCCAAACGTTGCGATCCTTTCCAGGGAAAATCGCTCGTCGCCAGAAGCTAAAAACGGTTTTAGTGGTGCCCTTCGTCTTACAGGTTTGTGCGGCCGTCGGCTTAGTGGGCTATTTATCTTTTCAGAATGGCCAACGTTCGATTGAATCTTTGGCACAACAGCTTACGGATGAAGTAGAAATCCATATTGCTGAGCGGACCCAAACCTATTTATCTGCCCCCCATGATATCAATCAGCTTAATCAGAGTGCGATTGATTTAGGCCAGCTTAAGGTTAATAACCTAAACAGCATGGAGCGTCACTTTTGGCGGCAAATTCAGATATTTAACCAAATTAGCTATATCCAGTTTGGAACACCCGAAGGCGAATTTGTCGGACTTGCGGCGAACGACGATGGTAGTTTCACCTATCAAGTCACGGAAAATACCGGAGATCTACAAACCTATACCATTCAAAAAAATGGAAAACGGGGGAAACGGATCAAAACCTCCCCTGACTTTGTTCCTCAAAAGCGCCCTTGGTACTTAGTCCCGGAAAAAGCGGATAAGCCTACTTGGACTGATATTTATGCTTGGGTCAACCCGCCAACCCTAGCGATTACCTTGGGGCAGCCCTATTACGATCCGTCTGGAACCTTTCAGGGTGTCTTAGCAACGGACTTAACCATTGCCCAGTTTAGTGATTTCCTAAAATCTCTCAAGATAGGTAAAACCGGAAAAAGTTTTATCCTAGAGCGTTCTGGGCTTCTCGTGGCAACCTCCACTTCTGAACAACCTTTTACCACATCGGATGAAGGCCCCAAACGATTACCGGCTTTGAGCAGTCAGGACCCCGTTGTGCGCGCAACGACGGAGAAACTACTGGAGCGCTTTGGGACATTACAAGAGATTTCTGTTCGTCAACAACTGGATGTCATGATTGACGGCCAGCGGCATTTTTTACAAGTGAACCCCCTACGGGATCAGCATGGTTTAGATTGGCTAAGTGTTGTTGTCGTGCCTGAATCAGACTTTATGGAGCAAATTTATGCCAATACCCGTTCAACGATTGGCTTATCCTTTGCTGCCCTGCTATCCGCTATTTTGATTGGTGTGGCAACGGCTCGGTGGGTGACTCACCCTATCCTGCAAATTAACGAAGCGGCAACAGCAATTTCATCAGGGGATCTACAACGACATGTTTCCTTAAATCGGACGGATGAGTTGGGGGAATTAGCTCGAGCGTTCAACCTGATGGTCAATGACTTAAGGGTCTCTTTGGAAGAGCGAAATGTCATGGTGGAGGCGTTGAAAGAGAGTGAGCAACAGTTAGCTGAATATAATCGGTCCCTGGAGCAGGAGGTTCAACAGCGAACCCAGGAACTGGTCCAGTCAGAAAAAATGGTGGCTTTAGGCCAACTCACAGCAGGGGTTGCCCATGAAATCAATACGCCCTTGGGAGCGATTCAAGCCGCCGGAGAAAATATTGCTTCTTCCCTAGAGAAGTCGATGCAACGGCTTCCCCAAATCCTGGACCAATTGCAGCCCGATCAATCTGACGCATTCTTTGAGTTGCTGGCGGTGGCTCAACAACAGGAGTTGTTGACTTCTCGCGAGGAACGGAAGCTAAAGCGAAGCTTGAAGAAAATCCTGGCAGAGAAAAGCTTAGAGCCTGCTAATGACATGGCCAGCATTCTCAGTAAGATGGGGGTCTCCGCTGATCTTTCACCATTTGAACCCATTCTGGCGTTGCCGAATAATACCGAAGTTTTGGATGTTGCCTATGATTTGACGGTCATACATAACAACACTCAGAATATCCGCTTGGCTGTGGGACGGGCAGCCAAAATTGTATTTGCCCTGAAGAGCTATGCTCGCCAGGATCTGAGTAATGAGAAAGTCAAAGCGTCAGTCCCCGACACGGTAGAGACGGTTCTGACCTTGTACCATAACCAGATTAAACATGGCATTGATTTAACGAAATCCTTTGAAGAAGTACCAGATATTTATTGCTATCCTGAAGAGTTGGCCCAAGTATGGACGAATCTGCTTCATAATGCCATGCAGGCCATGGATTACAAAGGCCATATTGAATTAGCCATTGGATTGGATCAACAGGGAATTCTGGTCAGCGTTACAGATTCAGGCAGTGGTATTCCTGAGGATGTGCAAGCCAAGATCTTTGATCCCTTTTTCACGACAAAACCTGCTGGCGAAGGGAGTGGTTTGGGACTAGATATCGTCCGTAAAATTGTCGATAAACACCAAGGAAAGGTCGAATGTCAGAGTCAGCCAGGGCATACTAGGTTTGAGGTTTGGTTACCCCTTGAGGTGAGCTAATCAGTTAAAAATGCGCTTGAATATCAGGTTGATCCTCATTGTATTTGAACGGAATGTGCCCAAAGTGACGACAGCGACAATGGTGGAGCAACGGTGAGCAAAGGCACGATCATTTGCATTGATGATGACCGATTGATTTTGAATACGCTACGAGATCAATTGCAGCGAATTATCGACGATAGCTACGAAATTGAGGTGGCAGAAAGTGGTGGAGAAGCCCTTGAACTCTTTACTGAGTTAGAGGTGGACCAAATCCCGATTCCCTTGGTTATTTGTGACCAAAATTTGCCGGATATGGGGGGGGATTCTCTACTCAGTTATCTACAAATTCAATATCCGAAAACCCGAAAAATTCTGTTAACAGGGGAGGCGAATTTAGATGCTGTGATTAATGCGGTTAATTCTGCCAATTTATACCGATATATCGCTAAACCCTGGGATGAAACGGACTTAGGGCTAACGGTAAAGGCGGCGTTAAAGAGTCATCTGCAAGATGAGCAGTTGATTGAGCAAAATAGAACCCTCCGAGCCATGAATGCTCAGTTGCTGGGGGTCATTGATGAGCGTCAGCTCGTCCAGCAGAAATTGCAGGAGAGTGAAACCCGTTTAGAAAGCATCCTCAATTCATTAGATGATGTGGTGTGGTCAGCAGCGGTTGACGAATTTCAGCTGTTGTATTTGAATCCGGCAGCAGAAGCGGTTCATGGCTATCCGGTGTCGTCATTCCTCAGTAATCCTGATTTATGGCTAGAGGTGGTTCATCCTGCGGATCGTCATCAAATGATCCATTTCTTTGATCAATTGCTCGTTGCCGGTTCCCTTAATATTGAATATCGAATATTGCGGCCTGATGGAGAAATTAGGTGGCTGAAAAATCGAGGACATGTGATCATGGGTGATCAAGGATGTCCCCATCGCCTAGATGGAATTATTTACGATATTACGGAGCAAAAACGGGCTCAGGCTCAATTAATCCACGATGCCTTTCATGATGAATTAACGGGACTACCCAACCGTAATTTGATGATGGAGCGCATCTCTCAATCCTTGAAGCGCCAGCATCGCAGGTCTGATTATCAATTTGCCCTGCTGTTTATTGATCTGGACCGATTTAAGATTATCAACGACAGTTTGGGACATATCGTCGGTGACCAACTGCTAGTTGCGATCGCACACCTGTTAGAAAACTGTGTACGCACCTCTGATACTGTGGCCCGTCTTGGGGGAGATGAATTTACCATTCTCCTGGATGGTATTCAGGGCATAGAGGATGCAATCCAGGTGGCAGAACGCATTCTGGAAACCTTAAAAACCCCCTTTCAGGTGGGAGAACATAGTGTCTTTACGGGATCCAGTATCGGTATCGCTTACAACTCTGTGCAGTATGACGATCCAACCTTATTATTGCGGGATGCAGATATTGCCATGTATCGTGCTAAATCCTTAGGGAAAGGTTGCTTTGTGGTATTTAGCCCAGAGATGCATGCCCAGACCCTTAGCCTGCTCAAACTTGAACGAGATCTGCGGTCTGCGGTTGATCGACAAGAATTTGTGCTGTATTACCAGCCGATCATTGACCTGCAGTCAGGAGACCTTACGGATGTTGAGGTCTTGGTTAGGTGGCAACATCCGGATCGGGGACTAGTGATGCCATCGGAATTTATCCCCTTAGCAGAAGAGACGGGTCTAATCGTAGAGATTGGTCAGTGGGTGCTTCAGGAAGCTTGCCAGACTCTACGGGTTTATCAACAACAGTTTGCCTCTGCAACGGAGTTGAAATTTAGCGTCAATTTATCCAGTGAACAACTGCAAGATCCCAACTTTATCCAAACTGTAGATCGGGTTTTATCTCAGTCCGGGCTAGACGGACGATATTTAAAGCTTGAACTCACCGAAAGTATGCTAATGTCCCATGAAGAGAAGCATATAAAGACACTGCAGCAACTGCGCGATCGCAATATCACCATCAGCCTGGATGACTTTGGGACGGGGTATTCGTCTTTGAGCTACCTTTACCGCTTTCCCTTAGACACCCTCAAAATTGATCAATCTTTTGTGAGTCGGATGATTTCTGAACCGAAAGATGCTGAGATTGTGAATACCATCATCTCCCTGGCCCGCACCTTGAATATGGATGTAATTGCCGAAGGGATTGAAACAGAAGAAGAAGTTTTACACTTAAAGAAACTGGGTTGCGAGCGGGGACAAGGATATTGGTTCTCTCCACCCATGAGTCAGGAGAAGTTGGAAGAACATCTTCAGGCTGGACCTCAATGGTTCGTTCAACAACAGCCCATGAACCCTAATCTTTCCTTTCTAGCACCATCTACGTCGCCTATTGTGGATGTGCAGAATTAAATTCCTGTAAAGACTTTCTCCACTCCGGGTGACCTAAAGAGAGAATAAGAATTAAGAGCGAGAGATGGGCAAGTTATACGGGTAATCCCACATTTTGATAGCCAAGGCATGTAGGACGAACAGCCATGACGGGCTTATCCCAGCGAACAAAATGTTCTAGATCTAAAGGGCTAGAGTCTTTATCGGCATTGATCGTAATGGCTGGAGGGATTGCGACCTGTGTGACCCAAAATATGGTTTTGGCTGCAGCCCCTCTAAGTGTGGCCGTTGTCCTCAATTTGCAAAATCGGCGTCAGATGGATCGTCTGACTGAATACTATGCAGGATTAAGACGGAATACGATTCAAATCTCTTTGCGGCAGGACCTACAGGCGATTCAGGATTATGTGTCCCTACTTCAACGAAATAGCACTGAGTCTGAGTTAGCTCAATTTCATCAGTCTATTGATGCTTTGTTAGGTGAAATTAAGCGTCTGGAAGCCCAACAGAAGGGTGGGGCAGATGCGAAAAAGTTGCCGATCTTCCTGGATCAGATTGAAGACTTAAAAGAGCAAGCCCAATATTGCGGACAGACGCTAATGGGCCTAATGCAAGACTTACAGGAAATTAGCACCCCTACAGCTAGGTTGGCAGCTCTGAAAACGATCCTGCATCGTCACCAAAATATTCCGCGCTCGATAGATCAAAACCCAAAAGTAGCAGAACTGGTTCGAGATTGGTGTGGGGAGGTGCAGTCTTTACAGGCTCAGCTAGACACTCTTACTTCCTCTATGAACCCAAAAAATTCGTCTGATCTCGCAGCCTCCCAGGGAGAGAGCTTAAGTTGCCTTTATGAGCAAAGTTCATCTTTGGATCATCAGTTGATATCTATCCAAAAGGTGTTATCAGAACAATTGCTCCCCTTCAATACGGATCAACAAGACCTGCAGCGTTCTCTCCATCAGCTGCGGGAGGAGATGGCAAGGTTGCATCATGATCTCAATAGCGTGAAGTTGTCAACATCAGATATGGCCCTTTCTCAGATTCAGATTGAAGAACAGATCGTGACAACATTAACCCCCTTGCAAGTTCAGTATGTGTCCCTTGTCAATGAACTGGAGCTGTTTGAGGTAGATATACAAGGGCTTGTGTACCAGGCTTGCCAGTTACGGCACATTCATCGGCAATTATTAGCCATTCATCAAAAGATGCAGTGGATCACCCAAATGGATCGAGATTGATGTTTGAGCCAAGTATGAAGAAAATCCTGGCGCTATCTTGATCCCCAAAAAGGCTGACTGATACTGGGAAAACAGAAATTTCAAAACCGGTACCGTTTGTTTATGAACCTTAGCCCGCCTCATCCGGTTGAATCTCCCAGTTCCTACTCCTTCCGCCTCAAGGACATCATCCTGGGGGCGCAAATGCTTTTTATCGCCTTTGGGGCGTTGGTCTTAGTTCCTATCCTGGCAGGCTTAGATCCGAATGTGGCTTTATTCACGGCGGGAGTAGGAACGCTGGTCTTTCAACTGATTACCAAAGGCAAAGTCCCTGTTTTTTTGGCTTCTTCCTTTGCCTTTATTGCGCCGATTACCGCTGGTATCCAACAATTTGGTTTGGCTGCAACGATGTCCGGGTTGGTCGCGGCTGGTTTCTTGTACATGCTTTTAAGTATGTTGGTGCTGTGGCGGGGGCCAGACTCAATTTTGAAAGTGTTACCACCGATCGTGACGGGGCCTGTGATCATGGTGATTGGCCTATCGTTGGCCCCCATCGCGATTCAAATGGCGTCTGAGGCAGGCTCTAATTATGGTGTGGGAACAGCACAGTTCCTAGCTGCTTTGGCCTTAATCACAACGATTGTGGCGGCCCTGTTGGCCCGAGGAACGTTTCAATTAGTCCCGATTTTGATGGGGATTAGTGTGGGATATGTCGGTGCCTTGTTGTTGGGGATTGTGGATTTCTCTCCCGTTGTGGCAGCGCCTTGGCTCATGCGGCCTCAATTTACCTTACCGACCCTGCATTGGCCTGCGATCGCATTCTTTGTGCCCGTTGCGATTGCCCCGGCCATTGAGCATATCGGCGATATCCTCGTGATCAGCTCCATCACTGGCAATCCTTTATTGCGTGATCCAGGACTGCATCGCACCCTCTTAGGCGATGGTGTGGCCACTTCAATGGCAGCATTGTTGGGGGGCCCTCCCAATACCACCTACTCAGAAGTGACGGGTGCAGTTGCCCTGACCCGGGCCTTTAATCCTGGCATTATGACTTGGGCTGCCCTCATTGCCATTATGCTGTCCTTCTCCGGTAAATTAGGAGCTTTATTAAGGACCATTCCCCCACCCGTTATGGGAGGAGTATTGGTGGTGCTGTTCGGCACCATTGTCGTGGTGGGAATTAACAGCTTGGTTCAGTCTGGGAGTAACCTGTTGCAGTCCCGCAACATGATTATTGTGGGGGTGATTCTAGTGTTAGGAGCGGGGAATATGAGCCTAACCATAGGCCAGTTCTCCTTGGAAGGTATTGGGCTGTCCAGCCTAATGGGAGTGTTGTTAAATAGCGTTCTACCGAATCCTAGTCCGGGTGAATAGGGGCTATTATTTAGCGGTCGTCTTGGAATCAACTCGGACCGGGATCTCCGCAGTCTTGGAATCTTTGGTACCCAATATCCGAAGCTCTAGAGATAACCATAGATGTCCCAGGGTGGGAAGCTGCTCTCTTTGGTTAACAAAATAAATACTGACGAGGGTGAGGCAGACGCCCAGGGTTTGGATCGGGCTGAGAACTTCTGCCAAAAACAGGTTGCCAAAGACTAGGGCAAAGACTGGCGTCAAAAATGTTAAGGAACTGAGGCTGGTTAAGTTGCCTTTGGATGCGAAATAGAAAAAGAGGCCATAGGCAACCGCACTACCAAAAACGGCAGCATAGCTAATGGATAGCCAGTCAATTTGGGTTAAATGGGCCCATTGCTCAGATTCCCAAAGCCCAGACCCTATAAACAGGGGAAGTCCCCCAATGACCATATGCCAACCGGTGGCACTGATAGGGTCGGCATAGCGGCACACTTGGCGGATCATCACGGTTCCCACTGCCATTGACAGGGCTGCTAGCAGCATCAGAAACTCCCCACTTTGAGTAAGCTGATTGAGGTATTGCCAATTAAGAAATTGCTGCCAGTCCTGTTGCAGCCATTCCCCAGACCCCAACTGCAAAATCCATTTATCGGGCAACCCAATACAGCTAATCCCGCCCACACCAATGCCTAATCCTAACCATCCCCACAGCCCAATTCGCTCCCCATATAGGATCAGCGCCAGTAAGGCCACCACGAGGGGCTGTGAATCGATCATTACAGATCCAAGCCCTGCAGAGGTATGGGAGAGCCCTAATGCTAGAAAACCTTGGAATAAGGTGACATCGACTAGGGCAAATAGCAATATCCATAGCCAGGCTCGCCATCCCTTGGGTTGAGCTTTACCCAGAAGTAGAGCTACTCCTATAACCAACAGTCCAGCAGGGGCAATGCGCAAACCACCCATAAACAGGGGAGTGGTGTGGGCTAAAACTCCCTTCATGGCAACCATCGCGGTTCCCCATAAGAAGAAGGGGGCGATCAGAATCAGGCGACTGGGAAAGCGTTGAGAGTGAGGCAGACTAAATTGCATAATGACCCGTAGCAAGGATTGAAAAGAGAAATTGGCTTTATTTAAGCTGGTCTCAAAGCACAACGGATGAAAGAAAGTCACAAACGCCCCAGGTTTAGTAAATCTAGTCTGAGAAATTTAAACTTTCTGTAACCTTTGTTTCGATTATAAGATCGATGCTTCGGTGTTCACAATTTAGTGGGGCGGTTATCCGATGTGAGCATTGTAGAGATGACCAAGTTACAATACAGGCTTTGGGAGCCTTAAAGGTGATTGAATGGGCGGTGTGCTTTCACAATGGGCTGGTCCTGGAGTGTTACGCTTGGGCCGATCATTTTTTAATCCATTCCCAGATTGATAGTGTTGAAAACAGTCAGTGATAAATATTGCCCATGATTTGGCCGTTTAAAGGTGCCCGCAAACAAATAGCCCGTTTGGAGATCAAAGGTGCGATCGCAGGTGCAACCCGAAAGCATGTCTTGGAAGCTCTCAAAACGATTGAAGATAAAGGCTATCCAGTACTTCTCCTCCGCATCGACAGTCCAGGAGGAACGGTCGTTGATTCCCATGAAATTTACAGTGCCCTGATCAAATTACGAGAAAAGATCAAGATTGTTGCCAGCTTTGGTAATATTTCTGCTTCTGGCGGGGTCTATATTGGCATGGGGGCTGAACATATCATGGCTAACCCAGGCACCATAACCGGCAGTATTGGCGTGATTCTCCGAGGGAATAACCTAGAGCGTCTTTTAGATAAGGTGGGGGTTTCCTTTAAGGTCATCAAGTCTGGCCCCTACAAAGACATTCTGGCCTTTGATCGAGAGTTGACCGAGCCGGAACGTCAAATCCTCCAAGATTTGATTGACAGCAGCTATTCTCAATTTGTGGAGATTGTGGCAGAAGGTCGAAACTTAGAAGTAGACGCCGTTAAGCAATTTGCTGATGGGCGTGTCTTCACGGGACAGCAAGCCCTTGAACTCGGTCTAGTAGATCGATTAGGAACAGAAGAAGATGCCCGGTGCTGGGCGGCTGAACTGGCAGGCCTAGATCCTGAGAAGGCCAAATGCAACACCATAGAAGAACAGAAATCCTTTTGGAGTAAGCTGCTACCCGGTAGTCGCCAATCTTCCTGGTCTGTACCTCCCCAAGTTGCGGATTGGGTGAATTTTGAGATAGCAACGAATGGCTTACCCTTGTGGCTTTATCGGCCTTAAATCTTAATGTTTCTCAAGGGTTTAAAGCTAAATTGACATTGCATTCAATTTAGCTTTAATCAACCTTACATGTTTCAATAAACAGGTAGTATGGGGAATCGTAGATTTTCTGTGATGTGGGTCAATTCCCTGAAGATGTCAAGTTTGCTAACATGGCGCAGGTTTTCGTAAATCCTGAGGCATGATCTAGCTATGGAGGATAATTCTGTGTCATGGAAAGTGAGGGCAATCCGCGGAGCGACGACAGCGACTGAGAATTCCGTAGCCGCAATACGGGAAGCCGTGAATGATCTCATGTCGGCCATTGAGTCAGAGAATTCTCTGGATGTGAATGAAATTATCAGCGTAACGTTTTCCGTGACTCGGGATTTAGATGCCGTTTTTCCTGCAGCAATCGCTCGCCAGCGTCCCAACTGGGATGCCGTCCCTCTCCTAGATGTGCAGCAGATGCATGTATCAAGTGATCTGGATTATTGTATCCGCTGTTTGATCCATTTCAATACTGCAGATCCGAACCAAGCGATCCATCATATCTACCAAAGAGGGGCCAGACATTTACGCCCAGATTGGGGTTTTATCAAAGCAAGAGTTTCCACTTCCTCATCGTTGTAATCCTAGCGCGTCCATTTGGACAATTCACATATCAAATAGGTGGGCTAATGGCAGAATCTCATCCCGTAGTCAAAGACTTTATGACCCCTGATCCTATTACTATCTCTCCTACGGACTCAATAGAGAAAGTGATCAAGCTAATAGAGGATCATCGAATCAGTGGAATGCCCGTGGTGGATGCCTCGAATCATGTAGTTGGCATTATCTCAGAAGGCGATTTGCTCGTTAGAGAATCCCCCATGCAACCACCTTTGTATATGACCTTGCTAGGGAGCGTCATATACTTTGAGTCTCCAAAGCAATTCCATCAGCATATGCAAAAGGCGTTGGGTATGTTGGTTCAGGACGTTATGACGAGCCAACCGATTACCACTAAGCCAGATATCCCTTTAACGTCTGCAGCCAACTTGATGTTGTCAAAAAAGATCAACCGTTTACCAGTGGTTGATAACGACCAATATTTGATAGGCATCATTACACGGCATGATTTAGTGCGCGCATTAAAGCCTGCCGTAACCTATGAATCACTTCCTGATTGATATGGGCCTTTGATCAACCACCGCAGCCTTCAATAGTGATTTCAATCATAGTGCCTGTCTAGGGGACGCGCCTGTTAAGGTCCAAAACCGCCCCAGGACTTAAAGTTGTACGCCGACTGACTAGCCCTCAATACCGACTGAGAGAACAGTTGAAACGCCTTACGAATCTCATTTTGGGAATTGCCCGGCGTCAAGATCCATTGCTCACACACCCCCATCTCTCTAAACACCCGCTTAAAGTCCGTCTGTCCATCATGGATGCCCATCGCCGCAATAATATGGTCTTCCGTGCGCAGCATATCCTCGACCATCCCCTTCACCTCCCGCACCGAGCGCTGAGAATGGGCATCCGCCCCATCCGTAATAATCAGAGATACCGTCCGCACCGGCACCCCATTATCGATAAACGCTTGGGCCTTTGCCAGCACCGTAGCGAGTAACACCAGGGTTTGGTCGTAGAGCGGCGTACCCAGATTCGGAGCATAATTGTGTTGATCCATCCGAATCGCTTGGTCAACCGGACAGTAGGGATAAAGCACTGCCCCATTGAGATAGCGGTTGTGAACCAGAATCTGATCATGTTGCGGGGACATAGCCAAGGTATCCAGCACCATATTATGTCCCGCTCGGACCACCGCTCCATTACCAGCAAACCGAATCGAGCCCGAATCATCCGGCATAATCGTCACCAGCACTACCTCACTGGCCATCACATCATCTACTGGCGTCCCCAGGCCTGCCTGGATCTGTGCCCCAATATCGACAATATTGAGCGCCTGCATCGAGGCATTAGAGAGCACCCCATCCGCCTGGGCAGATTGGAATAACGTATTTAAATTTGGGACTTGAGACATCATATCCTCCTTGAATAAACCAAAACATTGAAAAAAAAGACAAACGTATCCTGTGAAGCGATCACAATCGCTCCCAACCCTCAAAAGAGGCCAAGTGGATTAACAAATGATGATTAACGCATTGTTGAGAAGCCCTAGCAGCTCATCCTTATGGGGATGCTGCCTAACCCTTCTGCCTAAGGATGGAATCCAGGCCAAGTTGCGATCGCATCCGTAGACCGCACCACATGCATCCCCGCTTGTTGGAACCGGAGGAACGCCTCATTCGCCTGCTCCGTAAAATCGACCACCCCCGGCACCACCACCGGCGAAGAACAATCTTCCAGCAAGTAAATTTTCTTTGCCAATTCCGGGTCCTGGGCCTGAATGTCCGTCAGTAAGTCATCAATGGTCCAGGCCACACAGTGACTCTTGGCCTGCCCGGCAATAATCACCGCATCAAAATCCAGCAGCTTTTGGATAAATCGAGTATTCTTTTGGGCAATGGGCCGCCCCTTGGAATCATCGAGGACCTCCGGTCGGAGCACCGAGTAATTTTCCGTCAGCGGATTGCCCCCCTTAATTTCAAAATGGGTTTGACTATGGCGGGCCAGATTATGGAAAAAACAGGCCTCCTCCACCGCCGCCACTAGGGCATGACCAATCCCCCCCAGCATCGAGTGATAGGGCCAAATCGTCAGGGGATATTTCCCCTCTTGGGAAAGACGTTGGACATAATGGCGGGCAAAATTCTGCAGCGCCATATAATTGCCCAGACTATAGGCCATGGCTGGATTCACCTTCCAGGCCCCCTGTTCTACCTCCGCCAAAGAAATCATCGTCAGCGGCCCTGGAGACTCACCGCGATCATTCACCCAAAAATCAGCATGGAAGATCTGCATCGCCGTATGGGTATCCATCGTCGGTGCAATTTCCGTAATCGTCCCTAAATTGCGGTAGATAAACTCACAGAGTCGGCGATTATCCTCCACCGCCCCCATGCCAGAATGTCCCCCCACAAACAGTTCAAACTCAGGAATACAGAACGTATTTTGGACATCAATCGCCATCAGGCAAACCCGCGTTTTATCCTTCGCCGCTGGCTGTATCCTCCGTTGATTAGCCCAATCCTGGGCCTGTTGGGCTCGTTCCTGGTAAGGAACCCGCCACACCTCTCCCACCCGCTGAGGGTCAAAGAAATCAGGAATCGGTAATGGTGTCAACATCATCTCAAACACTCCTATAACTGCAATAACTGAATCGTTTGGGACCCGACGGTATAGAGTCCCTGGGGGGCCGCCAACAACTGACAGCCCGACTGTACAAAGGGCTCCGTTTCCGGGAATCGCCGCTGCACGATCAACCGTCCCTGCTCCACCTGCACCCGGATAATGCCCTCATCCGTGGCTACCAGCAGTGCCTCCTCCACCGCCCAGTGGGGACAAAGGCCGGATGCCGTGGTGGCCCATTCCCCCACCTCCGCCAGCGCGACCACTTGTCCCGTCGGCGCAATCACCCAACAGCGCTGTTGCAGCATCCCTTGCTCCTGCAGGGTGACAAAGAGCCACCCGAGGGACTGACTAAACGTACAGTGGGCCGCCACCATCGTTCCCGTTCCCATAGACAAAGACAGCCGATCATTGATGCCTGAACGATCAGCATCAAAGACGAAAGCCCCGTTCAGTTGTCCAGCTCGATAAAAGCCCAGACCAAACCGAGGCCCCACCCAAAATTGGGTTTGCCCGGCCAATACCTCCCCCACTACGGCATGGTCGCGTAGCAACTGTCCCTGGTGGAGCCAATAGCGATGCCGATTATTGACCGCAAACTGGGGCCGACCTTGATAACTATCCACCGCGATCCGCTCCGTGGTCGGCAATCCCACCGCCTGACCCTGCTGGGCAATCCAGGTGGTTTGACCCTGGAGATGCCAGTCAAACATAGGACTAAGATCCCCCGTGAGCACCACTGTTCCGTCTTCCCGTTTAAACTGTCCTTCCTCCCAAACCAGCCACTGTAGCTGCCCCGACGTTAACGTCGCCGCTAAGATCACGCCATCTGTTTGCAGAACCGTTGTCACCTGAACTGAGCCTGGCGGTGGAGCAATTCCTATGGATTTCGCACAGCTTGGACAAGTAGAGCGAGCATGCTCCGCCCCACAGGACGGACAGATGTGCCAGCGCAAATTTTCCAAGAGCGATCGCGGGAACTCCCCCCGCCAATCCTGCTCAAACACCTGGCGAAAATGATTGAGTAAGGGTTCCGGCAAGCGATCGCAAGGTAAAGCTGGCTTTGGATAGCGCACCTGAGGATGAAATACCGTCACCCGATGTAACGGTCGAGCGGCCTGTGGTAATCGCTGAGCTGGATCAGAAGGCTTATAAACCCCTCCATAGGGATCAACAAACAGCAGGGCCTGCATCAACATCACCGTAAAGGCGTACCAATCCGATTCCCAGGAATAGGGGCGACATAATATCGGCTGTGTCCCTTGCGGATCGCACAGTAGTGGATCGACAAACCGGGCGGTAAAGACCGAACAGGGAAATGAACCAAACTGGAATGAATCGGCATCAATCACAAATGCCTGGGTGCCCTGGACCAAAATATTGAGGTCGTTAAAGTCCCCAATCACCACATCCGCAAAATGCAGCTTGGCGACGGTCTCGTGTAGATCTAAAAACAGGTCAACGACCGCCTGAGTATCTATCGTCTGCCTAAATCGCAGATCGCAATACCGTAACAACACCTCTGCATGGGTGAGCAGCGGCATCGTATAGCCCAAAATGCGCTGTCCATTTTGATTCATTACCAACGCTTGGGGGGAAATCACTCGCTCAGGCAACGACTGGGGAAACTGCCGTAGCTTTTGCTGATGCAGCGCCAACCGTTCTCGTGCGCCCTGCTGAGCTTCAGCCATGCCCTCAAAATCTGGATGACTGGGTGGTTTAAACAGCTTCACCGCCGTTGTTCGATTGAGGCGATACACATCCGCTTCTCCCCCCTTACCAATGGCTTGCTGGGGGCGCAGACGAACTCGTTTTTGATTAATATAAACGTCCATAAAAATTGAGAAAGTAGATTCCCGTATCGCAATACCAATTGGTGATACGAGTTTATGATTTATGGTATTGCTGTTAATGCTTCTTGGAGAAAGAGGTTAGCGTATATTTAATAATGCATCTAAGATAAATGCGTATCGCAATACATCTTTAATGCACCTATTGAATCTGGTAAATCGCATTAAATGCCTCTACCACCTGCTGTAAATCTGCATCTAATCGCGTCCAGGTCTCCTGGGCAATCCGTTCTGGCACCCCACCATAGAATCCTTGGGCAATACCACCCGCAATACAGGCTTGGGTATCGCTATCGCCTCCCAGAGATACAGCATTGCGAATGGCATCCTCAAAATCCGTCGACTCTAGAAACGCCGTAATCGCCTGGGGCACTGACCCCTGACAGGAGCTATCAAACTGATACTGGGGCCGAATCTCTTCCAATCTAGAACTCAAGTTATAGCCAAAGGTGGTTTCGATATAGGTTTTAATCTCCGCTTTAGACCGTCCCTGTCGTCCCAGGTAAATCGCTACTGCTGTTGCCTGTGCTCCCTTAATCCCTTCCGGGTGATTGTGGGTGACGGCTGCACTCTGCTCCGCCTCCTGCAATACCGTTTCTAAATCATCAAAGGCGAACCCAACGGCACTGACCCGCATGGCCGAACCATTTCCCCAACTGTGATACGGCTCCATACTGTCTGATGCTCCCCACTCCCGAAAAGTCTTGCCATAGCCAGCTTTGGGATAACGCCGGTAATAGTCCTTGATGGTATGGACATACTCTTTTTGATGGAGAATGGCATCAGCAACTGCAATGGTCAGCACTGTATCATCTGTAAATTTCGATTTCTTACTAAATAGGTCAAACTCTTTCCGTTTAATTCGTCGCCAATGGGGTTCAAATACCGACCCAATGATGTCACCTGCAATTGCACCTAGCATCGCTATCTCCTTCTTTTGTCCCTTTCCGTCTAATACTGATTAACGTAGTGTCGTCTGGTAATAACCCTGGTATCTTCCGCACCTGCCGGGTCTGCCAATCTGGCTGTATCACCTCTCGATTAATTTGAGCGAGCCGTCGTCGCACCTGATCAGGGTTCTGGAAATAGCGATCGCAACGCCAGAACTGATTCAGTGGTCCTACAGGTTCCGCCTTCCCAGGGAGATAATCTGTCGCTATATCAACTAAATCCCCCACTCCATCGCTCCCGATCAGCACAGACTGCACCTGTTCTGTGGGGTGTTGAGCATAAATCTGGAGTTGAAATGGATCGGGGCTCTTCTCGGTGTCCCATAGCAAGCTGTAGGCCAAATAGGGCGGGGCATTATTAGTAAATGGACCAATCCGATGGAACTCCTCATTGATGACAAATACCCCATCCCCTAGGCCAAAAATCCAGGTTGTTTCTGGGGTCACTAAACACCCCATCAGGGTGAATAACAAGTACTCCACCAGCCTCTGTGAGTCCGCTCCTAACTGCTTCTGTAAAGTCTGCATCCCTCCTAATAGGCGCTTATTCAACATCTGCCAAAACAACTCGTCTTCTGGTCGCTCCTCTGCTACTAGTTGGGCAAGAGCATGCACCGTTAACTGAGCCCCAAGTTGCGCTCCCACTTCACTTTTAGGTCGACTCCCGCACCCATCGCATACCACCGCAATGGTTGCTTGATCGAGCGCCAGACTTGCCCAAGCATCTTGATTATTCTGATTCACTCGTCGATGGTTCTGGCCCAAAATAGACCCAGCTGCGACTTCAAAATGCTGGTGCATTGTTTTATAGTGTAAAAGTGACACTAACTTGGATGAATTCATCATAGTGTCGTTTTTACACGATGTCAAGATTGCCTCCATCCTATGCCCCATACCTATGACTATCCGCGCCCTGGCCTGACCGTTGACTGCGTGGTGTTTGGCCTAGACGAACAGATTGATCTCAAAGTCCTACTGATTCAGCGTCAGATTCCCCCTTTTCAACATCAGTGGGCATTGCCCGGAGGCTTTGTACAGATGGATGAATCTTTAGAGGACGCGGCTCGCCGGGAGCTGCAAGAAGAAACAGGGGTTCAGGGTATTTTCCTAGAGCAGCTCTATACCTTTGGCGATTTGGGTCGAGATCCACGCGATCGCATCATCTCCGTTGCCTACTACGCGTTAATCAACCTAATTGAATATCCTTTACAAGCCTCTACTGATGCTGAGGATGCGGCCTGGTATTGCCTGAAAAATTTACCATCTCTAGCTTTCGATCATACTCAAATCTTGAAACAAGCTAACCAGCGTTTACAGGGCAAAGTTCGCTACGAACCGATTGGCTTTGAACTCCTGCCGCAAAAATTTACACTCACCCAAATTCAGCAGCTTTACGAAACGGTTCTTGGCCATCCACTAGATAAACGGAACTTTCGTAAGAAATTGCTAAAAATGGATCTCTTAATCCCCCTTGATGAGCAACAAACTGGAGTTGCTCATCGTGCTGCCAGGCTCTATCGGTTTGACCAAAGCAAATACGAGCGATTGAGACAACAGGGATTTAACTTTGAAGTTTGAGATTAAAGCGCTTGAAAAATAGGGCTGTGTAGCAGCCGATATATCTTGCAGTGCGATATCCGCAAATACTTCCCCTCCATTGATCTAGACATCCTCAACAATGTCCTGCACAAGAAGATCCGCTGTCCCTCAACCCTTTGGTTGATCGATAAAATTATCGACAATAGCAATGAACAAGACCCTTCCATTGAATATTTCCCTGGGGACACCCTGCTAACCCCACTGACCCGCAAACGAGGGTTGCCCATCGGTAACCTAAGGGACTTGCCAAGAAATAAAGTACCTGCGAATCTAAGAAACAAGTCAATACATGATTGACCGATTGTTTTGAGGATATCTGATGCTAGATGCCCCTATAAAAGAGACGTTTCGAGATGCCGCCAAGAAACTGACAGGCCCACACAAGCGAGCATTCATGGCAAAAGTGGCTGAAGACTACCTGGACGGCTCTGCCCGCAAAGCTGAGCGTCATTTAGGTTGGAGACGTACCAGTGTTCAACTGGGCCTTGATGAACGACGGACTGGCATTAGATGCGTTGACAACTATCAAGCCCGAGGTCGTCAGCTTAGCGAAACGAAACTACCCCATTTAGCAACTGACATTCGGGATTTAGTTGATGGTGAAGCCCAAGCTGATCCGAAGTTCAAATCAACGTTGTACTACACCCGTATCAGTGCCAGGGCCGTGCGTGAGGCATTGATTGAGGAGAAAGGCTACAGCGATGAGGCATTACCAACCCGTCAAACCATCGGCAATCTATTGAATCGAATGGGTTATCGCTTAAAAACCCAAAAAGTTAAACCCCTGAAAAAACTGCCGCAAACCGATGCGATTTTCGCAAATGTCGCTCAAGCCAATTATGCTGCCGATGCGGCCCCCAACCTATTGCGCATCTCGATTGATAGCAAAGCCAAAGTTAAAATTGGCAACCTCTCTCGTGGCGGCAAAGCTCGTACCCTAGACGCGACAAAAGCCAATGACCATGATGACCATTGGGACGCTATTTTGGTACCCTTCGGGATTCTCGATGTGCTCGCAGGGCAACTGTCAATTTACTTTGGTCAGTCTGCTGAAACTACTGATTTTATTGTTGATTGTTTAGAGGCTTGGTGGCGCGAACATCACGATAACTATCCTCAGATAGAGGGATTAGAAATTAACCTTGATGGCGGCTCTGCAGTGCGCAGTAACCGCACACAATTTATCAAGCGTATGGTTGAGTTTGTCCAAATGACACGATTATCGGTTCATCTGATTTACTATCCGCCCTATCACAGCAAATACAATCCGATTGAGCGATGTTGGGCAGCCTTGGAACAATATTGGAATGGCACTATCCTCAACTCCATTGATACGGCTGTCCAGTGGGCATCGAATATGACCTGGAATGGATTGAAGCCTTTGGTTCATTTGATTGAGGGCACCTATGAAAAGAACATTACTGTGCCCTCAGATGAGCTAGAAGCCTACAAACAACAATGGCTATGTTCTGAAGCGTTACCCAAATGGGATATCAAGATTGTGCCCAATTGATGGGTACCTTATTTATTTGTAGATCCCTAACCAGCCAATTCTTCGCTAACGTCTATCTCAACAGCTTTGATCATTACGTTAAAGAAAACCTGCGTTGTCCAAAGTATCTGCGCTACGTAGATGACCTCGCCTTATTCTCAGATGACTGGCAATATCTCCAACACTGCCGTACCTCCATTGAAAACTACTTAGCGACCTTACGCCTCAAGATCCATCCCGTAAAAAGTCAGCAATTTGAAACTCAGCAAGGAGCTAACTTTGTCGGGTTCCGCGTACTGCATGACCGCATCCAAATCAGAAACGACAACCTTCGCCGAGGCCGTCAACGGATCAAAAAACTGCAACAAGCCTATGGAACCTACGGTGTACACACAAGTCGGTTTTAGACTGAAAGGAAGCTTTGCAGCACATCCTCAACGCTATGGATAATCCTATTTTGGTACATGAAGAACTCATCGATAGCACCACCTTTGGTGACCTTCGATTGCTCAAAAGGGGGCTTCATTATTCGATGCCATTAATCACAATCAGAGCGTCAGTATCCGTCAAATCAGCCAGAATCGCGCCGAGCAAGTGGGCTTCTACCGCTTCTTAGAGAATGAGAATGTGTCCATATCTGAGTTGGTCAAAAGCCTTAGTGATCACTGCCAGCAACAGGTCAAAGGGCGACACGTGTTAGCCGTCAGTGACACGAGTGAGATCAATTTACAATCTCATGTAGGACGCTTAAAGCGAGAAGAGTTGGGTGTCGTCGGTAATGATCGCGATGTGGGCTTTTTCATACACCCGACCCTCGCCCTAGATGCCGAGACGGGGTTTCCATTAGGATTAAGTGCACTTCAACTGTGGACTCGGGACCCGAAGCGTCCAACAGTCAAAGATAGAGGAGGCTTTGGGGATGACAAGGGTTTTACAACATAGTCTGAATCAGTGATAGCGCCCTCATGCCCCTCTGATAATTGAGTCGTTTATGGGGTATCAGTTGCATTAATTCAGTGGCGAATGAGGTCCAAATTTCCATGCCACAACACCATAAATGTCCAAACAACGCCGTGCCAAAATCACTGTGTCGAGGCCGCCGCCGAGAGTGCTCATTGAGCCGAGCAACATAGTGGTTGACTTTCAATTTTTTCAATCCATAGCCAGCGACTATTGCTAAACAATAGGCCATCGCCATCACCAGTACCAAAGCAAGGAAACGAGCATCATTGACTTTCGTTCGTTCGAGATTGTATCCCCCACTCTTGCAGTCTTTGAACATCATCTCTATTCCCCATCGGCAAGCGTAAAGCGAGAGAGCCTGCTCCAGTGTCGGTAAACTCGTCATGATAAACCAAGGATCTTTCCCCCCTTGCCTCGATACTGTCGCTTCCAGTAAAACGCGAGGTTAAACGGTCCCAACTGGTCTCGCTTTCCCCAATAGACATCGCGAAGGAACCCTTTCTGGCCTGGGGTAAATCCCCTCTGTTTGAGGGGTTGATAGTACTTCACCCTGGAGTTGAACATAAGCACTCTTCTTTTGCCTGAGCACAAACTCAACCTGTCGTTGGCTCAACCACAGAGCCAGTTTAGGACTGTGGAATTCTCGGTCTGCTAGTACCACAACTGGATAGGGTTTGAAGATTTTTAGAGCCGTTTTCAACAAACGGAGTTGCTGTTTGAGACTACTACTGCCTGATTTAGGCAAGGGTTCCCAGTACACAGGCAAGGCATGTTTACCCCATACCACTGTCACCATCATCAGATTACGTCCCTTCCATTGGGTGCGGTCAACGGCCATCACCACATAGCCATTAACGGTGCGTTTGAGGCGGGCTCGGCGATAGGCTCGATTGCCATGGCCTGTCTTGAATTCTTCTGAAAGCCAGTGCTTAAGAATGGGAAACCATAACAGACGTACACTCAACTGGGGTAGGACTAAGAACCGCTGCAAGTTGCGGATGCGACTGCTGTAATGAATCGGTTGAGGAAACATGCTGGCTAGCCGAGCCAGTTGGATTTGGCGATGACTTTGCAATAACAGTATCAACAGTTGCAAGGTCAAATATTGGCTTTCGCTCAGGTGAGCACGTAGTACTTTTGGTAGCATGTTGGCAACATATTTTGGATAGGGTAGTCGTTTCGACCACCCTATTTTCTTTGAAATTAGACTGCTACATCTACTACTGACTCTAGATTTGAAGCGCCTTGTCATCTCCAAAGATTCTCCCCATTATTCCATTTTATAGGCATGAAAAATCGGTCACTGTATTAGAGACCTCTGGAATGATTAGATTTCAAATCGATCCTAACCTTGGCAAAAATGCCGAAGATTGATCATCGTATATGCCAAGCTTTTCAAGGCATAGTGCAGTTTGCTGATCCGTTTGAATCACAGCAACAAGCGCTTGAATTTATCCTCCCAGGCAAAGACTCGCTCAATGGTATTGAATCTTTCTTGGAAGATGGATGAATCGAACAGCCTTTTTGGACCTGGCTTTGGCGTCTTTCTCCCACGTAGATTTTTATTGATATTCGGCACCATACCCCGATTAAAAATGGCCTTGCGATTCTCACGACTATCGTACACGCCATCCAAGCTGACGACAGTCCCAATCAAGTCTATGCCTACTGTTCGGGCCGTACTCATCACTTGCGTCAGTGCCGTTTTGAATAGAGGTGACTCGTTCCGGTTACCTGGGGCACTCACAAATGGAGAGATGATATTGCAGTTGCGATGACCGAAGGTCGGTCTTCGACCATCACAGAAAGCAACCACTTTGTCACCCTTCATGTGCTTGTGTCCACTAAATCCCAGATTGTCGCCCCCTTTTTTGGCTGCAGTGGTCGTCCCATCCCCATGAATAACGCTGGCATCCAACTTCCCTTTTTCATTAAGCATTGAGACTGACGCTTTGAAAATGTCTTCAAAACACCCATGGGTTTCATAGCGTCGAAAGGCTCGATAAACACTGGAGTGGTGAATTTCCGGTCGCCCATTTTTGTCCTTTTCAATGGGTAACTCACTCCACTGACATCCCAAGTGCAGCAACTTCAAAATGTAGTTGAAGATGGCATGCAAAGAGAGCTTTGGTTGAGGTCCCCGAGTGCCGATGTGCAAATGGGGTAAGACAAATGTCTCAAACTGCTCAAGGGTTAAGAATGTTGGAATCCATTTATGGGACTTAGTTTGAGGCATCTGCACTCCTCACGAACGGTAAACTAAATGACGCCAGTCATTTTAGTCTGTAACGATGAAAGGCTATGCAGGGAATGGGTGTTAGCTGATCTGAACCATGGAATAAAACCCGAAATGAGTTGAGAAGAAATCTGACGGCGATAATAAAGGGTATCAAAGGTCTCACTGAAGGTTTGGTGACAGTGGGGGCAACGGTAACGTTGGCTGCCTTTACTGGTTTTACCGTGTTTGTGGGTCTTTGGATGACCACATAGAGGACATTGCATCAGAAGATAGGATAACTCAACTCCCTATAGGTTTAACAAACCCACACTTTTTTGATGCACGACCCAAGATCATGCTTTGGAATCTAGCTTGATTGTAACTGAGGGATGCCAACCTCCCGGTAACGTAGGTTGTCTATCGTGTTCTAGACTACATTGGTTTCAAAGATATTGCTGCTGTTGGCTTGGAAGAAGATTGGCCTGAGAGGAGATAAGCTGGCTGAATGCATCCTCTCCTCAAAATGAAGTACTCTACATTTCTGGTGTTTGTTTCTTTATGGATACCAGCCAATAAAAAAAGGGTCGAGGCCCCACAGGACCCCAACCCAAGTAAACTAGGCAACCCGGCAAGCACTGGGAAATGCATTGGACAACTCCAGCAACACCGACCGCTGAGCCTGGCACCGAATGACGCACAACTGAGGGCCAGAAGACACCACAGAGACCCGAGACTCCCCATGGCCTGGAGCTTGGCCACCGCCGGATCGACGGAGGCCACGGGAACCCCCGCTAACTCGGCCCAGCCCGACCCGGACAACCGCAAGAAGCAGCAAGACCAAGCCCCAGAAGGCATGGCTGAAGGCAACCAACTGGACGGAAGGGCGCGGGAGAACGAAGCAAAGTCAGCATGGTAACCCCTATAGAACCCATTTGAGATCTCAAGAACTAGCCGCAAGTCTCTTCAGCATAAGCCTGACGAAGCACAAATCCATTTGCGCTTTTGCATTCACAAGCGTTCGCTCAAAGTTCTTAGTCAGGCTTTTACAGCGCTCCATCCAAGCGTTGGAACGCTCAATGACCCACCGGGTCGCAACTGGAACAAATCCCGTTTTCCCTTGAGCCGCTTTGTCTGCTTTTGAAGGCTTCGGCGACAGCTCAAATCGGATCTTTCTCATGATGGCTGGATAGATAGCCTCAAGCTTCTGAGTTAAGGTGTCCACGTGATAGCCGTTGTCCAACAAAAAGGTGATTTTAGGGATATTGACCGGCTTGGCTTTGAAGTACTCAATATTGAGGGTCAACATCATCAGTAAGCCCATATCGTCTGAGACATTTGTGGGTGTGCAAAGGGTAAAGAATGGAAAGCCAAGGGTATCAACAGCTAGATGTCGCTTGATTCCATTGGTGGCTTTGTAGAAACAGAACCCTTTCGACTCCACCCTCGCATTGCAGGTGTTCTTCACCGCTTGCGAGTCTGCCATTATCAACGTTGTCCATTTGGACTTTTTTTTACCTGCTCACGAACCTGTCCATGCAGCAGCGTCATCAATGTCTCAATCGAGCCTGCTTTGCGCCACTCGTTGTAGTGCCAAAAGACCGTTGAGGAGGGAGGAAAGTCTTTGGGCAAGTCCTCCCAGTTGCAGCCATTTTTGAGTCGATAAAGCATCCCATCAATCAGCTCTCTGTAACTCCAGATCAGAGGCCTTGTCTTTTTCTTGGGTGGTAGAAATTCTGGTAACAGTGGTTTGAGGATGTCCCATTCGGCATCAGTCAGACTGCTTGAGTAGGCCATAACAATTGAAATAGAACGCTTCTAGCAGTTTCGCGTATTAGGCAAAAGATCTCAAATGAGTTCTATAAAAACGAATAGAAACAACTGAAGAAGCATGGCGAATAACCAGCAACAACGCTTCTCTGGAAACCACATGTTGCCCGGCGTTGCCACCCCGGTTGGGTCGGGGGTATGGAGTGCCCCAAGGAAAAAGTGCGATCGCACATCGATATCGGCCCCCAACCGCTTGCGAGGACACGGACTAAACGCAGCGGAGCCAGTTACTGAATGCGATGGCCGAAGGCCGGTCGAAGACTATCGCAGAACTATTACCTAGCGAAGCGGAGAGCAGGAGTACCGGAGGGGTTGCAAGAAAGCCGCTGTGTGGTACCTTTATCGGCGCTGTTGTTGGTAGCCGCGCGGAGCGCACTGCTGGAGCAGGCCCCGAGGGCAGAGGTGCGAGGGGGAACGAGAGTATCAATCAGACCCATGATGCCCCTTCTCGGTGCGGAGCACGGAAAGATCAGCCCGATGCAACGCAACGATTGGAGCAGCCCCCTGAGAGCGCGGGGGAGGACGACGGGATCGCGAGGGGTGTGCCGAGGGTGGCGGGAGGATGTGGCGAACCTCAGAATTAAAAGCTTGCTGAGCAATCCCCTTTTGACTTACCAAGTTTGAGTCCAAAGGGCGCAGCAATAGGATTGGGTTCTAATAGAGATAGATCGACTTCAACGAGGGCTTTAGAATCCTCGTTGAGGGTGTCTTCAGCGCAGCCTTCGGTCAAAACGGGTGGATTGGCTGACTGGATTTTGGATTCATTAGCGGCATCATACAGGAAGACCGTGAGGCCATCGTTATAAACTGAAACAGTTTTCGCCCCTGCCCGAATAGGGCTTGTATAAGTCCAGAATCGTTGATGCATAATGATTTTGCCCCTCTAATTTGAGTTGGGAATACAAAGTAACAAGGAAGGTTACAGGTCTTTAGGCTGGATGGTACCTTCGTGGTATCTAACGTTGATTAGCAGTGAATTGATTTCTCCATAGGATCACGGAATCATCCAAGGACTTATATACTTCACTGACCGGGAATTGAGTGTATTCCCGGTCGCCAGTGGCAAACGGATAAAGCCACGATTAAGAGAGTGTTGTCTTGTATTGCGTGGTCCATAAGCCTACTTTGCATTGATTTTTCCAAGTATCACTAGACCTCTTGCATAATTCAACTAACGATATGGTAGAGGACTTAAATTCGAGTCAGATCGCGACATTTTACGTAAGTAGCACATCATGAAACGAATATTGCAAGAGGCATACTATGCAAATAGCTTTTTCTCATAAAGCTTGGCTTTTATGCACCCGTTAAGACAGGAATCTTGATACTGATGCTGTTTGGAGGCTCACTCTTGGCAGGCGCAACATTGGAAGGAAGACATTGTCCACACTGCTCTATTACTTAGTTATCCATCGTTCTCGACGATTGAAGTCCAAACAACAGGAACAGGGGTTGCGTTGCCCCTTGCCCTTGGTTTGGGCTTTGTAATGGTCATTTTGGGATTATCGACGATGATGATTGCCCAAAGCGATCGCATCTCTGCTTTTAACCGCAAAGAAGCCGGGGCGAGTTTAGCCATTGCTGAAGGAGGAATGGCCCGGTCCTTAGCCCAATTAACTATCCCCAATAATGCCGTATTGCTCAATCGTAACTACGATACAATTAATCCCAAAACGGGCAAGACCTATCTTGGCCCAGATGGCATGTTTAACAACGGAGATGAGGAAACCAGTGCCATTGATGAGTGGACAGGCTATGACCCTAGTAGTCAACCCTGTCACCAATCCAAAGGATGGGGAAGCCCCAATTTGCTACAACAGGGCTATGGGTGCAACGGGAAGCTACACCCTCAGGGCCTATCGTTTAATCCGCAAGAGCAGAAAGGCACCCTATTTGTTGAAGCAAGTCGAGATGGGAAGACCACAGGGGTTTAATCACCATTGCGGTGAAACCTGATTTAGAGGGTTTTCCAGGGGTTGTCTTGCATGATCCGAATCCCGGTAGTGGAGGGGCAGTTGGGGTGCTAGCCCTTCGAGGTAGACAAATTCTGGGAGTAAAGGTAATGTCTACTATTATCCCCCATCTTCACCCGATCCCTCTTGACAGGCAGTTCAGCACCTGGAGACTCAACGCGTTCGGAATATCTCAATGCAGTATTCTCTTCAGCAGTATCCGACGGAGCTAGTGGTGACACTGTTTCCGGCACATTGTTTGCCTGCTTGTTGAGACCTAACATCCCGGATGGGATCAAGGGCACTAACTTCGGGAAATCACCACTAGCCAGACCCTCAATGGCGTTAGTGCCACATCGCCAACGCTATATCAGATTGAGCAAATAGATCTTGCCGGTAATGATGTGTTGACTATTGACACTACCAATGGCCCAGTTGTTCTAGATTTTGTCAAAATAGTGCCCCAAACAAAGCATTAGCTTACGGATTCAGCCAAAATCCTTATATTCGTACCGATGGCGAACCGCCTCGGGTCGGAGGCTTACGTCTGAATTTAAGAGGAGGAGAGGACACGATTCTGTTATATGACCAAACCTGTATCCAAATGCCTTTATTGGTCCGCTCGGGATGAAATTCAATTGCTCACCTCTGGCCCAGGTTGTCCAGGCGGTCAGAATACCAATATTGAGGGGTTGTCTGGGTTGAGGATATCCTCAGTTCTAAAAATGCTGCTAGCAATCGAGATGTCAACTTCATCGGGAGGTAGGGAACCCTATGACACCATCATTACTCCCAATGCGACCTCTGGTATCGCTGTTCCTGAAGATGTGAGTAGTCTAATCGATATTCTCAATATGTGGACTGGCCAGCCCGCTATCGATCGGTGGTGTATTGCAATGGCAACGGGTGAGGTTGTAATGATACATCAGTGGTTAAGACTGTTCATAAATAGCCCTACTAATTCCCATGGCTAGATTCTTCAAAGTCTTCCTCCATGGCTAATAGAGGTTTACCTTAATCGAAGTGTTGGTGGCGATGATTGTTGCCGCTGTGTTTGTGTCCATGACCATGCAGGCCATCGTGACTTCAGCGGCCTTTCGGGTAGTTGCCACTCAATATGATGAAGCCGTCAGTTGGATCCAGGAAGATTTAGAAACCGTCGTCAATCAAGCGGCGCAATATGAGATGACGACCCAGCCCTACTCCTCTCGGTGCCTAGCCACCCTCAGCAGTGATGGGTTTGCAGCAGGCTTTCTCAATGACTCGGTCACGGGTTAGGGGGAGCCTCCACAACCATTGGCCCGAGAGCATTAGGTGGGAAATACTATACCCTTACTCGAACCGCCATTATACAAGTTCTTCTGACCCGTATCGGTTGTTAAACATCACTTATCAAGTGACGGAACAAGGAGGCAGTAAACCGATTGCCACAGTAAATACTGAGGTAATTCCTCACGCCGTCTTCAAATGCCCCTGAAACCATAGTTACAACTCATTCGGGTTTTATTCCATGGTTCAGATCAGCTAACACCCATTCCCTGCATAGCCTTCATCGTTACAGACTAAATGACTGGCGTCATTTAGTTTACCGTTCGTGAGGAGTGCAGATGCCTCAACTAAGTCCATAAATGGATTCCAACATTCTTAACCCTTGAGCAGTTTGAGACATTTGTCTTACCCATTTGCACATCGGCACTCGGGACCTCAACCAAAGCTCTCTTTGCATGCCATCTTCAACTACATTTGAAGTTGCTGCACTTGGGATGTCAGTGGAGTGAGTTACCCATTGAAAAGGACAAAAATGGGCGACCGGAATTCACCACTCCAGTGTTTATCGAGCCTTTCGACGCTATGAAACCCATGGGTGTTTGAAGACATTTTCAAAGCGTCAGTCTCAATGCTTAATGAAAAGGAAGTTGGATGCCAGCGTTATTCATGGGATGGGACGACCACTGCAGCCAAAAAGGGGCGACAATCTGGATTTAGTGGACCAAGCACATGAAGGGTGACAAAGTGGTTGCTTTCTGTGATGGTCGAAGACCGACCTTCGGTCATCGCAACTGCAATATCATCTCTCCATTTGTGAGTGCCCCAGGTAACCGGAACGAGTCACCTCTATTCAAAACGGCACTGACGCAAGTGATGAGTACGGCCCGAACAGTAGGCATAGACTTGATTGGGACTGTCGTCAGCTTGGATGGCGTGTACGATAGTCGTGAGAATCGCAAGGCCATTTTTAATCGGGGTATGGTGCCGAATATCAATAAAATCTACGTGGGAGAAAGACGCCAAAGCCAGGTCCAAAAAGCTGTTCGATTCATCCATCTTCCAAGAAAGAGGCTCTCTGGGAATTAGCGTGTAGCAGCCCTACATTAGTGTGTGTCCTTTTCCATCCCTATGGAATGATCTGAGGTAGTACTTCAGAGCAATGGCGTCATGGATAACTCAATTCACATCCCGCTCAACCTTCCTGATGTTCGAGTTCTAGAGCTAACGAAGACTGAGAGAGGGATTGGCTCATCAAGATTGAGAGTACGCTTCAAGGAACAACCTGTCATCATGCGGACGTGAGATTACTGACCTCCATTGTCATGATCAGCCTTTTCGGATTCGTCACCTGCCATTATTTGAAGTCCCCGTTTACTTAGAATCCGGCCCAAGCGTTATCGATGCAGGTATTGCGATGACCATCCCACGACCACTCAACAGTTAGAATGGCACGAACCTCGCAGTCCCAATACAAAAGCATATGAGCATTGGCTTCTGCGAATCCTGATCAATTCAACGGTTTCAGATGTTGCTAGAAAACTAGGCGTTAGTGAGGATATCGTCAGTGGAACCATTGATCGTTGGATTGACGCTCAAGTTGACTGGAACGAATATTTAGACCTCAAAGTCATTGGAATTGATGAGATTTCTCTCCAACGAGGCCATCGTGATTTGTGGTTTTGGTCACGATTCCTACGACGGATGGAGTGGACATATTGGCAGTTCTATCCGACCGTAAACAGCAGACAGTGGCCAATTTCCTTGAATCAATTCCCATCGATTTACGCCAAACCATGAGCGCGTCTGTACGGACATGTACAAGGATTTGTTAGTGCGGTCCGTGAACATCTCCCACAATCCAAATTGTCATTGACCGGTTTCATGTGACCAAAGCCTATCGTAATTGTGCTGATACGGTTCGTAACGTGAGGTCAACGACTACGACGAGAACTCTCTAAGCAAGAGTATGACAGCATCAAAGGCGCGATGTGGCCTTTAGAAAACGACCAGAGAATCTGAAAGAGTCAGAGCAACAACTCCTTGAGCGATTGTTGCTTTTCTCCACTGCTGAAGCAGGCGTACAACCTCCGAGAGAAATTCACGTAGATATTGAGGGCAGGTACACCAAGCACGGCGCTAATGCGCCATCCGAGCCTGGTGTAAACAAGTATCAAAGTGATATCAAGGAATTTGATAGTTTTCTGACTACTATCAATAATTGGATGGACGAGATGACCAACTATTCCTGGAAGGGTGGACCAGTGGCTTGTGGAAGGATTTAATAACCGATCAAGGTCTTAAAAGGCGATGCTACGGTATTTCGATATGAAAGACTCTTCCAAAGGATTCTCTTGACCTCAATGGGTATCAGACATTGCTGTGACTAAACACTATATCTAGCGGTTACCACGCTATTCCCGGAGAGCCAAGAAGATTCAATACCATTGAGCGAGTCTTTGCCTGGGAGGATAAATTCAAGCGCTTGTTGCTGCGATTCGAACGGATCAGCAAACTGCACTATGCTTGAAGCTTGGCATATACGATGATCAATCTTCGGCATTTTGCCAAGGTTAGGATCGATTTGAATCTAATCATTCCAGAGGTCTCTAATACAGTGACGATTTTTCATGCCTTAAAATGGAATAATGGGGAGAATTCTCAAGTAAAGCGATTCATTGCTAGTTTCTACTTTCTCAGTTGTTCATATAGATTTAAAGTCATATTTTAGGTTAGCTGGTTAAAAACCCGAATGAGTTGGTTGGATAAAACTCATAGATTTCAGGGGTGTCTTAGACGAGTTTGACGCTCCAAATAATCTCTCGGCCGTAGTGGGTTCATGAGATTGTCGAAACTCCTCTTTAAGAAGC